>NZ_BARE01000053.1 GCF_000367345.1 Sphingobium xenophagum NBRC 107872
GAGTTGCTCGGGATCCTGCTGTTCGAGCGGGACCATAAAATCCCAGATCCCAACGTTCCCGACAAATACATCGAGCTTGCCGAAAGCCGCCACGGTTTCCGCCACGGCGCGGGCATTGTCGGCATAGGAACGCACGTCTCCCGCCACGGCCACCACGCTGTCCCCATGCCGCGAACGCACGAGTTCTACCTGCTCATCGTCCTTGACCAGGACGCCAACCTTGGCACCCTCCTCAATATAACGCGCGACCACCGCCGCCCCGATCCCGGTGGCGCCACCGGTAAGTAGCGCCACCTGTCCATCAAGCCTGTTAGACAATTTTCTCTCCTCCGCCTCCGGTTATCGATCAGTCTGGGATTACTGATCGAACATCCCGGTGCGACCTTCTTGCAAATTCACCACGACCGACTTGGTCTGGGTGTAGTGGTTGAGCACTTCATGGCTGAACTCACGACCGAACCCGCTCTGCTTGTAGCCGCCGAGTGGCATGTTGGCCTTCAGATTGTAGTAGCGGTTGATCCACACCGTGCCGGTTTCGAGCTTGCGTGCCATGCGGTGCGCGCGCGCAATGTCGCGGGTCCAGATACCACCGGCGAGGCCGTAATTGGTATCGTTCGCCACCTTCATCATGTCGTCTTCGTCCTTCCAGCTAATCACGCTGGTAACGGGGCCGAAGATCTCTTCACGCGCAATACGCATCGAGTTGTTGACGTTGGTAAAGACCGTCGGCCTGATGAAGTTCCCATCGGCAAGCTTGTCGTTGCGGCTACCGCCGGTCAGAACGTTGGCGCCTTCTTCCGTCGCCAGTTCGAGGTAGCTTATGACCTTGTCCATCTGCATCTGCGACGCCTGCGCGCCGAGCTGTGTGGCGAAGTCGAGCGGGTCGCCCTGGCGAATGCCTTCGAGTGCGACCTTGAACTTGGCGAGGAACTCATCCTGGATCGACTCGTGCAGGAACAGTCGCGATCCGGCCAAGCAAACCTCGCCCTTGTTGAGCACGGTCGACATCGTGGCGCTTTCGACTGCGGCATCGATATCGGCATCGGCGCAGACGATGTGCGCGGACTTGCCGCCCAGTTCCAGCGTCTGCGGGATGATATTGGTGGATGCATACTGCATGATCCGACGGGCTGTCCCCACCGAACCGGTGAAGGCGACCTTGCGGACGTCCTCATGAGTCACAAGCGCCTCTCCGACGTCGGCACCATAGCCGGTGACCACGTTGATCACGCCGGGGGGCAGAAGATCGGCCATTTCCACGAAGAATTCGATCACCGAAAGGCAGACCGTCTCGGCGGGTTTAAGCACAACCGTGTTACCCGAAGCGAGCGCGGGCGCGATCTTGCAGGCCATCATCAGCATCGGAACGTTCCACGGGATAATCTGCGCGCAGACCCCCAACGGCTCGCGATGAACGATGCCGACGGCATCGGGATAATCCATGGTCTGGCCATGGAGGCCGTACGCAGCGCCCGCGAACAATTCGAACTGGCCGATTGCCTGGGGCATGTCGAAATGCATCGATTCGCGGATCGGTTTGCCGTTGTTCAACGTTTCGAGCGTCGCGTAATGCTGATGCCGTGCCTTGAGTCGGCGCGCGACCTCGATCAAAATTTCCTGGCGTTCGGCGGCCGAACTATCCGCCCACTTCGGGAAAGCAGCCTTCGCGGCGGCCACTGCGCGCTGGATATCCTTGGCATTGCCAGCCTGGATTTTGGTCAGCACCGCCCCGGTGGCAGGGTTAATCAGGTCGATCGTCTTTCCGCTATCACTGGAAATCCACTCGCCGCCGATAAAGTGACCGTATTCACTCTTAATTCCGTACTCGTTAGTACCACTTTTCAACTGTGTAGCCATTGCATCTCTCCTTAGAATTCATCCAACTTCGATCAAAAGGTCGCTCACCGGAAACACTCTGCAGGCTAGGGCAAAGCCCGCCGCACGCTCGGTCTCCGAAATCTTCGCCACGCTCATCTTACCGGTCGTGTAATCTCCGCCGACCACCCTGACCCTGCAAATTCCGCACCCGCCGCCACGGCAACCAACGCCGATATCGCTCGATCCGCATCGCTCCATGGCAAGCAAGATCCGCTCGTCCTCACCGCAGCTGAACTCTCCGCCGCCGACGATCCGGATCCGGTGCAGCCCGGTTGTCACGCTATACCTTCTCAGCTGCCTTTGCAGCCGCTTTCGCCGCAAAGGACTGTCCGCCGACCGCGAATTTGCATCGACGTCATTCACAAAACCGGCTCCTTGTCCCCAAACGCCATCAGTTCAGCGCATTCGCGATCGATCGCCGAATTCATGCGGTTCACCCACTCATCATGGATCGCGACATAAAGGCCTTCGTCAGCCACAGAGGGACTGCTGAGGACGGCGTCCACACCCAGGCCTGCACCAAAATGTCCAGCGTCCTTCTCCCACCTTGTGGCGCCACGCGACATGTCGTTCATCCGGCCTTCACCGGCAGCGAAACCGGCCTGGCAGTTGTTGAACTCGGTCAGGTCATCGGGCGTCGCCATGCCGCTGGCGTTGAAGAAGTCTTCATACTGCCGAAGCCGCAAGGCCCGGGCCTCAGCACTCTCACCAACAGGCGCGATGCAATAGGTCGTGACTTCCGTTTCATCGACCGAAATCGGGTGAATGATTCTGATCTGGCTACTGCTCTGGTCCTTCAAGAACACATTAGGGAAAAGTTGGAGATTGCGGATCCGCTTGTTCATCCACAACGCCTTCTCCTCTCCGCGATTGGCAGTCAGCCAGTCAAGAATTTCAAAGTTTGGACGGTCTTTGAAGTTAGCGTAGTCCATCCACAGGACTGCATGACCATTCTCGAAAGAGAATAACCCACCATCCTGTCGATTGTAATTGGCCAAATCGATAGCTTTCGTATCGTTCTTAGATACGCCCAGCACACGCCTTTGAACGGTCATGAAGTAGTTCGCATGCACAGTGCTGACGTGGTATCCGTCCAGACCGTTTTCAACCTGCAACTTCCAGTTGCCCCGATAACGATATCGGGTCGCGCCAGGGATTACCTCAGGCTCTCCGGTCTTGGATTGATCGACCAGCAGATCGATGAACTTTTTCGACCCTGCCAGATAATCCTCAAGAGGCAAGACGTCGTCGGAAAGGCTGGCGAAGATGAAGCCGCGATAGCTCTCAAGGCGCGCAATTTGCGGCAGACCAAAATCAGCCTTGTCGAATCCAGGCGCGTAGCCACCAGCCGCCTCTTCCGTGACATCAAGCAAATTGCCTGACGATGAATAGGTCCATCCATGAAACGGGCACATGAAATTCTTTTTATTTCCGGCCTTTTCACGGCAGACGCGCGCGCCCCTATGCGCGCAAGCATTCACCATTCCGCGAAGCACCCCCGTCTTATCACGGGTTATAATGACAGGCACTCTGCCAATTTTGGTTGTGATAAAATCGTTGGGCTTAGCGACCTGACTTTCATGCGAAACGAACACCCAGTTGCGTTCGAAGACATACTTTAAGCTCAAGCTCGAAAATCTCGGGGTCGGTAAAAGCTGCACGATCTACTTTATAGACGCCGCGCGTTTCATCCTTGGCCAACCAGGATTGGAGCCGTCCCCGCAGGACCTGCAGGTTGGCGATACGCCCCACCAGTCGTTCTTTCGCGTTCATTACCTGTCTCTCCCGCATCGTCCTTTTGACCCGACGTCGCTTCTGCGATCACTTGGCCCCGGCGCCATTGCAAATGCCGGTCGCTGAACAGTTACCAGTTCGCCAATCACCTTGCGGCGAATCGACCAGCCAATGCCAGGCAGCTTTCCTACCGCTAAACATTATTCTGTGCAACGTATTGCACCCAGCGAAACATTCGCCTAATAGATTTTTCGGATTAAGTGCCGAAGCCGCATGTTTAGCGTCGTCGAGCATGCTGGACACAGCGCCAAAAGGCGGCGATTTTGGGAGAGCAGTAAATGTCATCGGTCAGCGAACTTGGATATCTCGGCATGTCAGTGACAGATCTCGATGCGTGGCGAGCCTACGCAGCAGAGGTTGCCGGAATGGAAGTCGTCGACGAAGGTGAGAGTGATCGCATCTATCTCCGGATGGATCTGTGGCATCATCGCATAGCACTTATCAAAGGCGACACTGACGATCTCGCCTACATGGGCTGGCGGCTTGGTGATCCGACCGAGTTCGAGTCAATGGTTGAAAAGCTGACCAACGCCGGGATAGCAGTGACTGTGGCGAGCGATGCCGAAGCCCGCGAGCGCCGCGTGCTCGGTCTGGCCAAGTTGACCGATCCCGGTGGAAACCCAACCGAAATCTTCTACGGCCCGCAAGTGGATGCCCACAAGCCTTTCCATCCCGGACGCCCCATGTTCGGCAAATTCGTCACCGGGTCGGAGGGGATCGGTCACTGCATCCTGCGCCAAGACGATGTCGAAGCCGCAGCCGCGTTTTACCGCCTGTTGGGGCTGCGCGGATCGGTTGAATACCAGTTGCATCTGCCCAACGGCATGGTGGCCATGCCGTACTTCATGCATTGCAATGAACGGCAGCACTCGGTCGCCTTCGGCCTCGGCCCGATGGAAAAGCGCATTAACCATCTGATGTTTGAATATACCGAACTGGACGACCTCGGGCTCGCCCACGACATCGTGCGCGAGCGTCAGATTGATGTCGCGCTTCAGCTCGGCAAGCATGCCAACGATTTGGCCCTCACCTTCTACTGCGCCAACCCTTCTGGCTGGTTATGGGAATTTGGTTGGGGTGCTCGTAAGGCGCCTGCCCAGCAGGAATTCTACACCCGCGACATTTTCGGTCACGGCAATGAGGCCCAGGGGTACGGCATGGATGTTCCTCTCTAGTAAGCCGCCTCCAGACTGGCTGCTATATCAAATACATAAAAGGACTACGAAGCACGATGACAAGTAAGGTACGTCTTTGCCCGGTTGCTGACGTCAAGGATGGCGAACCGGTCGGAGTGTTTCTGGAGCAACTGCCCGCGCTGGCTGTCTACAACGTCGATGGTGATATCTTCGTGACCGACAACATGTGCACCCATGGAAACGCAATGCTGACTGATGGGTACCAAGATGGCGGCATCATCGAATGCCCGTTTCATGGTGGATCGTTCGATATCGCCACTGGGGCGGCGAAGGCCTTTCCTTGCCAGGTTGCGATCAAGACTTACCCCGTCAGGATTGAAGACGAGTGGGTCTGCATCGATCAACTGGAAGGATTGGCCTGAGATGGATCCGAACATTTCCGAGCGCCTTCGCTTGCAGTATCTTGCAACCGAAATCAACGCCATCCATGCCGAGTGGATAGATGATGATCGACTTGAGGAATGGCCAGAGCTGTTCGCGGACGACTGCATTTACAAGGTTATCGCGCGCGAGAACCATGACCGCAATCTGACCGTCTCGGCGATATTCTGCGATAGCAAAGGCATGCTGGTCGACCGCATCGTATCCTTGCGCAAAGCAAATATCTTTCCGGTGCACAGCTATCGTCATATTCTTGGGCCTACTCGCATCGTGTCAGAACACGAATTAAAGATCACGGCTCAAACAAATTACACCGTATTCATGACGCGAGCGGACGGTCGTACGGAAATATACAATTCCGGCAAATATATCGATGAAATAGACTGTAGCGGAGAAAATCCGCTCTTTACATCGAAAGTCGCTGTATTTGACACGAATGTCATAGATACAATGATGGTACGTCCAATATAAGCCGATTGTGAGATTTTACTTATGCCAGAAACAGTGTTTAAGGGTAGTCAAGATTCGGATGCAGCGGACGTTGCCGCGTGCCGTGTACCGTATCGCGTCTTCACCGATCCGGAATATTATCGGAGAGAGCAAGAGAACATCTTCCAGGGTGAAACATGGTCTTTCGTTGCCCTGGAAGCGGAAGTGCCCGAACCGGGAGACTTCAAATCAACCTTCGTCGGCGAGACTCCGGTCATAGTGACCCGTGCCAGTGACGGTAAAGTGCATGCATTGGTCAATCGTTGCGCGCACCGCGGTGCGCTGGTTTGCCGCGAAGTGCGCGGCAACCGCCCCAATCTGGAATGCGTCTACCATCAATGGGCCTATGATCTGGAAGGCAATCTGATCGGAGTCCCATTCCGGCGTGGCCTCAAGGGTTAGGGCGGTATGCCCGGTGACTTCGACATGAAGCAACACGGCCTGAGAAAGCTCCGTGCGGAAAGCATTGGCGGTCTGGTTTTCGCCAGTTTCTCTGAAACCGTTGAGCCGTTGCTTGACTTTTTGGGGCCGGTCGTGATCGAGCACATCGAGCGCATCATGTGCAAGCCAATCAAGGTGCTGGGTGACCAGCGCCAGCATGTGCACGGCAACTGGAAGCTATACGCCGAGAACACGCGCGACCCATATCACGCAAGCCTACTCCACCTGTTCCACAACACATTCGGACTATACCGCTCGACACAGACGGGCAAAAGCGTGATGGACGCGAACAAGCGTCATTCGCTGCTTTACTCGATCGCTGCCAGCAACGACGATGCCGCGGATAAGCAGGCCTATGGGGATTCTCGCACCTTTAACACCGAATTCAAGCTGCAGGACATGTCGCTCCTTAAGGGTCGGCAGGAATTCGATGATGGCATAACCCTCGTTATCCTCGCAGTGTTCCCGAACCTGGTGCTCCAGCAGATTCAGAACACCCTGGCGGTGCGGCAGATAGTAACCAAGGGCACCGACGCCTTCGAGCTTGTCTGGACCCATTTCGGCTACGCTGATGATGATGCCGAGATGCAGGCTATCCGGCAAAAGCAAACCAACCTGATCGGTCCGGCCGGGCTGATTTCCATGGAAGATGGTGAAGCAGTCGAAATCGTCCAAAGGGCCGTCATTGGCGAAATGCAAGCAAAATCGTACATCGCCATGGGCGGTGGCCGTGCGGACGATGCAGATCACCTGGTCACCGAGGGCTCAATCGTTGGATTCTGGGAAAACTACGAAAAGCTAGTGGGTTACGGAACAGCGTCATGACGAAAACGATCGATTTCTATTTCGATTTCATCAGTCCGTTCAGCTACCTAGCGCAGGTGAAACTGCCTGATTTGGCCCGCAGGACCGGCTGCGTGATCGAATATAGGCCGATAGACATTCCGGAGGCGAAGATTGCTGCCGGAAACTATGGCCCGTCCAACCGCGAAGTTGTTCCCAAGATAAAGGTCATGATGGCCGATCTGGAGCGCTGGGCGGCCAAGTACGAGGTGCCTTTGACCTTTCCCGCGAGCTTCGCCTGTTCGGATTGGAATTGTGCAGCGCTTTATGCCCGCGGCCAAGACCAGGCCGAAGCATTTGTTACAGCGGCGTACCACCGGATCTGGGGAATCGGGATCGATCCGCGCGATCAGAATGAGTTGCGCGGTTGTGCCGAAGACGTTGGCCTCGATGCCGATGCACTGTGTGAATTCGTCGCTTCGCCCGCAGGCCAGGGCGAATACCGCAAGGCCCGTACGCAAGCCTACCAGCGGGGCGTATTCGGCGCGCCGATGATGTTTGTTGATGATCAGATATTCTGGGGCAACGATCGCCTCGATTTTCTTGAAAGTTATCTTCTAGATTAAAATTCAAAGTATGAAGTTTTTAAAAGATTAATATGGATGGGAGCTTCCGAGGTGTGGGTCCAAAAACCATCGTTGCTCTCGACAGCATGGGGTTTGGCCGCGCTCGATGCAAAGTCGCACGTATTTAGCGTCGTAAAGGCTGCTTTCAGAGAGAGGGTGTTGGGTGCAATGAAGGAAGCTTTCCTTTACAATTTTAAGAAACTCGTAGCCCCACTTTTGGCAGCGTAGTGTGGTCGATAGGAAGCCCCCAGTTAGCTTGACCGCTCTAAAAAAGAAGTTTTTGATCCCAATTAACTATCCAAGAAGGCGGGACCACCTCAGTCCGTCACTCGCTTTCTCCCAATTTTCGCGCTTATCTCATTTTTCGGCTGCGAGCGCCTTGCCAAGTTCGGCCCACATTCTGCCCGAAAGGCGCGCGCCCTCGAGGTAGGGTTCGGGGCAAAGATGGTAGGGCGGGCGGACCGGACCGGCGTTCATCCAGCCGCCTGCGTTCATGCGCGCCTTTTCGAGCGCGATGTTGTAGGTCGAGAATTCCTTGAAGCTGCCGTTAGGGAACAGTGGCGCTGCCGTTGGGCCGAGTCGGCCCATAAATGCCCGCGCCGCGCTCCAATCACCGGTAGCGCGCGCTTGCGACACAAGGTCGCGCAATGTCGTGGTCACCAGCGGGTCACACACGGCACCGCTCGACCAAAAGGCGTCGATCGATTCGTCCATACGAGCTGCGCCGTAGTAGTCGAAGTCGATCGGCAGCAGCTTGATCCGTCCCCGAATGGCTGCAAGGTCCGGCAGCAAGTGAGCGACGCCAATGTATTTCGCCGTGACGACTTGGGGAATCTCCGCCACCTGAGCCCAGAACGAGCGTGGAAAATCGAACTTGAAGGCTTCGGGATTGGCATAGATGGCAATGTTCATCTCAGGCACGGCTTCAGCTAAATCCTTGTAGAACTGCACCGCAACATCAACGCTTGGCGCGCACCACATCGGAACTCCCAGCATCGTGCCATCGGCACCAATATCAAGCGCTTGACGTGTCAACGCGATAGTGTCGCGCGTGTTGAGGCAGGTGGTGCCAACGAAAATCGGCACTCGGCCGGCTGCTGCATCGACCAGCGCCTTTATGAAATCGAGCTTTTCGTCGTGGGTCATGGTCGCCGCTTCGCCAAGCGTCCCCATACTGAGAATTCCGTTGATCCCTGCATCGATCAGGCCATTAACCACACGCGCTGTCTCATCGAGGTCAACTGTCTTTGTCGCGCGCCAATCCGAGGCATCATCCTTTGCCGGAGTGGGAATAATCGCCCAGGCACCTTTGACGTCGTCTGGTTTCATGAGTGTACGGGCCATTTCGTTTCTCTCCTCAAATCCGGTCCGGTGATCGCCGCTGCAGCGCCTAATCATTTGACATTGCGCAACGCATTTCCGTTCTCGATATAGATCATGAATATAGGAAAGGCAACCTCCCAGCCTTGCGTTTCGTTGCAGGAATGTGAATAAAGGAGGAGCAACATCATGACTTCTGCCAAGCCGTTCGACAACCAGATCGCGGTTGTGACCGCTGGCGCTCAAGGCATCGGGCTAGCCCCAGCCAGGCGTATGGCTGAGGAAGGCGCCATCGTGATCATTGCCGACCGAGCGGCTGAAGCTACGCAGGCTACGGTCGATCGCCTGCGGGACAATGGCTGCGATGTTCATGCCGCCATCTTCGACCTCGAGAAATGCGAGGGAGCGACCGAACTGTACCGGACGGTTGCAGATCAATTCGGCCAAATCGACGTGGCGGTCCACAATGTCTGTGGTACGATCTGGGCTAAGCCCTATTGGGATTCTACCCCCGACGAGATTTGTGCCGAAATCAACCGCTCGGTGTGGCCGACACTTTGGTGCCGCCATGCGGTGTTGCCGTACATGCTCGCGGCCGGGCGCGGTTCAGTCGTAAATATCGGTTCAGTGGCCACGCGCGGCGAGAACAAGACTCCCTATCCCGCCGCCAAGGACGGAGTCGCTGCTTTGACCGCCGCTTTGTCGCTGAACTGGAAACCAGCGGTGTCCGAATTAGCGGTTTGTGATCTGACGGTAGCGTATCCGGGATGTCGCAAGTAGTTTTTGCATCGGTGTGGCGGGAAGTCGTCGAGGAGGGAGCCGACCCGGTTCCATAACCCTTCCCGTGTGCGCTCACCGGCCTTTCGCAGCAGATGCTTGAGCTTGGCGAAGACCATCTCGATCGTGTGTTCATGATAACTCTCCAGTGCAGATTCCTGTTGAGCTGTTTTGGAAGTCGACGAGCCAGATGCGCTGGGATGTTCGAGGAACAGCGTATGTTCGGCACCGATCTGATCGGGAGCCTGGCCCATGTACCACGCGCAGCGCTGCCGCGATGGGGCCTTCCAGGCTGACCGCTGCCTCTGCGGTTCTAGTGCCTGTGCATCGTCGCGCCGCTTGGCTGCCCATCGTGCAACGGTGTTCCGGCTCTGAGGCACTAAATGAACCTGTGACGGGTCACCCCACGCGATCCCGAACCCATGAGCGATGCGTTCAAGGCGGGTTTTGCAGGAGTGATGGAGCAGACCTTGCGCGACACCCCTATGCTCCGCTTCGGCGAACCCGATGAACTGGCCGCTGCAATTTGTTTTTTCGCCTCTCAGGAGGCCTCCTACCTCACCGGGCAGACACTCTTCGTCGCGGGCGGCGGGATCGGATAAGGCCCCCCGCCGCCGACGCGCTATCGAGCAGACTGCATAAGCAATTCGCGCAGAGACACGTCTGCATCCGCAAGCCGGTCGGCGCTCGCCTTCGTCCTCCGTTCGACCAACCGCTTGCCAATGCCCATATCGGGCGCGCGGTTGACAGTCAGCAGGCCATCAATTGTATTGCCGGACAAAAACAAAGCGACGAAAGCGTTGCTTTCGATATCGCCGCGAAGGACGACCTCGGCCTGTGCCGGAATTTGCCCGCAGAACTGGATGTTCAAATCGAACTGGTCGCTCCAGTACCACATGGGCTTGCAGTAATCGACTTCGTGACCAAGCATCGCCGAGGCCGCCGCTTGGGCCTGGTCGGAAGCGTTCTGATAGGTTTCCTGCCGGAAGCGACCGCCAAAAAAACCGTCCTGCTCGGCGACGTCACCGGCGGCAAATATCGCCTTATTGCTGGTCTGGCATCGACGGTCGACGACGATCCCATTGTTTACAGTCAACCCGGCATCGACCGCGAGCGAGGTGGCAGGAATGATCCCCACCCCAACGACGACGGCATCACAAGGGATGACGGTGCCGTCGTCGATCTCGACTGCGGATACGCGGCCGTCCGCGAACTTGAAACCCGTTACGCCCCGGTTGAAATGGGTCTTGACCCCGCGCTTGCGGTGCTCCTCGCCCAGCCACTGACCGAAACGTTTGCCCAGTGCCCGTTCCATCGGACCCGCCAACGGTTCTACCGCAGTTACTTCGCAGCCAAGCTTGATCGCGCTAGCAGCCACTTCGGCTCCGATCACGCCCATGCCAACGATCACCACCCGTGCGCCTTGACGAAGGTCGAGGGCCATCCTGGCGGCATCGTCCCGGGTGCGCAGATAATGTACGTTGACGCAATCGGCTCCGGCCAGATTGAGCTTGCGGGCGTGCCCTCCAGTCGCCAGCAGAACCTTGTCGGCAGCGACCAATTGGCCACCCGAGAGGCGCACGCCGCCCGCATTCAAATCAATCGCTTCGGCACGGGTGCTGAGCAGCATGTCGATCCGGTTGTCGGAGTACCAGTTTTCATCCTGCAGGAAAAAGTTGTCCGACATTTCGGCTGGATTCCACAGGAACTCCTTGGACAGCGGCGGGCGCTCATAGGGCCTCCAGGGCTCTTCACCGATCAGAGTGATCCGACCGTCGAACCCTACTTGCCGCAGCGCTTCCGCCGCTCGCCCACCCGCTAGATTGGCGCCTACAATCGCTACCGAACGCACCCGATATCTCCCAGTTTCACGGCTTCACTCTCCCCCTGCCCTTTATGCACAGAAGGAAGTCTCTTTGCATATTATGCAAGTCATTGCAACAAAATCAAAAGCAAGGCTAGCTATGACGACGCATCTTCGCAACCCTGAAAGCGAATTGCAGATGCGTCAGCCCCAATTCTCTGACCGCTTGTGCAACGTTACCGCCGACAGCTTCAACTGAACCACGAACGATTGCATCTTCTATCGTCGAGAGCGTTTCGCCGTTCTGGCGAAGCAAGCCGACTTGCTGGTCAATCCGAAACGACTCTTCTGACTCGGGTCCGCGCCAACCACACAGCTATCCTGCGGCAGAACCATACACCTGGGGAGAAGCTGTTCGTCGATTATGCCGGGGAAAGATCGGGATCGTGGTCGACCGGCTGACTGGCGAGATCCGTGATGCCCATATCTTCGTGGCAGTGCTCGGTGCATCCAGGACCCGCTGCAGCATCCGCGTGTTCACATAGACCAGGCAATTCTGCAGCAAATGGAGCGCCAGCACGGACAACTCCTGATCCTCCAGGCGGTTGGTGGCGATCTCACCGCCCTTGCCGAAGAAGATAACAGTCGGCGCGGCGTGTTTCGAAATCCCGTGGCAAATCGTCGTCAGGATTACGGTAGCGGTCCGCGCCCACCACCAAGATTTCCTTGCAGCGCAGACGCTCGCGTAACGCGATCAGTACGCAGATCTCATAGTTGATGCGGTTGATCCGCGGACGCCCGTCGTCGTCCTTTTCCACGACCAGGTCGCGCCATTTGGGGGGCACGACACCGTCCAGCGGCACGCCGTCCTCAGGCCGGAGGACGCGCCGGCTGCCACTCGTCCGGCGCAGCCAGTCGACCGCATCGAGCACCAGGCGATGCACCGGGTTATTCGAACGGAATTCCAACACACCCAATACCGCCGGAAGCATGCGCCGATAATGACGCAGATACGAGACGCAGATACGAGACGCGCAGCACCCGGTGAACGCGCCGCTCGAAACCGTCCGACGCCTTATGCTCTCGCACGATCGCCGCCAGCACGTTGGCACCGCCCGCTGCCGGAAACACGACATCGCGCACCATGCCTTCGGGCTGAAGACAGGCCGCCTCGGCAATCCGGACAAGCAGTCCCTCTTTGCTTGAACCCGCTCGACTTCGGTCACAAACGCCTTGAGCACCCGGTTGCGGGCTCGGCTGCCGACCTTGTGGACAATTTCGATCGGCAGGTCGATCAGGCCGTCTGTGAGTTCGCGCTTCCGGCGCGCCGGGAAAAGCCCGAACAGCGCGTGGCGTCGCCCATCAGGGTGCCGGCGCATCGTCCAGGCGGTCTAGTTGATCACACTGCTGCCCAGAATCCGCGCAATGGGGTCCCCCAAATCGGGCAAGGCCTCGCAGGGCAACACATGCTGCTTCACAAAGACAAGCCGCCGTGCCGCCACCAGTATGTTGTCGATATTGGGCTGCCCGGGATCCGCTTTCAGTCCCGAAAAACCTGTGACGCCGCCCTCATCGGCGAGCGAAGCATCAAGCCGTTCCCCGTGCTTGGGCGATTCGAACGAGGCAATCTTCTCCAGCACCAGATCCTCGAACGCGCGACGGGCCGTGGTGATCAGCGCCGTCAACGCCTCTTCCTCAGGCACCGCAATCCGTTGCGCGACGAACCAGCCAAGAATACGGTCCATCATCCCGGAAGCGGGCAAGCCCAACTGGCAAAGCTCGGAGCCAGTCCACGCAACAGCTGCCTGCATGTCTTGTCGGCGCGCCCGGCGAAATCCCAAATGGTCGAGAATCTCGGCACGATGCCGTCGCCCGGAACGGCTAAGCCAGTCATAGTCCGCAAGCTCTGCAGGCGATGCTCCGATCTCCTCGGCGAGATATGCAACGACGGTATCCGGAAACTTGTCGGCGCCGCGACCAAAACGTCCCGCCGTACGGAACATCATCAGCTGGGCTGCAAAGCCGAGCCGGCTCGCTGCGGGCTTTGCGTTCAAAAGCGAGAAATCCTCGAACGCCAAACTCCAGCGCCCGGCAAGCTCCTCGTCCGTGTCCCAGACACTCACAACCGACATCGTTTTCTCCGGCCCGCGTGCTCTCGACATACCGATATCAAAATGCAACCGTCAACCGCGCAGACCGTTTCCAATCCGTTCTACGAGTTGGCCGTTTTTCGACCTATGAGGTCACTGGGCCTAACCGGCAACTTCATGGCCCAGCTGCGATACATATCGCAAAATCGGCTATATCGATAGCCGCTGGGATGCTCCGCAACGTACTCGTCCCACAGCACCTGCAATGTTACCTGCGTGCGCTTCAATTCGCGGTGGAACTGCGCCCAGTCAGGCTCCGGACAACGGCGATGTCCCCTCTTCTTGCCTGCATCGCGGTATAGCGATGCCTCGAGCGCTGCGTCGCTCGGTGCCTCATCCAACGGCAGCTCAGACCCGCATCCGCTGCCCGCTTCAGGGTCGCGCGCACAGTCGAGGGACCGCGCCCACCCGCAGTGATATCGCCTTGTAGCCCAGTTCCTGTTCGAACCGGTATCTCAATATCTGGTGGACACGCCGCATGCTCACCCTTTCTGCCGACATCGCTCAACTCCTCGGACACATCCAAAAGAGCGACGATAGCCCCGCCAGCGAACCCGGGCAGACCCGCCCCACAAGGGGGCGACTATTTCTCGGAACAAGTCGGCAGCATCTTTTCGGAATGAGGGGGCGACTTGCGTCGGAATCAGCATATCTCTATGAGTCGGCTACGGTCCTACTTTACAGGACGAAGCGGCGATCGCAGCTCAAGGATTGGGGCGAGCAGCTTGCCCGTCGCGTCGGATCGAGAAAGGCGCGCGTCGCAGTCGCACGCAAGCTGGCCAACATTTTGCATTGCATCTGGACTGACGGCACCGAATTTGAATGGGTAAGGAGAGTGTAATGTTGCCTGCTTAACCCGCCCAAAAATCACCGGCGTGTAGTCAAAACGCCAGTGGTGCCGTCGTCAGGACGGTGGTGAATGTGACATCGCTGGATCGGCTGTTGTGGCCTTGGCCAACATCGTTGCACACATAGAGGCCCTGGCCCCGAAAACCATCATGAGGCTCTGACCTCGAAAAGGACCATGACCCTGACGGTCCGGCACTACTGAGGTTGACGGCTACCCGGAATTAAAAGACCTATCCACATTTGAGGGAAAGCGTCTGGGATCTCACTCATCATCACCATATTTGAAAAACAGGTAGATCATGGAGTACGATATGAATAAAATTGGTGATAAATCTGGAAATGTGTTCGAAGAAGATAAATATGATAGAAAATCCATTCAATCAGTTGAAGTTGGGGTACGAGTTTTACTAGCTTTAGTGGAGACCGGAAGAGGTGAAGGAGCCTTTCTCCGCGAAGTGGCAGAACATTCAGGTCTGTCCCGTAGCCAAGCGCACCGGTATTTGCTTTCCTTTGTGAATACCGAGGTGGTCGAACAGGACGAAAGGAGCGGTCGGTATTATTTGGGAGGGCTAACCATCCGTCTTGGCTTGGCGGCAATGGCACGGCTGGACACCGTGCGCATAGCCGCTGAGCATTTGAATGATCTACTGGCAGAAATGAAAACTACCGGCTTGCTTTCCGTGTGGGGCGATTACGGCCCAACTGTCATTCGTTGGATCGATGGTGGAATTCCGCTGCTTACATCTCTGCACACGGGATCGGTCTTGCCAATGCAGACATCATCGTCGGGGATCCTCTTTCTGGCGCATTGCCCTCCTGAACAGACCAGGGAACGGGTCGAACGCGAGCGGGCTGAGGGTATAGTCGTCGATGACCTCAAACTTGCCGCGCAAATTGAGCAAGCTAGGCGGGTGGGTTTCTCCAAGACTCGCGGAACTGTCGTACCGGGACTATCTGCGACGTCGGTGCCGGTCCTGGATTCTCAAGATCGCTTGGTCGCGACGATGAGTATTTTGGCTCGTGCAGAACAAAAGACGTTTTTCAGCAAGGTCAAGATCGATAAGATAATTGATGTAGCGCGCAGTGCAAGCAGGGCCATCGGTTGGCAGGGTTAGGGCCGAAACCAAATTAATCACACTAACAGGGTGAGAAGTAAAAAAGTTGAGGGCGAGGCGTATGCACGCAGCATTGCGCCATTGCGACGTACCTAACCCGGATTATGCATGGGGCTGTGCCTGAAGGGGTGGTGAGAGTAGCGTAAGGTATTGTTCTGCTGTAGGAAAGGATTGATTGGATCAGCCCTGCAGCGAGGCACAAAATGCCACAAGCTACTCTTACCGCCATCGACGATAGCGTGACGGTCTTCGGCTTTCCAGCGGTGCGTCGCAAAAAGGTGTCCGCCGCGTTTGATGGCGGTCGGCTGACTTCGGACGGCGGGGTGCTGCTGCTCGCGCAGGCCGGGCGACGGATGGGGATTTGCGAACGGCTTGCTGCGTGCATCGCCGATCGGCGCGATCCCTCGCGGGTGGTCCATGCGCTGGACGACATCCTGCGCGCGCGGATCTTTGCGACCACCTGCGGCTACGAGGATGCCGACGACCCGCGAACTGGGTCGTGCGGCTGAGCGGAACAGGAAAGTGTCGTAAGGGGCATTATTTTCTTTCAAAAGTCCCATTTGGAATTAGGTTGACGTAGCGGTCTGAGGCCGCCGTTTGCGACGGCGTCGGGCACGGAGAAATCGTAGCGCCCGAGGAAATTGATGTGACGCCAGGATATCGGCGAGAGTCGAGCGATATCGGCGGGCAGTGGCGGCGTCCCGGCCTCACTGAGTTGGCGCACGGTTTCTTGCATGTAGACAGCGTTCCAGTGGACGATGGAGTTGAGGGCGAGACCAAGGACGCCAAGCTGCTCCTCCTGGCCCTGGCGCAGAGGGCTTCTGATTTCGCCCCGATCGCCGTGATGGACGCGCCGACCGAGCTTGTGGCGCAATTCCTGCCGGTTGAGCTGAACCAATATCCGCCGGCGGAACGGTCGATCGTCGATGTATCGCAGGATGTGCAGCGTCTTGATGATGCGCCCCAGTTCAGACAGCGCCTTGGCCAGGGTCGTTGGGCGGTCTTTGACCTGCAGCATGCGCATGACGCCTGCGGCCTTGAGGTGGCCGAGCTTGAGCGATCCGGCCAAACGGATCAGGTCGGACCAGTTTTCCCTGATCAGATTGATTTTGATCCTGCCCCAGGCAATCTCATCGAATTGTCCGTAGCTCGCCTGGCGGTCGATGCGCCACAGCTTCGCGCCGCCGATGTCCGCCAGACGGGGGCTGAACCGGTAGCCCAAGAGCCAGAACAGCCCGAAAATCGCGTCGGAATAGGCGGCTGTGTCGGTCATGATCTCCAGAGGTTCGAGCTCGGTTTCCTGTTCCAGCAGGAGAGCCAGGACGACCAGGCTGTCGCGCAGCGTTCCAGGGATGACCGCTCCGGCCAGACCACTGAACTGGTTGGAAATCATGTTGTACCAAGTGACGCCGCGCTCCTGGCCGTAATATTTGGGGTTGGGGCCGGCGTGTATGGCGCTCGACGGAACGACAAACCGCATGCCGTCGGCGCTGGCCACCTCGCCTGCGCCCCAATGTTGGACGATATCCAGGCGACTGTGAGCGGCAACGATCGCGGCGTTGGCCGCGGCTATGGTCTCGGGCCGAATGAAATTCTGACCGACCCAGGAAAGCCGGTCGCGACGCAGAGCCGCAAATTCCGGGCGCACAACCGGCTCAAGGCCGATGTTACAGGCGCCGCCGACCAGGGTCGCGCAAAGGCTTATCTCGAAGTGCTCGACGGTGGCCTGACGCTCGCTCAGATGGGTAAAGGACTTAGCAAATCCGGTTCGCGCCATGACTTCAAGCAAGATGTCGGGCATCCCCGCCTTCGGCATGCGCGTTTGGACGGCGGCGCGAAGCGCACGAAGGCGCTCGGGTTCATCAAGCTTGTCGAGGGGCGTGACCACAATCTGGGTCTTGTCGGCGACCGTCTCGAAACGCAGGTCCAGATTGTCGCCCGCGCGCCCGGCGACATGACGATATGCCTCATCGAGAAGGCGGGAGAGACCGTCGATCTCAGTGTCGGCTTCCAGAGATCGGCCCAGGGCGCGTGCTACCATCAATCTGGAATTGTGCCAGGACTCGCCCTCGAGCATCCCGCGCCGGGGATCCCCGTATCGGATGCCGGGCTTGGCGAACACGTCGCGACGCTTGATCGCGAGACGCCATGCATCGATGATCGCGAAGACATAGGCTTTCGGGTCTCTCACCCTGCCTTCATGATCGAGGGCATGTTGCCTCCACGCCTTTGGGATCGCAGCGGTCGGTGCGCCGCGCATCTTGGCGAGAGACGACCAGTCGTCCACGCCCTTGAGGTAGCTGATCGCGGCCTTGACGTTTTTGCCGCCCGGGGCGGCGTCGATCTCGATGCGGGTGGTGATTTCAAAGAACAATCGCCGGGCGCCCCGCCATTTTGTTCGCAGTTGATCATATGGCTTGGTCTCTGCGGGCTTGGCGATTGCCTCCACCTTGGACATGGCGGCCTCGATGTCGGGACGGGGCAACCGCTCGAAGAGCACGTTTCGCCATTCATTGAGGGGCAGCCCGTCGTCGGTCAAAACCAAGAGACCCATCGCGTGGAGCAGCATCGCTGCGCCATCGAGATCGCGCAGGCTACGCAGGCGGGCCTGCTTGTCGGCGGCTTCAGCCCCCTTCACCAAGTCGGCAAGCAGAGCCTCGGCCAGCTCGGCAGCGTCGTCCTGGGCCGCCGCTTCGAGCGTATGGAAGAGCGCGGCTACGGTCGCGGTTCGACGAGGCTCCTGAAGGACAGCGATAGCCGAAGGCTTGCTGACGCGCGCCACCCGCGCGAGGCGCTCAAGGGTTGTGGCTGGAACACCGCGTGGTGGCGCCGGTCGCAGATTGAACGCCCGGACCGCATCGAGCCGATCAAGATGGCGGAAAAGCTCGGTCGGCATGCGCTTGGAGGGAATGGTCCGCAGCGCGTCCAAGGCGGCGAACGTGGATGTGTCGCCATCGTCAAACAGAGCGGCGATGCGCGCGCGCTGGTCATCGCTCAAGCTGGTGACCAGATGACACCAAAGCCTGGTCCGCGCACGATCGCGGATTCTGCCGACCAATCGCTCGACGACCGTGACGCCCGGCAGCAGCACCTTGTTGGCGATCAGCCAGGCCGCAGCTCGATCAATAAGGGGGCCGGGCCGATCGTCGCCGCTCCAGCAAAGGGCGTAGAGCCATCGGGTCAATCGGAACCGCGCCACCGCGTTGTCGCCAAAGTCCGTGAAGCCGCAGTGCGTCCGGATGAGCGCGAGGTGCCGGATGCGCCGGCTTCCCGCAAAATAGGCTTCCACGTCCGTGCCGGGTTCAAGAGCGAGTTGTTCGATCACGGCCGCCAGGACCGACGCGGGGATTTCGGCGGGCGAGACTGGAAATGCGCCCAGAAACCGGGCGCTGGTCAGCATCACCGCAAAGCCGAGCCGATTGTGGTCGCCGCGCAGAGTTCCAATGAGGTCGCGATCAGTTTGGTCAAAATGGAAATATCGCGCGAGCTGGTCGGCCGACGGTTCGCCGTCGAAGCGGGCAAAGCCCTGACGCTGGGCGTCAGTGAGGTGACGGGTGGGCATACCGTGCGAAACTTTCAACTTTTGCGAAGGCGGAGGGCGGCACCAGGAAACAAGGGCAATTTCTTCGCAAAACATATGTGCGAAACAAAGTCCTTTTGCAGTAACTTTCGCACGCTACTCGGAGCGGCCGCATGAAACTGGGCTACGCACGCGTTTCCACCGAGGACCAGAACCTCGACATCCAGCGCGGACGGCTCTCGCAGGCCGGTTGCGAAATGATGTTCGAGGAGAAGATATCGGGGACGGCGCGCGGTCGCCCCGAGCTCGAAAGGCTGATGGCGCACCTGCGCAAGGACGACGTGCTGGTGGTCGCACGCCTCGACCGCCTGGCACGATCCACGATCGATCTCCTGCACATTGCGGAACGCATCAAGGAAAAGCAGGCTGGATTACAATCGCTTGATGAACCCTGGGCCGACACCACGTCGCCCTCCGGCGTGATGATCATGACCGTGTTCGCCGGCATCGCCCAGTTCGAACGGTCCCTCATCCTGAAGCGAACCGACGAGGGGCGAAAGGCTGCGAGGGCGCGCGGCGTGGCCTTCGGACGCCCAAAGAAAATGCGACCCGATCAGGCCGCGCTCGCCCGCCAGCTCGTGCTCGACGGCAAGTCCATCAGCGCCATCGCGAGAACCTTCAACGTCCACCCGGCAACCATCTATCGCTGTATCGAGCCAAACAGTTCCTTATAACACTTTCCTGTTCCGCTCAGCCGCACGACCCTAATCCGAGGAGGGTAGTTATGGCAGTTCTAACAGCGGAGGCCGGATCGGCCTCCGCGATCGATGCCGCATGCTTTGGTCCCTATCAGTTCAGGATCGCTGCGCTATGTGCACTTATCGCAAGCCTCGACGGCTTTGACACGCAGGCGATAGCCTATGTCGCGCCGACAATCGCCGAAGCATGGAAGCTCGACAAGGCCGCTTTTGGCCCCATTTTCGGTGTCGGGCTGCTCGGCCTGACGATCGGCGCGTTCCTTCTCAGTCCCGTCGCCGACAGGATCGGTCGCAAACTGGTCATCATTTTGTGCACGGCGATATTCGCGCTCTTCGCCCTCCTTACCGCTGGCGCAACGAGCATGGATCAGCTGCTGCTCTATCGTCTCCTGACCGGCATCGGGCTGGGAGGGGCGATGCCCAATCTTATCGCCATAACCAGCGAATATGCGCCTGCCCGCCTCAAGGCGACTCTGGTGACGGTGATGTTCTGCGGATTTCCGCTGGGCTCGACGATCGGAGGCATTGTCAGCGCACCGCTTATCGCGCGTTTCGGATGGGAAGCGGTGTTCCTTCTAGGTGGCATCCTGCCGCTGCTACTCATCCCGCTCCTTTGGATCGCCCTACCCGAGTCGGCGCGTTTCCTGGCCGCTAGACCCGACCCCGAAAGGCGGCTCACCCCCATTTTGAAGCGGATCGATCCTTCGATCATCCCCGCGCATTTCATCGAAGAGGTGCGAAGCGAGGCAGGCGGAGGCCCGATCGGCAAGTTCCCAGTCGCAGAACTTTTCCGCGGCGGTCGCGCGCAGACCACGGCGCTGCTCTGGATCGCCTTCTTCATGAACCTTCTCGTCATGTATTTTCTGGTCAACTGGTTGCCCTCTCTCCTGCGCAGTCTCGGGCTATCATTGGAGATCGCCATCGCATCGACGGCTATCCTCAATCTGGGAGGCGTGTTTGGCGCGATCGTCCTGGGACGGTTGATCGACAAGCGGGAGCCGGCCATCGTGTTGGGGCTGGCCTACCTGGCCTCGGCGGCATTCATCTTCATCATCTCCCATGCAGGGGCAAATGTTGTTCTCCTGCTGGCTGGCGCCGCCGCGGCAGGGTTCGGAATTGTCGGCGGGCAGATCGGACTCAATGCGGTCGCGGCGTCTGTATATCCCAACGCCATTCGCTCGACTGGTGTCGGTTGGGCCCTGGGCGTCGGTCGCATCGGGTCGATCCTGGGCCCGGTGGCTGGTGGCGCCCTTCTGGGCCTGGGCTGGTCGAGCCAGCACCTGCTCCTCATTGCCATCGTGCCAGCGCTGCTCGCGTCCGCCGCCGTCTTCCTCCTGCGCAAAGTCAGATAGAAAGGACTTGCCTTGCTCCTCCATGGATATTTTCGTTCGACCGCGTCCTACCGGGTCCGCATCGCACTCAACCTCAAAGGCGTCAGCTACGAGGACGCCTTCCATCATCTGCGTCGCGGCGAACAGAATGCGCCAGAGTATCTCAAGCTCAATCCGCAAGGGCTGCTTCCGACGTTGGAGATAGGCGATGCCGTGCTGACCCAGTCGCTAGCCATTTGCGAGTATCTAGAGGACAAATATCCAGAACCCGCGATTCTTCCTGCCGATCTGATGGAGCGGGCGCATGTTCGGGCATTCGCCCAAGTGATCGCCTGCGACATCCATCCGGTGCAGAACCTCAAGATCCTGGCTCGACTGCGAGCGCTGGGTATCGCTGATGATGATGTCAACGCCTGGGCACGTACGGCCATCGAAGAGGGCCTTGCCGCGTGCGACGCGCTGATTGCCGGCACCGACACACCGTTTTGCTTCGGCCAGGCTCCCTCGCTCGCGGACATCTGCCTCGTTCCCCAGCTCGTAAACGCGCGCCGCTTCGGCGTCGACCTTAAGTGGGAGCGGCTTCTCGCCATCGAAGCGCGGTGCCTTGCGCTGGAGAGTTTCGCCAAGGCTTCACCCGACCGGCAGCCCGACGCCGAATAGGCTTACCCCTCCGGAGCGGCGAAGAAGAGCATCAGCTGCCGCCGCTCTGGTCATCTTCAGGAGAGGATAGAAGATGTCGAAGCGTGCTTCCGCGCGTGCCATTCACGCAGGTCTGATCGTTATGACCGCATCGATTACGTCGTTTGCCGCGCCAGCTCTTGGGCAAATACTGGCGCCGACTGCCGCGCGACAATCAGGATGAGAGAGCAGCGTCAATCAAGATGAGAATCGCCACCTGCTGATGCGGCGTAGGGCGTAGCCCGGAGCCGGATCAGCAGGTGGCGATGTCGCCCTTTCCGGGGCGTTTCTGATGGTTGCGGCCGGTCAGGTATTCAAAGGCATAACTTCGCGAGAGGGGATGTCGTTCATGCCGGGCCGCCACGTCAACGATCATCAGATGAGGCTCTACATGAAGCTCCGACATACCCATGCCGTTCCGATCGCCGCCGCCAAGGCCAGTATCAGCACGGCGACCGCATATCGCATCGAGGGAGATCCTCGGCTTCCCTCGCAAAGGCAGGTCCAGCGAGAGCGGCGACGCCCGGACCCGTTAGCCGGGATCTTCGACGAGGATGTGGTCCCCATGCTCCAGGCTGCGCCTGGTTTGCGGTCAGTGGCAATTTTCGAGGAGATATGTCGCCGTCACCCTGAGCTTGATGGGCGCATTCGGCGCACATTGGAGCGAAGGATCCGAACATGGCGGGCGATCCATGGTCCCGAGCAGGAAGTGATCTTCCGGCAGGTGCATGAGCCGGGACGGCTTGGCCTCTCGGACTTCACCGAGATGAACGATGAGCACGTAACGATCGTCGGCGTGCCGCTCGATCATCGCCTCTACCATTTTCGGCTGATATGGTCGGGCTTCGAACACGTCCATGTCATTCTGGGCGGCGAGAGCTATGTCGCGCTTGCAGAAGGGTTGCAAAACGCCCTGTGGGCCGTCGGCGGTGCCCCGGTTGAGCATCGCAGCGATAGCCTGTCGGCCGCGTTTCGCAACCTGGACGCTGATGCCCGGCAAGATCTGACGCTGCGATATGACGCGCTGTGCGAACATTATGGCATGACGCCGACGCGCAACAACCGCGGCGTTGCCCATGAGAATGGCGGGATCGAGAGCCCGCACGGGCATTTGAAGGCAGCAATAAAGGACGCGCTGCTGATGCGTGGTTCGCGAGACTTCGATGATCTGGCGAGTTACCGGCACTTCATCGACGAAGTCGTCAGCCGCAAGAACCGGCGCAACGGCCCACGCATAGACGCCGAGCGTGCGATATTGCAGCCCCTGCCTGGCGCGCGCACCAGCGATTATGAGGAGACGATCGTCACGGTCACCTCGACCAGCAGCTTCACGCTTCGTAAGGTGTTCTATACCGTGCCCTCACGGCTGATCGGGCATCGGCTGCGCGTTCGGCTTTACGATGATCGCCTCGATCTGTTCATCGGCGGCACTCACCTCATGACATTGCCGCGGGGGCGGTCGTTCAATAACGGCTCCCACGGCCATGTGGTCGATTATCGGCACGTCATCCATAGCCTGCGGCGCAAACCCATGGCGCTCCTGAAGTTGGTCTATCGTGACCAGCTCTTCCCAAGGGAGCCTTATCGTCAGACCTTCGACCGGCTCATCGCCGCGTTGCCCGAACGGATCGCTTGTCGGCAGATGGTAGAACTGTTGGCAATGGCGCACGAAAGGGCCTGCGAAGCCGAACTCGCGGAACTGCTGGCAGCCGACGTCGCTGCTAACCGTCTCCCCGACATGGATGCCTTGCGAATACGCTTCGCTCCCGATCCGGCGGCGCTTCCCGACGTGGTGGTGGAACTGGTCCCCCTTGTCACCTATGATGTTCTCCTGGCGGGAGAAGCCGCATGAGCCGGAACGCACCCGCTATCGACGCCCAGCGTCTGAGCCTCATCCTCAACGACCTGCGCCTGCCAGCAATCAAACTGATCTGGCCCGACTTTACCACGCGGGCAGACAAGGAAGGCTGGCCTGGGGCCCGCCTGCTTGCGGCGCTCGCTGAGCATGAGATCGCAGAACGGGACCGACGCCGGATCGAAAGGCATCTGGGCGAAGCCCGCCTGCCACCTGGCAAGACTCTCGACAGCTTCGCCTTCGATGCAGTGCCAATGATCTCCCGCGCCCGGGTGACGGCGCTGTGTTCTGGTGATGGCTGGCTCGAAAAAGGCGCCAACCTCATCTTCTTTGGTCCACCGGGTGGGGGTAAAACCCATCTGGCAGCCGCAATCGGCCTTGCGTTGATCGAAAATGGCTGGCGCGTCCTGTTTACCCGCACTTCCGACCTGGTCCAGAAACTTCAGGTTGCCCGCCGTGAACTGGCGCTCGAAGCCGCGATAGCCAAACTCGACAAATATCATCTGCTGATCCTCGATGACCTCGCATATGTGACCAAGGATCAGGCTGAAACGTCCGTCCTGTTCGAGTTGATCAGCGCACGGTACGAACGGCGTTCCACGCTCATCACCGCCAACCAGCCTTTTGGTGAATGGAACCGGGTCTTCCCCGATCCCGCCATGACGCTCGCCGCCGTAGATCGCCTCGTTCACCACGCGACAATCTTCGAGATGAATGTCGAGAGCTACCGCCGCCGCTCGGCGATCCAGCGACAATCACGCGCTGGTCGGCCACCGACCTTCGCGACAATCAAGTCCAACGAGGAAATGTCGCGCAGCGACAATCAAACCTGCGAGTAGCGCTTGCCAGCGTCAATCAAAGCAGGCACCACTTGAAAACCGCGACGATCAGTTCTCATCCTGATTGACGGAAACTTCTCATCCAGATCGCCGCGCCATAC
>NZ_BARE01000052.1 GCF_000367345.1 Sphingobium xenophagum NBRC 107872
AGCCCTGCTTTTCTGCATCGGCGGCGGGCTGGCGCAGATCGTTGCGACCAACCTGCTGATCTTGGCATTTGGATACCGTAATTTCGTCGTCGGCACCGCTTATTCCAAGACCGAGGCGGTCCAGGGCGCGCTACTGTCCTTCCTGCTGATGGGCGAGCGTCTCTCGCCGCTGGCCTGGGGCGGGATCGGCTGCGGCGTGGTGGGCGTGATGCTGCTGTCGACCGGGGGCAGGCGCATGGGGGCGATGGATTTCGTCCGCGCGCTGGGCCAGCCCGCAGCCCTCTGCGGCATAGCGTCGGGATTTTTCTTCGCCCTGACCGCGATCGGCATCCGCCGCGCAACGCAGCAGGTGGACACGGGCGATGCGGTCCTGGCGGCGCTGGTCGTGCTGGTCGTGACGGTTGCGCTTCAGACCCTGATGCAGGGCGGCTGGCTGTTGGCGCGCGAATCAGGCGAAATGCGGCGCGTGTTCGCCACTTGGCGGGTATCGGGACAGGTCGGGATGCTCTCGGCCCTTGGATCGGCCTGCTGGTTCACCGGCTTTGCAACGGCGCCGGTCGCGCTGGTGCGGATCGTCGGACAGATCGAGGTCGCCTTCACCATGGGTTTTGCGCATTTTTACCTGCGGGAACAGATGCAGCGGAGCGAGGCCATCGGGCTGCTGCTGGTGGTGTCCGGCGTGGTGCTGGCGCTGGCCGGATCGCTCTGACGCATCGCTAATCTTTCCTTTACCATGTTGAGCTAGCCCTCGATCCGTGGGTAGCGAAACGAAATCCGAAACCGTTGCAAGAGCGGTTATGAAGGTGGCCAAATTGTCGGGCGACCTGGGCATACGCACGCTCGATCTACAGGCCGACATCAGCGAACTGGCCGACCGCGTAACGCAGCAGGCGCGCACGATCGAGGCGATCAGCGGCGCAGCGACGCAATTGTCGCACGATGGCGAAAGCGTGGCCAATGCCGGGCAGGATGCGCGTGCCAAGGCGGTGGCGGCCCGTTCCATCATCGACGATTCCGGGCGGCAACTCTCCGCCGCCAACCATGTCTTTGTCGATCTGATCGATCAGGTCAGCCGTATCCATGAGCGGCTGGACGGCTTTGGCGAAGCGCTCAAGACTGTCGCCCATGTCACCAATGTGATCAGCGGCATCGCGCGGCAGACCAATTTGCTGGCGCTCAATGCCACGATAGAGGCGGCACGCGCGGGCGATGCCGGTCGCGGCTTTGCCGTCGTCGCCGCCGAAGTGAAGAAACTGGCGCAGGAAACCGGCGCGGCCACGCACACGATCGAACAATCGATCGCGGCGTTGACCAGCGAGGCGGGCGGGATGCTCGACAGCATCAACCGCGGCGCGCAGACCGCGCGCACCGCGCAATCGGACACGCGCAACATAGAGGCGCTGGTGGAGCGGCTTGGCTCGCTCATGGTTGACCTGTCGAGCAATACCGAGGGCGTGGCCGAACGGATCGCGTCGATCGTGGGATCGGCGGGGGAAATCCGCACTGGCCTGGCCGCGCTGGCCAGCACATCGGCGGACAATGCGGGCGGGTTGCAACGCCTGTCGGGCCGCGTATCGACCGCCAGCGACGATACCAACATGCTGCTGCAATATCTGGCCGAAAGCGGGGTCGCGATTCCCGATTCGCCCTATATCAGTTTCAGCCTGGAATCGGCCGAGATCGTCAGTCGCGCGATGGAGCAGGCGATCGACAGCGGGCGGATCAGCGAAGCCGCGTTGTTCGGCGATCTGCCAACCCCTATTCCCGGCACCAATCCGCAGCAATATAGCCATCCCGTACAGGATGTGATGCTGCCCGCCGCGCGCGCGCAGCAGGAAAAGGCGCGCGCCTTCACTGGCCTGTTCGGCATGACCTTCACCGACCGCAATGCCTTTGGCGCGATTGCCATGCCCGAACGCGCCCATCCGCAGCGGCCGGGCGAAGATGTATGGAATGCCGAATATTCGCGGCAGGGCCTGATCTTTGATTTCGCCGATACGCGCGAACAATGCCGCACGACGCAGCCCTTCTGCATCAAGGCGTATCGTCGCCTGACCGCGGCGGGCGATGTCATCCTGCTCAAACAGGTGATCGCGTCGATCCATGTAAAGGGCCGACACTGGGGCATACTCCAGATGGCCTATCAGGATCAGGGCTGAGGCAGCGATTATCGGATCGCCTCTGCACGATCCCGCCATTCTCCCGATTGCACCATCGGTGCCCCGCTCCCCGCCTCATCCTGCTCCACGATGAACGGGTGGTTTTGTGTCGTTCATGCAACAAGCTCTATCGTCATGGGTTCTGACATTCACGAATATGCCCATGCAAAGGACCCTGCCATGACGTTCACTTTCAGACAGGCTATTGCTGCCCTGTCACTCGGCGCGATGACGCTGACCGGCCTGGCCGCAACGCCCGCTTTCGCCCAGCCGGGCCGCGATAATCGCGAACGGCGCGAGGATCGCCAGGACCGCAGGGCCGACCGCCGGGATGATCGCCAGGACCGACGCGCAGATCGGCGCGATGATCGCCGCGACTGGCGCCGGGACCGTCGGGACGACCGCCGCGTTGCCTATCGTCGGCCCGGTCGCGTGGTGTACCGCTATGACTGGAACCGCCCCGATCCGCGTTATGGCCGCAGCTACCGGCCCGACCGCTATTATCGCGCCGGCTATGCGCCGATCCGCGTCGATCGCCGCACCCGCATCTATCGTGGCTATGACGACCGCTATTATTGCCGCCGGTCGGACGGCACCACTGGCCTGATCGTCGGCGCGGCGTTGGGCGGCCTGCTCGGCAGCCAGATCGATCGCGGCCAATCCAATGTCGCGGGCATATTGATCGGCGGCGGCGCAGGTGCGCTGCTCGGCCGTGAAATCGACCGGGGTAGCCTGAACTGCCGCTAAGCGGGACGAAGGGGCGGGCGCTGCGCGTTCGCCCCGTTCAGCACCATCCGTGACGCGCGCCGTCCCATTCGCGTGCCAGCCCTTCGGCGACCAGCATCCCGCCGATCGATTCGCCGCCGCGTGTCACGACCCTCAGCGATCGACCATAGCGGTCCGTATCCCGGTCCCCGCTCTCCAGCGAGAACGCCCCCGCATTCATCAGCGCCTGCAACCGCTCCGTCGCCCGCGCGCCCAAAGCGCCCTCGGCGGCGCAGCGCGGCCCGTGGGTTTCGGGCGTGTCGATATCGGCGATCCGATATTTCTCGCCGCCAAACCAGAATGTGTCGCCATCGACGACGCAATTCACACCGCCCCCGCTATGGCAAAAGCCGAATTGCGCGGACAGCGCATCGGCGGCCATGCTTTGCCGGGGGTGCTCCAGGGGCGGCCAGGCACCGCGATCCATCCAGATCGGCCCGTACCAGCCAAGCAACAGGCCCAGACATAATGTGTAGATCAGCGCCGGGCCGCTTAAGCCCACGCTGCGCCGTCGCGCGCGTCCATATCTCTGTCTCGCCATGTCGTGACGATAGGCGGCTATTGGCAAAGGGGGCGTTAAAGCCGGTCCAACCTCTCGCCAATCCGGTGAGGATCGCGTTTGACGCGGATCAATGACGCGCGGTTCCAATGCGTCATGCTGGCCATTCCATCATCCGAAACGGAGCCAGTCGATGAACGCCGCCGCGCCGCCCAGCCCCTATGTCCGCATCGGCGGCGAACCGGTCGTCGCGGCGATCGTCAACCGCTTCTATGACCTGATCGAACAGGACAGCCTCTATGCTGACCTGCGCGCGGTTCACGCCGCCGATCTGGGGCCGGTGCGTTTGGGCCTGACACGTTTCCTGTCGGGCTGGCTGGGCGGGCCGCGCGACTGGTTCGCGCGCGGTCAGTGCGTCATGTCGTTGCACCGCGCTTTCCCCATTACGCCCGCACTCGCCGACGACTGGGCGCTGGCGATGACATGCGCGATTGCAGGTCAGCAGGATATGGACCCAGCGATCGGCGACGCAATGGCGCAGGCACTGGGTCACATGGCGCGCGGCATGATCAATTTCGCGCTCGACGGGAGTAGTGAGGCGGCCTGATCGACCCGATCAGTCCTCGCTGCTCTCCGCCCCGTCCTCATCATCCATTGCCGGTTCGCCGGCATAGGCGTCCATATCGATCTGGCCGGATCGGTTCATGGCGTTCATCGTGTCGACAAGGTCCGGTACGTCGTCGGGGATGATCTGGGCCGGATTGCCATGTCCGCCATGCTCGCTTTCCTCGCTGAGGTCGGTCGTCCGCGTCCGCGCGGACTCCGCTACATCCTGCGCCTGCGTGCCCGCCTCATTCTGTTCGCTATTCTCATCAATGTCATTATCGGGGATCGGATCGGCCATGGACGCTCTCCTGTAGCTGGTTCAATCCCGTCCCAACGGTCCGCACGGCACGCCGTTCCGCGTCGCCGTCGCTGAATCCACTGGACAGCATCAGGCCAAGGGGGCAAGGGCGGGCGCGATCCTTTCGCACTGCAGCAGGAATCCATCATGTCCCGCCAGCTTATTTCGTCCGGCTCGCCCTTTGAGGCGCAGGTCGGCTATTCCCGTGCCGTCGTCCAGGGTGACTGGTGCTTCGTCGCCGGCACCACCGGCACCGATCCGGAAACCAAGACCATGCCCGACAGCGTGGCCGAACAGGCCGCCAACGCGCTCAAGGTCATCGGCGCGGCGCTGGAGGAGGCGGGCTTTGCCTTTTCGGACGTGGTGCGCGTCACTTATTACATCACCGACCCTGCCTATTGGGACGAACTGGGGCAGGCGACCGCTCCTATATTCGGCACCATCCGCCCCGCCGCCAGTTGCGTCGTCGCCGGACTGATCAAGCCGAACATGAAAATCGAAATCGAAGTCACCGCATTCAAAGGGTAAGCCGCCATGATCACGATGTACGGCATCAAAAATTGCGACACGATCAAGAAGGCCCGCAATTTTCTCGACAATGAGCGCGTCTCCTACAGCTTCCACGACTATAAGGTGTCGGGCGTGGACAAGGCCAAGCTGGAGGAATGGGTGATGGAACATGGCTGGGAAACCATCCTCAACCGTTCCGGCACCACCTTCAAAGCGCTGGATGCCGGGGACAAGGCGCATATCGACGCGGACAAGGCCATCCTGCTGATGATGACCAACCCGTCGATGATCAAGCGCCCGATCCTGGACACGGGCAAGCAAACCATCGTCGGTTTCAAGGCGACGACCTATGAGAACGCCCTGGCAGGTGCCATAGCATGACCGGGCGGCGCCTGATCCGCGCCTGCCTGACGCTCCTGTTGCTCCTGTTGCCGGTGGAGATGGCCATGGCCGAACCCTTGTTGATCGCCCATCGCGGGGCCAGCGGCGAACGGCCGGAACATACGCTCGCCGCCTATGAGCGGGCGATTGACGAGGGCGCGGACTTTATCGAGCCGGATCTGGTGCTGACGAAGGACGGCATATTGGTCGCCCGCCACGAAAATGAGATCAGCGGCACGACCGATATTGCCGATCACCCCGAATTTGCCGATCGCAAGACGACCAAGACCATTGATGGCGCAGCGGTCACCGGCTGGTTCACCGAGGATTTTACCCTGGCCGAACTGCGGACCCTGCGTGCGCGCGAACGGCTGCCCATGCTGCGCCCCGCCAACACCCGCTTCAACGATCTCTATCTCATCCCGACATTTGAAGAGATATTGAAGCTGGTCCGCGCCAAGGAGGCGGAAGCGGGGCGCCGCATCGGCCTCTATCCCGAAACCAAGCATCCCAGCTATTTCGCCGGGATCGGACTGCCGCATCAGGCGCCGATGCTCGCGCTGCTGGAACAATATGGCTATCTGACGGAGGCCGACCCGGTCTTTATCCAATCGTTCGAGGTCGGCAATCTTCAGGCCTTGCGCGCCGCCACCCGGCTGCGGCTGATCCAGTTGATCGATAGCACCGCTGGCCCGGCAGACCGGCCGGACCTGAGCTATGACGGCATGATGAGCGTCGAGGGGCTGCGCGCGATCGCCGACTATGCGGACGGCATCGGTCCTTCCACCAATCGCGTACTGGCCGACAGCGGCGCCACCGCGCTGGTGGGTCAGGCGCATGATGCCGGCCTGCAGGTCCATGTCTGGACCTTGCGGATGGAAAATATGTTCCTGCCCACCCAGTATCAGCGGACCGACGACCCGGAAGGACGGGGCGATTTTGCGGGCTATGTTCGCGCCGTGGCGGCGACCGGGGTGGACGCGGTCTTCACCGATTTCCCCGCCCAGGCACGCGCCGCGCTGGAGAAAGCCGCGCCCTGACTTGTCAAACGCATCGGCTGAGCGAATAACGAAAATATGCTGTCCCAAAAGACCCGTTATGCCATCCGCGCGCTCCAGCATCTGGCCGACCGCTATCGTCAGGGACCGGTGCCGCTGAACGAGATTGCCACGCGCCAGAATATTCCGGGCAAATTCCTGACGGTGATCCTGTCGGAATTGTCGCGCGAAGGGCTGGTGGCGACGCAGCGGGGCAGGGACGGGGGCTATTGGCTTGCGCTTGCCCCGGTCGACATCAGCTATGGCGACATTGTCCGCCTGACCCGCGGGTCGCTCGCGCTCACCCCCTGCGCCAGCCGCTTTGCCCATGAAAGCTGCACCAACTGCCTGCCCGAATCGGAATGTCGCCTGCACCGGGTGATGCTTCGCGTGCGGGATGAAACCGCGCGGGTGCTGGACGGGATCAGCCTGGCCGAGCCGTTCGCGGCGCTGGGTGAGGCATAGGCCTTGCGCCGACCGCGTCGCTTCGCCACATCGGGCCTATGACGACATCCCCGCAAGCTACGTCCCAGCAGGACCGCCCGCTCAGGGCAACGCTGATCCCGGTCACCCCGCTCCAGCAGAACTGCACGCTTTTCTGGTGCACCGCCACCATGCGCGGCGCGTTCGTCGATCCGGGTGGCGACCTGCCGGTGTTGAAGCAGGCAGCGGCGCAGCATGGCGTGACGATTGAAAAACTGCTCGTGACCCATGGGCATATCGATCATTGCGGGCAGGCGGGCGTGCTGGCCCGCGACCTTGGAGTACCTATTGAGGGACCGCATGAGGATGACCGCTTCTGGATCGACAAGCTGGCGCAGGATGGCGCGCGCTGGGGCGTGCCGGGCGAAAGTTTCGAGCCGGACCGCTGGCTGGTCGATGGCGATCAGGTGACCGTGGGCGATCTGACCCTCGACGTCCTCCATTGCCCCGGCCATACGCCCGGCCATGTCGTGTTCCACCACGCCCCCAGCAAGCTTGCCATCGTCGGCGATGTGCTGTTTCAGGGGTCGATCGGTCGCACCGATTTCCCGCGCGGCAACCATCAGCAATTGATCGACGCGATCACCGGCAAGCTTTGGCCATTGGGCGGGGATACAGCCTTCGTTCCCGGCCATGGCCAGATGAGCAATTTTGCCCATGAGCGCCGCACGAATCCCTTCGTCGCCGATTCGGTGCTGGGCTGATCCTCGCCGATATGGGGATGTGACGGGCGCCCGCAGTCAGGCGCCCCATCCTTTATACATGGGCGGATAGCGCGGGCGGCGCCGGCATCTCCCGCGTGGCGGTATAGGCGATCGTCAGCGCCGTGATCGCCAGGCCGGCCGTCACCAGCCATGTCAGCAGCGCACCGCCAGCCCGCCAGGGGGTGGGGGCTTCGGCGTCCATGCCAAACGCATGGGCCACACGGGCCACGATATAGACCAGCGCGCCGATCCACAGCCATAGCGAAGCGCCAACCGCCAGTTCGACCACCAGGAACAGGATCAGCACGATCGGGGTATATTCGACAAAATTGGCGTGCGCCCGCATCCGCCTGGCCAGCAACGTATTGCCCGCATCGCCATGCAATATTTTACCCGAAATACGAATCCGCGCGCATCGCGTCGCTATCCACAGATTGAGCAGCGCGCAGGCCGCGGCGAAGGTCAGCGTGATCGGCAGGAGCATCGATTTTCCCTTCATTTCTATGCCCTGCACCCTAGCTGCTGCGGCTTGGCAGGCAAGGAAGGACTTGCGCCCCGATCAAAAAGCGCTATAGGCGCAGGGCTTCGCGATCACCCAGGGCCGCATGGGTCTGCGGCGCCTGTGGCGTCAGCTTTCATGTTGGATCTGGCCGTTCGCACAACCTGATAGATTTACGGAACAAGGTGCCGATATGGCTGTCCCCAAAAGGAAAACGTCCCCCTCCAAGCGCGGTATGCGCCGTAGCCACGATTCGCTGCGCGTCGAAGCGTTCCAGGAATGCTCCAACTGCGGTGAACTCAAGCGTCCCCACAATCTGTGCGGCGCCTGTGGCCATTATAACGGCCGCGAAATCGTCGCCGTCGGGGCGTAACGACTTTTCGATCTCCGCAAAGGGGTGATCTAGGGTGTCCAGCCAGCCGCGAATCGCCATAGACGCGATGGGCGGGGATGAAGGCGTGCGGTTGATGATGGCGGGTGTGGCGCTCGCCCGTCACCGCCATGACGGGCTGCGCTTCACCCTGTTCGGTGACGAAACCCGCATCAAGGCGGCGCTCGACAACCATCCCAATTTGCGCGCGGCGTCCGACGTCGTCCATGCCGATACCGTCGTCGATGGCGCTGACAAGCCGAGCGTTGCGATTCGCAAGAAGAGCAGCTCGATGAGCATGGCCATAGCGGCCGTGAAGTCGGGTGACGCCGGTGCAGCCGTGTCGGCGGGCAATACCGGTGCGCTGATGGCCATGGCCAAGCTGGCGCTGCGCACCATGCCCGGCATTGATCGGCCCGCACTGTCGGCCCTGTTGCCCACGCGTGGCGACAATGACGTCGTCATGCTCGATCTGGGCGCGAACACCGAATGCGACGCCCGCAATCTCGTCCAGTTCGCGGTGATGGGGGCAGCCTATGCCCGCATCGCATTCGATCTGGAGCGGCCGCGCGTGCGCCTGCTCAACATCGGTACCGAAGAGCTAAAGGGTACGGATGAAATCCGCGACGCTGCGGCCATCCTGCGCGCTGCGGACGTCCTGCCGATGAGCTTTGACGGCTTTACCGAAGGCGACAAGATCAGCCGGGGCGATACCGACGTCATCGTGTGCGACGGTTTTTCCGGCAATGTCGCGCTCAAGACGATCGAAGGCACGGCGCGCTTCGTCACCGACGTACTGCGCAATGCCTTTACCAGTTCGATCCGTTCGAAGATCGGCTTCCTGATCTCGAAACCCGCGATGCACCTGCTCAAGCATCATCTTGATCCCAACAATCATAATGGCGCGGTATTTCTGGGCCTCAATGGCGTGGTCGTCAAAAGCCACGGGAGCGCGGACGCCAAGGGCATCGCCAACGCGGTTCATGTCGCCGCCCGCCTGCTGGAAGAAGACATCACCCGCCGCATCGCGGCCGACATGGCCGCCGTTCAGGCGCTTATTGCCTCGTCGAAGCTGGAGCAGCCCGTCAAGTGATCCGTCGTGCGATTCTCCTGGGGACCGGATCGGCGCTGCCGGCGCGTGCGGTCAGCAACGCGGAACTGGCACAGACCGTCGATACCAGCGACGAATGGATTGTCGAGCGCACCGGCATCCGCAATCGCTATATCGCGGGCGATGGTGAAACCACCGCCTCGCTGGCGGCCGACGCGGCGCAGGCCGCTCTCGATGCCGCGGGCGTTGCGGCGCAGGACATCGACCTTATCATTCTGGCGACCGCGACCCCGGACCAGACCTTCCCCGCCTCCGCTACCAGGGTGCAGGCCGCGCTGGGCATCGATGATTGCGTCGCCTTTGACGTCGCGGCCGTCTGCTCCGGCTTCCTTTACGCCATGACCGTTGCCGACAGCATGATCTGCTCCGGCGCGGCCCGGCGCGCGCTGGTGATCGGTGCGGAAACCTTCAGCCGTATTCTCGACTGGGAAGATCGCACCACCTGCGTCCTCTTTGGCGATGGCGCTGGCGCAGTCGTGCTGGGCGCGGAGGAAAGCGCGGATGGCGCGCGCGGCATATTGGCCAGCAAGCTGCACGCCGATGGCCGCCACAACGGCCTTCTCTATGTCGATGGCGGACCGTCCACGACGCAGACCGTGGGCAAGCTGCGGATGAAGGGGCAGGAAGTGTTTCGCCACGCCGTGGTCAATCTCGCCTCGGTGCTGAACGAAGTCATGGCGACGGCGGGCCTGTCCAACAGCGATATCGACTGGCTGGTGCCGCATCAGGCCAATGCCCGCATCCTGGACGCTACCGCGCGCAAGCTCAAACTCTCGCCCGACCGGGTTGTCGTGACCGTCGATCGCCACGCCAATACCTCTGCTGCGTCGGTGCCGCTGGCGCTCGATTGCGCGGTGCGCGACGGCCGGATCAAGCCGGGCGACCTTATCGTGCTCGAAGCGATGGGCGGCGGCTTCACCTGGGGTGCCTGCGTCCTGCGGGTCTGATCCCGCAAAATCACGCAACCTTGCCAAAGCCCTGCGAATCCCGCACATTCCCGCAAAGGCCATCCGACTATGGTGGCCCAAGGGGTGGAAATGGGGAATCCGATGACGGGCACAGGCACATTAACGCGCGCAGACCTTGCTGAAAGCGTCAACCGCCACGTCGGCCTGTCGCGGGCCGAAGCGGCAGCGCTGATCGAATCGATCCTGGGCCATATGTCCGACGCGCTGGAGCGCGGCGAAAATGTGAAGATTTCGAGCTTTGGCACTTTCGTCCTGCGCGACAAGACCCAGCGCATGGGCCGCAATCCCAAGACCGGGGTGGAAGTGCCGATCGAACCGCGCCGCGTCCTGACCTTCCGCGCCAGCCAGACGATGCGGGATCGCGTCGCAGGCGACTGACGGGCGCTAGTGGATTGATTTTGACATTTGCATCTCCTGGCGGCTGGGATGGGTTTGCAAATGTCAAAATCGGACCACTAGGATGGCTGGGTGCGGAGTTTCGCGACGATGGCCCGCGCCGCGCGGGTTACATCGTCCCATGTCTGCGCAAAGCCTGCCTCGTCGCCATAATAGGGATCGGTCACGCCGCTCCCCTCCCGTCCCGGTACCATATCCATCAACAGCGCCAGCGTCGCGCTTCCGTCGGATGGCCGGATACGGCGCAGATTTTTGAGATTATCGCCATCCAGCGCGAAAATATGTGCGAAGCTGCGGAAATCGGCGGCGCGCACCTGACGCCCGCGATAGCCCGATATGTCGATGCCGTGGCGCTGCGCCTGCCGCACCGCGCGCGGGTCCGGCGGACAATCGAAATGCCAGTCGCCCGTTCCCGCCGAATCAACGATGATGTCCAGCCCGGCCCGTTCCGCCTCCGCCCGCAACGCAGCCTCGGCCAGGGGCGACCGGCAGATATTGCCCAGGCACACGAACAGGACGGATGACATGGTTGGGGCCGTCATCCCTCCGCCACCGCCGTCGACAGGCCCAGTCCCGGTACGCCGATGGAGCGCTTGCCCGAAAAATCGGTGCGCGCGACGATGACGCCCAATTTCTCCATATAGTCGATCAACCGGCGCACCCGCCCCGGTGAACTGGTGCCATAGGCCCGCGCCAGCGCCGCATCGTCCGGGCAGGGCTGGCCCTGCATCGCGGCGCGCGCGATCAGCAGGAAGGGGGCCAGCATATCCTCCGGCAATGGGTCCGCCGCGCGCATCGCCGGTTCCCAGCGGACGTCGGCTGCATCCATCATCCCCGCCTGCGCCATGGCAAAACGCTTGCGGAAGGCTGGCAGGTCCAGCGGCGGGGTACGCAGCCCCTTCATCCGACAGCGGACGCCAAAATCCTGATACAGCGTCGCTATGCTGGGCGTTGCATCGCCCAGATCGGCGACGATTTCCTCCAGCACCGTCATTACCACCGGCTCATTCTGGCCGAAATCCAGTTCAGGCGCGGCCGGCCGGGCCTGTGGCGAATCGGCCAGCGCGCGGATGATGTCCTCGGCGGCGCGGGGCGGGGGATCGGCACGGGGCGGCGCGACCGGCACGGCGTCCGCCGCTTCGGGGGCGAACAGCAATTCCTGAAAATCCTCGCCGCTGGTGACGGGGGGCGCCATCAGCTTGTGCGTGCCGCCCCGAGTGCTGGTCTTGACCGCCCCGATCTTTACCGCGACCGGACGTCGGCAGATCGCCGGACCCAGCGCCAGGAACCGTCCGCGCTCCAGATCGCGGATCTGCTCCGCCTGCCGCCGCTCCATCCCCAGCAGGTCGGCGGCGCGCGCCATGTCGATGTCCAGAAAGGTGCGCCCCATCAGAAAGTTGGAGGCTTCCGCCGCGACATTCTTGGCCAGTTTCGCAAGCCGCTGGGTTGCGATGACCCCAGCCAACCCGCGTTTGCGCCCCCGGCACATCAAATTGGTCATCGCCGCCAGCGATACCCGGCGCGCCTCGTCCGATACGTCGCCAGCGGCGGCGGGCGCAAACATCTGCGCCTCGTCGACCACAACCAATGCGGGATACCAATGGTCACGCGGTGCATCGAACAGGGCGTTGAGGAAAGATGCGGCGCATTTCATCTGGGCGTCGATTTCCAGCGCTTCCAGGCTCAGCACCACCGACGCGCGATGTTCGCGTATCCGGGTCGCCATCTTGACGATCTCGCGCTCATTATAGTCGCCCGCATCGATCACCACATGGCCATAGCGGTCGGCCAGCGTGACGAAATCCCCTTCCGGGTCGATCACCACCTGCTGCACCAGCGGCGCGCTTTCCTCCAACAGGCGGCGCAGAAGATGCGACTTGCCCGATCCCGAATTGCCCTGGACGAGCAGCCGGGTGGCAAGCAATTCCTCCACGTCGACCAGCACGTCCTTGCCGTGGCTGTCGGTTCCTATGCTGATGCTGGCGGTCACGCTCGTCCTTTGGCCCAGCGGACCGGGTTGGCGCAAGAACTTGCTCACCAATTTTCAACCTGTGCCCATTAACCGGGGAGGATGGTTAAGAATCCCCTCCTCGTTCGTGTCCGCGACATGATGCGCAAACGTGCATTGCTGGCGGGCAGCAACAATCTGGGGGATACGATGGTGCCGCTTGGCGGCGTCATAATGCTGGCCTTGATCGGCACGGCCATTCTCCTTGGCCTGCTCAGCGCCCAGATCGAACGCAATGCCGACGCCTATCTGCATCGCGTCGTCAATGGTGCGTTGCTGCGTGAGCGGGCCGCGGTGGGCGATGCTGTCATGGCGTCGGCGCGCTGGGACGATGCGGTAGGTCATGTCTATGGCGATTTCGACAGGCAATGGGCCGAAAGCAATCTGGCGACGGAAGTGGCCGATTCCTACGTACTTGACGTCCGTGGACGGACGATCTGGTCGGCGGCGGGCAGCGAACTGCCCCGGCGCGCGCGCCGCCTGCCGCTGGACCAGGCGCTGGACCTGCCGGTACTGCATGAACTGATGACGGCGCTGCCGCAGAGCCACCGCGCCGCGCTGGACGAGCGCAAGGCCGTTGTCCGTTTCGTGCGGTTGCAGGGTCAGGCGGCGATCCTGGGCGTCCGCGCGATCACGCCGTGGAAAGACGTCGCTCACTTGCCGTCCGGGGATGTGCGTTATCTGGTGCTGACCAAACCGATCGACGCCAAATTGCTGGCCGACATGAGCCGCACCAATCAATTGCCGCTGCGCTGGAATGTCGGCACCACCGGCGACACCGAAAACGGTATTCGGGTCAAGGATGTCACCGGGCGGGTGCTGGGGCAGGTGGAATGGCGCCGATCATCGTCGGGGGCGAAGGCGTTGCGCCAGATCATGCCCGCCGTCGCCATCATCGTCCTGACATTCCTGGCCATGTCGGGCTGGCTGGCATGGCGTCTGATGGCGGCGCATCGGGCCTTGCGCAAGCAGGTCCAGTTGTCGCGCGATGCGGAAAGTGAAGCGCGCTCCGCCGCCGAACAGGCCAGCAAGGCGCTGGTGCAGGCTGAAGCGGCCCGGCAGGCGTTGGCCGCCAGCGCCGATCAGGTCGCGGCGGAGGAACGGCGACATCAGGAAGAATTGCGGCGCAACGGTCGCGTGATAGCCGAAGCGCTGGAACGGTCCATGGCCCTGCTGGTGACGCAGCTGTTCGAAACGGCTGCCGCGCTGGAACATAGCGCCGACGATACGATGCGCACGATCGACGAGCAGCAGCGGCACGTCGATACCGTGACGGCGCGCGCGCGCGATACCGCCGGATCGGCCCAGGCGATCGCCGCGACCATTGACGATCTGACGGCATCGATCGGGGCTTTCACCGGCACTGCCTATGATATCCGCGAATCGGCGGCGAGCGCCAGCGGACAGTCGGCCGCCGCCCACCACGCCAATGATAATCTGCGTCGCCATGTCGGCAGCGTCAACGAAGCGACGAAGCTGATCGCGGAGATTACCGGCCAGACCAACCTGCTGGCGCTCAACGCCACGATCGAGGCAGCCCGCGCCGGAGAGGCGGGGCGCGGCTTTGTGGTCGTCGCCAACGAAGTCAAGGCGCTGGCGGCCCAGACGGCCCAGACCACACGGGAGATTCAGGCGCGCGCGGATGGGATCGAACAGGCGGCGGAACAGACCTTCGCGCTTGTTGGCTCGGTCGATACGGTCCTGGCCAGTCTGGTCGAGACGATCGGTGCGGCTGCCTCCTCCGCCCAGCAACAGCTTGCTTCGGTTGAGGATATTCAGCGCGTTTCCCGTTCGGTCGCGCTGGATGCGGGCGCCACCAATCAGGCGGTCGACGCGATTTCGCATGCCCTGCGGCATTCGGCGCAGGCCGCCGCCGCCACCCGTGCCCAGGGCGCGGCCGTACGACAGGGTGTGGAACAAGTGCAGGCAGAATTCGGCCGGCTGATCGAGGCGCTGAAGGCGGCTTGAATCGCGCAGCGCAAACGATGGGAAATGCTTGACCCTTTTACTGTTGCAATGCAGCATCGTTTCCATGGCGACTCTCTCCTCATCACCGTCCGCTCCTGCGATCACGCAGAACCCCGACATCCGCTATCTGGGGCGCCTGCTAGGCGATGTGATTCGCGCCTATGGCGGGGATAGCCTCTATCGCCAGACCGAATATATCCGCTCCGCCTCGGTCGATCGGGCGCGCGGCATACAGGGCGCGGACCTTGTCGATACCGGGCTGGACGCGCTCAGCCTCGACGACACGCTCAACTTCACCCGCGGCTTCATGCTGTTTTCGATGCTCGCCAATCTGGCCGAGGACCGGCAGGGGGTCGCGGCGGACCCAGGGGCCGATGTGGCGTCGGCGATCGCCCGGCTCGATTCGCATGGAATCGATCGTGACGCGGTTCTGGGGCTGCTGGCGCATTCGCTGATCGTCCCCGTTCTCACGGCTCACCCGACCGAGGTGCGGCGCAAGAGCATGATCGATCACAAGAATCGCATTGCTGATCTGATGCTGCTCAAGGATGCGGGTCGCCAGGAAACGGCTCATGGCGAAAATCTTGATGAGGCGATTTTTCGCCAGATCGCCCTGTTGTGGCAAACCCGTCCGCTGCGCCGTGAAAAACTGTTCGTCGCGGACGAGATCGACAATGTGCTCACCTATTTCCGCGACATATTCCTGCCTGTCCTGCCCGCCCTTTATACGCGGTGGGAGCGGGTGCTGGGCGCGCGCCCCCAAAGCTTCCTGCGGGTCGGCAGCTGGATCGGCGGCGACCGCGACGGCAATCCCTTCGTGCAGGCACCCCAACTGGAATTCGCGCTCAAGCGTGGCGCGCAGGCGGCGCTCGCTCATTATCTCGATGCGCTGCATGCGCTAGGCGCGGAACTCTCGCTGTCGACCGAACTCGCCCATGTGCCGCAGGCGGTGCTGGATATTGCCGACGCCAGCGGCGACGAGTCGCCCAGTCGGCAGGACGAACCCTATCGCCGCGCCATTTCGGGCATCTACGCCCGGCTGGTCGCCACCTATGTGGCGTTGACCGGGGATCAGCCTCCGCGTCCCTCCAGCCTGAAAGGGCAGGCCTATGCTAGCCCCGCCGATTTCCGCCGCGATCTCGTCACCGTGGCCCAAGGGCTGGCGAGCGAGGGCAATGGCGCGCTGGCGACGGGGGGCGCGCTTGGCCGTCTGATCCGTGCGGTCGAAACCTTCGGCTTCCATCTTGCCACGCTCGACATGCGCCAGAATAGCGACGTGCATCAGCGCGTCGTCGCTGAACTGCTGAAGGTCGCGGGGGTCGAGCCGGACTATGCCGCGCTCGACGAATATGCCCGTATCGCACTGCTGCGCCGGGAACTGGCCAATAACCGCCCGCTGGGGTCGCGCTTTTCCGACTATTCGGAGGAAACCGCGTCTGAACTCGCGATCGTCCATGCCGCCGCCGAAGCGCACCGCATCTATGGCAGCGCCTGCATCACCCATTATATCATTTCCAAGGCGGAAAGCGTGTCGGACCTGCTGGAGGTCAACATCCTGCTCAAGGAAGCCGGCCTGTGGCGCGCCGGCGTAGAAGGTTCGCCGCCCCAGGCGTCGATCATGTCGATCCCGCTGTTTGAAACCATCGCCGATCTGGAAGCTGCGCCGCAGATCATGTCGGCCTATTTCGGCCTGCCCGAAATAGCTGGCGTCGTGAAGCAGCGCGGCCATCAGGAAGTGATGATCGGCTATTCGGACAGCAACAAGGATGGTGGCTACATCACATCGACCTGGAGCCTGTTCAAGGCAAGCAAGGCGCTGGAGCCGGTCTTTGCCGAAGCCAGCGCGGCAATGCAGCTGTTCCATGGGCGTGGCGGCGCGGTCGGGCGCGGCGGCGGTTCCGCCTTCGCCGCGATCCAGGCTCAGCCGCGCGGCACCGTGCAGGGGCGCATCCGCATCACCGAACAGGGGGAGATGATCGCCGCCAAATTCGGATCGCGCGACGTCGCCATGACCAATTTGGAGGCGATGACGAGCGCGACCCTGCTCGCCAGTCTGGAACCCGAAGGCATTTCGGACAAGGACGCGGCGCGTTTTGCAGGCGCCATGGACGAACTGTCGCAAAACGCCTTCAATGCCTATCGCGATCTGGTTTACGGGACGGAGGGCTTCAAGGAATTCTTCCGGCAGCTAACCCCGATTCAGGAGATTGCGGGCCTCAAGATCGGCTCCCGTCCCGCCAGCCGCACCAAAAGCGACCGGATCGAGGATTTGCGCGCCATCCCCTGGGTGTTCAGTTGGGCGCAGGCGCGCGTCATGCTGCCGGGCTGGTATGGCGTTGGCCATGCGATCGCAGCGTTCGAGGACAAGGCGCTGCTCGCCGACATGGCGCAAAGCTGGTCTTTCCTGAAGTCGGCCATGGGCAATCTGGAAATGGTGCTGGCCAAATCGGACCTGGGCATCGCGGCGCGCTATCTGCCGCTGGTCGAAGACCAGGCGATGGCCGAACGGCTGTTTGGCCGTATCCGTGACGGCTGGGCATTGACCCATGACGGGCTGATGGCCGCGACCGGGCAGAGCCGCCTGCTGGAAAAGAATCCGACGCTGGAAACGTCCATCCGGCTCCGCCTGCCTTATATCGAACCGCTCAATCTGCTTCAGGTCGAATTGTTGAAGCGCCACCGGGCGGGCGAGGATGATCCGCGGATCAAGGAAGGCATCGAACTGTCGATCAACGCCATCGCGACGGCGCTGCGCAACAGCGGATGAAATGGAAATCCGGAACGGCGGCAGTCCAATGCGCCGTTCCGGACCCAGTCCCTGATCAGGGCGAAGCCTGAGCGGGGATCGGCTGGTGGGGCGGGCCGTTACAGCCCGCCCGATCCTTTAGAATTTCGCGACGACACCCGCCATCGGACGGATCGACCGGAAATTGCCCAGCGTGTCTGCCTGCACCCGGAAACGGATGTTGCTGCTGGCGGCCGAACCGCCCATATCAGCCGCCGACAGCTCGACGCCCGCGCCATAGGTGGTGCCATGGAAATCCGGGCTATCGGGGCCAAGCGCGTCGAAATTGACCCACTTGTAACCGACCTTGCCGAAAATCAGGCTGTCCTTGCCCGCCTTCACGCCGACCCGGCCAGCCGCGCCATATTCCCAGTCGATGTCGCCCGAAACGCCCTTGGACGCGGACCCTTCGACGCCGACGACCAGCGGGCCAGCGACATTATAGTTCACGCCAGCGACGCCTTCGACCATCCGGCCCTTATAGCCGACCGGAGGAATGCCTTCCTTGCCGGTTTCGCTATCGAAATTATGCACACCGCCCATCACGCCGACATAGGGCTCGATGCGGCTGGGGGAACCAGCCTGATCCTGCGCCATGGCGGCGGGAACGAAGGACGCGGCAGCAACTGCCGTCAAAAGCAGTGTCTTCATGGGTATGACCCTTTTCTGTTGTGGATTGGTGCGACGGTGTGGACCCGCCGGGTCGCACGAATGAGCGCTACAAGCGGCTCAGGCGACGCGGGATAAATGGCCGGCCTTGCCCGAAGGTTTCCTGAACGGATTATAAATATCGCGCAAAACGCGATTATGTGGCGGAAAAAACACGCTTTCTGTCACCCCGATGAACGAAATCCCACTTATCTGAACCTGCGATAAACACGCGGCTGCCCTGCCAAATCCATTCACAACCAATTCAACCGCCGGGCGTTACGTCATCATCAGATGGGAAAGAGGAGAAAGACGATGACGGGCTTCCGACATCGGATTCTGGCCGTGATCGGACTGGCAGGCGCGCTGGCACTGGGTGGCTGTGCCTATGACGATGGCTATGGTTATGGCGGCGTGAGTGTTGGCACCGGCTATTATGGCGGTGGCGGCTATTATGGCGATGGCTATTATGGCCCGACTGGCTATTATCAGCCCGGCTTCTACAATGGATGGTATGATAATTTCTATTATCCCGGCACCGGCTATTATGTCTACGACCGCAATGGCCGTCGCCAGCGCTGGAACGACCGCCAGCGCCGCTATTGGGAGGGCCGCCGTGCCGAGCGGCGCGATGACCGGCGCGACGACCGACGCTATGGTCAGTGGCGCGGGCGGGATCGTGACGGGCGCGATGGCCGCTGGCAGGGCCGCGATGGCCAGCCGGGCACGCCGGGCACTGGCAACTGGACCAATCGTCCCCGCCCGTCGCAGGGCACGGACAGTCCGCGCGGTCGCGGCAACTGGCGCGGCAATGATGCCGTGCGCCCGACCCCGCAGCCGGGTCTGCGCCAGCCGCAGGGCCGCCCGCAAATGAACCAGCCCCGCCCGCAACGCAATTGGGGCGCCCGCCCGGCGCCATCAGAACGCGCCGTTCGCTCGCGCGCGCCCGGCGCCTCGCGGCAGGAACGTCCTGACTGATGCGGGGTTCGGTAAAGGCTATCATCCTGCTCCCCCTCCTGTTCGTCGCGGCCTGCGACGGACGGGAGGAGAGTGCGATCGACAATCTCGCCAATGGCGCCAATGCGACCCAGGTAGAAAATAATGTCCGCGCTGAGGCGATGGCGGTCATGGAACCGCTCAACCCGCCAGCGCCGGGCACGCCGGGCGGCTTGCCCGACGACCGGACGCCGCTGGAAGAAGGGGCGATCGACCCCGGCAGCGGCCAGGGGGCGGCACAGGTCGTGCAGGGCTATTTCGCGCTGCTGGAGGAAAAACGGTTCGAGGACGCACAGGATTTGTGGAATCCGACCGGTGCGATCGGCCAGCAGGACGACGCGCATTTCGTCGCGCGCTTCCGTGGCTTTAGCGAGATCCACGCCAATATCGGCGCGCCGACCGAGCCGGAGGGTGCGGCAGGATCGCTCTATGTCAGCGTGCCGGTGCAGATTTACGGCAGGCTCGCGGCCAATGGCAAGCCCTGGTACGCGCTGCGGCAGGCCATATTGCGCCGGGTGAATGACGTCCCCGGATCAACCGCTGAACAGCGCCGCTGGCATATCGAAAGTTTCGGGCCTTATACGCCGCCAACTGTCGACGCAGCCGATAATGCCGCGCAGGCGACACAGTCCGTTTCCCCAACCGACGGGATGGCGGCGAAGCGCTGATTCATGCTCGCGCGGGCCGCTCGTTCCTCGACGGAGCGAAGCCTGTGATCGCATCCATAAAAAAGCCCGCCTCCAAGGTCCGGAGGCGGGCTTTTTCATTCAGCAAAGTCAGGCGACGCTTGCCTTGACGATCTTGCCGGGCGTGCGCGGCGGCTCGCCCTTGGGCAGCGCGTCGACATGCTCCATGCCCGACGTCACTTCGCCCCAGACGGTATATTGGCCGTCCAGGAAGGTCGCATCGTCGAAGCAGATGAAGAACTGGCTGTTGGCGCTGTTCGGGTTGGACGAACGCGCCATCGAGCAGACGCCGCGCAGATGCTTTTCGCGGCTGAATTCGGCCTTCAGGTCCGGCTTGTCGGGGTGGCCGCCCATGCCGGTGCCGGTCGGGTCGCCGCCCTGCGCCATGAAGCCGGGGATGACGCGGTGAAACACGACGCCGTCGTAAAAGCCTTCCTTGGCGTTTTCCACGATGCGCGCGACATGGCCGGGCGCCAGGTCGGGCCGCAGCTTGATGACGACGTCGCCGCCACTGTCGAGGCTAAGGGTCAGGGTATCGTCGGCCATGAAAAATCCTCTCTTTGGGGGATGGGGTAGTGCTGGCACCCATATAGAGGCTGTAAGTCACGATGGAAGCCCGTGTTTTGGGCTTCTGGCCCGTCTGCGCCATTGCAATTATATTGTGCATGGGCGAAAGGATCGGAATGCAACAGGAACCGGACAGTAGGGGGCGCCATGAGCGAGCGCGGCGACATAGCCCAGCCCCTGTTGGACGGGGATGATGTAGAGGAAGCGATCGCCGCTGCGGCGGAATCGCGCCATGATGAGGATGATCGGCTAAAGCCCGAATTCGTCTCCGCCGTGCTGGACGCGGTGGAGGAAGGCGAGGCCGAACGTGCGCGCGACCTCGTCTCGCCGCTCCATCCCGCCGACATTGCCGACCTTCTCGAACTCACCCCGGCCGACCGGCGCGGCGAGCTGGCGACGGCGCTGGGCGATCTGGTCGGCGCGGAAGTCCTGTCCGAACTCAATGACTATGTCCGCGACGACCTGATCGGTGATCTGGCGCCCGAACAGGTCGCGGAATTCGCCTCCGAACTCGATACCGACGACGCCGTCGCCATGATCGAGGATATGGAGGAGGCCGACCAGCAGGCCGTCCTTGAGGCGCTCGACCCGGAAGATCGCGCTGCGATCGAAAGCGCTTTGTCCTACCCGGAGGAGTCCGCCGGTCGCCTGATGCAGCGCGATCTGGTCGCGGTGCCCGAACATATGACCGTGGGTCAGGTGATCGACTATCTGCGCGACAATGGCGACCTGACGACCGATTTCTGGGAAATCTATGTCGTCGACGCCATGCACCGTCCGATCGGCTATTGTCAGCTCAGCTGGATTCTCACCTGCCCGCGCAGCGTCGCCATGGCCGACCTGATGAAGCGCGAACAGACGCTGATCCCGGTCGACATGGATCAGGAGGAAGTCGCGTTGCGCTTCCAGAAATATGCGCTCATCTCCGCCGCCGTCGTCGATGGCAGCGGGCGGCTGGTCGGCATGATCACCGTCGATGACGTCGTCCACATCATTTCCGAAGAAGCGGGCGAGGATATTCTGCGCCTGTCGGGCGCGGGCGAGGGTGACATCAACGAACCGATATTGATGACCGTGCGCGCGCGCCTGATCTGGCTGGTCGTCAACCTTGGCACCGCCATGCTCGCCGCTTCGGTCGTCGGCCTGTTTGAAGGGACGATCGCGCGCTTCGCGATGCTGGCGGCGCTGATGGGCATCGTGTCGGGCATGGGCGGCAATGCGGGGACGCAGACGCTGGCCGTGGTCGTGCGCGCGCTTGCCACCAATCAGCTGACCAGTTCCAACACGGTGCGGATGATCGGCCGGGAATTCCGCATTGCCGCGACCAATGGCGCGGCGCTGGGGACGCTGATCGGCATCGGCTCCTACATCATCTACGGGCGGATCGACCTGTCGCTGGTGTTCGGCGCGGCGATCCTGACCAATAATCTGGTCGCGGGGCTGGCAGGCGTGCTGGTGCCGATCACGCTGGAACGCAATAATGTCGATCCCGCCGTCTCGTCCGCCGTGTTCGTGACGATGATGACCGATTCGCTGGGCTTTTTGAGCTTCCTGGGGCTGGCGACCCTGTTCCTGCGTTGAACCGCGACGCGCGCGTCCCCAGATCGCCGCCATGCCGCTGCACATGACCAAGATCGCCTTCCAGAGCGAAAGTCCCGCCAGCCTGAAAGCCTGGCTGGAAAGCCACGCCGATGAAGCGCGGCTCACCACCCGCTATCTGCCCAAGCGGGTCGAGGAAATGGCGGGCGGATCGCTCTACTGGATTCACGGCCACCGCATCGTCGGCCGCAGCCCGATCCTGGGCTTCGCCGAAACCGGGCAGGGCCGCCACTGGATCCGCCTCGCGCCGACGCTGATCCCGGTCCATCCCATGCCAAAGCGCGCCCATCAGGGCTGGCGCTATCTGGCGCAGGAGGACGCGCCGCGCGACCTGGGCGAAGGGGAGGAAGATGCCACCGCCGCCATGCCCGCTGCGCTGCTGGGGGAACTGGCGAAACTGGGGCTGGTGTAGATGCGCGTGCCCTTCTCCCCGCCGGGGAGAAGGATATGAAGCCTTACCGCACGTAGTGCGGTTAGGCGCAGTTGGAAGAGGGGGAGCGTCCGCTAACGACCAGTGCACGAACCCGCTGCGCGGGAGAGTCGCTTGGGGTGACGTAGCGTAGTATAGTTCGGGCTTTGCGAGCGGCGATGTTGCCTCGCGACCGTGGGGTTCCTTTAACGGAAAGGAACTTACCATGGATGCCATCACTTCCCAGACCCCGAGCAATTCTCTGCGCGATCGGATGTTGCAGGACATGACGATGCGTGGGTTCGGCGAGCACACGCAAAAGGATTACATTCGCCATGTTCGGCGCTTCGCCAGCTTTCTCGGCAAGTCGCCTGATCTTGCCACGATCGAAGACCTCCGGCGGTTTCAGATTGATCAGCATGAGCGCGCGGTCGGTCCTGCATCGATCAATGGAGCTGTATCGGCACTGCGCTTTTTGTTCGGCATCACCCTCAAACGACCGGAGATGGCGCTGGGGCTAGTCGTAGTTCGCTTCACACCCAAATTGCGGGTGGTCTTGAGCGTCGAGGAGACGGCGCGGCTGCTCGAGGCGGCGCCAGGCATCAAGTACAAGGCAGCCCTCAGCGTGGCCTATGGCGCGGGCCTGCGCGTCTCGGAGGTCGCCCACCTCAAGGTCGATGACATCGACAGCACCCGGATGCTGATCCGCATCGAGCAGGGCAAAGGTCGCAAGGACCGCAACGCCATGCTCTCACCGCATCTGCTGGACTTACTCCGTCAATGGTGGCGCGAAGGCAAACGGCGCGGAGTGATGTTGCCACATGGTTGGTTATTCCCCGGCCGTACCGGCACAGATCCGGTCTCAGCGCGCCAGTTGCATCGCGTCGTGCAGGAATCGGCCGAGCGTGCCGAGATCCACAAGCGGGTAAGCCCGCACACCTTGCGGCATTCGTTCGCCACTCACCTGCTCGAGCAGGGTGTCGATATCCGCGTCATCCAGGTCCTGCTCGGCCACGTGAACATCAATACGACCGGGATCTATACCCAGGTCTCCAGCAAGACCATGAGGGCGGTGGCCAGCCCGCTCGACCAGATCGTTGCCGTGATGGAAGGTAGGGCACCTCCCGGGTGAACCGTGCGCGCCTCACTCGAGGTCGCCGACATCTTCCGTAGCGCTGGGCCGGCCTATCGCGCAGCCCATGCCGGGCATCTCAGCATCGGCCAGCTCAAGGTCATGACGGCGATCGAGAACTGCCGCACCGCCGCGCTGGGAGGTCACGTCGAAGCCTGCGATGATTGCGGGCACTGGCGGATCGCCTATAACTCCTGCCGCAACCGGCACTGCCCCAAGTGCCAGAGCGCTGCCGCGCGCACTTGGCTGGCCGCGCGCGAGGCCGATCTGTTGCCAGTGGGCTATTTCCACGTCGTGTTTACGCTGCCTGCCGAGATCGCCGACATCGCATGGCAGAACAAGGCGGTGGTCTATGACCTGCTGTTCCGCGCTGCCGCGGACACGATGCTGACCATCGCAGCCGATCCCAAGCACCTCGGCGCGCGGGTAGGGATCACCGCTGTCTTGCACACGTGGGGATCGGCGCTGACCCACCACCCGCATGTGCACATGATCGTACCTGGCGGTGGCATCGCGCTCGACGGCACGCGATGGATATCATCGCGCCCTGCGTTCCTGCTGCCGGTGCGTGTGCTGGGCGCCTTGTTCCGCCGGCTGTTCCTCACCCGCCTGTTGGCGCTGTTCGACGCCGGCAAGCTGTCCTTCTTCAGCGCTCAGGCACATCTCGCCGCGCGCAGGGCGTTTCTGCGCCATCTCTCGCCCATCCGAAAGAAGCGCTGGGTGGTCTATGCCAAGCCGCCCTTTGCCGGGCCGCAGGCGGTGCTGGCTTATCTCTCGCGCTACACGCACCGCGTTGCCATCTCGAACCGCCGCCTCATTGCGTTCGACGAGACCAGCGTGACGTTCCGCTACAAGGACTACCGCCGCGCTGCTGCTGAACGACAGCAGGTCATGACGCTTGCGACGCATGAGTTCATCCGCCGCTTCCTGATCCATGTCCTGCCGCGCGGCTTCCACCGCATCCGGCATTATGGCCTGCTCGCCAGTTCAACGCACAAGAACGCCATGACGCTCGCCCGCAGGTTGCTGGGCGTTGCTGCGCCGATCGAGGAACCTGCATCCGACGAACTGCTAGATCACCGCCCGGCATGCCCATGCTGTGGCGGGCACATGACAATCATCAAGGCCTTCGCCCGCTGGTGCCAGCCCCGCGCGCCGCCGCAATCAGCAGCGTCCATCCGGGAGAATACGCCATGATCCGGCATGGCCCATCCTGCATGACGGGCACGCTCATAGCGCACTGGCCGACGACCCAGCGCGTGCCCATCCCGGAATTAGAGCGGGTGGCTTGCACAGCGACCTTCATAACAGACGCAGATCGCGATCTGACGCTGCACGATATTACGCTCATTACGCCGGCGGGTGCACTTCCGCAGCGGAAGCACATACCCTCCAGAACCATCCCACAGCCGTTTTACCCATAGACCAGCGCATGGGGCCCGCGGGTTCCTGCATTGGAGGCTTTCGTACGCAAGCGCCCGAAACCCTTCGCAGA
>NZ_BARE01000051.1 GCF_000367345.1 Sphingobium xenophagum NBRC 107872
TGCGAGACGATGGGTCCCTATAGCTACGACTGTCCGGCCTCGATCCTCGATCTGCTGGGACCGCCCGGCAATGACTACGCCGCCCATTGGCGCGAGCAGTGCCGACAGCGCTTGGCGCTGACTACGCGCCGCAAGCCGGCGCCGGGCGACATGCTGGTGCTGGCCGAGCCGCTGACCTTCACCGACGGGCAGAGCGAGCGCAGCTTTCGCGTCGTCCAGGCAGGCCGCAAGACCATCCTGCGCAGGGTTAGCGACGGGGTTGGTGTGAAGATCAGCAAGCTGATGAGCCGGGCGTGGACGATCGTGCCGCCGCCCGCAGCCCCGTCAGCCTCGTGACCCCGCATCGAGCGAGCAGCGCCATGACCGAACCCGCCCCACCTCCGCGCTCGTCAAAACGGGCGCGCCTCTGCAGTATCGAGAACGCCAACCGGATTGCCACCAGGGTTGCCGAGCATGTCCAGGGCGACACCGCCGTGGTCAAGACCGGCAACCCGCTGCAGCCTTTTCGCGTGGTCTTGGCGAGCAAGGCGGCGCCGGGGCACACCGTCTCGAGGGTCGTCACCTGCAACGATGACGACCCGGATGATCAGTAGGGCTCTGGACCGCGCTCGACGAACCACGATTGCCCGAGCTCGAAATCCGGGTTGGCCGATACGAGCGGTCCGTCAGGTGCTTCAGCCACGTAGGGCGAAACGAGGTCCTTGCGGCGAACTCGCACCCGGCTGAGCCAGGCGGCCGTGCGACCGCGAGCCTTGAGGATTGTCAGCAGCCAATCCATCGCTTCGGCCATCTCGACCACCCCGCGCCCGGCGAGGCAATAATAGATCGCCCGCTGGAAATCATCGCACTGCGTGCTGAGGATCCCGGCGAGCTTCGCCCGTCCGCCGGGGGCGTTTTCATGCACCAGCGACACTGCCTCACGCAGTTCCCGGACCGACAGATAGGCGTCGTCTACGCCAACCCCGATGCACAGCGCCGCGATCGCCCGGCGCACCGGCGGCAGGTTCTCGTCGCACGACGCATCGCGCAGGCCAATGTCGAGATCGAAATGGTCGAGGTGGCTGGGAGCGGGCATGGCTTGATCCTTTCCAAAAGAACGTAGCGTGAACGTTCAGGCCCCGTCAACCGGACAGCGGAGGGGAGGGGGCAATCGGCCGGGGATCAATCTTGAAAGGAATAACCCATGACCCAACTTGCCCAATCCGCCCCGGTTGCTGCTGACCACACTGCCGAGATCGCCCGGCTCAACGACGCGGCCCGCGCAGGTTCGCTGCCTTCTTCGCGCACTGTGTTCACGCGGGCGCTGGCCGACATCCTTGCTGGCGACGCCGAGGACGCAGGCACTCGGCAAGTCAGTCTGATGCTCGGCCAGGCCGCGCTGCGCAGGCTGATCAATGAAACCCCTATCGATCCGGGCAACGACCCTCACGGCGAGCGTGACTTCGGTGCGGTCGAGTTCCAGGGGCACAAGATCTTTTGGAAGGTCGACGTCTACGCCAATGACGGGACGTTCTCCTGGGGGTCGGAAACCCCGTGGGACCCGCAGCGGAGTTTCCGCGTTGTCACGATCATGCTGGCAAGCGATTGGTGAGCTTGCGCGGCGACAACTACGATGGCCGGTTGAGCGGCGACTATGATGGCCGGTAGGATCGGTTGTCTGGTCTGATCGTAGGGAGGGGCGCAGCCCCGACCGGAGAGCGGACCAGACAACCGGTGGCGATCTTTTTCCCCTTCTTTCGGGGGGCAGATCGGGGCTGTGGCGGGCGGTGGTATCGGAACACTCATCGAACAACGAGCGATGGGTTTGCGATGCCGGGCCACCACATTTCCGATCAGCAGGTATTTCTCTTCATGACCCATCGTCGCCAACACACCCAGGCCGTCGCGGCTGCCAAGGCCGGTATCAGCGAACGCAGCGCACGCCGGATCGAGAACGATCCGCAGCTTCCGTCCCAGAAGAAGAAGGAGCGCCACTGGCGCACCCGCGCCGATCCGCTCGAGCCATTCTGGCCACGTATAGAGGAGTTGCTCCAGATCGACGGTATCATTGCCGTCACGGTCTTCGAGACGCTCCAGGACGAGTTCGGCGAGGATGCTGTTCCCGATGCGATACGACGAACACTGGAACGCCGGATCGCCCGCTGGCGGGCACTGCACGGCGGCGAGAAGGATATCTTCTTCCCGCAGCATCATGAGCCCGGTCGGCAGGGCCTGTCGGATTTCACGGTATGCGACAGTCTCAAGGTCACTGTTGCCGGCGAGACCCTGGCCTATCGCCTCTACCACTTCCGCTTGGCGGCGAGTGGCTGGGAGCATGCGGCTGTCGTGCTGGGCGGGGAGAGCTTTGCCGCCCTTTCGGAGCACCTGCAGGATGCGTTGTGGAAGCTGGGCGGTGCGCCGGCCGAACACCGCAGCGATTCCCTGTCAGCCGCCTACAAAAACCTCGACGCCGATGCGCAGCGGGATTTCACCCGAAGCTATGACGAGCTGTGTCGTCATTACGGCATGCTTGCTACCCGCAACAACCGCGGCGAGGCGCACGAGAACGGATCGATCGAAGGTCCCCATGCCCATCTCAAGCGACGGCTCGATCAGGCCTTACGCCGGCGGGGCAGCCGCGATTTCGTCAGCATCGAGGCCTGGCGCGAGTTCGTTGAGGCGCAGGTCTGTAGATTTCCGCTGAGAATTGACCCGGTATTTCCATCGAGAATTGACCCGGGTGAAGGTATGTCCCGCAGAGCGGGTTTTGGGTCAAGCTGGTGATTTTTCCTTTCGTGGTTTTGGTGAGGCAGAGCTGGCCCTGAAGCGGAAGCTGTCATTGCCAGTTTCGATTATGTGGCAATGATGGGTTAGCCGGTCCAGCAGGGCGGTGGTCATTTTGGCATCGCCGAATACCTCGGCCCATTCGCTGAAGCTGAGGTTGGTGGTGATCACGACGCTGGTGCGTTCGTACAATTTGCTGAGCAGATGGAACAGCAACGCGCCGCCTGATGGGCTGAACGGCAGATAGCCCAATTCATCGAGAATGATGAGATCGAGCTTGAGCAGACGTTCGGCAATCTGCCCCGCCTTGTTGGCCGCTTTTTCCTGTTCGAGCGCGTTGACCAGATCGACCGTGGCGAAGAAGCGGACCTTTTTGCGGTGATGCTCGACGGCTTGAACCCCCAGAGCAGTGGCGATGTGCGACTTGCCGGTGCCGGGCCCGCCAATCAGGACGACGTTGTCAGCGCCGTCGATAAACTCGCCGCCATGCAGTTGCCGAACCAGAGCTTCGTTGGCCTCGCTGGATGCGAAGTCGAACCCGGCCAGGTCCTTGTAAGCAGGGAACCGGGCGGCCTTGATCTGATAGGCGATCGAGCGAACCTCGCGTTCAGCCATCTCTGCTTTGAGCAACTGCGAGAGCATCGGCACTGCAGCGCCGAAGGCTGGAGCGCCTTGCTCGATAAGGTCCCCCACTGCTTGTGCCATGCCATACAACTTCAGCGCCTTGAGCATGACAACAACGGCGGCACTGGCGGGGTCATGACGCATGACGCAGCCCTCCCTCACGCAGGGCATCATAACGTCCGACATTGGCCAACGGCTCTTGCGCAAGGCGCAACGCCTGTGGTGCGTCAATCGGCGCTGCCGGTGGAGCCTTACCGTCGATCAGGCGATGCAGGATGTTGAGGACGTGGGTCTTGGTGGCGACGCCTGCTTCCAGAGCCAGTTCGACAGCGCAAAGCACTGCCTGCTCGTCATGCTGCAGCACCAATGCCAATATCTCCGCCATCTCCTTGTCTCCACCAGGACGGCGCAGGAGCTGGCTTTGCAGCTGCTTGAAGGCCTCTGGGAGCTGCAAGAAAGGCGCGCCATTACGCAGTGCCCCCGGCTTGCGCTGGACTACTGCCAGATAGTGCCGCCAGTCATAGATTGTCCGCCCTCTGGTGTGGTGAGATCGGTCGATAATCCGAGCATGTTCGCACAGGATCTGACCTTCGGCCGCCACCACGATCCGCTCGGGATAGATCCTGACGCTAACCGGGCGGTTGGCAAAGGATGCTGGGACGCTATACCGATTGCGTTCAAAGCTGATCAGGCAGATCGGTGACACCCGCTTGGTGTGTTCGACAAAGCCGTCGAAGGTCCGCCCCAGTGGCATCAGAGCGCCAACCTCAGCGGCATGTACATCGGCTACGGTGCCGGGCAAGTTACCGTGCTGGATCTCGCCCCATTGTGCGATGCATTGCTCTTCGAGCCAGGCATTGAGCGCATGGATATCCGGGAAGGCGGGCAACTGCTGCCACAGCCGCCGCCGTGCATCCTGGACATTTTTCTCGACCTGCCCTTTCTCCCACCCCGAGGCCGGATTGCAGAACGCAGGCTCGAACAAATAGTGGCTAGCCATAGCCGTAAAGCGCGCGTTGACCTGTCGGGCCTTGCCCCCAGAGTGTCTTGGGCCGATCTTGTCGACCGCAGTCCGCATGTTATCGAAGATCCCGCGCTGCGGCACACCGCCCAGCACGCGGAATGCCTGCGTCAGCGCATCAAACAGCATCTCATGCGTCTGAAGCGGATAGGCCCGCACGATGAACGCCTTGCTATGCGATAGCTTGGTGTGGGCAGCCTGTAGCTTGACGCGCTCACCGCCAAGAATGGCCCAATCTTCGCTCCAGTCGAATTGGAACGCTTCACCGGGCTGAAAAACCAAAGGCACGTATGTTCCGCGCCCGCTGGCCTGCTGTGCCAAGAGACGGCCAGCCTTCCAATCACGCACATAGGCAGCGACCCGATTGTAGGATCCCTCATAGCCCAATGCGACTAAATCGGCGTGCATCTGCTTCGCCGTGCGCTTCTGCTTGCGCGATTTGCCAGCCTCGATTTGCAACCAACCCGTCAGCTTCTCAGCAAACGGGTCTAGCTTGCTCGACCGGTCAGGTACCTTGAACTGCGGCACCACAGTATCTGCGCGCAGATACTTGCGGATCGTGTTGCGCGACAAACCGGTGCGCCGCTCAATCTCACGAAGCGGGATCTTATCACGAAGGCGCCACCGGCGAATTACACTCAGTAAATCCATGTCGATCACTCCCGATACCCCAGACTGGTCAGCCAGGGGCGGGTTCAAACATGGGTCAATTCTCAATGGAAATTTATGCCCCTACCGGGTCAATTCTCAGCGGAAATCTACACTATGTCCTTGATCAGAGCTCCGACCTCAAGCATCCGCCCGACCTGAATGTGCTGCAAGCCCACTCGCGGGACAACGCCAGCAGCGAGTGCTTGGACTATTGTGTCGCGGTCGCGAGGCCGAATTGGTGTTCGCTCGGTCATGCGGCAGCCATGCTCCTGATTTTCTCGATAAGGTGGGGTTGAATCGAAACGATATCTTCGCATTCGATCGCGATGTCGTCGAGGGCATCAAAAGCCCAATCGTTTATGGTTTCAATGGCTCCGTCGGGAAGCAGCCGTTGTGTACGACAAAGGGTTTCAAAAGTTTCGGCTTCAACCGGCTGTTCCGCGAGCTGCAGAAGCACGTGCGAATGTGCGGCATCAAGGCCAGGCAGGCTCCGTTCATCTGGCTGCGTTTGGGTCGCAGGTTGTGTCGAGGCCACTTCCTCTTCACGGAAAATGTTCGACAGCATGCTCGCAACAGCGGTTGTCTCCTGCCGAAGCCGTTCCAATCTCTCGCCATCAACAGCGTGTGTGGGTTTGTTGGTGCCTGCGCGTTGCGATCGAGGGCTGTCTACTCCCGCGTGCAGCCTCGCATAAACCTCGTCCTGTGACTTCCCAAGCGACTTGTAGAGCCCTTCCAGAAAGCGGACTTCGGAAGGCAACACGCGTTGATCAGCAAGGATTGCGCGAACGGCAGTGGTCAGCACCCGGTCTTTCTCAGCCTCAGGCAGCGCAAGCAGCCGAGTGGTCGCAGCGCGCATTTTTGAAGGATTCGATGCCAACGCCTGTGCGTGAGCGCGCAATCTATAATGGTCGCTCGAATCCAGCCCTGCAATTTGTGCGACGTCTTCGAGGATCACGCTCATTTCCGCGTCGACGACCTGATCGTCTGCCTTGGCAGCCAGGACCGCAATTTCGACCATCGTGCGGGCCGAACGGTACTCATCACGGTCTTGATGCGCCTTCATCGGCTTAGCCATTTCGAACACGCACAACATTGTGTCGTCGCTTAGAGTGGGGGCTGGGCCAAATCGCTTGTCTGGTTCGAAGCCGATATGCATTGCATCGAGGATTTCTGGCAGGCGTTTGGACAAGAACGCCCTTCGATCTGCGGCCAGCGGCCCTGGTTTCCCTGCCAGCACTTCCAATACTTCACCAAGAGGCTTCTGCGCCAGACCGTCTTTGCTCGTTCCGTCAAATAGGCGGGTTCGCGCCGCCTTGAGGATTGTCTCGGCGCTATCATCCAGCGCCTCAGCTGGACAAAGTGCAGCAGCGAGCAAGGTCGTGCGCTCTTCAGGATTTCGGCCCAGGAACCGGCTGAGCGGGTCGAGTGCCTCAGTACATTCCGTCAACAATGCTTCCAGCTTGGTCACAGGCCCTGCGATAGCTCCAATATCAGGCAAGTCCTCTACATCGGCTTGAGCGTTGAACTCGCTGCTTGCTGCTCGATAATTGAATTGCAGACGCGTTTTACCCCCGCGGACCTTGATGCCGTCGGGGAAGCGTTCGGTGAAGCGATAGCGCCACAACGCGCAGAACTGATCAAAGCAGCGACTAACGGCGGTTCGCGGATATAGCTGCGGATGCGTTAAAGCCCAGCACAAGGCGTCATCCGAGTCTATTGCTACCCCGTCACGGACTTTGCGCCCAAGCCGCACCCGGATGCCAATGGGGATTTCCCAACCTCGCCGCATGTCGAGCGAGATTGCATTGTCCGTGGGTGCAATGTCGAAGACCAGTTCGCCAGCCTCAATCAGCGCGCCGCAATAATTGCGGAATGAGTGGTTGTCGCCATAGAGATCAAGCAGTCGTCGCGCTTCCGCAAGGATCGCGCGTGCATCCTTCTCGCTCTTCTCCGCTATCAAGCGCCGCTCGAGCCCATAGAAATAGACGAAGACGTACCCGATGGGTGCGTTTGGCGCGCACCGCCCGGAAGCCAGCCATTCTAGATATGCTCGACGTGCTGAGGGCGTTAATTCGCTATAGTTCGGCCAGTAACCCAGAGTGGTCCCCAGCGAGTCTGCATCGGACGCGACCGCCAGCGTCGGGTCCACAAGTGCTCGATGGATCAACCGTCGATCGGCTTTCCCGTAGTAAAGGAACTCAGCTTGAAATTCGATCCCGGCCACCTCCACCGTGGTTGGCTCGGAGATCCAATGCGCAGCTGGTGCAGCAGCGAATGGCTTGGCGAGCTTCGCGATGAAGCTTTGAGAAGTTTCCCTTCTCGGGGCTGGAAATGACTGGGGTTTTGCCGTCGAGACTGGCCGATGGCCGTAACCAGCGGCCGCCCGTCGCGCCTCGTCTAGCTTGGCATGGGCATAACCACGAACATAAAACTGACCATCCCTACCGAGCTTGATGCCAGGTTCGATTTCTGCCCAGCTCTCTTTGGGCCCGCTGTAGGCTACGGGCTGGGGAGGACTGTCGGAAAAGCCGTCGGTTGCCTCGTTTGAGCCAATGACCGGTGCAGGTGCGGCCGTTCCTCGGCGCCGTTGAGCATAATTCTCAGCCTGTGCCCTTGTGGTGAACGTATAGCCACCGGACATGAAGCGACCATCCGAGGTCGGAGTGACCTCGTATTTGTCGGTTCCAGGACTCATCGATGGGAGTCTCACTTCTGAGGTTCGCTGCGCGGTGGCTTGCTCCAACGGACCTTCGCTATCCGCGCTACCTTGCTCTTTGTCGACTTTTTGAATTGAACGTCGATTCTCGCTGAGGCTGTATTGGTAGGCTTCCCTGTAACTGGCGAAGGCCAGTCCGGCGCACTCGAAGCTCCCATCCTCCAAGCGCAAGACACCCTGCTTATCGCGGATCGGCTGTCCGTAGGAAGTTTGAAGGTCATCTTCGGAGGATAGATCGACCGGACCGAATTCCGCATGTGCCACCTCTGGAGCGTCGCCATATCGGTTCCTCCCTTGCTCACCCCGCAGCGCCATGATTCCAAGAGAAATGGCCAGTAAGGCCATGCCTGCCAGCGGTTCGATGAAAAGCGCTGCATAACCAGCGATGTTGATCGAAACGAGCCAACCACTTCGACCTTGGTCATGAAGGCGGCGCACCTGCAGTGCGAACCATGGCACTGCCGTAACTGCCCACCAGAAAACGTATACCAGCGCCCAAGTCGGAGTGGCTTTGGCGGCTGATTGCGCGCTGATACCGGTAAGCAGGACCGTGGCGACAAATACAGCAACTGAAAGTGCAAAGAACCACCAAAACTCGCGCGCGCTCGCACGACCGGAAAAGTCCGAGTACTTTCGAAAAGGTGTTAACGCGTTGTGCATGCAGCTGAAATTCACCTATGCTGCGGCAATGTCAAACATCACTGCATTCTTGGCTCAATGACACTTCCATTCACGCCTTTTCGAACACTGAAGCCATTGGGAACAGCCTGCTGAACCAGCGGCACATGTGAAATCAATCCGACGGATCGGCGTTCGCCAACGATGTCTTGCAGGACCTGCAGAACCTGATCCAGCGTGCCAGCGTCGTTCTCGGTATCCAAACTGCCGAAGCCTTCATCGATGAAGATTGTGTCGAGCCTTATGGCTCCGTGAGTCATTTCAACAACATCAGAAAGGCCAAGCGCCAGAGAGAGTGCTGCGATGAACGTTTCGCCCCCCGACAGTGTTATGATCTCACGTGCCCGGCCCGTCTGGATATCATGAACGCGCACATCGAGGCCGCGCTTCGATCGCCCGCCGACACTCACAGTGTCCCGCTCGAACCGATATCGACCACCGGTCATCGGATCGAGTCTCAGATTTGCAGCTTCCAGGACTTGGTCGAACATGGCGCCGATGGCAAACGTCTCAAGGGTGGTCCGCAACTCATTTTGTCCATCGAAGGCTTCAGCCAGACCGCGCAATGAACCGGACGCTTGCTCGAGGCTCTGCAGATTTTCCAATTCGTCGGCCAAACTTGTCTGCAGATCCAAAAGCGAGCGATGCTTCTGCTGCGCTTCGGCGCTATGCCTTGAGGCCTCGTCAGCCGCAGCCTGGGCCTGATTGCAGCTGAGCCGGAACGGTTCCATGATGGGACGCTGAGCACTGCCGACATTATTCCTAGCAGCTATTTGCCGCCCACGCGCTGCGGCCAATTCTCTGTCGAATTCAGCAATCGACCCTTCCAGCTCCCCGATTAGCTCGATGTCGGGAATGGCTGACCGATAGGCTGCTTCGGAAAGTTCGAACTCGATCAGTCGCGCGTCAAATGTAGCCCGTTTGCTTTCAACTTCACCCGCACATTTGTTGAGCAAAGTCGAAGCGTTCTGGTGGGCGGCCTCGGCCTTGATCAGAGTGGCTTGGGAACTCTGCTCGTGCTCCAAGGCGTCAGAGATCGCTTTTTTGCGCCGCTCGAGATCGGCTTTTGCGGCGTCAATTTGGGCCTGCAGCACAGTAGTGTCGCGCAGCGCGTCCGGAACGGAAGCGATGCGATCAGTATACCCTTGCTTGGTCAAGGCTTCGGCAGTGGTTGCATCGCCCAAGGTGGAATTGGCTTGCTGAAGCTTGGCTGCAGTCGTCAGTTTGCGGTCACGCAATTCATCGACCTCCTTTGCAAGGAGGATCAAATCGACGATGCCACCGAGCTTATCGATTGCGTCGATGGCATGCTGATACTCGGTGTCGATATCCCTTATGGCGCGCTGCGGCACTTCAAGACCAGATAACGTCGCTTGGTGCGCATCCAGCGTCGCCTTTGCCGAGCTGGTCAGCGCTTGAGCCTCGCGATCAATTTTCGCAGCAGCGATAGAAGCGGACTGTGCTCCTCGCCATGCTTTCTCCAGAAGGCCCGCATCACCTGTCCCGTGCGCAGGTAGAGGATGATCGCAGCCGCCGCAGACCGGGCAAGGCACACCGTCTTCAAGCCGCTCAGCGAGAACGCTCGCCTGGGCGGAAATGTAGTCGCTTTCGCGTGCGGCTTCCTCTTCACCGGCGTCATGATGGCGGGTTTGCGCGTCCAATGCCGCAGCTGCTGCAGTGTCGTATTCAGCCTGCGCTTCCTCCAGTGCCTGGGTGGCACTAAGATGAGCATGCGCGCCATCAAGTTCACTCTTCAGCTTTTCGCGCCGCCCGATCAAACCCTGCCGCTCAAGAGCATCGCGTTGCGCAGCAGCTAAGGCGGCGGACTTTTTCTCGAAGGCCTGCTCGGCCTGTTGTTGGTCCGAAGCGGCCCGGTTATGCTCCTGCTTAGCACTGCCCAAAGCGCCCAGGGCCTTTTCATGTTCTGCAAGGCGCTCGGCTGAATCGACCAGCACTTGTTTGTGGCGGCCCAGTTCGTCGACCTTTCGCCCCAAGGTCTCGATTTCATCTTCATGGGCCCGCAGGTCGGTCAGCAAAGCACTCGCAGCTGACGCGGCGTCGCGGGCGCGAACTTCTGCATCGCTGGCGCTGACCTGGGCCGTTACGGCCAATTCATGGCGCCTAAAAGCATCCGTGAGACTACTGTCGAGATCTGCCATGCGCCGTGCCAGCTCCGCACGGGACTTACGCGCGCGGACGGCATCGAATTCAGGAAGCTTGCCTTCCAGCAGTTCCAGCGCAGCGTCAGCGGCTTCCACTTCAACAAACAGTTTTTCCTGGGAAACCGCCGCCGCAAAGGCATTATTCGCCGAAGTGAGCACTGCCGATGTTTCGGCGACGGCCAACCGGCTAAATTCATAACGCTCGAGCGCGGACGTAATACCGGCGCTAAGTTCATCCGAGCTGGCAAAGCCTTCTGCCGCGAGACGCTGCCCGTTCAAGCGATAGCCGTCTTCGATCTCGCGCCGGACATCGGCAGCGTCCGCTTTGAGTTTTTCGGTGAGCTTCCGGTAAAGCGATACGTCGAATAGTTCGCGCAGGATCTCGAGCCGATCCTTACTGTTGGAAACGAGGAACCTTTCGAAGCGGCCTTGCGGCAGCAGCACGATCTGACGAAACTGCTGAGCGCCGTACCCAAGCAGCTCCTCAACGAGCCGCCCGACATCGCCGACCTTGCGCTCGGCGAGCGGGACGCCGCTGCAGTCGGGGCCGACATCATCGATCGCGACCGATGACACGTCGAAGAGCCAGGCTGCATGCGGCTGCATGGTATGCCCCTCTCCCCTCGCCTTCGGGCGGGGCTGGTCAGGGATCCGCCGGACGTAATAGCGCTTGGGTCCGAGCTCGAATTGCAGGCTTACTTCGGTCAACAGCGCCTCGTCGGCAAAATCCGACCGCATTGTGCCGATGCCCTGCTCTTCTTTCGCACCTTCTCCGAACAGGGCAAAGGCGATCGCGCTGAAGATCGACGACTTGCCTGATCCGGTTGGCCCATAAATCCCGAACAGCCCCGCGTCAGTAGCCTCCCGGAAATCGATGCTCTCGACAGCGCCGTAAGGTCCAAAGGCACTCAAGGTGAGCTTGATCGGCCTCATTGACCTACCTCCGTCGTCGCGAACGCACTGAGCGCGGAGGCGACGATGCCCGCCTCTGCTTGCGACAGCGGGTCGCCCCGCACAATATCCAGGAATGTCGAAGCGAGTGCGTGCGGATCGTCTATCGCCGCTCGTTGCTCCTCCAGGCGCTGCGCAACGGGTCGCTCATTCCTCTCGTAAGCGAGCTGGACCGCATTAGGGTAGAGCGCCCGGATCCGTTTCATCGGGTCAATTTGAGGGGTTTCATCCGTCAGAACCACACGGACGAGGTCGTTGGACACCTCGGTAGCGGCCAGTAGTTCCAGAAGCCTGCCACGGATGGTTCGCACATGTCGCAGCGGCTTGATGGGGAATTCAGTCACCTCGACGGTACCATCATGTGCAAGGTCGATCAGGCTGACGGACTTCTGCTGGCCTTCTTCATCGAAGCCGAAGGCCAGCGGCGCACCGGAATAGCGAACATGATCAAGTCCGACCGATTGCGGGCGGTGCAGATGCCCCAGTGCAACATAATGTGCCCCGTCGAATGCGCCCGCCGATACAGTTTCAATCCCGCCAACCATCCGCATGAGCGGGCGCTCGCTTTCGCTCGTAGCGGCACCATCAACAAATGCATGGGCAACGACCACCCAGCGCATTCCGTCAGCAACGTGTTTGCGCGCGCTGGCGAGCTGGGCGCGAATGACATCGGCCGGACAAGCAATTTCCTCGTCTTCGAAACACAGCCGCGCCGCATATTCGTAGGCGAAAGGTAGAGCGGAAATCGCCACCGGACCATGAGCGTCGGATAGGACCAACGGCCTTTCATCCTCGTCTAATGGCCCCCGCACGATTGCTTCGCCGTCAGTCGCAAGCACACCCAGTGCACCGATCTGCGCCGCTGAGTCGTGGTTGCCCGCAATCAACACGATGGCGGTGGATGATGTTGCCCTTACCGTTCTCAGAAATTCCGAGAGCCTCGTCAGCGCGCTCTGAGGCGGGTTGGCCCTATCGAAGATGTCGCCTGCGACAATAAGAACGTCTGGCTGATGATCGTCGATTATCGACAGGATCTGGACGAGTGCGTGATCATGGTCGTCCTCCAGCGCCGCCCCGTGGAATTGGCGACCCAGATGCCAGTCACTTGTGTGCAAAATGCGCATTCGCAGAACCTCGAATCTCAATACGTATAAAATTTATATAGACAGCCGAGATCGAGTCAAGTAGCGTTTGCCCCAATGATCGATCCCACCCTCAAGCCTGCGATGTTCGCCCGTCTGGTCTATCTCGACCAATGCCTAACATGGCGCGGGCAGGTGAACCGCAAAGACCTGATCGACCGATTTGGGATATCCTCGCCGCAGGCGGCGATCGACTTCAGGGAATATCTAGAACGCGTAGCCGAACCGAAACCCAAGTATGACACGGTTCGCAAATGCTACCTTGCTGACAACAAGCACCGTGGGTTGCCGTTCACGCATGAAGCCGACTCACCCAATGAGCTCGTTAGAAGCTCTGCATCTGACGAATTCTCTTTGCTGCCATCGCCCGTGCGGCAGTGCCCGCCATTTGTGATGCGCCATCTCTATCAGGCGATCGAGCAGCGGCTAAAGATCGAGATCGACTATGTCTCGATGTCGAGTGGGCTTCGTCAGAACCAATGGATCGCACCTGCGCACTTCGCGTCGGATGGGGAGCGGCTGCACGTCCGGGCATGGAGTTTCCACCACCAGGAGTGGCGCGACTATCTTCCCGTCCGGGTGTCTCCCGACAGCAGCTTTTCAGTAGCACAGGTCGACCAGGAGCTTCCGCGAGACGCGGACTGGGAAGAGCTGGTTTATATCCGTCTCAGACCAAGGGTCGACCTGACGGACGAGCAAAAGGCCGCAGTTCGCCTTGAGTATGGCTTCACTGAAGACGTTCTGAGCTTTCAGATTCGTCGATCCCTCGAGTTTTACGTCGAACGGCGTTGGGGGCTCAATCGACCAGGGGCGAGATTGGAACGGTGTTAGTGCTTTGGCTGGTGTGACAGCCATCAGCCAGATTTTTGGAGGTGAACATGGTAGGAAACACAACCATCGATCCGCGGGCATGGGCCGAAGCGGTCTCAAAACCCGAAATTGACGAGGTGCTCAGCCTCAAATCCGGTTTCGGGCTTGATGTTCGTCGCCTGATCCGGGCATTCCGGTACGAGCGGGCAATCCTGCTGCGCCAGAAACTCAAATCGCTCGTAAAAACGGGCGACGCACGACTGGTCTGCGCGACTTGTGGCGTCCCTGTTTATCTGGCCTGCAGTACCAGCAAGCGCTTCTTCTTTCGGCATCGGCACGAAGATGGCTCCTGCCCTGCGGTCACGCGCACCGGTATTACCGAGGCCGATATCAGAGCTATGAAATATCGTGGCACTCAGGAGAGCGAAGCGCACAAACGGATCAAAGAGCTTGTCTTGAGAAGCCTTTCCGCCGATCCAAGGTTCACGGAATTGCTTTCCGAGAAGACTTGGCGATCGAGCGAAGGCTTGCCCGGTTTGAGGCGCCCAGACGTCTCTGCCCGCCTCGAAAATCTGCGCTTGGCCTTCGAAGTTCAATTGAGCACCACCTTCCTGGATGTGGTGCTCAGCCGAAGGGAGTTCTATCGCTCGGAACGCGCAGCGTTGGTCTGGGTATTGCCGAACTTTCACCCCAATTATCGCCGCATGACCGATGACGACATTCTGTTCGGCAACAATTCCAACATTTTTGTGGTCGATGAGAGCACAGCGGCAGCGTCCGAGGCGGCAGGCGCATTCATGATCAAATGTTGGCATCGCAAACCGGTCATTGATGGCGATCAGATTGTCGACGAATGGGTTGAACGTCTTGTTTGCTGGGACGAGGTCGAGGTCGATGTAGATTTGCAAACTGTCCAAGCGTTCGACTATTCGTCCGAGGCTGCCAAGCTCCTTGAGCAGATCAAATCTGCCAAGCTCGCCAGAGTTGCCGCTCAGAAAGAAGCCGCTGAACGAGCGAAGATCGCGCTGGAAAATGAGCTCCGTGAGCTAGTGTTCGCTTTCGTACTCAATGACGAAGACGATGACGAATACTTGGGCCGCCATAAGCGATGGCTCGCCATAAATGACCGTCTTCTGACCCATGGCTGCGGCCTGGAGGGCAAATATCCCGACCTTATGAAGGCCACTCGCCTCGTCCATCTGGTCGCAAGTGCAAAGTCGGGAAAGCCGGTCGGATTCAAATATAAGAATCTCGTCGAAATCGGACATCACCTGTTCCATCAGCATTCGGACCTGCTGCTGGCTTACGGTTTCATGCTGCGCGCCTATGGAACCAAAAGCATCCTTGATCGTGAAGATCGGACCGGTCGTTGGGCAGCAAAGGTCCGGGAAGAACGGTCCAACTTCCTTAGCGATGCCAAATACAAGATGGCTGAGGATGAAGAGCGGCTGCTTGCGTTCTTGTCGCAAGGAGCGTCGAGAAAGTCGGCCAATGACAATCGCGATCAAGATGGCGATCGAGCCGCAGCTTAGTCACGCATTTGGGCAAGGCCACGCTCATCGGTCAGCCCTGATCAGACCCCATCAAGCTGGACGCCAGATTGCTCCAGCCAGAACAGGTTCTCCGCCCGCCGCGTAATTTCTGAAAGCGTGTGGGGGTCGCAATCCTGAAAGAGTGTTTCGGCCAGCGCCATGCGCTTGTCGAACGAGACGCGTCCATGGTTGAAGGATGGGTGCTTCACCAGAACCAACGCCTTGCTTTCGATCGCCTTCGCTTTTTCGGAATGTTTCGCGACCTGCCCAGCACTGACGCCTTCTCGGGACTCTTCAAGAATAGCCTCGACGGCGTCACCGAATTCGTCGTGCCAAGTCGCGGTAGAGACCGCTGTATGAAGCACGCCATCAATCATGAAACTCGCGATTGTCGCACCAATTTTCCCGTCATGGGGAGCAAACCTGCGCTGGGTTGCCTTCAAAAGGTCAGGCGAACGTTCGACGCCCATGTCGTCCATCTCATCCCGTGCAGCTTCGATCTCACCGGCTAGGTCGAAAGCCTGCTCAACAAGATAGATTATCCGCGGCGCATGGGCACTGATCACTCTGACCGCGTCATCGGAACTCAAAATTACAACTGGTGTGGATCCGTCGTCGCGTGTCTGAACTGTCGCCTCGACGAGAACGGATTTCGAGTTTGATGCCGCATCTTTGATCGCAGATCCCAGATTCGCAGCTTCGTTTACTGCCATATTCATTTCCAATCCGCGTGTTTGGTTACTCTGCGACCGCCCAATCCTGCGAAGCCCCGTTGCTGTCGTCAACCTCATCATGCCTATAGTTGGACTTGAACTACCAAAGCAATTGCGCTGGCTGGGCTGAAAGAAGTCCGGTTTGCGCATAGCCATCCCAAATAGGCAGAGTGGCGGGATAGACCGCATGCATTGGCATCCAAGTTCCGCTTCGCATTCCGCAAACACTGCGCAGCATGGGACAAGTCTCCCCCTGCGGGCAAAGCCCGCAGCATCGGCCTGACGGCCGGGAGGGAAGGGGGGTGGGAAGAGAGTGATCGAACAAGGGGTTCGGTCGCAATCGATCCACCTAGGAGAACGTCCATGAACATCGGTGAAATCCGCAAGAACGCCAACGGCCAGCTGATCGGCTCTGTCGAAACGCTCACCATCACGCGCACCATCGGCCTGCGGCCGGTGACCTCCAGCAACCCGCGCGCACCCAAGTACGAGATCGTCGCGCTCAACGACCAGCGCCGCTGGGTGATCGTCGGCGCCCTCTTCGAGCTCTCCTCGAACTCGACCGGCGAAAGCTTCTACCAGGGCAAGATCGACGATCCGTCGATGGCGCAGCCGCTCTACATCGCCGCTTTCCCGCGCGAGGATGGCACCATGGCGATCGCATGGCAGCGACCGCGCCGCCGGAGCACCCAGCTCGGTTCGGCCGAATACGGCGAGAGCGACATGTTCCCGGCCGACGACGCCGGCGGCGACCGCAGCGCCGAAGAGGCTGGTGATGGTCTGGGTGACAGCACCGCGACCCCGCCTGCCAAGCGTGGCCGCGCCAACGCCAAGGACGGCGCCGAACACGATGGCGCGCTGCCGCCGCTCGTCGACGCCTGATCGGCAATCCCAACTCCAACCGGCGGGGACCCCAAGCGGGTCCCCGTCGCCCACGCAAAGGCCGCGGATGAGCCCCCCGCGCGGCCTGAGGCGGAACGCCGGCACTGCCCCCCGCCCGGCGTTCCGCCTCCTTATTTGCATGGGGAAATCCGGAGACCAGACATGCTGACGATGAGCGAACGCTTCGCCTTCGAAACCCGGCGTCATCACGCCTTTGCGAGCACCGGCAATGCCTATGACGCCGTTTGCCGTGACGCAGGCGCATGGCAACCTTCATGCGCTGTCCGCACCGCGCGGCGCCGAGACGCTGGCGGATCTCGCCCGCTCATTGCACGTCAGTCCGGACGACTTCGAACACGCCGCCGAGGTCGCCAGACGTTTCGGGTTTCCGCTCGATCCCCAGATCGAAGCGCTGTTGCCTCAGCCGGCCGCCTGAGCTTGCGCGCGGTCAGAGCGGCAGCGAGGATTGCTCGGGCGAGGGGACGGGTGCCGGTGCGTCCACCGCATCGGCGATCACGCGCGCCAGTTCGAGCGCGGCATCCTCGCGCAGACAAGAGCTTGGGGCAGTGATGCCAACCCGCGCCCAGCCCGGGGCGTCGAGGATCGCGTGCGCGACCGCAGACGTATCGATTCGTTCCATGACGACTATGGAACATAGAGAGAACATATTTGCAAGGGTGCGCCTGCCAGATTGACACGGGCACTCGTCCAACCGAGCATCGGGTCATGTGCAACTTGTACCGCATGACCAAGGGACCTGCTGAAATCGCCCGACTGTTCGGCGCGCGGGCAGGGGAGGGCGCGAACTTCGCTGCCGAAGTCTATCCCGGCTATCCGGGGCTGGTCGTCGCCGAGAACGAAGTGCGGGTAGCCCCAAGGGCTTCCCGCTTGTACTCAAGGGCAAGAGCGGTCAGCCACTGAAGCCCAAGCCGGTCAACAACGCGCGCGAGGACAAGCTCGGCACCGCCTTCTGGCGGGCAAGCTTCGAGCGCCGCCGCTGCCTGATCCCGGTCACCGCCTGGGCCGAGGCCGAAGGCGCCAAAGGTGCGATGACCCGCACCTGGTATTCATTGGCGGGCGAAGAGCTGTTCGCTGTCGCCGGGGTCTGGCGTCCGACCGAGGAATGGGGCCAGGCCTATTCGATGGTGATGGTCGATGGCTGCCCGCAGATGGCCGACGTACACGACCGCATGCCCGTCGTGCTTGCCCGTGAGAACTGGGACCAATGGATGTCGGGTACGCCTGCTGATGCCTTCGCGCTGTGCCGGACATGCTCAAGTGAACTTGAGGTCGACCGCACCTCCGAGCGCTGGGCCGCCCGCCGCAACTGACATCGAGGGGAGGGGGACTTGAGCGGGGGTCGGATCAACGACACCTGCGAAAGGACCTGGCCCATGGGCGACCGCGCTTCCGTTCACATTACCATCGGCGGCACCTTGCCGCGCGAACACCTTGCCACTTTCGCCGCGCACGTGGCCGACTATGATCTTCGCACCGACTGGGATAGCGAGCCGTTCGATACCGCCGCGCTCGTCGTAGGCGAGCCACTCGAACTCTACGGCACCGAGCTCAATGGCGGCCAGATCCCCGAGATCGATGCCTTCTGCTGCGAGCACGGCCTGCCGTTCCGCCGCTGGTCTGGCGGCTGCCTCGGCGCATTCCTGCCCGAGATCGTTCTGTTCGAAGGCAGCGGGGCCATGCGCGACTACACGGCCAGCGAGGACGAATATCTCCTGTTCCCGCCATCGTGGATCAAGGGCTTCACTCGCCTGCGCGATCTGAAGCGCGAGCTGGCCCGCGCCGAACTGACCATCCCGCCGTTCGTCCTGCTGTGAGGAACCCAGCCATGACCCACAGCCGTGACGCGACAGGCGACGATCCGCGCGCCGCACTGCTCGCCCGCTTCCCGCTATCGCGGGTGAGCGAAACCTTCCACGACGACATGCTTGGTGTCCTGCCGCCAGTCCATATCCAGGGCATGCCCGGGTTTCTGGTCAGCGAAGCCGTGACCGAGGATGTCCATGCCCAATTCGTCGAGCGCGGCGGCCGTTTCTACGGGGCCTATGTGGCACTGCGCGATCCCGCGACCTGGATCACCCACGCGGCGATTCTCTCGTTCGAGGCCGTGCATTCCGACCCGCGGGTGCTGGACTGGTATCCGGACGACGCCGACGGCCATTGAGGGGAGGGGGCTTGGAGCCGGTGTTCCACTGGGGAGACCAGCCATGCTTCGCTACTATTCCGGGATCGGCGCGCGCGCCACGCCGCCCGAAGTGCTCATCCTGATGACCCGCGCCGCCTTTGCGCTCACCAAGCGCGGCTATGTCCTGCGCTCGGGCCACGCGATCGGTGCCGACAGTGCGTTCGAACGCGGGGCTGGCCGCGATGCGCAAATCTTCCTGCCTGCGGCGGGCTGGCGCGGATCGGTAAGCTCTCTTCATCCCGAGGCGCTCGGCGCTGATCTCTGGGGCAGGGCGCGCGATATTGCTGCTGCACATCATCCCTCCTTCGGCGGGCTCTCGGCCTTCGTCCAGGCGCTTCACACGCGCAACGTCTTCCAGGTGCTCGGGCCGTCGCTCGATAGCCCTTCGGAATTCGTGTTGTGCTGGACCGCCGACGGCGAAGCCTCGGGCGGCACCGGCCAGGCGCTGCGCATCGCTGCGACATATGGCGTCCCCGTCTTCAATCTCCAGCGGAGCCGCGCGCGCGCCCACGTCGAGCGCCACCTCGTCCTCTGATCCTTCAAACCTGCGCATTTGCGTCGTTCTTACTTGTGGCCCGGCGTCGTGACGCATGGGGGCAGCGGCGCTGCGCGATGCCAAGCGAAAGCCTCGACCATGTCATCTCGTACGCTCTCCCTCGAAATTGCCTGTACCCCGGACGAGGCTGCACGCTTCGCCGCCGTCGAACTTTTCCTCGCCGACCTTGCGGCGGACCCTGATGCGCTCCCGCCTGGCGAACTCGATGCGGTGTTCGGCGCCAACGCGAAGCCGACCATCCTCGGCCTCGTTGGCCATCCCGAGCCGCTCGGGATCACCTGCCGCTATGATCGCGACCTGGGCGTGCTCACGCTTCTGGGCGTAGACGGCCGCCCCAATCTCGCGGCGCTCCCGGTGATGCTGCTTTGGCTTTACCCCGAAAAGCTGCCGATCGCCTACGCGGTCCACGTGACCGAGCGGCCTGATCTCGCGGTCTGGACCATCGTTTCGCTCCAGCGGATCGAGATTACCCAGAATCCCGACCAGGTGCCTGCGCGCCTCGAAGCGTTGCGCGCGGCACTGCCCACGCCGCGCCGGCTCGATCTCCTGCCCACCCGGCCGCTGCCCGGCCCGGAAGACTGAGCCGGTTTCAGGCGGCGGCCTGCGCTTCCCAGCGTTGTGGCCGCGTGACGCGGGCCGGCAGCGGCTCGCCTTCCTTCCAGAACTGGTGCGCGACGCCTTGGCCAGCAAGCAGCGCTTCAAGCGGTTCGGCCACCTCATTGTCGCGGTCGTGGATATGGACCGCGCAGGCATCCTCGCCGGTGTCTTTCAGCACCAGGCTCGCGATTGGGGTGTCGGCGTCGAGATTGACGCGCAGGCCCTTCACGAACCGGCGTTTCTCGGCGACCGCCTTGGCAATGAGGTAGCGCTCGTCGCTGGTCTCGTAGGGCAGCCATTCGGCGGTGACCGGCATCAATGCGACCTCGATCAGATCGAAGGTGCCTTCGCGCCGCCGCGCGAACGAGCCCGCGATCACGAGGTGATCCTGCTCGCCCTTGCCGCCGTGCTGCGCCTGCCACAGCGCGAGTTCGCCCGCGAAGCGCTTATGGAACCGGCGGGCCATGTCCGGATCCATCACAAAGGGCATGTCGCCGACATGGCGCAGGACGATCCGCTCCGCGCCGTGGGCGGCCACGATCTCCTTGATCTCGCCGACCACCACCATCATCTCGTCGCGCGAGCGATAGACCCGCTCGAGCGCGGCGCGGCGGCGGGCGCGGATATCCTCCTTTTCCTCCAGCTTGAAGCTCTCGGGCACGAACAACACGTGGGGCAGGGCTTCCTGCTTGGCCCTGCACGAGGCCGCCGCCTCGAGCAGCGCGCGGCGCACCACGAACCAGCTGCGCTTGCCTGCCATCTTGGGATGCCAGTGCGTGAGTTCGGCCCGGTCCCACAGCACGTGGAGCAGCCCGCGCATCGACAGCTTCTGCCCCGACGACTTCACCGTCGGCTTGTCGTTGGTCAGCGCTGCCGGCGCGAGCCGGGCTGACCCACGCGAGAGCGGGAAGCCGAGCTTGAGCGCGGTTTCACCGCTCGTCTCATCGTCGAGGATCGCGCTGCCGCGCACCTGGCCCATGCCGGTCAGGTAGTCAGGCGCCTCGTAGTGATCGCAGGCGGTCGCATGGCGCGCGCCGGAGCCCGGCCAGCGCGCCAGCACATAGCGGTCATTGCGGTGCGAAATGTAGAGCGGCAAGTCGGTCCCCTTGCGGCATTCGCACAGGACCTGGGCCTTTTGCGCATAGGCTTTGGCAAGCAGCTGCTGAAGTTCATCGCCTTCGGCCACGCTGCGGCCGAGCACACGGTATCGCTGGATCATTGGGTATCTCCAATTTCTCGCGATCGACGCTGCCCGTTCGACCTCTCGCGCATCTCCTTCAGGTTTTGCGGGCCCCGCATGGGCTCGCTGGGGTTAGTCTATGCGCCGCAAAACGGCCTAGCAAGTATCGATGGATCGCAGGCCGGCAACCGCATTCTTCACTCGAAAAGCCGAGCGGCCAACACCTGCATCAGGTACTTCACGGAATCGAAGATCCGGATCGCTTCCTCTTCATTGTATCGCACCCGCCCATGCATGGCGTGATTGCGCCACGCATTCTTGACAGCGCGCAGCTGCAAGACTGCCTCCGAGGCCCACTGTTCCCCCTCGGCACCCCCATTCGACTTGCGGACTTCCCGCAGCTTTCCCTCGATCTGGTTGAGTGCGCTGTTCCAGTTCTGATCCGGCACAACCTCCAAGGAGCCCGCCAACGCTGCCAACGCCGGCTCGAGCGCGCGCATCAGATGCATGACACATGCTGTCCAAAGCCCGGCTGCCCGGCATTTGCCTGCATCGCTGATTTCCACAGCAGCCGATGGGAAGGCATCGTCGACCTCTTCGCCGAACAGCGGCGTGAGGGGGTCGAAACAGGCAGAATGTCCCGCGTTCAACGCGATCAACGCAATCGAGCCCGATTCCGCGATGAAGGTGGTTGTCACCTGCTCACCGTACGAGACCAGACGCTGCAGTTCATGCGCCGACAATGGCCGGTTCACCGCCAACTGCTCGAAAGCATCTTCCCAGCCCATCCCGATTACGCCGATCGACGTATGCATTGACAGGTTGGTCGCTGCGTCTTTCAGGAACTCGATGCTCTTCAGGAACCCGACCCGCGTGTCCATGGGGACCATCGGGGGCGTGATATGACCTTCCAGTTGCTGGAGTAGCCGCCATTCGGAAATGGCTCCGCCAATGAAACTCATCGGTTTAAGTAATGTGTTGGTGTCCAGCTTCTTCATGTGAGTTCATATCGTTCCATTTTGCGGGCCTTCGCGGCGGATTTATCCTCTAGTCCTTGTGGCGAAGCCCGAGGTCTTCCGCCACCCCATCGGCAAGTCCCAGGCAAAGCGCCGCTTCCTCGCGGCTGAGCACGATTGTCTCTGCTTGCTGATCGGCGAGCTTGGCGCGCAGCACCTGGGACAACGCCCGTGCAACCTGCAATGCGCTCGGCATGTCTGGTCGTTCTGTCATCGCGTCTTCTCCTTGTTCCAGAGCACGGGCGTTCCCGTCAGCAGATTTGCATGCGCAGCGACCCCTGGTTGGTTCTGCCTGCGGCAGCGGGGCAGGGCATGGGCAAGTGACTGGAACTGTAACGGTTTGGGCAAGGGTTGATAAGGCGGTGATCTCGCAAGCATGAGTAGGGTGGCACCCCTGCGCCCGCGCCCCGCGCGGGCTGGGGGCAACCCGCTCTACTCGCTAGGGCGCGCGTCGGCGCTGTCGCACCGCCGCCCACCCAAGCTCGCCGGCATGGATGCCGGCCCTTCGGGTGACGATCGGGGCCATTGGCGCGAAGGATAAGGGGCGATAAGATTGCGGGCATGCCCGTCTTGCTTGCCGCCGCCGTCCTGTGTCTTTCTCCAACCGTCCACGACGGCGACACCATCCGCTGCGGCCGCGAAAAGGTGCGCATCGCCAACATCGATGCCCCCGAATTGCCCGACAGCCCCAAGTGCCATGACCGCCGTGCGTCCTACGCATGGTGCGATTACCGTGCGGGCGAGGCCTCGCGGGCGGCGCTGGTTCGGCTGCTGTCGCGGGGCCGCGTGATGATCGAGCGACTCGGCACCGACCCCTATGGGCGGACGCTGGCCACCGTCTCGGTGGGCGGCGTTGATGCCGGTGACTACCTCATCTCGCAGGGTCTCGCCAAACCCTGGCGCTGAGAGTCCACTGCGGTGGACGCTGCACGGACCTCGGGCGCACTGACTTTCGCAGGTCCGGTGCCAAGGCCTGCGGCGGCATTGGTGGATGGGGCCAGGGTCGGCGCACCGCATTCTGACGTTCCCGCCGGGCGGGGCGGGCGGTGCCGTTGAGGGCGGGGCGCGCGCATGCGCTGCGAAGCAGATCCGGGGCGGGGCTGACAAGCGACCAAGGCTGACGGGTCCTGGGTCTTGCTCAATTCCGGCATGAATTGACGAAACCGCCCTTCGTTAGCCGATGAACCCTGCAGCGCCAGTCCCTGGCCGCAACCCAAAAGCAGCGGACCGTGAAGCCCTGCGGGCTTGCCGCACCACTCCTCGCTTTTGGGTTTCCCTCATATGCACTCGGTGCGGGCCCGGGCCTTTGGCCCTGCCTGTGGTGTTCATCGGCGGGCGGTTCCGCCGAATTCAAGACCGGAGAACACCCATGAAGAACCTCGTCATCCTGATCGGCCGCATCGCGTCCGCCCCCGAAACCCGCCACGCTGGCGAGACCGCAATCACCTCTTTCACCCTCGTCACCGACCGCCCCAAGCTGGTCGACGGCAAGACGGTCAAGAACGAGGCGGGCTACACCGAGACAATCCCCGAGTTCCACCGCATCACCGCCTTCAACGGCCTTGGCACGTCGGTCGCCAAGCACAAGAAGAAGGGCGAGCTGGTCGAGGTCCAGGGCCGCCTCCACTATTCGAAGTGGACCGACCGGGAAGGCGTCGAGCGCTACGCGGTCGAGATCGTCTCCGAGGAAGTCCTCTTCCTCTGATCCGAGGCCGGGAGGCGGCAGCGCCGCCTCCCAACTGGGCCATGGCCGATCTCTCAATTGCTCATGTAGTCGGTGCAGCGAGCGGAACACCGGTTGCCAAAAACGCAACGCGTCGCGTCTCTTTCGCACTTGCAGCATGAGGGTTCTGGACCCATATGAGCAGTGCCTTTCAGGCATCCTCTCCCAAAACTTTCCAAGGGGCCGGCTCACGCTGGCCCTATTTTTTTTGCCAATCGGGTACAGGCTTGGCGCTCACTCGGGCATGGCATCTGTGACACTTTGCCCTCGGGCGGAGTGTCATGTTGCACCGCGCGCGTGACATGTCCGGAGGGCGGGTCATCCCTTATGTCATCACGATGGCTAAAGCGGTCGCGGGGGAGGCGCAGTACACTTGGTCGCGCAAATCACGTGTGGGCTCCGGGCGAAGTGTCACGGGCGACAAACGACATGGCGGAGAACAAAGGGGATTCACAGGATTCACCTTTTGTGCTCAATACTACTCGATGGAACGAGCCCACGACATCACCGGTATCGGCGGGATCTATGCGGTCCTGGTCGAAGTCTCGAACCGGCCGCGCTACGCCTTCCTCGTCCTCCAGCTGGTCGCCGAAGCGGCCGACGGGCGAGGGCAGGCCGGTCCCTTTATCGCGCAAGGGGGTGTGCCCGTCCTCCTGCGCGAATGGCTCTGCTCCCAGCTCTTGCCTATCAGCGAACAGCCCGCACGTCGCGCCGCGCTGCGCGCGCGCGTGGCCGCAGCGCTGAAGGAAGAACTCACTGGTGACGCGATACGCGATACGAAGCGCATCGACGCGGCGGTCGAGGAGCAGGTCCAGGCGGTCGGCCGCGCCAATGTCAGCCGCGCGATTTCCGATCTGGTCCGCGCCGGGCTGATGACCCGGCACTATGCGGGCTACGCCACCAACCACAAGAACCGCGGCGGCGGACGCCATGCGGTCTATGTGGTCAAGCCGGGCGTGCTTGCGCTGCTGCGCAAACCCGCGGCGCAGCGGCGACCGGGCTCGCTTGCTGCCAATCCCCAGGGCGAACTCTTCGCAGCCTAGGCCGTTCGTCGAACTGCAAGCGACGCTTTGCGCGCGCTGCGGCGACGCTCCTCTGGCGTGGTGACGACCGATCGCCTAGGAATCCTCGGATCGTGGATTGGAAAGAGTCTCGCCCGCATGGAAAACGAAGCAATGCTGGATCATGTCGCCGACATTGTCTCTGCTCACGTCAGCAACAATGCGGTCGCAGTCGCAGACCTACCGGGCCTGATCCAGGCGGTCTACGCTTCGCTTACCGCGCTTGGACAGGCGTCGGAACCGGTCGTGGCAGAGCTGAAGCCGGCCGTCTCGGTGCGTTCGTCGGTCAAGCCCGACGCTGTCGCCTGCCTCGAGTGCGGCGAGAAGATGAAGATGCTCAAGCGCCATCTCGGCACCGAGCACGGCCTGACGCCCGCCGAGTACCGGACGCGCTGGAGCCTGCCCGGCGACTACCCGATGGTGGCACCCGACTATGCCGCCAAGCGCAAGGCGCTTGCGATCAGGATCGGCCTTGGCCGCAAGCCCGGCCAGAGCCCGAAAGCCGAAGCTACGGCTGTGCCCAAGGCCGATCCTACCCCGGCGAAACGTAAAAAGCTGGGCGTCGCCTTTGGTTGAGCCCAAGGCGCGGCCTTTGGGCCGACCTTGACATTTCATGCCCAATGCCGCATATATTGCCTCGGTATTCGGCAAATGGTGAGGCACATGGCAAGCGCGGCATTCCTGAACGAAGTCACCGGGGAGAAGGGCGTTTCGCCTGATCGGCTGTCAGCGGCCTTGCACATCACCAAGTCCGAACTGGCACTAGCGGCCGGACTGTCGCGCGATGCGGTCTCCAAGGCGGCCCGTACGGGCAGCGTGGTCACCCAGGCGCGGCTGCGCGAGGTGAGTGAAATCATCAACCGGGTCATTCCCTGGGCGGGCAGCGAATTGGCCGCTTATGCCTGGTACCGCTCGCAGCCGCTGCCATCATTTGGCGACGCGACGGCCGAAGAGCTCGTGCGCCAGGGCCTGGGCGAAAAGGTCCGCGCCTATCTCGGCCGGATTGCTGCCGGCGGATTTGCCTGATCTTCAGGCAGACTGGGCATGACGCTGACCTTCAGCCGGTTCGACGGGCTCGTCTACCGCGCGCATCATCCGGCCTGGGCTTATGATCCTGAATCCGGCGAAGGCGCGAAGCTCCACGGTGGGCGTTTCAACCGGATCGGCACGGCCTGTTTCTACGCAGCGCTGAGCCTCGAGACCGCCTGGTTGGAAGCCCAGCAGGGCTTCGCCTTCAAGGCCCAGCCGCTGACCATCTGTACCTACCGCGCCGAGCTTGCCGATATCCTCGACCTGACCGATCCCGCGGTGTGCGAGCGCGCCGGGGTTAGCCTGCCTGAGCTGGGCTGCGCGTGGGAGCGCCTTGCCGGCGACCGCAAGGCCGTTCCGACCTGGGAGCTTGCCGACCGGCTGATCGGCGGTGGTTGCTCTGGCATCATCGTCCCGAGCTTTGCCTCGCGCGCGACATCCGATGACCGCAACCTCGTCCTTTGGTCGTGGAGCCGCGAAGCGCCGCATCGGCTCGCGGTGATTGATGACGAACGGCGCTTGCCGCGCGATCAATCATCATGGCAGGATGGCCCGAAATCCGCCTAAGCTATTGATTCT
>NZ_BARE01000050.1 GCF_000367345.1 Sphingobium xenophagum NBRC 107872
AGCCAGTTTATCATACATGAGCCGCAGGTCGCTACGAATGGCCCCATCGCGTTGAAGCTCGCGGTTAGCGCGCCCGTGGACGATGTGCGCATCCGTGACGTCCTCGGTACGGACGCGGAGATTTGGTCGCTCTCAATTCCCGCACCGGGAAATGATGTCGTAAGGCGGACTGAAGACATAGCTGCATTTCGGAAGGCTATGCGCAATATATATAGAAACATCAAAGATCGTCACGGCGACGGTAAGATGATCAATGTATTCCCGGTGCTTCCTGTTTCGCTGGCAGTTGAGACTGGACGGGTGTGGATGCCGAAAGCAGATCTGGGACTAAAACTCTTTGACCAAGTGAGGGGTCGCGGTTTCGTCCAGGCTTTTACGATCGGAGAACAATGATCTCACGCGTCGCGTGCGCTCGGTTGCGGCCCAAAAAGGCGCAGTGCATCCGATTCCCGATCTGGCGGTGGACGAGGCGGGCTAGGGTCAGGCTGTCACTTCATTCGCCGGAAATCAGCCAGTCCGCAATGTTTAGAAATTCGTGCGCTCGAGCGTATCGCGAGATAGTCTGCCTCGACTAAGCTCTTTCGATAGCGAAATTATAACGTCATATGCAGAAGATTAGCTGTAAGGCTGAGATCGGCTTGCAGGCCTGGGAGACAGTGCGCAATGATTACAATCGGCATTCGCGCGCAGCCGAAGGGGCTCACCTTCGCGATATTCGACAAGGATGCGAATAAAGTCCTCAACGTTGAGGATATAAAAATCCCAGCGGCCTTTACGGTCCCGGAGGGACTGAAATATCTCCGCAGCAACCTCTTGGACGTGCTACGCGAGTATTCAGTGGCGCGGGCCGGCGTCCGGGTAACCGAGCCCAATGCGCAGGGCATGAGCATCGAGCGGGTCCAGATCGAAGGCGTAATACAAGAGGCCTTCGCGAGCAGCACGGTCTACGCCTACTACGTTGGGCAGATTTCTTCGATTAGCGCTCGGCTTGGTATTGAGCGTGCCGAGTTTAAGCCGTTGACGGCAGGGGTAAAGGATCCCGGGATAGAAAACTGGTCGCAGCATTCTAGCATTGAGCGGGAAGCGATCCTTTGTGCCATGGGGGCGGTCAATGCTTAATCCGTATGATGTTGGCCAAGTTTCCTTCAAGAAGATCGCTGAAATCGGTCAGGATGGGAAGAACTCAAAGACGTTCACTGCACACGATCTTCAGTTGAATGCCAACATTGTTATTAAACAAATTGCAAAAGTGAGCCTTTCCTCTGCGGAGGAATTTTTCAACGAGTCACGGGCGCTGTACGCAAGCAATCATCCAAATGTTGTTCAGCTCCACTATGCATGCCAAGACGAATCGAGCGTATTCATCGCAATGCCCTTTTACTCGAGGGGTTCCATCAAACCTCTAATATCGGAGAAAGCGCATCTAACTGTGCGCCGGATCGTTGCGCTGGCCTGTCAAACCTTGAGTGGTCTGCACAACATTCATTCGAAGGGGCTTATTCACTTCGACGTGAAGCCGGACAATATCCTACTGTCCGACCGAGGCGACGCGATGCTTTCAGACTTTGGCTTGGCAAAGCAGATGACGGGAGGTGTCGCCCATCCTGGAAAGTTTTATACCCCCATGGTCCCGCCCGAGGTACTGGCCGGCCATTCCGCATTCGATCTCACATATGACATCTACCAGATGGGACTGACGCTTTATCGTATGTGTGTTGGCAATGAGGAGTTTAACCGACAGTTTCGACGCTATACCGATAAGGATACATTTATCGCGGATGTGACGGGCGGCAAATTTCCCGACCGGAAGTCTTTCCCGCCGCATGTGCCGTCGCGACTCCGTTCAGTGATCAAGAAGTGCCTCAAGGTTAACACGACGGAGCGATATCGGAGCGCCGTCGAGGCCGCGAACGCGCTGGCCTTGATCGATGGCGTGGAGCTGGATTGGCAGTTGACAGAACACGAGGGTGCGCGCATCTGGGAAAAGAACGAAAACGGAACAAGCATCAGGCTTGAGGTTGATGCGACGGGTAACGCGAGGTGTTCAAAAAAGTCCGCTTCGGGCAATGAACGACGTGTCAAGGCAATGTGCCGTCCGGTGACTGACGGTGATATTCGCACGTTTTTGGGTGAAACGTGATGGTCAAAATCAAGAATGACCGTAGTCTGTACACTCGCCGATCGGACCTTGTAGAAGGTTCTTTGGTTAATCCTTCGGACCGCCACCGGACGCCGGATACTGAGCGCGCCAAAGAGATCGCTTCTAGGCTCGTTTCGCTCAAGCGGGGCTTTGTGAGTTTTTGATTCGCGTCGCCTGCGCATCCATTGATGGCGTTGCACCCGCGTCGAGTCGATACGAGCGGAAGTCTAGTTTCGTCAAGCCATCGCCTTTAGCAGATAGGCTGCTCACGGCCATTCTAGTCACTGACTGGGTTGCTAGACTATGTCCGACCCAAGAAGCCGAAACACAGGGCTGAACGGCAAACAAGGGTCGGGTCCGGAAGCCGACACTGACGCATTTGAATGTCAGCTATCAGGCTTTGGTGGCTGTAAGTCGCCTTTTAGGTTCGTCCGACATCTCGCCGTTAGAAGCTGCCCACGCGTGCCATGTCTTGGTGGAGCGCAGGAACAATAACAAAGCCATGGCGTCCGGCTGCATATTCTCCGACCCGCACCAGAAATCGCCGCGTTTCGCGACTATTCCGATCCCCTCCGACGGTAGCTAGCGCCTCAACCATGCCAGGATGATCGGATGATCGAACAGCGGAAATCACCACCCAGTCCTTTTCGTGGCGGCGTGCAAACTGCTGGCGGTCGCGGGTGAAAGATTCTGCCGCTGACAACTCGCGGCCATGGAGGGCCTCCCAAGCATCGGGATACCAATCCCGCAACGACCTGTCTGCCATTGCCTGTTCGCGGTAGGTGAACAGGTCCGGGTAACCTGCGGCGACGAGCGCCCATTCGGCGTCTTCTTCATACCACCCGCCAGATAGTCGCAACGCGGGATCCATCCCCGCATTGCGCGCCCGGTCGAGCTTGAAGCCGCCATGACCGGCAGTGGAATGAAAGACGATCCCCTCAGCGTAGATGGTCGCCGATTGAGACATGCCCCAAGGCGTGGAAACGCGCAGAATTGTATCGACGCGGCCGAGCGCGTTGCGCTGGCGGACATGCAGCGCGATGTCGGCAATATAGGCGCGGAAGGAGACTTCGTCAGCCACGGCGCCTTCGGCGCAATAGACATCTGACCGGGACCATTCGCAAATCGGCCGGTTGAGCTTCCAGCCGGACACGATCGAGAAGCCTTCCTTGAGCGGAATGGCGATATAGGCGAGCCCATCGACCCGTGCAGCCATAAGGCCGTCGCTGGTCGTGCCATGTTCGACGATGATGTCGCTCATGCCGCCCTCCTGAGTTCAGAAGGCAAAACTGCCAGATCAGCATCGGTCACAATCTCGGCGCGCATCCCGGAATAGGGATTGTCGCGCATCCATGCTTCTGCCGATGTCATGTCGGCTGCGAGGTGGCGCAATTCGTCCTTGCCCTGAAACGAAGTCAGGACGCGCACTTGCCCAGATTTCGGCGTGTCGACGATCTCGAAATTGAGCGGGCTTTCGACGCTGTAGGCGCGGCGCACGGTCATGACGATGACGCCCTGACTGCCGTAGGTTGCCAGATGGAGCATGAAATGCGCCGGCGAACGGTAGTTGTCGGTAACCTGGCCGGGGTAGCGTTCAACGAGCCGGCCGGTGCCGTTGTCGTTGTTCCAAGCGGCAAGTTTGCGGCGAAAACGCTCGGGCGGGCGCGGCTCGCCGTTCGAATAGCGGATGAGGCTGCCCAATGGGGCGGTGTCGTAGATGTATTGCGCTGACATTTTCAGGTCTCCTTAAAACGCGAAAGCCCGGCTCAACGGCCGGGCTTCGTGGGATGATTGGACGGGAAATTTCAGGTGGAGGGTGGTGGCTCGCCCAAACGCCCGAGCACCTCCTCGACGTAGGACGCGGTGGACATCGAATGGACATTGTCAGCCGTTATGACGGTCGCCATCCCGCCGAAGCCGTCGGGCCGCATCTTCGTGCAGGTCCACGCCGCGATGATCTGCACATGATCAAGGTCAGGCGATCGCCGGACAATGTCCTGGAAGATCAGATCGTAGCCGATCATCGAGAAATCGAGCTCAAACTCGTCTTCGCCAAGATCACCCTTGGCAATTTCCGCGCGCACCACGTCAGCGATGCGACTGACCATGCCGGTGTCCTGGTCGAGCAATTCGACCAGCTCAGCGGTCGCGATCCAAGCCGTATCGGCGACATTATCGCTAGCGAAAAAGTAGACTGCTTGGTCATTGCCTTCATGCTCGAACAGTTCGCACAGCAAACGGCGTTCGAGCGGAGTCATCGCCGCGACTGGTATGTCCGGTTGCACGACCGTTGGTGAATGGTAGTCAGCCATGGCGTCCTCCCCAGCAGGGCACGGGAGCACTGGTTTTCGGCATGTGAGGTCTCCTCAAAAAGAGGCGGCCCGGCGTGGTGGCCGGGCCTGAGTGACGGAAAATCAGTCGGGATGTTGGACCCGCGCGGTTCGGATCATTCGGCGGCGATCGCGTAAGCCGCCTCGTCATCATCAAGGAACGCGGGTAGCTCGAGCCCTTCACGATCAACGTCAGGCGTAGCGCCATGACCACCGTCGGCGTCGGGCGTGCGCAGCGGCTCGGGAAGCCAGTGGGCATCTTCCAACAGCCGTTCCGCTTCGCGGGCCATGTCGCCCTTTTTCAGGTGATCAATCATGCCAGCGAACTGCTCCCCGCGCGCTTCGGTCACATCGGCAAGGATGCGCGGTTTGGTCACGCTGCGGAAATAGCCATCGACAGTGGGCTTCCAGCCTGCCGCGACGACATCAAGACCAACGGCATGCGCCAGCACGTGGCTGTGAGCGATGCGGCGTGCAACGCTATGCGTCGACACCCGGCCATTGTCGTATTTGGGGACGATCTCGGCCTGAGCATTCACCGCCAGCGATGTGCAATGGGCAAACAGACTGGCCTGTTCATCGGCGTCGAAGGCCAGAAGCGCGTCCCAAAGTTCCTTGTCGGACTCCGGCAGTCGATCCTCCCAGCGCTTCATGCGCTCGGCGATGGCCCGCGCGGGCGCACTGTCGCGCAGACCTGCAGGCGGATTGGCAAAGGACACCCGGTTGAGCGACAATTGCAGGCAGCTCTCGCGGCTGTAGCTGTAGAAGGTGTCGAGCACGAGCGCGTGCAGCACCGTCGCGAAGGCTGTGGCGGGGCTTTGCGCAAAGGCATCCTGCAACGCGAGTGTGCGCCAGGCGGTCAGGTCGGCAACCAGCCGGTCGGGCAACGGCTTGAGGATGCCATCGTCGGCATCTTCTTCATCCATTGCGATAGGTGCCGAACCGCTGGCGTTTGGTGCGGTCCCGCTGTGATTTGCGCCAGGTATTGGCTCGCCCGAAACAGGATCGACCCCGGAGCCATCGTCTTCGCCGCCCACTTCCACCACCGGTTCGTCATCGGCTCGGACATAGCCACGCTCAATGCAAAGCGAACCATCCGCCTCGATCGTGACAAAGGCACCGGCGATTGCCATTTCGACAGGATCGAAAATCATGGGCCGGTCGACCAGCTGGCCGATTTCTGTTTCAAGCCCTTCGATCCGCGCATAGACGTCCTGCGGCACGTTGGGGTCGTCGGCCCATTCGGTCTCGATCTGCTCGATTTCAGCCTGAAGCGCCGTGAGTCTTGCCTGCTCAGCCTCAGTCATGGGCAATTCTGCACCAACGATCTCACGGTGTCCGTTGGTCGCATTCCATGGCAGATCGACGGCAGTGACCACCCATTTCCAGCCTTCATTGCCAATGCGGTTGCCCTCGGCTGCAAGTTTCGCGTCGACCAAGCGGTCGAGCAGTGCGGGATCGGTGAGCCAGCCTCCGTCATCGTCCTCGAACAGGTCGCGCATCACGCCGCCGCCTGCTGCGACATAGGCATCGACGGTCACGAACCGCACCCGCTTGTCGGCAACCCGGACGCTGTTTTCCGTCAGGCGCTGGCGGATGTAGGCGGCCGACTTGTTGAAGCTGTGGGTGAGCATTTCCCATACTTGCTCCTGGCGCTCATGGTCTTCGGACACGGTGAACGCCATCAACTGGTCCAGCGACATGCCGTCTTCGGCATAGATTTCGTGGAGTTTGGGCGAGACCGACGCCAGTTTGAGACGCTGGCGGACGACAGCGGGCGTGGTCATGAAATGCGCGGCGATGTCTTCGGCGGCGCTACCCTTGTCGACCATGGCCTGCATTGCCCGGAACTGGTCGAGCGGATGCAACTGCTCCCGGTGCGCGTTTTCGGCATAGCTGTCTTCTTCCGCCGAGACGTCATTGTCCGCCGCTTTGACGATGCAGGGAATGGGAGCAGTGCGTGCCAGGCGCTTCTGTTTCACCAGATGTTCAAGGGCGCGATAGCGGCGACCACCGGCCGGAACTTCGAAGATGCCGGTTTCCTGACCTTCGGCATCAAGTACCGGGCGCACGTTGAGGCTCTGAAGCAAAGTCCGGCGCGCGATATCCTCGGCAAGTTCGGGGATCGACACGCCGGCCTTCACGCGGCGGACATTGGATTGTGAAAGGATCAGATGGTCGAAGGGAATGTCACGCGACGGGCTGAGGGTGATTTTTGCAGGGTGTTTGGCCATTGTAGGTCTCCATGACGGGCCGCCGCGAGACACTCTCTCGGCTTCCAAGCCCGTCACGAAGGCCCTGCCTTCCTCTTCCTCTAGGGCCGCCGCAGGTGGACCAACCCGCGATCTGGCAGGCCGCCAGTCTTCCAGATTTCAGCCATCTCCTTCTGGCATGGAGCGTTCCCTCAGCAGTTTTTCAGCGCCCAGGATCGAACCGGCCTGACGGGCCGCCGCGACGTAGGCCGATATGGGCAACGCGGTTTCGAAGAGGATATCCCGCTCGATACCAAGGCCGAACGGGAGGCGCAGCGACTGCAATTCCCGCAACGAAAAGCTGCCGAGTTCAGGGCAGCCAAGGCCGAGATCGGCAAGGCCGAACAGGATGCCGTCCTCGTCGAGTTCGGTGGCAAGCCAAGTGGCAGCGCCAAGCGGATTGAAGAACCGCGCAACGGGAACGGGATCAGGCTCCCGTTTGCCCTGTGCCTGCGCATTGCGGCGCGCGTGCATGTTCGCGAGCAAGGCCGCGCGGATTTCGGGGGTGAGCAGGTTCATGCCGCCAACCTCCCCTCGAGCTCGAAACCGTCGGCTTCGTCCTCACCAGCGACATCAAGGCCAGTCGATGCGGTGTCACGGCAGGCAAGGATATAATCTGCCGCCTTGGAAGCAGCGCTGGCGGCGCGCAGGATGGCGCGATTGTCTTCCCGGATAATCTGGAGCCACGAGCCGATGTAATCAGCGTGGCGAACGCTTGGCACAATCCCAAGTGCGGCGCAGACGAAGGCACCCGCCATTTCGGCGATTAATTCTTCGCGGCCATAGTCTTTGGAGCCGAAGCTGCCGGTCTGATCGCGGCCAAGTCGGGTGGCATGGCCAGTCCAATGGCCCAGTTCGTGAAAAGCTGTGCGATGCCAGTTGATCGGCTCATGGAAATCGTCGGGCCGCGGCACGGCGACATAGTCATGCCCCGGGCTGTAATAAGCGGACGGGCCACCGATGCGAAAATCGGCGCCCGTAGCCGCAATCAGTTCCTCGGCGTGCGGCAGGATCAGGCCATCTGGGATGGGCGGCGGTGGGAGACAGATATGTTCGGGCAGGTCGTCACACTGGTCGACCGAGAACACCGTGAAATGCTTGAGGAAAGGAATCCCGCCGCTGGTTGTGGTGCCTTCGGTATCCGCTCGGCGACGTTCGCTGCTGGGCACAAAGCGGCGGGTGTAGATGATACCGACACCGCGTTCGCCGCGACGCACCGAGCCCCCCAAGGCCGCAGCTTGCCGGAACGTCAGGAACGCATGGCTCGAAAACCCTCGGGAGACGACGGCATGCCAGAGGGTAAGCACATTGATGCCACTGTATCGACGGGAACTGACAGCATTGTGCGGCATGCCGATGCCGGCACTGGCCGTTCCCCAGGGCTGAACCCATGGGACGCGCCCAGCCTCGAGATCAGCGATGATCCGGTCGGTGATTTGCTGGTAAAGATTGGTTCGCTCAGGGTTTGAGCGGGCAACATGTCGTTGCGCCATGGCAGGTCTCCGCGACGGACCCGCAGCGAGCCTCTCTCGCCGCTCTCAGCCCGTCACGGGACAATCCCGCTCTCTTCCTCTCGCGGGGCGTTGCGGGGCGGCAGTCCCGCACGAAGGGGTCTGATGAGACCGGTGGGCTCGGCAGCAGGGGAATGCTTTCCCCTAGAATGCGGCAATTTTGCTCAGGGCAATTTTGAACAGAATGCGAACAGTATTGGGATATCAAAATCATCCAAAATTTCGAGAAACGACAAACTTTTACTTGCACGTATGGACCGGGCTGACCTAGATATCGATACATCAAGTTTCTGGAAGGTTCCGGAAAATGATTCGGGGGCGCCATGGCCGGAGACAAGCCAAATCTGCGATGGGGCGTGGAGCAAAAGCTCCAGTTCATCGAGTTCCGGTTGTTCTGGGAAGGTCATGTCAATCGAAGTGATCTGATCGAGCAGTTTGGCGTCTCGCCCAATCAGGCATCCGGTGACCTGAACCGCTACATCGCACTGGCACCGGACAATATGGTCTACGACAAGAGCGGCAAAACCTATGTCCGCTCATCCGGTTTCATTCCGCTGTTTCTCAAGCCAGACGCCACAAGCTATCTGTCCCAGGTGCGTTCTGTGGCGGAAGGGATTGTCGCGAGCCATGATTCCTGGATCGGCAGTCTGCCTGCATTCGACGCTCCGCCTGCGCCAGCACGCGGGGTAGACCCGAAGATACTGCGCACGATTGTGATTGCTGCCCGGCGAAAAGAAGCAGTCGAAATACTGTATCAGTCGATGGCGTCGCCGGAGCCGCAGTGGCGGTGGGTAGCCCCTCATGCCCTCGCTTTTGATGGGTTCAGATGGCACGCCAGATCCTTCTGCGAGAAGAGTGGCGAGTTCCGGGATTTTGTTGTCTCCAGAGTGATCGAGGCACGCCATACAAGGCCGTCATCTTCATCGCCTTTATCCGATGCAGCCTGGCATGAGATGGTGGCGCTGGAGATCGGCCCTCACCCCGACCTCAGTCCGAACCAGAAGCGCGTGATTGAGCTAGATTACGGCATGCACGAAGGTCGGGTCACCATCACCGTTCGGCGTGCGCTCCTTTATTACGCATTGCGGCGGCTGGGCCTTGATACGGACCCTGCGGCCCGCGCTCCGCAGGACCAGCAGATTGTTTTACTGAATGGCGAATCCGTCAGGGAGTTGGGTGCGTGAACATCTTCGAACTCGATAAAGCGCTCGTTGACCGATACGCATCCTTCGCTCGTTCTTTCTCGGCCATACGTGCGTCGGAAATCGATCAGCAGGTTCGGTCCATCTATGAGCAGGGCCGTTTCTGGCCCGACCCCCTGATCACGATCAATCCACGCTTTGAAGCCGGAAAATCGATCGAAGAGCTGGTCGTATCGGGTGACGTTGCGCCAGAACTGGCGTCGATCTTCGCCGCTGGACCGGATCGAACACCGATCCGCCTGCATCGGCATCAGGAGCGGGCCGTTGCGAAAGCCCGGAACCGTGAGAGCTTCGTTGTCACGACCGGAACAGGTTCGGGTAAATCACTGTGCTTTTTCGTGCCGATCGTGGATGCCATCGTCCGGGCAAAGAAGGCCGGGGAAGCCCCGCGTACCAAGGCTATCATCATTTATCCGATGAATGCGTTGGCAAATTCGCAGCTGGGAGAGATCCGGAAGTTTGTCGATGATGCTGGTTTGCCCGCGCATCTGCGTCCTACCGTTGCGCGTTATACCGGTCAGGAAACGGATGAAGAGCGTCAACAGATATCGCGGGACAAGCCCGATATCCTGCTAACAAACTTCATGATGCTCGAACTGCTGATGACTCGGCAGGAGCGCCTTGATCGGGCCGTCATAGACAACGCCCAGAACCTTGATTTCGTCGTTCTCGATGAACTTCACACCTATCGTGGTCGGCAAGGCGCCGATGTCGCCATGCTGGTTCGGCGCGTAAAACAGCGCCTCACGCCATCGAAAGATCTGATCTGCATCGGCACGTCAGCCACCATGTCGAGCTCGCCCGACGAAGCCGAGAGAGCGGCAGCAGTTGCCGAAGTTGCGACCAAGCTGTTTGGGCAGTCTATCGGTGTTGGTAGCATCATCGATGAAAGTCTCGCCCGCGCCACGTCTCCCGCAATCAAGGCCGAAACGCTGGGCGAACAACTTCGCCAGGCTGTGCTGCAGCCGCTTGCCGGCAGTCTCACGGATGCTGATCTCACGCTTCATCCGCTGGCGTGCTGGATCGAGACTCAGGTTGGTCTCGACGACGCCGAGAAGCTGCGGCGCCGAAAGCCGATGACCCTTACCACTGCAGCGCAAGCATTGAGCCTTCAGACGGGCGCATCCGAAGAGGATTGCAGTCGCGCGATAGCGGATATGCTTGCCATGATGGGCAAGCCAGAGAGTGAGCGCGGAGGGACTTCTTCAAGGGCCTTTCTTGCGTTCAAACTTCACCGTTTCATTTCTGGCGCCGGTCAAGCTTATTCGACATTAGAACCATCCGAACAGCGTCGGGTCAGTCTCGAGGGACAGAAGTTCCATCCCGATGACCCTGAGGCACGCCTTTACCCATTGTTCTTCTGCCGCGAATGCGGTCAGGAACATCATAGTGTGTCCATCACGAATGCTGATGGCGCGAATCGCGTCATTGCTCGCTCTATTGATGAGGCTGCCCGCGACGAGGCAGAGCCTGATGGCACGGAAACGGGCTATCTGGTGCCTGCGGTCAACGCAGGTTTCCGGTTTGCAGGCAGTCCGGATGACTATCCTGACGAATGGCTGGAGCCTACGGCAAGCGGTGAGATTCGTCTGAAGTCCGCGCATCGCGGAAAGCATGAAGGGCGGCTTGTCATGGTGCGCCCGGACGGCAGCTTTGGCGACGAGGGCGTCCCGGCGTGGTTCTTTTCAGGAAAGTACCGCTTCTGCCCGGAATGCGGTCATCAGCCAGCATCACAAGCGCGTGAAATCAACAAGCTGGCCGGTCTGTCCGCTGAAGGACGAAGTTCGGCTACCACCCTGATCGTTGCTACAATTCTGGCATGGATGGAGCGGGACGGGTCGCTCGACCCACATACCCGCAAGTTGCTCGGCTTCACTGACAACCGGCAAGACGCAGCGCTTCAGGCAGGTCACTTCAATGATTTTATCTTTGTCACCCTTCTGCGAGCAGCGATCCTGCGGGCGGTCAGGAATGCCGGTCCTCAGGGGCTAAAGGCAGACAAGTTTGGTGAGGCCGTGCGGTTGGCTTTGGGCTTCGACCTCGACGATAAGGAACGCCTTGGCGAATGGATGCTCGATCCGAACGCCAAGGGCTACCAAAACCGGCAGGAGGCCCAAGAGGCCCTGTCCGAAGTTTTGGCTCACCGGCTTTGGGCAGATTTGCGCAGAGGGTGGCGTTACACAAATCCCAATCTGGAAGAAGTCGGTCTGATCACGGCGCACTTCCCTGGGCTGGATGATCTGATTGGCGACGACGAAGAGTTTGCCGGCAATCCGCGCCTGGCGTCGGCAACGCCAGACCAGAGACGTCATTTGTTTGAAATCCTGTTCGATCAGATGCGGCAGGGTCTCGCGGTTGCAACGGACGCGCTTGACCGGGGCAAGGTGAAGCAATCGGCAGAAGTATCACGCAACCGCCTGCGGCTTCCGTGGGCTATCGACAGGGAGGAGGAAAACACGCTGCGGGAGTGTGGTTTCCTGATGATTTCGCCTCCTCGAAGCGGCACCATACGAGCTTCTGAAGCAGCCTTGATTCTGCGGGCTGGCCGCCAGAGCAAGCTCGGCAAAGCCCTGCGCCATCCTAAGCTTTGGAACAACGAACAGGTTCCAGCGAAAGAGTATGACGAACTGATCGAGACCTTGCTGAAGGCTGCCGAGGCCCATCAGTTCGTTCGACGGGTCAATGTCGGTTATGAGGCGCCGGCATGGCGCATGGCGCCGACAGCAATCCGCCTGATCCCTGCTGACGCACGTCGTGATGGCAAGCGGCAGAACCTTTTCTTCCGGGATTTGTACGAGCAGGTCGCAGACATGCTCAGCCATCCCGGCGATCTTCCCTACAGTTTCGAGGCCAGGGAACACACGGCACAGGTCGATCAGGAAGTCCGGGCGTGGCGGGAAGATCGCTTCCGCTTTGAGCAGCCGGATCGTGAAAGGTTGAAAACCAATCTTGAGCAGATGCGAGAGCAAGGTGAGCCGAATAGCTTCCTTCCTGCACTGTTCTGCTCACCGACAATGGAGCTTGGCGTCGATATCAGCGCATTGAATGCTGTTTACCTGCGTAACGTGCCTCCGACTCCCGCCAACTATGCCCAACGCTCAGGCCGAGCAGGGCGCAGCGGGCAAGCGGCGTTGATTGTTGTCTATTGCGCTGCCCAATCGCCTCACGATCAATATTATTTTGCGGATCAGCAGGCCGTAGTTGCAGGTGCCGTGCGACCGCCAGCGCTTGATCTCGCCAATCAGGATCTGCTCCGCAGCCACCTCCACGCCGAATGGCTGGCTGCAGCCAATGTGCCGCTGAAATCCTCCATTCCGGAAAACCTGGACATGGGCGGAGATGGGAAGCCGTTGACGGTAGAAATCAACGACGGCTTACAGGTGCTTGCAGCAAGTGGGGCAGCGAAGCCAATCCTGCGCCGCCTCATCGATTCCATGCTACCTGCAGTCAATCTTCGTGATGCACCCTGGCTTGCGGACGTCGATGCCTTTGTCGAGCGGACCGATAAGGAGGCCTTGGCCTCGTTGAGTGAGGCCTTCGATCGCTGGCGCAATTTGCACAGCAGTGCGCGCCGCGAACAGGAACTGGCGCACGCCATCCAGAATAAGGTGGGGCTGAAGGCTGGGGAGAGAACTGCAGCAGCAGGTCGGTATCGCAATGCATCCAGGGAGCTTGAGATCCTTGAGTGCGGGAAGGCATCCAACAGTTCGGATTTCTACACCTATCGCTACCTCGCCACCGAGGGTTTTCTGCCGGGCTACAACTTCCCCCGCCTACCACTTTACGCCTTTATCCCGGCTGCCAAAAGCGCGGTTTTGCAACGTCCGCGCTTCCTCGCGATCGCCGAATTCGGTCCGAACAGCATGATCTATCATGAAGGCCGGGCCTACCGCGTAACCAAAGCAAAACTCCCCGCCGAGGGCCGAATGGACAACGGACAGCTGGCGACGTCGACACTGATCCTGTGCCCTGAGTGCGGAGCTGCGCATACCGATGAGCTTCAGGAACGTTGCCACGCGTGCCACACTTCGCTGGGTGGTGCGGAGCGGCTCGATACCGTTTTCCGCATCGACAATGTCGAGACCGCGCCCGCTGAGCGGATCACGGCCAATGACGAGGATCGTCAACGCCGCGGTTTCGAGATCCAGACGGTCTTTCAGTGGCCAGTCCATAATGGTGCGCCAGACATCCGATCCACAGTGCTTGGTCACGCTGGAGAGGACTTACTGAGACTGGACTATGGCGCTTCAACAAAGCTCTCGCGCATCAACAAGGGGCTGCGGCGGCGAAAATCGAAATCGATCTGCGGATTCTTCATTGACCCCAATTCGGGACGATGGCTGAAAGATCCTGCCAATGGTGACGATGATGATGGCATGGGCGATCCGACCCAGGCCAAACCGCAGCGGATCGTCCCGATGGTCGAGGATCACAAGAACGCACTGTTGTTGCAACCACAGGTCTCCTTCAGCACCGAGGAAATGGCAACATTCCAGCACGCGTTTATTCGCGGCACACAGCTGGTTTTCGAGCTGGAAGAGGGTGAAATTCTCGGCGAATCTTTGCCGAGCCGCGACATTCGCAATGCCATTCTTCTTTATGAGGCGACCGAGGGCGGCGCTGGCGTGCTGAACCGGCTGGTGGCTGACCCCAAAAAGGTTGCCGAAGTCGCACAGGTTGCGCTCACACTCATGCATTATCGCGAGCCGTTCGAGCCCGCCGATATGCTGGAGACCGATGATGCCTGCGTTGCAGGATGTTATCGCTGCATCCTGTCCTATTTCAATCAGCCCGATCACGAGCTGATTGATCGCCGTCACGAACAGGTGATCGAAGTCCTTTGCAAGCTCGCACATGCGACTGAAGTTGGGCTGGAAAACACTGGAACGGAGCATCCATGGCTGGCCGCAGTTGAGCAATGGGGTGTTCCAACACCTTCCGCGATCACCATCGACGGATCGGTGCAGGAATTGTTCTGGCCCGCGCGAGGCGTCCTCGCAGTGCCTGGCGGCCCGACACCCGGTCTGGTGGCTGAAGGTTCTGCGCTTGGAATTCTCGACATCATATCCTTGCCCCTGACGCCTGATGAGCAGGCTCGGCACGAACTCCTTGCAGCTTTGGGAATTAGCGCATGAACGCGATTGTTTTTTCTCCCGGAGACATGGTGCGCGCGCGTGGCCGCGAATGGATTGTTCTGCCTTCCCCGTCGGAAGAGTTGCTCAATGTGCGGCCATTGTCGGGCACGGATGATGACGCTCAGCTGATAGCGCCCGCGCTGGAAACATCTCCAGTTTCGGCCGCAAGCTTTGCCGCACCGACCTCTGATCGCTTGGACACGCAGGACGGTGCCAGATTGCTGGCGGATGCTTTGCGGCTGTCACTTCGCCGCGGAGCTGGGCCATTTCGAAGCGCGGCCCATCTCGGGGTAGAGCCTCGCGCATATCAGCTTGTTCCGCTCATGATGGCGCTCAAGCAATCGGTTGCTCGGCTGCTGATCGCAGACGATGTCGGCATAGGCAAAACCATCGAGGCGGGCATGATCCTGCGCGAATGGCTGGATCGCGGGATCGTTGATCGCTTTGCCGTGCTCTGCCCGCCGCATCTCGTCGACCAATGGGTTAGCGAACTTGGCGAAAAGTTCGATATCGACGCGGTTGCTGTAACTGCTGCCAGGGCGCGCGGTCTTGAGCGCGGGCTGCCCACCTCACAAAGCCTTTTCGAGGCCTATCCCTTTACGGTCGTCAGTCTCGACTACATCAAGGCCGACAGTCGCCGGGACGATTTTGCTCGGGCGTGCCCCCCCTTTGTGATTGTCGATGAGGCGCATGCCTGCGTCGGCAACGAACGTGGCAAGCATCAACGCTACGATTTGCTTGAGCGACTTGCCGCAGAAGGCGAGCGGCACATGCTCCTGCTCACAGCCACGCCACATAGCGGCGACACTGTGGCCTACGATCGTTTGCTTGGCCTTGTGCACAAGGATCTGCAGGGCGGCCCCGATGTGGGCGACAGCAATGCGCGAGAGCGCTACGCCCGACGTCTGGCGCAGCATTTTGTACAGCGTCGCCGCCCAGACATTCAGGACGGCTGGGACGAACAGCGCGCCTTTGCGAAACACGAGGCCAAGGAAGCGCCGTTCACGCTGACAGGAGATTTCGCGGCATTTCAGGATGCTGTGCTGGACTATTGCCTGTCGGTGACCGAGCGCGCCGGGTCCGATCAGCGCCATCGTCGCCTTGCCTTCTGGGGAACGTTGGCCCTGATGCGCTGCGTTGGCTCATCGCCTGCTGCTGCCTTGAGTGCCCTTCGCAATCGGCTGGGCGGGATGGCCGAGGAGGAAGCAATCGAGCCGGTGGTCTTCGATGCTGAGGACGGTGTGCTCAATGACAGCGATGTAGAACCCGCGACCGCAAGTGAGCATGGCGAAGAGGGGGCTGCGCTGCGCGGTCTGATCGACCTTGCACAAACCCTGTGCAGCAGGCGTGATGACGATCCGAAGGTGAGGCAGCTTGTTGCCGAACTTCGCCCCCTGCTGAAGGACGGCGTGAAACCGGTCATTTTCTGCCGCTTCATTGCAACGGCTGAAGCGCTGGGGGAAACGTTGCGCACAATCTTTCCAAAACATCAGATCGCGGTGGTTACCGGCACGCTAGCACCCGACGAACGCCGGGTTCGGGTGGATGCGCTGGAGCCGCATGAGAACCGTATCCTGGTGGCGACGGACTGCCTGTCGGAAGGGATCAACCTCCAGAGCCTGTTCGATGCGGTGGTCCATTATGATCTCAGCTGGAACCCGACCCGGCACCAACAGCGCGAAGGCCGCGTCGACCGGTTCGGCCAGCGGGCAAAGGTCGTGCGCTCGATCATGATGTATGGCGACAACAGCCCCATCGACGGTGCCGTTCTCAACGTGATCCTGCGCAAAGCTGAAGCCATCGAAAAGGCTACCGGCGTCAGCGTTCCGATGCCGGAGGATCAGGAAAGTGTGACTTCCGCGCTGATGCAGGCGGTTCTGCTTCATCGCGGCGGTAGCGCGCGCAGCCAGATGGCTTTTGATTTCGGCCCGGGTGCCGAGCTGTTCGAACGCCAGTGGCGTGATACGGCGGAAGGTGCCAAAGCCAGCCGCGCACGCTATGCACAAGGCGCGCTGAAGCCAGATGAAGTGCTGCCCGAATGGCGCAAGATGCGGGCGCTCAACGGAGGCCCGCAAGAAGTCTCCCGTTTCACAGAGCGCGCTCTGAAGCGCTTGCAGGCCCCGCTTGAGGCTTCAAAAGGCCACTCCCTTCTACACACCGATTTCCTGCCTGACATGATGCGCGAACGGCTTCAGCAGCGCGGGCTTAAAGGGACAAGGCGGATCAGCTTTGAGGATGATCCCCTTCCCGGCGTCACTTATGTCGGGCGGGTGCATCCCATCGTCGCGGTGCTGGCCGAAACACTGGCCGAAGGCGCACTCGATCCTGCGGGCGCAGACGGCAAGGCCCTTGGCCGCGCCGGCGTCTGGCGGACCCGGGCGGTCACCCAGATGACGTCGCTGCTCGTCCTGCGGCTGCGCTACAAGCTGGTGACGAGCGGACGTCTGAACCGGCTGCTGCTGGCGGAAGAGGCTACAGGGCTTGCCTTCTCTGGCCTCGGTCAGGACGTCGCGCTTAATGCCGAAGGCGCGCTGTCGCTGCTTGAGGCCGAGGCATCAAGCAACATGGATGAAAGCGCCCGAATTAGGCAGATCGAGGCCGCGCATGAGCGTCTCTCCGCTTATCGCCCGGCCATCGAGGCCTTCGCGCATCAAAGGGGTGAAGCCCTGTCTCACGATCATCTCCGTCTGACCGAAGCGGCAGGTGGCGGTGCTACCGTCAAGGTTACCCCGGTCCTCCCGGCGGATATCATCGGTCTCTATGTCCTGCTGCCGGAGGTGAACTGATGTCCCGGCACACCAAACGCTCAAGCGACACCGGCTTTGCCGCGCTCACGATCGAAGGCGGGCTGATCGCGCCCGATCAGGTTCAGGCTATCGCTTCCGCCGCGCCCGATCAAAAGACAGCGGCGGATTATGGCTGCCCCAAGGGCACGGGTCTGCGCGACGAGATCACGCGCTATTTCCGCATCGCTCAGGCGCACTGGCAAGGGTACGCAAGGCTTGAACAGCCGACGATGCAGCAGACGGCAGAGTTTGCCCGCAATCTGTTTGAACAGGCATTCGGCTTTGAACTGACGGGGCCGAACCATCACATGCGTGAGGACCGGCGCTTCACCATTGCATGGGAAGCCAAGGGTGGGCGTGTGCCCGTCGTGGTCGCGCCTCCCGCTCCGGCAGACAAGGGGAAGGCTGGCGACGGGTTCGCCCGCGCTTTGCCCGAGTTCGGCGATGGCGCCGACGGTCGTATCGCGCGCCGTTCCCCCACCGTACTGTTGCAGGACTGGCTCAATGCCAATCCGGACTTCTATTGGGGCCTGGTCTTTGCAGGCGACCGCGTGCGGCTGATGCGGGATAATGCCAGCCTGACCCGGCCTGCATGGATCGAGGCAGACCTTGGCGCGATCTTCCGCGACGAGATGTTCGCCGATTTTGCGGCTCTGTGGCTGCTGATCCACGCGAGCCGCTTCGGTGCTGAAGGGGCCGCCGCCAGCGATTGCGCACTGGAACGTTGGCGCGAGGCTGGCATGCGGGCGGGCACGTCCGCGCGTGAGCGGTTGCGCGTCAATGTCGAGGAAGCGCTGATGGCGCTGGGTCAAGGCATCCTGGATGCCAACCCCGCGATCCGGGAACGGCTCGATAGCAACCAGCTGACCATGCCGCACCTGTTCGAACAGATGCTGCGCGTGGTCTATCGTCTGATCTTCCTTGGCGTGGCCGAGGATCGCGATCTGCTCCACCCACCCGCTACGACCAAGGCGGTGCGCGACCTTTACAGCAACAACTATGGGTTCGCTTGGGCACGGGACAGGTCAACGCGCCGCAATGCGCATGATCATCATCACGATGCCTGGGAGGGCGTGAAGGTGACATTCCGCGCGCTGGAACGTGGTGAGAAGCTGCTGGGCCTTCCGGCACTGGGCGGCCTGTTCGACCGTGCGCTCACACCCGATCTCGATGCCGCGCAAATCCCCAACCGCGCGCTGTTGGCGGCTGCGTTTAAGCTGGGCTGGCTGATCGAGGACGGCCGCCGCGTGCGGATCAACTGGCGCGATATGGCGACCGAGGAACTGGGCAGCGTCTATGAAGGGCTTCTCGAACTCGTGCCGGTGCGCGAGGATGAAGGGCGAACCTTCAGCTTCGCAGGCGGCGCGGAGGCGCGCGGCAATGCGCGCAAGGTTTCAGGCAGCTATTACACTCCGGACAGTCTGGTGCAGTGCCTGCTGGACTCTGCGCTCGATCCCGTGCTGGAGCGGGCCGAGGCAGAGGGCGGTGCCGATGCCATCCTCGAACTCAACGTCATCGATCCCGCCTGTGGATCGGGCCACTTCCTTCTGGGCGCGGCCCGGCGGATGGCGACGCGGGTGGCGCAGCTGCGCAATCCCGATGCGCCCGATTACAACGCGGCGATGCGCGATGTGGTGCGCAATTGCATCCACGGGGTGGACCGCAACCCGATGGCGATCGAGCTGGCCAAGGTGGCGCTGTGGATTGAATCGGTGGAACCGGGCAAGCCGCTCGGCTTCCTTGATGCCAATATCCAATGCGGGGACAGCCTGCTGGGTGTGTTCGATCTGAAGGCGCTGGATGAGGGCATTCCCGATGATGCCTACAAACCGCTGACTGGCGACGACAAGGACACCGCGAAATACTTCTCCAAGCGCAACAAGGATGAGAAGAAGGGCCAGGGCACGCTCGATTTCATTGGCGGCGGCGGCACGCTGCCCCCGGCCAAGCTGGCCGCAACGATGGACGATCTGCGCCATCTGCCCGAAGACAGCGTGACCCAAATCGCGGAAAAGCGACGCAGCTTCGCCGCGTGGGAGGCAGACCCCAAGCGTTATGCCACCAAGGTTGCCTGCGATCTTTATATCGCCGCCTTTCTGCTACCCAAAAAGGGCGGCGTTCCTGCCAATGCCAACAGCGTGACGGTGCCGACAACCTCGCATCTGCGCACTCGGCTGGACGGTGGGCAAATTTACGGACCATTAGAGGCCGCTGTTGTCGATGCGGCGGGATTTGCTCGTGTCTTCCATTGGCCGTTAGCCTTTCCGGAAGTCATGATCGGCAACGGTGGGTTTGATGTGGTGCTGGGAAATCCGCCGTGGGAACGCATCAAGCTGCAAGAACAGGAGTTTTTTGCCAGTCGCGATCCAGACATAGCCAAAGCCGCCAACAAGGCCGATCGTGATGAATTGATCAAGACTTTGGCAAATGCCGAGGAGGGTAGCCCAGCACGAACCCTTCATTTTGAATTTGAAATGGCCAAGCGGGTTGCTGAAGCGTCGTCGATTTTCTTTTCTTCGCCCAAGGATGAAGACCCTACCAAGATTGGATTGGCTAAAGTGTCGATGGCACGGCGGTATCCATGGACTGGGCGCGGTGATGTGAACACCTATGCGTTGTTCGCAGAGCATTTCTTGAACCTTGTCCATAAAGCTGGAAAGGCCGGCATGATCGTTCCAACCGGCATCGCAACCGATTCTACTACCGCACCGTTTTTTGGAAATTTAGTTTCAAATCAAAGGCTAGCGCGGCTTATTTCTTTCGAAAATGAAGAATTCATATTTCCCAGCGTCCACCACTCCTTCAGATTTTCGCTCTTGACAGTGGGCGGATCGACAAAGGCCGCTGAATTTGCTTTTTTCCTACGCAACGTGAGTGAAATCGAGGATGATCGTCGTTGCTTCACTTTGTCCCCCTCTCAGATATCTCAAATCAATCCTAACTCACGGACGGCGCCTATCTTTCGCAGCCAGCGCGACGCTGAGTTAACGGCAGAAATATATAGCCGAGTACCAGTGCTGATTGACGAGTCTGCAGGTGCGACTGGCAATCAGTGGGGCATGTCTTTCACTGCCATGTTTCATATGTCCAGCGACAGCCATCTATTTCGAACTGCCGCTCAACTGGAGTCAGAGGGCGGAGTACGACATGGAATTGACTGGGTTTTAGAGAGCACCCGCATGGTTCCACTCTACGAGGCGAAGCTGATTCATCAGTTTGATCACCGTTGGGCAACCTATGGCACGATAGATAGTCGGGATGTCACCGTCGTAGAAAAACAGGATATATCCTTTGAATTGTCTCCCCGATACTGGGTCCCTCTTGGTGAATTAGAAGTCCGACTTAAGGCAAAATCATCCGCTTCAAATTGGCTGATGGGGTGGCGAAATGTCTGTCGTTCCCATGACCTCAGAACCGTTATTTTTTCGCTTTTCCCTCGCACAGCAGTTGGTCACTCCATGCCGATTGCATTACCATCTGACACTGACGCTCAACTTCCAGCAGCGCTCTATGCGAATTTCAACAGTTTGGTTCTTGATTTCGTTGCACGTTTGAAAGTCGCAGGGATCAATTTGACTTTCGGATATCTGTTCCAATTTCCCATCCTTCCACCCAGCGCCTACTCCAAAGCCGACCTCGCCTTCATCATCCCGCGCGTGCTGGAGCTGACCTATACCAGCCACTCCATGGCACCCTTCGCCCGCGATCTGGGCTATGAAGGTCCGCCCTTCGCGTGGGACGAAGACCGCCGAGCCCATCTGCGCGCCGAACTCGATGCCTGGTATGCGCTCGCATACGGCCTGACCCGCGACGAGCTGCGTTATGTGCTCGACCCCAAGGATGTGATGGGCGCAGACTACCCCAGCGAAACCTTCCGCGTCCTCCAGAAGAACGAAATCGCCAAACACGGCGAATACCGAACAAGGCGCCTCGTCCTCGCCGCCTATGACGCGCTCACCGCTTCTGCACCCGAAACAGCTGCGCTTGCGGACGGGCAATGGCGTGGGACTATATCCGAAGAAGCTGACGTCCGCTTGCTGCTCGCCGCGATCCTGAAACGGATGCGTCAGCCGCGATCTTCACGTGAAGTGCGCGCGGCCTTCCTGTACGCCGCACAGCCGCATTTGCTGATGGCGCATGTGAACACGACAGCACAAGCAGAGTGGCAGCGGCTCGTCGGCGATGCAGCGTCGCTACCGGTTTCACAATCCGTGCCGACATTGTCGGCTAGGCAACTTGCCCATTTCGGAACTGCACAAGCCATGCTCGCTGCACGCAATGCGTGGCGCTATGATGCAGGTGCCGACTTGGTTGATCGCGGTGCTGCGATTTACGACATGGTGCTGCCGCCATGGGCGGAGGGCCGCGCCGACTTCGTGTGGCATACGTTACGCTCGATCGATCTAAGTTCGCCGGCCGTGACCACCGCACTCAGCCAAGGGGAGCAAAGCTTCGTTGCCCAATCCGCCGCAGCCTGACCTGTTCGCCGTCTCGCTTGATGGCTTTGTGCCGTTGAACGGCAATGGCCCGCGCCTGTGGGTGCGGCGGCTGGTGATTTGGGAGAAGCGCGATAAGTCGCCTCTTCGCGATATTGCGCTCCGCACCGGCCTCAATATCGTCTGGTCACCCGATGGTGATGCGGCGGGCAGCCCGATGGGCCATGGCGGCGGAAAGACCAGCTTCTGCCGCCTAATCCGCTACTGCCTGGGTGAAGAGAGCTTTGGCACTGACGCACAGCGGCAGCGCATCGCCAACGCCATGCCTGATGCCCATGTAGGCGCTGAAGTCATGCTCGACGGAGAACTCTGGAACGTCATCCGCCCAATTGGAGCTGGGACGAGTCTGGGTAGCCACTGCGCGGTCAAGGGCGGATCGTTGGATACGCTACTTCAGGGCGAGATACCTAACCCGACGATGACCCCGCTACGGCAGGCCATTGCCAATGCGATCATGCCAACCGCCGCTTTGCATATGCCGAGTACGAGCAGCCTCGATCAGGCGTGGGAAGCTGCGCTTGCATGGATGACCCGCGATCAGGAATGCCGGCTCATCGATATCCTCGAGTGGCGGGCACCCGAAACGCAATCGCGCTCTCCATCGCGCAATATGTCGAAGCCGGATCGGCTGAAAGTGGTCAGGTTGCTGATCAAGGCCCTGCAACAAGACGAAATCGATGCAACCCAGCGTGCGCAGGGGCATAAAAGACGGGCCGACGAAGCCACCCAACGCAAGCAGCGTGTCGAATGGCTGCGCGATGACGTAGCCAGGAATTTAAAGGAGATGTTTGGCGACGACGGCGGTGACGATGCTGCACCTGAATTCTGGTCAAGCAAGGCCAAGGCCGCGGCGAGCGCCGAAAAGCTGCGCGCAGACCCACAGATTGAGAAGAAGCTGACGGAAGCGCGCGAACTGGTCGAGACGGAGGATGGCGAGCTTCGCAAGATCGAAAAGCGACTGTCCGAAATCGATGGTGCCTTGCCAGAGGTAGAGGGCAATCTTCGCCTTCTCGAAAGCCAAATCCCGCGCCAGACGCTCAAGGCTCAGGATGCGACCGATCCGATCTGCCCGACTTGCCTACGGCCAGTTCCACCAGAAGCGCAGGCAATCATCGATCAATTAACTGCAGCGCTCGCCGCCAGCGTCAAAGACAAGACGGACATGGAGAAACGCCGAACTGGCATGCTTGCCGAGCAAAATTCTGCAAGGGCAAACGCTGCGCTCCTGCGGCAGCAGCTTGATGGGGCCAAGTCTGCCTTGGCAGCGCTTGAGCGCGATGCCAAAGCCTCGGCCGATGCACTCGCCTCCGCAACGGGCTATGTCACACTGACTTCACGCTACCCTGAGTATCTCACCGAGATCCGCAGACATGAAGCAGATATGCAGCGAGAGCTGGCAGCCGAGGACGCCGAGCGGCGCAAGGCAACTGAAGTTCGCAACTCTGCACAAACGATCGTCCAACGCCTCTCCGATTTGTTTCACATGACAATCCAGTTCCTCGTGCCCAACGGAGCGGAAGGAAGGGTCTTGCTGACCGAAAGCGGCATTCAGCCGATGATCGGTCTTCATGGCGACCTGACCACGGCAGCGGTCGATTCCCTGAAGGTGGTCGCATTTGACCTCGCCACCTTGCTGCTAACAATGGAAGGCAAGACGGAACTACCGGGCTTTTGGCTGCACGACAGCCCCCGAGAGGCAGACCTGGGGCTTGTCCTCTATCACCGTCTTTTCGAATTGGCGCACTGGTTAGAGGGGCGGACGGACACGCCTCAATTCCAGTATATTGTCACAACGACAACGGCCCCGCCGGAGAGACTAAGGGGCAGTCCTTGGCAAATTCTCGAACTGAGTAGCGCTCCTGCAGAAATGCGCCTCTTTGAGCGGGATCTCTAAGAATGATCGGCGATGAAAAGCGCTTGTCCCGCTCTCTCAGCAATATCTTCCGTGCCCACCCAAATCCCACCCTCCTTTTTGCCGCGTTGACCGCTGGCAGCAACCCCCCACGCACGGAAGGCCTCCTATGAAGGATAGGAATTTCGACGCTGAACTCTATGGGGCGGGGATCACTCTCGCTTGCGGTTATCTCGAAGGTGGAACGCAGCGTTTCGTCGAAGTCGCGCAAGCCATCGGGCGAGATGTAGGCAAGCCTCCAGTAGAGCTTTTTCGATATTTGCGCTCTTGGTATGAAGGAGCAAGATACGCCTGCCTCGATAACGGTATCGATGTGACAAACTGCGATAGCGAAGATGACATCATCGATGCGTTGGTCACTATCGACGAGTGGGGTGAAACACGGATTCCCGTCGGTACGACTGACGTTTTGCCGCAGAATCCTAACCCTAGCGAAGCGGAACTACGTGATTTGATGGGGCGCGCCCTTTCAGCCCCAACACCTCAAGCCATCATGCACTTCACCCGCTTTGCTTCTCGGATGAAGGCTTATGGCCCCTACAACATTTACATGATCTATGCTCAAAGACCGGGTGCGGGCATGGTTGCTAGCAAGCAGCGCTGGCGGACTATGGGACGCAGCGTGAGACCGGGCGCAATTCCGATTCTCATTCTGCAGCCGCTTGGACCGATCACCCAGGTTTATGAAGAACTGGACACCGCTCCCCAACCGCCTCGCGATCCGGAAACCGATGCATTTGCGGCGACCGGACAGTTCGATTCATCTCGACTGTCACGATTGATCGATGCGTTGGCCAAACCCACTTCCCGACACCTCGTGGTGCGGACGCGCACTGTCGATTTCGGACGCAATCTGGCGGGCTGGATCACGGGAGGGTGTGAAGATGCACCCCTGGTAAAACGAGTTGATTCCACGCCGGTCTGGGAGGTTTCGATCAATGGTAAGTTCTCACCGGCAGAACAGTTTACAACACTGCTCCATGAACTCGGGCACCTGTTTTGCGGGCACCTCGGGCCATTTATTGAAAATAATCTCAAAGCTGAAGAATATGGTTGGCCGGATCGAAGAGATATTCCACTCGCCACTAAGGAAATTGAGGCTGAACTAGTGGCTTGGTGGCTTGCCGAACGCGAGGGAATAATCACTGGATCACCGATTTATCTTCGCTCCTATTTTGATGGAGCTAAAGCAGACATCGAGCAGGTGGACCTCGATCGCATAACGCGCGCCGTAGCACGTGTTCGCAGTTATCTTGGGGACAAAGGTTGAAAGAGGCTGCCGTGATCGGAGAGCGTGGGGTGATGAAGACGATTCGCGAAGGTACGGTCGGAAAAGCGAAGTTGCCGCTTGTCCAGACAGGCGAGGGCTTTGGAGATTGGCGCGATCTATGCCCCGTGCGACCGGAACCTATCGATCCGCGCTGTTTTGAGGTAGTGCAGTTAAGCCGCATCAAAGCCCTCGAGGTCATCCGCTTGGGACTGCCAAAGGTTAGGGCCCATCCATGGCGCGAGGATGCCCGCAGTCTGGATGCGCTTTTTGGACTGGAAACCGAAACGCATTGCTTCAACGAAGCTCCGCATCAGTGGATTGATCCGCTTGAACCTCAGATAACCAAGGGCTTTGTCTATTTTTTGACCGACTGTTCGCTGGAAAGGCAGCGTGCACGCTGCCTTTCATTTGCGAAGGCTGCGCTTGCCTGCTCCCCACGTAGCATTCCGATCAAGAGCGAATGGAAGCCGCTCAAAGTTCGTGCTGAAGCCGAGGAGAACCGCATCGATATCCTTGTGGAGTTGTCTGACGGAAGCACTAATTTCGGCGTGGCGATTGAAGCAAAATTCGGTCATCGGCTAACGCCAGGCCAGCTTGAAAAAGCAGAGCAGCATGTGCTCGACCAGTCTGGGCCGGCCTGGGATTCCTCTCGGTCTGCCTTTCTGGTCGTCGCCCCGCTCATCAGCCGGATTGACGCCAAGTTACTCAAGCCGCGGCCCTATTGGCAACCTGTAAGCTGGTGGTCGTTTCTGACCAGGCTCGAGCATGAAATTGATGGATCGCACGATTGCGTTGAATACAGGCGCTTTCGGCGGTCCGTTTGGTACAAAGCATATTAAAGGGGCGGCGCAGCATATGGTTCAGATTCCATCGGGGCTTCTGTCCTATTTCAACGATAGCAAAACAGAGGCTGCGGTTGATCTGCTCTTGGCTAAGAAGCGCCCGTCCATTCCAGATGACGTTGAGTGGAACGAAGTCCCAGACTATTTTCGTGCATTGCGAGCTGCGCGTCAAATTCAGGCAGACCTAGCAATCCTAGTGCATGAAATTTGGCATGCAGTATGGAAACCGTTGCCAGCACCATGGACAGCGAAAGCTCCTCATGAGCAGGTTGATGATGGCCTTCTCGATCCGCAGACGATCTGGGGTCAGTGGTATGCGCTCCGATCCTATGGGCTTGGCAAACTTAGAAGCGAGCTTCTGGTCTATGCCGACAACGAGTCTGGCGTGCAGATCGGATTCAATGTTCTTCAAGATGGCAAATCGAAGTTGCATAGCAAATCGAAAATCAAGCAGGACATCGCAGGTTGGGAGGATGATGGTGTAACGCTGTGGAGTCCGTCAGGCCTCGTGAAGATTCAGAAAGGTCTCAACTTTGCGCCTTTGGCACCGTTTGTTGATGAAGCAATCAAGGTCATCAAGGACGTGGGTAAACTTTAAAGGCATGACCATAGAATGATCGAAACCAGTCAGCGCCTTTTTGATTACCCGTTTGCGCTTGAATCTGAGCTCCGGGATGCCGCCAACGGTCAGGGGTATCGCATTGCCCAAGGCCAGGCAGCTGGCTGGCTGTTTTATTCGTCTGCATCAGCGCCGGGGGAGATCGCTGTCGCTGCAACAGCGTCAGGCTTGCATGGGCCATTTTTCTTGTCAGTCGCTCATCCAGGCGCAGCCAGGGAACTCAAAGCAGAGTCTGCCGGACCATGTGCGAAGGGGCATGCGGCGGCCTTTGCCTTCATGACCAGAGAAGCCCTCTTCGCCGGTGTCAGTTCGGTCTACCGCCTTTCACTGAGCCTGCCGACATTGCCCTTTGAAGACTTCATTCGGGAAACCGCTCACTTGGGCGACACCGAGGCCGAACGCGCGCAGAAAGTCCGGATCGGTCAGGATCGATTCCGGGCAGCGGTCATGGATTACTGGAACAGAACCTGTCCTTTCACCGGCGCAGTGGAGCCGCAACTGCTTCGCGCCTCACATATCATCCCTTGGGCCGATTGTGAGAGCGATCAGGAAAGGCTCAATGTCCACAATGGTTTGCTGCTGTCGTCATTGTGGGACGCCGCATTCGACAGCGGCCTGGTGACTTTCGACGACTTGGGCAATGCTATTGCCTCGCCCAGCCTTGGCAAATCAGCGCGTCTTGCACTGGCGCTGGAAAAAGCGCCGCCGTTGCAGTTGGTGGATGAACAAAGAAGCCGTCTGGCTTGGCACCGCAGCGAGATTTGGGTGGCCGACTGAAGAATTCAGTTGGATGAGTATCGAAGGTCTGTGCCGAAAGGCTGCTGATGCGCCTCGATTGGGCTGGGCCAACGTTCATTTTTTGATCGTCTTTCCATCGGTTTTCAGCCGGATTTGGACATGCCCTGACTCCGTCCTTCGAGATTCGAAGGCACCCGCCTTGTCGACGAGATCGCTGAGCTTGGCCTGACCATAGGTGCGCGGATCGAAATCCGAGGCAAGTTCGGCGAGACGCTGACCCACTCGGCCCAAAGGAACCCAGCCACCGTCATCGTCCAGCTGCGCAATGGCCTTGCGAATGAGCGGGGCGGCCGCGCTTGGGGCTTGTTTGGCTGCCGCGGGACGCAGGTCGGCGCGTTCGGGCTCTTCCGAGGTTGGAGCCTCCGGCAGAAGATTCTCCGTGTAGATGAAGCGTCGGCAAGCCTGGCGGAAGCTCTCGGGGGTTTTCTGCTCGCCGAAGCCATAGACATCGATGCCTTGCTCGCGGATGCGGGCCGCAAGCCCGGTGAAATCACTGTCAGACGATACCAGACAGAAGGCGTCGAAGCGCCCGGTATGCAACAGGTCCATGGCGTCGATCACGAGCGCAATGTCAGACGCATTCTTGCCGGTGGTGTAGGCGAAATTCTGCTGCGCCCGGATTGCGTGGGTTGAAAGCACCTCTGCCCAGGATTTGAGGCGGGTTCCGGAGAAGTCGCCATAAATCCGGCGCACACTGGCTTCACCGATCTTGGCGATCTCTTCGAACAGACGGGTAGCGATACGGGAGGAGGCATTGTCAGCGTCGATGAGGACAGCAAGACGTGGAGCACGGGGTTCATTCGACATGTTGAATCCTTACCACGCCGCCGTTAAAATTTGTCTCCAAAATAGATCAAACAGATTTGAAGTTAAATTCCGGCATCCGCCTGACTGGGCAAGTAAATTTACGGATCGATCTCTGACCTCATTCCATCATCGCGAATTTATATTGCGATTTCAGTCTGATTGCGCCTCAATGCCGGCAAGAAAGAGAATGGGGGAGCATTAGCAGCATGACGATCGAGGTCCGGCAACTCCGATATGCCGTTCTGACCGCTGATACCCGCAGCTTTTCCCGTGCTGCCACGGCGCTCAACATGAAGCAGGCAACGCTGAGCCTGCGGGTTACGCAACTTGAGGACAAACTCGGCATCAAGTTGTTTACGCGTTCGACGCGGGGAGCTGAGCCGACCGAGATGGGCCAGGTCTTTCTTGAGTCCGCGCGGCGCATCATCACTGACATCGACAATCTGCAAACCACCGCGCGTGCGGTCAGCTATGGCGAGCAGGGACGACTTGCCGTCGGTTACAGCTCGTCACTGATGGCAGGCAATCTGAAGCAGACCTTCTCCGAGTATCTGACCCGATTTCCTGACGTCCAGTTCGATGGCGAGGAAGCCGCTCCCGAAAAGCTGCTGAATGCCTTGCAATCGCGGACCATAGATGTCGCGGTGGCACCGGCCGGGATGGACGAGAGCGGCATTTTGGCGCGCTCAGTCTGGTCTGACAGGCTGATGGTCGCCTTGCAGTCGGGCCACCGGCTTCTCGAAAGCGAGCGGATCTACTGGAGTGATCTGCGCCGCGAAGTGTTCGTGGTGCCGGGCGGCGGCATTGGTCCAACTCTTGCCAATCTGCTTGCTGCGCGGCTGACCGGACAGGGCGGGCGGCCGAACATCATCGTACAGAATACCAGCCTAGAGAGCGTGCTGAGCATTGTGTCGGTCGGTCGTTTCATATCGATCGCAACCGAAGCCTCGCAGGGCGTGACATGGCCGGATCTCCATTTCCGCGATATCCACGATCAGAACGGCACGACGCGCCTCGAATTTTCGGTTTACTGGCGCGAAGACAATGACAATCCGGCGCTGCAACGGTTCTTTACCCTGATCAACGAGCGCTACCCCGCCTGAGGTGTCTTGCGCGCTTTGGCAAAAGCCCGGTCAGTTGCGATAAACCGCTCAAGCATGGGCGGAATGAGCCGCTCGGCGGTCGGCGCACCTTTGGCATCCCCGCCGTTTACGGCGAGCGCATAGGCCACCAGATCGCGGTGAAGCCGTGCAGAGAGCTCCAAGGTCAGCCGCACCGGTTTTTCGTCGGCGAGATCAGCCAGTTTGAGACGGGTCATCGCATTCCTCCTGCAGGCACCGGTTCGAGCACCAGATCGCGAGTCACGATGATGCGCAGCGAAAATCCGGGGCGCACGGTCAGTGTCGGCGGCACGTTCAATTGCCGCTGCACGACCTGCCTGCCAGTCTGGCTTATGGTGTCCTGCGTGCCGAAACGCAGCGCCCGAATGAGATCGCTATCACCGTTCGAGATGAGCTCTGTACCAGCCCCCAGCAATGTCGAAATGAGCGCGGCCTTGAGCATGTTGCCCCAATGATAGTTGGTCTGGTCTTCAAGGCCGGCCATACCGGCAGCATCAGCGCCGGGCAGGCGATCAAGCAGGATCGATTGACCTCCGGGAAGGATGAGGCGGTCCCACGCCAGCAGCACGCGGTTCTGTCCGGCGGCTACGTCGCTGTCATATTCACCGATCAGCCTTGAGCCTTGGGGGATCAGAAGGATCCGGCCGGTGGGGCTGTCATAGACGTTCTGCGTAACCTGCGCTGTTATTTGACCTGGAAGGTCGGACCGGATGCCGGTTATGAGCGCTGCCGGTATCACGCTTCCGGCCTGCACAACGTTAGGCGATGCAAGTCGCATGATGCGCTCAGGGCTTTCCGTGCTGCGGTTACCGCGCTGTCCGAGAAATGCGCGGCGGCTTGATGTGGCTGTTGGTGCCGACGGTTGAGCTGGATCGGCACCAAGTATCGAAACTGATGGCGCTGGCCCTACTGCGGTTGCCGATCGATTGTCGGTCGTTCCGGTCTCTCCGGCAAGAAACAGGCGACTGGTCCGGGCGCTGTCACGTTCCTGCGCCGCGCGTTCATGCGCTTGTTCGGCAGCGGCAATCCGCGGGTCAGGCGGACCGGCACTAGGAGCGGTGCCAATGGGCGGGATCGGGACATTTTGCCCGCGCTGCTGCGCGGCAACGATCGGGCCGCCGAGATCACCGGGAAGTGCAGGCCCCAACTTGGGCACGTCGCCGTAGTTGGCAGGCGCACCGTTGACCGAGTCCGCGCGGTTGCGGCTGTTCGTGTCGTAGAGATTCTCGGCTGGCGCGTGGTTCTTGGGCTGAAGTGCGTAGATCAACGAACCGCCAATCCCGACGCTGGCGATGACGCCAAGGATTGCCAGTGCCTTGCGCGACAAGCGCATGACGCGCGGCGGTTCCCCGCCAAGGCGAAACCCGTCGGGGTTGGCCGGTGCAACCGGGCGCTCGTCGTAAGGCTCATCGCCTTCGGCATTGACCTCAACGTCAGTTTCAATGTCGGTCTCGACGTCAGCCTCAACAATCCGGTTGGAGACCGGTGGCACGCCATCATCTTGCGATCGCGCGTTCATGAGCGGCTCCGGCGGCGTGCGCGTTCACGCTCAATGCGAACCTGCTTGGCGCTGTTGCCTGCGCCAAGCCGCAGTTCGGCACGCTCAAACAGCCGGTCGACAACCATGTAGCGGCCCTGCACGCGGTAGTTCACCAGCTCAGCTGCCTGATCCGCGCCGATCACGAACAGCGGCGGCATATCGCCGCTCGCAATGTCGCCCGGAAACTCGATGAACACCTGCCGGCCGTCATCGAATACACGCACTGGCCGCCATTCGGGGCGATCGCCCGCGATGCGGTAGCGAAAATTCAAAGCAGAAAAGTCGATACCCGCCGCCACCGGAGCCGTGCGTTCGCGCTCGGCCTCAGCCGTTCGCAAGGCGATCAAGGCGTCCTGCGGATATGTCCAGGAGACTGCGGCCATATAGGTCGAGTTCGTCGCACTGAGTTCGAGATGATAGGTGCGCCGATTAGTATTGATAATGAGGTTGGTGCGAATGTCGGCCCGTGTCGGCTTGACGAGGATGTGAACGCGGCGCGAGGATCCGCTCCCACTTACCGTGTCGCCGATGATCCAGCGGACCGTATCGCCCGATGCGACCGGCCCTGGTCCGACCAGTTCCTCGCCTTCCTGCAGCATGATGTCGGTGATCTGCCCCGGTGCAGTATAAATCTGGAACAGGGCTCCATCGGTGTAGGCATATTGCTGGATGGCATTGAAATAGCTGGTGCGCTCCGGTTCCACGCGCGCAGCGGCGTTGGCCCTACCAACACGGGTGCGCGGGTCGGCAGGCTCAACGATCTGCGCCGATGCAGCAGGAATTGCATGCGGCTGAGCGCGCTGTTCGCGCGCCATGGCTTGGGCAGGGATGCAGATCAGCGTTACCGCTGAGAGCATAATGGATGTGCGCAGGGCGCGCGTCGGGCGGATCATTGGCTAAGCTCCTTTGACCAGTTGATGGCGTTGATGAACAGGCCGAGCGGAT
>NZ_BARE01000049.1 GCF_000367345.1 Sphingobium xenophagum NBRC 107872
CGTTGGTGGATCAGCTCGCGCTCAAATTCGGCAATGCCGGCGAACACCGTCAGCACCATACGGCCAGCGGGCGAAGTGGTATCGGCCCAAGGCTCCGCTAGAGAGCGGAGCCCCGCGCCGACCTCGTTCAGCTTCTCCGCTATGTCGAGAAGATCCTTTGTCGATCGAGCGAGCCGATCGAGCCGCGTCACGACCACCACGTCATCATCGCGAAGCTGGTCCATCATGCGGGCCAGCTCGGGCCGGTTGCGCTTCGCGCCCGACACCTTCTCTTCAAAGGTTCGGCGACAGCCCGCGTCCTTCAACGCGGCACGTTGCAGCCGTAGATCCTGATCGTCAGTCGAGACGCGCGCATAGCCAACAAGCATGTCGCGAATGTGCATCGAAACGCCGACTCTTTGCAACAGACTTATGCGACAGCGCCAACGCTGGAAAATCGGTCTCCCGCCCCCGTGTCGCGAAACTTACGACATTTGCGAAAAGCCGACGCGGCAGCCTCGCGCCGCGATCAGCTCGGCCGACCGCGCTTTTCAAACCAGCTTTGGCAGAATTTGAGGAAGTGCCGTTCGGCGTGCTTTGGTGCGATTTCGTTCTCACCAAGCCAGTTGCGCCATTCCCGTTCGAGATAGTGCACGTCCCACCCCGGCGCGACGTTCCGGGCATCGCCGTAAATGTCGCCATCGAGCGCGCCGGTCCAGGGCTCAGCAGCGGGGGCCGCTAGCGCGGCCTTCATTGTTCCGCGGTTGGTGAAAGTCACCATGTCCGTCTCATGGTCGAACTCAACCATGTAGTCAGGTAGATGATCGCTCGCGGCCAGTTCCTTGACCGCGAACCGGAAGCGCCGATCGGTCCCTTGCGAGCCGGATTTCTTGAACAGGACGCCCAGCGACACCTTCCAGCTCGCTTGCTGGCCGCAATGCTTCCGCGCTAATTCATAGATGCGTCGTTCTATGGGCTTCCGGAGCCGGAAATAGTCACGATGCAGGGTCAGCACTTCGTTGTGCCGGATCGCGTTGAACACCCAATCGGACAGCTTTATTTCGCAGTAGATCAGCCGCCCATCCAGGCCGTGCGAACGGCGGATAGATGAGGCGTCGATGAGGCCGAAGCCGTCAATCTGTTCCTCATTGCCGGTGACGATGTTCGTCCGAATCCGCGTGCCCTCAAGCCGGTCCAGCGCCTCTATCAGCGCCTTATAATCCTTCCCCGCCGTTCCCCGGTTCGTGAAGACGAGCAATTCGCGGCTGCTAATCCGGACACGTTGCGAGACTGGCTCATTGAGCTTCAGCTTCGCCATGATCTGCGAAATGCAGTAAATCAGGATGTCTTTGTCATAGATGGTGGCGAGCCCTTTCACGCTAGGCGTGACCTCAAGCCAGTTACCGTTATGCTCGTACCGTCTTACCGAAGTCTCAGGCTTCTTCGACAATGAGTAGAACGGATGCTCCATTTGCGGCATCACGTCCTTTAGAACAGCGTCGCCCACGTCGCAGATGAAGAGATCGTGTTGAGGGTGGCGCTCTGGAATGAGGGCCGGTGGCCGAGGGGGGGCTTCGCTTTCCATAAAACGCATCTTCGGGGTATCAGGAACGATTTGTCAAGGTTCGGGGTATCAGGAACAGCAGCCCGAGATTCGGGGTTTTAGGAACAACGCCGCCCTGTTCGGGGTATCAGGAACACGGGACCGGGATTCGGGGTATCAGGAACCTCTATGCGGGGTATCAGGAACGACCGTTCGGGGTATCAGGAACAAAGCCGCAAAAAAATCGGCTTTTTTCCCTTGGAAAGCAAATACTTACGAGCCGCTAGCTCAGCCGTAACACAGATACATAACCCATAAATAACACCCTACGCGCGCGAGGCTCGCCTGTGGATAACTTTTGGCGTCCTTGATTTCATAGCGGGCTCCTTGATTGCACTGCCCGAGGTCAGAGACGAGAAACGAAGCACCGCCTCTTGGGGGCTTCGCCCCCGCCGGCTCCTCGCTTCGCTCGCCCGGTCACGCTTCGCGTGACCTCCCGCCCGGCATCCCCCAGCTATAGACGGCCTTCGGCCGACGCTTTTGATTCGTTGGGGCTGGCAGAACCGTCGCACATAACCAGCAACGACAGCACCAAGCGGAGAAGAAGACGCGGCGGCTACGCCGCCGCGAATGCTCCCCAAGGGGCGCAAGCGGATTTGGCAGCGCTCAATCGTCGACGTTCGCGCCGGCTGACAGCGATTTGAAGGGAAGAAGGGCGCGGTTCGGCCGACCGCATGACGATCGATCGACGCCGGACTGTTGCACCAGGCCGAGCGGGAGGATCACTCCCCTGCCCTTCCGGATTTTCCTCGAGCTGGGCGGATCAACTACGCGCGCCGGATATGCCCGCGAGATCCTTTCAACCCACAGCGCGGATTCAGGCCGCGACATCACCCGTTGGTCTGATTGGTGCAGCTCCCCTGCCCCGCGCTCGCGATCGGCGCCGGCGACACCTTGAATAAACCGCGTGTTTCCGTTCGCGATCGGCCGACAATCATTAAGCAACCTCTTTGCTTCCGCGCCTTCGACTGATCGGCAATTCCTTATTTGACGGGGAATGGTCGCAGCGCCACCTTGTACGATCAAGTAAATAACCGGCTTCGCCTACGGTTTCCGCTTCGCGGACCCTCCGTTTTTTCACTTGATCGCGGTGGCATCGCTCCCCTCTAAATCCCCATCAGGAATTAGCCTGAGCAGTCGGAAGGACAGGACAATGCAGAACATCGCTGAATTTCGGATCATCGGCCGCGTCGGCAAGATCAACGAGCATGACAAGGTGACGAAGGTTTCCGTCGCCGCCAACTACAACCGGCAGGAGAACGGCGAGTGGACGACCGACACCAACTGGAACGAGGTGACAGTGTTCGGCCGCCTGATCGAGCGCGCCGCGAAGGCCGAGAAGGGCGACTTGGTTCATATCACCGGACGGGTGCGTCAGAACTCCTACGACCACGCCGAGGGCAAGCGCTACACCGTCGAGCTGATCGCCGATGGCTTTGCGGTGCTGGCGAAGGCCGGCGAGCAGGACGATCGCTGACACGGGCGGGGCCGCCTACGGCGGCCCCTTCCCTCTTCCTGCCGACGCGTATCGGGCACAAGGATCGCCCGAGGATATCCACTAGATCGCAATATCTATATCCCTTGCAATATACGGTGGTTTCCTTTAGCTTCCATGCCTGCCGAGCTGTCAGCCGGTGCTAAGGGAGCCCGTCGAATGCCCGCGATTTCTGTAGCCAATCCGAAGGGCGGCGCGGGCAAGACGACGCTCGCCTTTGTCCTGGCGTGCGAGCTGGCGCGCAGCGGCGCGTCCGTCGCTGTAATCGATGCAGACCCGAACGCGATCATCGCCGGTTGGGGCAGGAAGCGAGGGGAGCAAGGCAAGGCGCTTCCGTTCCAGATCATCGCGAGCCCGAAGGAGTCGGAGCTTATCGGCTTGATCGACCGTCTTACGCCGGCACACGATTTCGTCCTCATCGACCTTGAGGGAACAGCATCGCGGATGACCTCGCGCGCGTTAGCGCGCTCGCACCTGGTCCTTATCCCGTTCAACCTTTCGCCGATCGACGCCGAGCTTGCGGCAAATGCCGTGGCGTTGATCCAAGAGGAAGCGGAGGCGCTTGGCCGGACCATTCCTTTTCGTCTTGTCCGCAGTCGGGACAACGCCGCGATCGAGACGAAGACGGCGAAGCGGATCGTCAGTGCGATTGCGGCGGCCGAGCTGCCACTACTTCCAGCAGGGCTAGTCGAGCGTGCCGCGTACCGCGATATTTTCGACTTCGCAGCCACGCTTGAAGAGTTGAACGACGGCGAGACATCCGGCCTTAGCGCCGCTCGCCGCAACGCCCTTGAGGTGGCGCGGGCCGTGGTTGAGGCGGTCCAGCAGGAGACGAAGCGATGAGCGGTTACGGGTTTGGCAAGGCGGGGAAGCCGGGACCGAAGCCGGCTGACGACACGCTCGACCTAAGCGGCATTTCGCGCGAGCCGGTTGTCGCAGATCCCCGGCGCGAGGAAGCCGCGGTGCAACGCGGGGCGGCCCTTGGCTTCATCGACCGGGGGGAGGGGCCGGTAAGGCGTCGCCGGCAGACCGTGCCGCAGGGCAGCGTCTACATCAAAGGACCGAAGGACACGCTTGATTGGTTTGTGGAGTTCACCAACGAGCGCGGCCACAGCGCGTATTGGCAGACCATCGCGGAGTTTCGCGAGATGGTCGAAGCCAAATCCCGGCCAGGAGGTGCAGGGTCATGAGCGGTATCGAGCAGGCAGGTTTAATCGTCATCGCGGTTATCGCGCTGATCGTGATCGGAGCGCGCGGGCCGTATCGCGGCTCGCGCATCCGCGACGAGGATAGCGCTACGTGGTGGTACGCCCATCGCTCTTGGTGGAGGCACCGGCCATGAAGACGATCGCCGTCAACATCGAGAAGGGCGGGGCGGGCAAGACGACTATCGCCTGTCACCTTGCTTGGCACCTAGCCGACGCAGGGCATCGGGTCTTGGTCATGGACCTTGATCGCCAGTGCAACGCCACGTCCGCCTTGCGAGAGTTCGAGCAGCTAGGCTCTTGCAAGCCGCTGTTCGAGCCGGGTTACGAGCCTCCCGAAACGGGCCGTCTCGCGATCTATTCGAACAAAATGGCGGGCGAGTACGACGCCAACTATTCCGGCGCGCTTAGCGCGTTCAGGGCGAATTTTCCGAAGCTCGCGCCGCAGTTCGATTATTGCGTCATGGACACGCCGCCCGCGTGGAGCTGGATCAATTTCGCCGCGCTGATGATGTGTGATGACTTGATTGTGCCCGTGGAGCTGGGGCCGTTCGGTCCGGACTCCACGAAGCAACTTTCAAATTCGATCCAGACCGTGAACCAGCGGGGCCGCACGACGCCGATCAAAGTCGCCGGCCTCATCGCGAACCGCGTCAAGGCCAACGATCGCAACCAGCTCGCCATGCTTGCCGAGTTGAAAGCGAAGATCGGCCGCAACCTCTTCACAGCGTATTTGCCCGATCGATCGCACTACAGCCAGTCCGTGCAAGCTGGCGTCCCGGTGTGGCGACACGACAAGGACGTTCGCAGCTCGTTGCCACCCATGCGCGCCTTCCTTGAAGAAGCCATGCAGCGGATAGGAGCTTAATCGTGGAGTTCGGCAATTTCGACGTTTTCGCCGCCAAGGACGAGGTAGCGGGGCAGGCCCGTGTCCTGTCGCTCGATCCTAGCCAGGTCTATCCCGATCCGGACAACGTAAGGCGCGCGATCGACAAGAAAGAGATCGAGGCCCTTGCCGCGACGATCAAAGAGCGGGGCCAGCTACAGCCGATCACGGTTGCGCCAGCGGACGCCGATGGACGCCACATGGTGCATTTCGGGGAGAGAAGGTGGCGAGCGTGCCAGCACCTCGGAATCCCCGTGCGCGCGATCGTCAGCGAGCAGACCGACGCCGCTCAAGTGCGGATCGATCAGTTCATTGAGAACGACCAGCGCGAGCAGCTTTCCGCGCTCGACATGATCGCGTTCGTCGCCGCCCAGGTGAAGGCCGGAAGATCCGTTAGCGAGCTGGCGCGCGTCACGGGCCGCGATCGAGCTACGCTTGCCCGCTATCAGTCGCTCGCCTCAGCTCCCGACTTCATCACCGCGAGACTGGACGATATTTCCGCGCGTGGTGCCGCAGCCCTGTTGACCGCCGCCCAGCGCGACGAGGTGGCAACCCGGGCTTTCCTTGAGAGCGCCCCGGTTGGCAGTTTGACCGTCAAAGCGTGCGAGCAGTTTGCCCGAGACGTGGGAAGCAAGGGCCAGGAGCCAGCGCGTACCGGGAAGGCCGAAGCGGATCGGGAGCCCGCGAAGGTGGCGGGCGAAGGGGAGGGGAGCAAAGCCCAATCTCTTCCTTCCGCGAATGACTCGACCGAGCCACGCGCTCCGGTGGCGAGAAGGGGCGCGCAGGCCGATGCAGGACGCTTCATCGACGTTGAAGGCAAGCGCGCACGGATCATTGAAGCGGTGCTGCACTTCGAGGACGAAGACGCGCCCCGGACCGTTCGTTTCGATCAGTAGCGACGCCAGATAGGCGGGGCTCGCTGCGCTCGCCGATCCCCCGTTTCCGCGCTTTCGTCGCTTTCAAGCATCATCGGAGATTGTGGCACGTGCCACAGAAAAGGGCGTGAAAGTAGTGGGGGGTGTTTGATGGCAGGATAGGGGTTGCTGCGTTTATTGTATTACACTACACCTCGCAAGCGAGGATGACGCAACCGATGACACCCCCCACTGAAGCCAAAGCGATGATGACAGTCCGCGTTGACCGCGCGACGCTCGCCGCCTTCGATGCGCTCGCAGAGGGAAGGGGAGGCAGGAGCGCGCTTTTGCGATCCATGCTCGACCAGGCCATGAGCCGCGTCGCGGATGCGCCGCGTGTCGCCCCGCGAGCCGAGCCCGCAGGCAACCGGATTTCGATCACGCTCACCGACGCTGAAATGGCCGTGCTGGACGCGCGCGCCACCAAGAGGGGCATCGACCGCGCCGGATGGATCAAGGCGCTAGTGCGCCGCCATCTCGGCTTGAAGGGCCACGTCGACGACGGGCTTCGCGATGCCCTTGCGCCGATCCGGATGCAGTTGCAGCGGATCGGCCGCAATCTTAATCAGGCGATGAAGGCCGGCAACGCTGCGATGATGGCCGACAGCGGCCTACAGATCGAACGCGAGCTGGGCCGGATCGTCGACATGCGCGGAGAGATTGGCGAGCAGGTGGCGGCGCTGGGCGACGCGCTGCGCAACGATTTGTCGTTCTGGCAGGTGGCAGACTAATGGCATTTGAGGACGAGCTGTTCGGGGCGCTCAAGCCGGTTTTTCGGCCACGGGTGTTTGGCGATCCCAACCTGAAATATGCCAAGCAGATCGTAAGCGGGACCGGCCAATTTGCGCCGCACCATGCCAGCGCGCCGCCCAGGTCGATCGACGTTCGAGCGGTTCTCGCGCGCGTCGTGCGCAAGTCGCCTGAAGTCGTCGTGAAAGTGACGGGCCGGAAGAAGGGCGCATCCCATGTTGCGGCCCACCTCGACTATATCGGCCGCAAGGGCGAAATCGTGATTGAGACGCGGGACGGCGAGGAAATCACGAACAAGGCCGACATCGCGCGCATTGCCGAAGAATGGGGCGATTCCGCCTCATGGCGGAAGGGCACCAGCGTTTCGGCCGTCTCTATGGTTTTCTCGATGACGAAGGGCACGGACCCGGAGGCCGTCAAGCAGGCGGTCCGCGAGGCGGCCGATCGCATGGTTGGCGACAATCACGATTATCTTATGGCGCTTCACACCGACACGGACCGCCCGCATGTGCATCTGACCGTCCAAGCCGAGGGGCTGGACCGCAAGCGCTTCGATCCACGGCGTGAGGATCTATTCAAGTTCCGAGAGGCGTTCGCCGAGGCGCTGCGCAGCCGTGGCGTCGAGGCTGAGGCCACGCCGCGCTACACGCGCGGCCAGGGCAAGGCCGGCGTCAGCATGGCGCTCACACAGATGCGCGCGAAGATCCTCAGTGGCGCGTCGCGCCAACCAACCGATGCCGACATGAAGCAGGCCCGGGAAGCGATGATGATCGCGCTAGGGAAGGGCGAGCAGCCCGCATTCGTGTCGAAGGCTAAGGAGCGCTGGGAGGACACGCGCCAGCGCTACGAGGCGGCGGCCGAGTGGCTGGACCGCAGCGACAACCGCGCCGATCACGCCCTTGCCGGCGACGTGCGCGCGTTCCTTAAAGAGCGGCCGACGATCGAGACTGTTCCAGACCGCGCCTTGAGAGAGGCGACGCGCCGCGTAAAGGCGGCGCAGGAGCGTCAGGACGGGCAAGAGAGGCCGCAGGAGCGCTCACAGCAGCGTCAGGCCCCCACGCCGCCAGAGAGGCCGCAGGAGGGCCACACGCGCGATGTCCCGACGCCTCAGAGGCCAGGACCGACGCGACGGCGGTAGCAGGCCGCCTACCAGCTTATGTCGAATATTTCCGGACCGAACATTAGTGGTCCGGAGAAGGGGCGGGCGCTGCGCAGATCGCGGCCGTCGTCGACCATGAAGCTCACATGCGGGCGGTAGATGGCGAAGTCCCACGTCGCGCCGGCAAGACGGTGCGTTTCGTGCCGGTCAGACAGGACGTGCGAACCGAACTCTAGCGCGACCAGGCCGCCCCGGCGCGCGAGCGTCCGCCCGCGATCGGGATCGAGCGCGACGGGCGAGCTGTCCAACTGGATCGGATGCGGGCGCTTGTGGATGCGGGCAACGCTCAGGTGCCACGCCGAGGGGCGAAGGTCCGCGAAGCCTTCGCCCATGGCCCACTCGGCAAGATCGGCGGCATTGGTCAGGGGCCTTATCAGCATCGGGCCGATCGCCCCTTGGTCGATCACCGCCCCCGCGTCGGGGTTTTCTGCAAGACCTGATCCTGTTGAATTTCGCGGATGCGCTGCGCCTGTTGCTGCTTCACCTCGATGCCGGCGACCTGTTCGCCGCGCTGTAGGCGTCCGGCAATTTCCTCTTTCCGTTCGGACACGAACTCGCGTTGCTTCGTCGTGTCGTTCGGGAAGCGGCCCGAGGCGAGCGTAACGGCATGGGCGACGTGGCTTTGCGCGCGCTTCAGATCAGGGTCTTTTGCGTTCTGCACGTCGGTTTGGCGGCGGAACCGTTCGGCCAGATCCTTTGCCGGATCGGCCTGTTCCTTGTTGTCGCGCGCCTGATTTGACGTGCGGGGCGCTTGCTCCTTCGTCGGCGCGGCCGCAGCTTGTCGCGCTTGCTCGCGATCGGCCGCGGCCTTGGTTTTCTCGTCGGGTTTATAGCCATCGATCCGGATGCCTTGTGCCGACGCGGCCAGATAGGCGGCCCGCTTGAACTCTTCGTCGCCGTTGATCTTGAGCGAGGTCCAGCCATTCGCTTTCGCGAGCCGCACTAGATCCGGCAGCGAGTTTGCATCCTTGGCCTTGATGCGATCGGCGGAAATCGTGGCTACCGGCGTCTTGTCGTGCGCGGAGCGGTAGAGCTTGTTTCCGACGCGCAGGAACCTCGATTCTAAGTCCGAGGGCAATTCTACGTTGTTGCGCTTCCTGGCCGCCATATCCGGTCCAGAGGGAGTCGCGTTCGCTTGCTCAGCCATCTTACCTCTCCTGCTCGATTACACCCACAACCTCAGTCCCGTGCCGCTCAGCCTCGACATCGATCAGCATGTCAGGAAAATCCGACGTGACGACGCAATCCATCGCGAACGTGAGCGCGTCAGGATCGGTCAGTTGATCGAAGTCGGGCAGGGCGCAGTCCGGAAGATCCTCATCGTCGCGGACCCGGCGCGCGATCGGCGGCACCGTCGGCGCGGGAAGCACGCGCCGGGTGAAATGCTGATCGGCGAAGTACCGGATTTTGTCGCCGTGGATCGGCGGCATACCGCCACGCAGCAACAGCAGCTCGCTATCCGGAAATTGCATCAGCTCTTGAGGCAGCAGCAGGGCGCGACGCTGATCGGACATCGACTTTGAGCGATTGGCGAGCATCCCGTGGATCGTCAGCGACTTGGTGACGGACTCTTGCCCGACATAGCCAATGCGTTCGGACAGCTCATTTGCCACCCGCACTTCCTTGGGCGTGAAGGCGACTTCGACGCCGCAGTTGGCGACAATCTCGTTGGCGACATGCTCGCCATAGACGGCGCGGAGCTGCGATCGAGACTGGATGACCGGCAAGAGCCGGATGCCGTAGCCGGCGACGTAGGAGAAGGCGCTTGCGATGACCTGGGCGCGGCCGATGCGTGCGAACTCGTCTAGCACCACGAGGATCTTGAGCGGGGTCCGGTTGTCCGGCAGATCGCGCACGTTCAGATCGATGAGCTGTTGAAACAGCAGATTGTAGAGCGGCGCAACGCGGTCCAGCTCGTCAGGCGAGACGCCGAGATAAATCGACATCGGCCGCGAGCGCAGCTCGCGCAGATCGAAGTCGCTTTCCTCCGTTGCCGCGTCGACGCGGGGATTGAGCCAGAGGCTCAGCTTTGACGTGACGGTCTGGACGATGCCGGCGAACGTATTGTCCGCGCCGGAGGTGAAGTCGGCCAGGGCGTTGCGGCAACCTTGTGAGAGCGTCGTATTTTCGAGCGCCTTGCGGAAGAACCCGCGCGTGTCGCCCGTCGTCATGAGCCGATAGATCGCGCCAATCGTGAAGGGCTCCGACGATTGCGCCAGATAGGCGCCGACGCCCACGAACGCCGTTCGAGCAGAGTCCGTCCAGAATGGTTCGCCCCGCTCAGGCGGGACGAACAGCATCGTCGCGATCTTCTGTAGCTCAATGATGACCTGATCGGCGTCGTCGCGATCGATGTAGCTCAGCGGATTATATCGAGCGGTGCGCCCCTCCGGATCGGTCGGGTTGAAGAGACAGACGGCCTGCCCGAACTTCGCGCGAAAGCCCGCCGTGGCGTCCCAATTCTCCCGCTTCACATCGAGGACGACAAGCGAGTCCTGCCAGCTAAGCAGGTTCGGGATGACGATGCCGACGCCCTTTCCAGAGCGGGTCGGCGCTTCGACGATGCAATGTTCATTGCCGCCGAAGATCAGGAATTTGCCGCGCTTCTTCCCGAGAACAACGCCATCGTTGGAGCGAAAGCCGCCACGGCGGATCTCGCCTTCCTTGGCGAAGCGGGCCGCACCGTGCAGCGGAGGTTTCCTCGAGACGAACCAGAACAGCAGCAGGCCGGCGACGAGCGAGCCGGCAGCTACCCCACCGCCGAGCGCTTTCAGGACAACCGGGTCGCCCCGGTAGTACCAAAAGAATTGCGGCATCTTGAGCGGATCGAACTTGGAGGCGGGGAGCCCGAGGACGAACCACGCGATGATCGAGCCGATGAGGAAGACGAGGACCAGGGCGAACGGTAAGCCCGCCGCCAGCGCCGCGCCGCTACGCCGCGTGCCGGCCTGCTGGGTCATAATAAATCTCCGTCATTTTGAACTCGCCGTCGACTTTCTTCATCTGCACGACGACATCGACGAGGATCTTGAGCAGCGAGCGAATGTCGTCACGCGCGAGATCCGCGCCGCCTTCGCTCTCCTTCACCAAGAGCGTAAGTTGCTCAAACGCCAGTTCGGCCGAGTCCGCGTGAATTGTCGTGATCGAGCCGGGATGGCCGCTGTTGACGTTCCGCAGGTAGAAGAACGCGGTTCCGTCTCGCAGCTCTTGAAGCAAAATGCGGTCGGGTCGCATACGCAGCGCGCTTTCTAGCAGCTCCTTAGCCGTCACTTTCGCGGTGCCTTGGCCGTCCTTGCTATAGACCATGTGGACGACGTTCTTGTGCGGAACGACCAGCTCGCGGGTGTCCTCAATCGTCAAAAGCCGCTCGTTCTCAGGAATGAGCTTGATGAGCCCTTTCGAGAACGTCGTTTTGCCGGAACCCGTCGCCCCCGAGATCAGGATGTTGAGGCGGCTTCGCACAGCCAGGTCGAAGAACTCGACATGCCGCCCCGTGTTGAGCAGCCCGAGCAGCTTTTCCTCAACCGGGCTCACCCGCTTGTGCGCCACCTTCGTTTCGCTGAACAGGCCGGCAGCCTCGAAATCTTGAAGCGTCATCGTCTTTGTCGACGGCTTGCGAACCGTGACCGAGACAGTCCCATCGGGAACGACGGGCGGGATGACGAGCTGGACGCGCTCGCCAGTAGGGAAGATCGTTGAGCAGATCGGATTCTCGCGCGTCACGTCCTGCGACGTGAAAGCCGCCGCAGCGCGGGCAAGCTCCATAAGCGCATCGAGCGTCATCGACTCTTCGCGCTCCCAGGACCAACCGCCCCGGCGTTCGATCCCCACCAACTGAGGTTCGTTCACCACCACTTCCGTAACATCAGCCTCATCCAGATATTTGCGGAGCGGCTGAATCGCGTTGTCGAGGATCGCGGTGTTTCGGAAGGGTGCGACCGTCACTTTAGACCAAGCCCATAGACCGAGGAAAAGTCGAAATCCTTGGCGACTGTAATTCCCATTTCCGCGCCTTGATTGACCCGAACCACGGGCCGGATTTGCTGCGTGTCGGACAGGATTTGCGAGGTGGAATCCGAGGGAACGCGCGTGATGTTGGTCCCTTCGGGACCGACTGCCGACGCGCCCACCTGGCCGGCGCTTTCAAGCACGCTGAACAGCAGCGCCGTGCCGAACCGCTCCCAAAAGAAGCGATTGACCTTGCCCGTGATACCGGAGCGGCCGAGCTGATCGGAAGCCGGGGAGCCGATGTCGATCGCCACGCCCCGAGGTGTGACCGCCCGCGTCCACATCGCGAAAAGCCGATATTGCCCGCGTTGGAGGCCCCCTTGGTACTCCCCGAAAACGCGCGTGCCCTTTTCCATCAGGACGACGCGGCCATTATCGGAATACACGTCGCGAGGGATGATGCAGGTCGCGTAGCCGGGCACGCTGCTATCCATCGCCGTCTGCAGGGTGCAGGGGATGATGGCTCCCGCCGTGATGAGATAGTTGCGATCCCCGATCATGCGCGCGGTCGCGCGGCCGATCGCCGAAGTCCGCTTCAGCTCGTCCAACCGCGTAGCGCTGGCCTGTGCCGGCGCGGCGGAACCGCCGTCCTTGCCTGCATCGTCGGCATTTGCCGGTCGCGCCATGCCGACCCCGTTGTTGTCGCCACCAAAGGCGACGAGCGTTGAGCGACGCGCCGCGTCCTGCAAGGCTATGGCCTGATCCCGCCGCCGTTCCGCCGCCGTCTGTTCGCGGCCCGCACCTTGCCCGGTCGCAGGCCCAGGAGCCCCACCCGGCCCGATCGGGGGCACTTGCTCGCCCGTGAGCTGAACGGGCGCGTTCGGATCGGTCGGAGCCGTTCCGAGCGTCGGCGCAATGACCGTTTTCGGATCATAGGGCACCTCGACCGCAGCCGGCCTTGGAGGGGCCACAGGAGCGTCATCACTACCGCCCACGCCCGCAGCGACCGTCAGCACGGTAAACAGCAGCGCGCCGCCCACAGCGCCCGCGACGATCATACGCTTAGTGTCCCACTGAAAGTTTGAGAGCGACGGAATCCGGTTCGGCCGATCAGCCGCAGGTTGCGCGCGATCGATTTCGTCCATGTTGGGCGTCGCATCGACGTCGAATCTTTTGTCTTCTGACACGTCATTTCTCCGGAGCTGTTTGCCGATCGACGATCTCCGAGGCCGTGTCGGTCTTCGGATCGCGGCCGTAGAAATTCGGGCTTTCGTTGTAGATGCACAGGACCACCTTGCCCCGGCGCAGGCGCAATTCCTTGTAGACGCCGTGAACAACCACGAACTCATCCCGCACATCGAACGGGGCCGTTGCTTCGGAGCCGTCAGGATTGACGATGAAGATCGCCGGTATGTCGCGCTGGTTCGGGAAGCGCAGCACTGTGAACTGCCCGTTGTCGCTCACTTCGGAAGGCTGGAGAGCGGTCGCGCCCTGGACCATGTAGTTGAGGTTCCGCGTGCCTTCGAGAACGCCAAGATCCAGCGCCGTCTTTACCGCGCTGTTTTGCGCCTCAAGCGCGGCGGCGAGCTGGGCGCGCGCCTGTGCGGCGCGCGCTTCCGCCGCCTCCTGTTCTGGATAGCGCACACGGACCTTGAAGAACGTCCCCGGCGAGCGCGCGCCCTGCACCGCGACCACATCAAACGTGTAGTTGCGCTTCTGCCCCTGAAAGTCCGTCACGACGATGAGGTTCGTCGCGCCGGCCCTCTCGCGTGGCTTGATGAAGAGGGAGTTTTCAGCCGGCGCGACCTCCCACGACACGGTATCGCCCATCGCGACGAACTTGATTAGCTCGCCGGGGGCGAACTCAATCTGCGTCGCAGTCCGGAAGGCGCTGCGAATGACGATGACGTTGTTGTCGTCATAGTTGACCTCGCGCACCCGATGATCCGGGCCAGATTGGCGGGGCGTTTGTTGTGCCAGTGCCGGCGTTGCCGATAGCACCAGGCCAAAGGCCAGCGTGGCTTTGAGAAGCTGTTTCATCGACCGACGACCTCCACGTCCGCCCTGTAAGATTTAACTTGCAGGCCGAGGGGGTTGGCGTAGCGCCCCGCTTCCGATTCCGGCTTCGACAGCACCTCAAAGGTGATCGTGGCGATGGCCGGCGTCTCGGTGACTTGCGAGTCCCGCTCAAGCCGCTTCGTAAAGCGGACCTGAGCCACTTGTGGATTGATGAAAGTTACAGCCTTGATCGACACGAATACTGTGTCGTTGCCCGTGAGCTGGTTCTGCGGAGAGTCCGGATTGTCCTTCTTGAAGAAGTTAGTCCATTTCCGCTGTTCCTCCGCCGACGACAGCGCAAGGATGGCTCTGAAGTTCTCTTCGCGAGCTTGCGGAATCCACCCCTCGCGAAGCCGAACATAGTTGGCGAGGAAGTATTTGCGGACCGCCTCGTCATAGGTGATCGACTTATCGCCACGGAGCTGTTGCGTGACTTCGGTTGCTCCCGTCGATCGATCGACCGTCACGACATAGGGAACAACCGTCTTGAACGGAGCCAGCGCCGCAACAGCTCCGATCCCGCAGACCGCAAGCCCGCTCGCCACGGCCGCCACGGTCCAGGCCAATCGCTTGGAGCGGTTAGCCACACCAAGGCGTTCGCGATCCCAGCTTTCCGCTTCCGCGAAATATGCCTTGAGATCCTCTGTGCTGTCTTTGACGCCGAGCGCCATGTCAGCAGCTCCTGTATGAGATAGGCAGGGCCGAGATACGGGGCGCGCTGGCAGGCGCAGCGCTGATCGCGGGCACTGTGGTTTCGGAGGTTGGCGCGGCCCCTACGGGCGCGCTTGAGGGTTCAGGAAAGAGGTTTGTCGGCGGTTGCACCGGCACCGCTTGAGCAGCCGGCCCCGCGTCAGCACCGCCGTTCGAGCTGGTGACGCCAGCGCGAGGCGGGATCGTGGGAAGCACGGTCCCGTAAAGGTTCGCGGGACGCTTCGCGGAGCCGTTGCAGCGCGCCAGCTTGGCGTCCTGCGCACCCGAGGCACAGCCTTGGGTGAGAGTCAGAAGGGCAAGCGCCCCCATCGCGGACCTAAGTTTCATGCGGATCTCTCCCGAAATTACGTTCGTGTCAGTGTGCCGCCGCCACCGCGGCCGCCCGTGTTCGCGCCACCAATCCGCGCGTATCGAGCGAGCGCGCCGGCTGAATTGGCTGGCGCGTTCGCAAGGGCGCGGCCAGCCATCGGCGCGACGTTGCCCGTGACGGCATTGGCGAACTGCGCTGCCAGCGCCGGTCCACCGCCGCCCAGGCCCGAGGCGAGGCTTGGAATTTGAAGGAAGAAGAAGAACCCGAGGATGTAGAACGCGATCGCCTTGAGCGCCGCGATAAGCACTTCATCGCCGGTAGTGATGGAGTCGATGAAGGTGTCTGTGGTCTGCGAGATAAACAGCGTCACCAGCAGCGCGAACGCAACGAGCATGACGTAGCTGATTACCGAGCCCAGCCACCCGAAGAAGTAGCCCCGCGTGGAGTCGAACAGCAGCGCGGCAAGGAACAGCGGGCCGACGACGGCCAGCAGCGCCAGAGCGAAGAGGGCGAACGCCGTGATCGTGAACCCAAGCGCGCAGGACAGCAGCGCAATGAGCAGGATCGCCAGATTGACGAACGCCGCTAGGATGATTTCCATCCAGTTGTTCGGGATGCCGACGAGATTCTGACCCGCCGCAGCGGTGTGAATTTCAACAATCTCATCGATCCTCGCCATTGCGCGGAACGCGCCGGCTAGGAGCTGATCGTAATAGCCGCCGAGCCCCCCGGCATCGGCCCCGCCAAGGGCGCTCGCGAAGTCTCCCGGCAGTCCGGTCATCGTGAATGCGCCAATGTTGGCACCGTAGAGCGACGTAACCGCGATCGTCAGCGCGGCCAGCTTGACCGCGCGATAGGCATATTCGCGGAACGGATACTGCACCGCGCCCCGGAGGATCGCGCCGCCAAGCAGGATAATGTAGATCGTGACGCCGACACGCAGAGGGCCGGAGACCATGCCGATGATCGCGGCATATCTGGCGATGATGCCCGCGAGCGCGCCATCGACCATATTCATCATGGTCTCGAAGATCGGAAATTCCATTACCTTCTGGCCTCTCGCGAAAGCATCACCGCCTAGATCCCCATCTGCTTTTTCATGTGTTCGGTCCGCTCACGGCGGTCGCGACGGGATCGCGCGGCATTCTCGTTGTTGCAGTTTTCAGTCACGACAGCGGGCCAGCTCGCCAACGGACGCTGCGACGCCTTCCATTGGTCGCACATGGCTTTGACCTCTACGGCCGCCTCCGGATTGTCGAAGAGGTACTGTGCCGACCGCAGCGGAATGTCGGACCGCAGGGTGTCGCCGTTCTGAGTTTCCTCAGACGGCGAACACCCTGCGCCGATCAAAACCAGCGCCAGGACACCAAGGCGCAGCGGCTTCGTCACTCGTTGATCCCCATTTGGGAAAGCATGTGGGACCGCTGGGTTTGGCGCTGGGTCTGGTACGCCTGATAACCAGCCTCAGCCTTCGCGCGGCGCTGAATTTCGATCGCTTGCAGGGCAAGCTGATCGTTCATCATCTGCGCCTGTTCGAGCTGGAGGCGGGCCGTCATATCGGACCGTTCAGCGGCAGACGTTGCGCTGTTCAGCCGCCCGCGCAATTCCTCGAGCCCTTGCCGGCGCGTCGAAACGGAATCGCCGACGTTGCCAGCCAGGCCCGCCGTCACCGCAGCTTCGCGCGAGCCCTGCTCATACGCCGTCCGCGCGCCTTCGGCCGCGTTGGGCGAGATACGGCCCATGAGATCCTGATAGACATCGTTCGCGCGGCCTCGCAGCCCACCAACCACATTCAGGTCGCCCGAGGTGTACCCGTCCAGATTCGACGACGAGACATCCGTAACGCGAAGCGCATCCGTCTTTAGCTGATTGGCGATGCGGCCAATGTCCGTCGCCTTATTGATGTCCTGATAGAGCTTTTGCGCTTCGTCGATTTGCTGCTTGGTCTGTGCGACCACCTTCCGCGCCTCATTCAGCTCTTGGAGCTGGCGGGCAAAGGCAGTCGGATCATGAACGATCCCGCCAAATTGCGCGTAGGCCGGACCCCCGGCCAACAGGGTTGAGCCCACTAGGCTCAACGCAACGAGCTTCATCTTACGCATGGTTCCTACTCCTTCAGCTTGGACGACGCCGCTTTTGAAAGATCGGCAGCCAGACAGCGGGGTCGCGGCCGTATTCGGCCATCACCTCGCACGCGATTGCGGTTGTCTCGGCACGTCCCGAGAGCACCGCAAGTTCATCGTCCAGCCCTGTAAGATCCAGCTCGACGACAACACTGTCATGCCCTTGCTTGACTAGGAACTTGTGCGACTCTGGCGACAGTTCCTCGCGGATCAGGGCAAATTCGGCTTCGGACATACCGAAACCGTCGATGTAGTCACGCCGCGCACCCTTCGGGTTTGGCAGCATGATTTGCGTAGCGACTTGCTCAAGGATCGAATGGCTAATGTCGCTCTTGAGAGCGTCAGCCGGCGATTGCGTCGCGAAGACCATCAGCGCGTTGCGCTTCCGGTATGTCTTGAGGCCGTCCTGAGCGAAACTGCGAAAGGCATCATCGCCCAGCGCTTTCCAGAACTCGTCGACGGCAATAATCGTCCGCTCGCCCGTCAGCAGATCGTCGATGCGCCGAAACAGGTAGAGCATCAGCGGCGTGCGAATGTCTGGATTGTCCAGAAACTCCGTCATGTCGAAGCCGAGGAAGCGCGTATCGAGCTTCATTTCGTCTTCCGCGTTGTCGAAAACCCAGCCCAGCGCGCCGCGCGAGGTCCACTTTTCGAGGCGGGCACCGACGCCGCCAGCGTCAGCCATGCCGAGAACGCTGCGCAGAGCGTCGAACGACCGGCTTTCCGGGGGAAGCCGCATTACCGAGGCTATGCCCTCGTCAATCAGCCGCTCTTCCTGAACCGTGATTGGGCGGTTTTCGGCGCGCACTAGGTTGCGCACGAACAGCGATAGCCAGGCCCGATCCTCAGCATTGTTCGACAGCGCTTTGAGCGGCGCGAACCCCGTGGGCACGCCGTTCTGCAGGGTCAGGTATGTGCCGCCCGACGCCAGCACGAAGATTTGCGCGCCGCGGTCCTTGTCGATGAAGATTTGCCGCGCGCCGGTCTTCTCGGCCTGCGCCATCAGGAAGTTGACAAGAACCGTCTTGCCGCCGCCCGTTGGGCCGATGACCATCGTGTGTCCGATGTCGCGCTTGTGGAAGCTGAAGAAATAGGGGCTCCGCGCGCTGGTCTTGAGCAGCGCGATTGCGTCGCCCCAATGGTTCCCGGTTGGCATCCCCGCAGGGTAGGTGTGGAAGGGCGAGAACGCCGCGAAGTTCAGCGACGTGATCGGCGCCGGCCTTGCCCGCCACGCGAAATTGCCGACGAGCTGGCTCCAATACGCCGCCTCAAGAGCCGCGCCCTCGCGCGCCGCCACCATGCCCGTATCGGCCAAGGCCGTTCGCGCGATCGACATATGATCGCGCAGGGCGCGGAGGCTGTCGGCATAGACCGCGAGCGTGAAGTGATGATCGCCCAGGACAAAGCGGTTCGACATCAGATCGTCGGCCGCGTCGATCAGATCGAACATTTGGCTTTTCGCGCGATCGTCGGCGTTCTCCATCTGCTTTTGGCGCAGGCGAAAGCGCTCAGCAGCCGTCGCGCGGCCAAGGAACGTGAACGATTGCGTCAGCACGAAACCGAAATCGACGGCCAGCAGGGATTCGAACTGGCGGGGCGTCGTCAGCGCCGGATACTCGCGTATCCCAAAGATGCCGCCAAACGAGCTGCGATCCGCGTCGCGGACCTCGACCGTCTCACCGCCGAAGATCGTCCGTTGCCGGTAGAGAGCGCTTCCGAGGTGGCCGCGAATGATCGGCACGCGCCGATGGCGGCCCGTCATTATCATTTCCGCGACTTCCAGCGGCTCAGAGAACTTGAGGCCGCGATGCCCGTAGATCGAAAGCCGGCGTGGGTCGCAGCGGGCCAACAGCTTTTCAAAATCGCGCGCCTTGTCCTCTAGCCGCTCAACCAGATCCTCGTCGATTTGATCGGCTTCGGCACCGAGCCGCGACTTGCTCTTGAAGAGCTGCATCAGCTTGTCGGCACCGTGCACCGCAGGCCGCGCTACGAGCGTGACGAAGAAGCGGTTCATGAACATCCGCTCTTTGTTCATTCGCTCGAAATAAGCCGCGTCGAGATCCCGCGCGAATTTCGAGCGGAAGTCACCGCCCGGATACTGTTCGACGCGCGACCGGACCAAATGCGTCCAGATCGAGAGCCGATCGTCATGCAGGTTGCGCAGCATGACGTTCAGCTTTGAGTGCCAGTCGTTCAGGTCGCGAACGTCGGAGGTCTCAAACGCGCGACCTTGAAGCTCGAAAGTGAGCATCAGGTCGCCGGAGTCCAGCACGATCATTTCGTCATTGATGTGCCGCGCATACGGCAAGAATTTCGTTGGCATCACTTCCTTGAGCGCGATCTTCATCGGCACAGGATCGGAGAGGCGATTAGCTTTAGCCACGGCGGCCGAACCCCTTACGAGTGATGCCCTTGAGCGGGAGCGGGGTGTAGCTTGAGCCACCCCAGAAGGCCCGGTTCCGGTTTGCCGCCTTGGTGCGGCCCCACAGGAACAGAAGGCGGAAAGCGTTCACGTCCTGGCGCACGACGAGGCGGGCCAGCGCGTACATGACCGCGCCCGTGATGAGCGCATAGATCGGGTTGTTCGTGCCGATCAGGACGATGGCGGCAGCGAGCATAATCGGCACGGCGGCTTCGATCGGAATGCCCGCCCAAAGCGCAGGGCGCGTCACCGCTAGGAACAGCGTGTTACGCGCCATGACCTCTTGTTCTTCTGCCAACCTCGCCTCCTACGCTACGCTACGAAGAACGGCGGTCCGACCGGGATCGGACCGCCTTTCCACGTCAGGCCCCGCCTGCAATCTGGTCGACGATCCACGGTGCCGAGAAGATGATGGCGATGCCGATCACGACGGTGACGAGCGCCCCCGTGTTGACGCGCCCCATCAGCCAGCCAGCGCCGGCCACGATCAAAGCGATGATCGCCAGCGCCCGCATGAGGCCGTTGCTCAGCAGGCCCAGCACCGCGTTAGCGATGCCCTCAAGATTGGCCTGCGCATACGCAGGGTCAGGAGAGGCAACCGAGACGATCGCCATGACGGCGAGCATTCCCGCCCAGCTCGCAACGCGGCGCTGGCGCGGGTTCCAGCCCTGAACGCGGGCCGTCACATACGACCGCAGGGCTAGGGCTGGCCCCCCGATCGAAGATCCGATGTTCATTCGACTTCTCCTTTTTGGGCGGAAACCGCCCGCTCATATTCCGCCTTTGCGAACACATCCCAGGACGGCGGGGGAGGGGGAGGCGCAGCGGACTGCACCGAAACGGATGTGTTTTCTTTGACCACCTCTTGAAGCAGCGCAGCGCCCGAGGGCGGCGCTTCATCGGGGCGGTAAACCGCTGGCGTGCCGGCGCTCGCGCCGTCCACGATCGAAAGCCGACCCGCCTCATATGAGACGGGCGTGAGGCCATCGGAGACGCCGGCATTGCCAAGCACCTTGCCCACATAGCCGTTCCGGAAACCCCGAACCTGCGAGCCCGTGTTATACATCGAGAGAGCGACGCGAAGCGCCGTCTGAGGATCGTAGGCGGGCCGCACAGTCTGATAGTTGCCGGCGAGAACCCTCCCGGCAGCGGCGATGTTGGTGCACGGGTCGAACACCGTGTCCCACGTCAGGCCGAGCCAGCGCATGTTGCGCGAATTGATCTGGCCTAGCCCGAGATCGACCGAATAGCCCTTCGAGACGTAGTAGCTGGCGACGCGGACCGCATCGGCCGCCGTCGCGGGGCGGGCCGGTTGCCGGCCCAGCCCATTCACGTTGAGCGCGAACTGATAGCCCCGGCTTTCGGTCTCCACGATCGCAGCGATTGTCGATGGCGCAACATTGGGAGCGCACTGCGCTGCCAGGCCAAGGATCGCTGCGGTTGTGAAGTGCATTACCCGGCAGCTCCCCCGATTGGAGGCGCTTGGTTTTTCCCCCACGCCGGGACTGCGGCGCGAGGGACGATGCTATCACTGGGTAAGCGATTTTGCATGTTTTCGCCTCTCTAGGGAAAACACACTAAATCGCTTTATCGCCCTTGGCTAGCCCTGTTGTGAATCACTCGCAGACACGCCGAGTCCCTAGAAGTTCGCCGAGTTCCGAATCCCAGGGCGAGGGTGGACTGAAACAAGACCGTCATACTCGTAAACCATGACGATGTGCCGAATAGCCGAAGCTACCTTCGTGTAGAGCCGGATGCGCTTCTTATCATAGAGCGCGACGTGGAAGAGGGCCGTGCCGCGCCAACTCACACGGATATTGATATGCCACTTGCCGTCCTGTCGCTGGCACACATGAACATCTGTTATGCTCCCCCCTTGCGGGCGTTGGGTGGTTAACTCCCGTTCAAGGATAAGCGCCAGTTCCATTCGGTCCCTATGAATAAGCGATTTTATACGTTTTCGCTGGTGACTTGCGCCCCTTCGCGATAATCACCAACGGTAAGCGGCAATGCGTAGGAGTGTCCAGCCATGCCCCAACGAGACGCGGCACACATAGATCAAGAGGCCGATCGAGTCGTTCGCCAACTCGCGGGGAAGTGGCATGGCGACTACGCCCTATGCCGATGCCCCGCCCACGCGGACAGCACCGCCAGCTTGACGGTGCGCGTTGGCGACCGCGCCGTCCTTTTCCACTGTTTCGCGGGCTGCACGCCCGACAGCATCATGACCGCGCTGCGGTCCGGCAAGATCATCGCGCCGATCGACCACGACCCGGGCCAGCGCAGGCCCGCCAAATCCGATTTCAAGAAGCTGGCGCTTTCAATCTGGCGCTTTGCCGATCCGATCGCCGGCACCCTCGCCGAACGGTATCTGCGCTCGCGCGCGATCATCCCTACGGGCGTGACCGCGCGATTTGATGCCAAGTGCCAGTTCGGAGGCGGCGAGGAAAAGGCGTTCGCGCCGGCGCTGATCGTTCCGATCGAGGAAGACGCCGGCGTTGTCGCCATCCATCGGACCTTTCTCAACGCCACAGGCACCGGCAAGGCCGAGATCCAAGAGCCTAAGCGGATGCTTGGCAACCCCGGCTCCGGCGCGGTCCGATGGGGCGGCATACCCGCCGATGGCGTCCTTCGACTAGCCGAAGGCGTCGAGGACGCGGCGAGCGTCATGAATTTGCTCGAGCCAGGTCTATTCGTGTGGCCGGTCCTTGGGATCGAGCGCTACCAGACAATTTCCATCCCCGAGAGTATCAAGCGCGTCGTGATATACAGCCAGCACGGGGCCGAGGCTTCGCGCGCGATAGAGCGCGCTACGCCCCGGCTGACGGCCAACGGCCGACGGCTTCTCGTCAAGAAGCCGCCCCATGCCGGCGATTGGAACGACCTTCTCAGGGAGATCCGCCGCCTATGAAACTCTTCCCCGGCGTGCCGCAGTACCAGCGGATCATGATGGCGGGCGCTTTCGTAGCGGTCGCGGTTTTCTCGCTTTCGCAGCAGAGAGAGCGAGTTCAACAGATCGGCAAGATGACGCTCAAGGATGAGCGGACACAAGTGATCGATGGCGATACAGTCGGGGTCCGAGGCTCAGCGGTGCGAATCGTCGGTATTGATGCGCCGGATGATGATCTGCCCCATCTGAAAAGCGTGTCGTCGCAGGTTTTGGCGAATCTCGTAGCCCGCGACGGTGGCCTAGATTGCTCGACAACCGTGTTTGACTTCACTCTTCGGCGTGAAAACCAGTGTCGAACTGACCCGGAGAGTTACGGGCGGCTAAATCTCGCGTGTCGGTTCAAGAGGAACAGTGCGAGCGTGGCGGCAACGATGGTCGCGCAAGGTTACGCTGTCGATTGGCGCGAGTTTTCGGGCGGCGCGTATGTCGAATTGATGCAGAAAGCGGCGAGTCAAAGGGCCGGACTTTGGGGCGTTGACTACGAAGGGATGCGCCAACTGGCGGTGCGACGGGCGACAATTCCCAAGAACTGCCAAGTCGATACGATCAGGAAGTGAGTGGCGGGGGTTGCCTTCGGCCCGGGCTCTACTCCGCCCCGCTGCGCGCGGCTCCGCGGAACCCCGCGATGCGGGTTTCCGCCCTTCGGGTGACGATCAGCCTAACCTACAATGGTCCGCCCCTACGGGGCGGGCGTAGTTTTGTTGGAGGATGCGACCATGCCCGCAGCTAGATCCCCTGCCGCCCAGCTCGCCGGCACATGGATCATGGCCGCAGCGCTGCCGATCGCGGCCGTACTGACGGGCCGTTTGATCGCCTACTATCCTCAGCTCTTGCCGAACCGGCTCCCCGGCCTGGTCATCCACGAACTTGCACCCGGCCTACTGCTCGCGCTCGCGATCGGCGCCGGCCTCGCGCTAACCGCGCACACGGCCAAGCCGCCTCGCTTCGCCATACGGCTCGCAATCCTGCTCATGGTCGCTCTGGCTACCGGCGTCGCCTCGCTGCTCTACGAGTTCGGGCACGTCCTCTACCCCTGATCGAATGACCCTCCGGGGCTTTCCCTTCCGCGTCTCCCGCTTCGCGTGAGCGATCGGGGCGGCGATGCCGCCACGTCCTTTGTCGTGATCTAGGGGCCTGTTCCGGCCCCCTGGCGCAAGGGCTAGACCGTCTCGGCCGCAAGCGGCCTCCCTTGGCGATCATGCGGGTTTCCCCGCCCTTCCTTCGCTGCGCTCCGTGCAGGGCGGGTGATCCCCCTCCCGCATGATCGGCCCTCGCTGCGCCATTCCCCGGCCCACTTCGCCAGCGGGCAGAAGTCGATGGCGCACCATCGCCTTCGGCTCGATTTTAGGAAGGAACGGAACATGGCACGGAACACCAGCAAGGCCCGCAAGACCGCCACCACCCCGGCGCGGATCGACGTTTACGAGGAAGTCACCAACCAGATTGTTGCGCTGCTAGAGGCAGGCACCCGCCCTTGGTCCCCCCGTTGGGCATCGGGCGCGGCATCGCTTCCGCTTCGCCATGAGGGCACCGCCTATCGCGGGATCAATATCCTGTTGCTTTGGTCCGCAGCCATGACGCGCGGTTATACGAACCCGCACTGGATGACCTACCGGCAAGCGCACGAGCTGGGCGGACAGGTCAGGAAGGGCGAGAAGGGCAATCTTGTCGTTCATGCCGGAACCTTCACCCCGAAGGATGGCGAGACGGGCGAGCCGATCACCGACAGCGAGGGCGAGGAAACGAGCCGCGCCTATCTGAAGCGCTATGTCGTTTTCAACGTCGAGCAGATCGACGGCTTGGACATGAGCAAATTCCCTGCCCCGCAGGTCGAGATTAAGAACCGCGACGACCGCGACTCCGAGCTTGATGCAGCGTTTTCGCGCTGGCCCGTTCCCTACCGTGAGAGCGGCAGCAGCGCCTATTATCACCCCGTTGCCGACAGCATCACCATGCCCGCCTTTGCCGAGTTTGTGAGCGGCAACGCCTTCTATGCGACCCTCGCACATGAGGCGATCCACAGCACCGGCCACACGACCCGGCTAAACCGTGAAACCCTCTACGAATACGGCAAGAGCAAGGAAATCCGGGCCGCCGAGGAACTGATTGCCGAGATCGGCGCGGCCATGCTTTGCGCACAGCTTGGCATGGAGCCGACCGAGCGCGAGGACCACGCCGCCTATGTTGCGTCCTGGCTCAAGGCCCTTCGCGACGACAAGCGCGCGATTTTCCGCGCAGCGACCGCAGCACAGGCCGCAAGCGAACTGATCCTGTCCCACATGGCAGCGCCCGCAATGGCCCGCGCCGCCTGATCGAGCGAGGGCGGCGCATCAGCGCCGCCCTTCCCTTCCCGCTTCCCGAAGGATCGAGCGATGTCCAAGAATCCCCCGAAGATCGAACTTAGCTGGCGCGATGAAAATTACGGCTCCGTTTGTGCCGTCGCCGCCTTCCGCAACTATGCCGGCACACTGGATTGGAGCGACCGCACCCACCAGCGGTTTCGCGGATGCCTGAAACGCGCCGGTTTCGAGTTTCATCAAGGCCGTTGCAGCTACATCGCCACGCGCGGCGAAGGCGAGGACCGGCAGCGCGATCTATACGACGAGCTCGCGCGCGCCGGTTTCCAGATCGAGCGCGGCGACGTGCGCGGCTCCGACCCGCAGCCATGACCGAGCCGCGCCCCATCGGCCACAACAACGGGCCGCCGCTGGACGACGAGCGCCCAGCGGCGGCCGAGACGCCGCGCCTGCCCTATGATGCCGCGTGCGCCCGCTGCGCCCACTGGACGCCGCCCAGCGAGCGGGAGGAATCCGACTATCGCGCATGGACGGGCGGCTATGGCCGTCGCGTGAAAGAGCCGAGCGGCCATTGCTTCCGCGTGCTGCACCGCCCCGGAGGCCCGACCGCCTTTGCTGGCACAATGGGCCGAAGCCGTTGCTTCAATTTCGAGGCCAAGGCAGACCCGGAACCAGACCGTCGCAGCGGGCGCGGCTTTGTCACCATCTGGCAAGGCGACAAGATCCTTTGGCAAGGGACCGAGGGCGAGGAACCGGCGCAGTTCCGGCAACAGGAGTTAGACCTATGACCCAACAACCAGAGCGCAGGCCCGCAATTCGCGCCGTGAGCTTCGATGATGCCGGCGCGGCGATCACCCGCCTGATCGTCGTGGCGGGGTCCGACACCGGCCAGTCCGCCCGCGTGGCCGACTTCCTGCTGGCGTGGTGGAACGGCGACGACAACGGCCATTTCCCAATCCTCCACCTGTGCAACTGCGACGCGACCATTTCGGAGGATATGCTGATCGTCATGGCGTATCTGGCGCAGGAGCCGACCGTCTATCCCGATGCGTGGGGCTTTCGCGACGCGATGACCGCCCTTGTAGAACAATGGCGCGCGTCATGATCGTGCTGCGCACCGCCATCGACTTCATCACCGGCCTGCCCGTTGATCGCGACACACGGCGCGCACGGCTTCTCGCGGCGCGGCGCAAGCCCATCGGGAGCATTACTCGGCGCGGCATCCTCACCGGCCATTGGGATCGCGGCAGCGTCGTGGGCGCGTTCCGAAACGGGCGCGGCAGCTTCATCGACCAGTAAGGGCGACGGACGCTCCCAGGAGCGGCGCAGCTTGTGGCGCAGATGCCCTCCCCCGGAGGCCCATCAGCGCGGGGAACACCAAGGGCTGCTGCCCTTTCGTTCCCGAAGGAAAATAGACAGCCCCGTGTTGTCCGCCAAGCGCGGCACCCGACGCCTTATAGGCGTCGGCCGCGCTAGGGCGGCCTGCCCGCACCAGGCCATCGATTTTCCTCCTCCCTCCCCGTCCCGCTCCTCGCCGGAGAGGCAGAAGCCGATTGCCGCAGCAAGCGGCTTTCAGCCTCGAAAGGAAAGGAAGGACAATGGCTTACACGCGATACAAGGGCGACCCCTACTGGACCCGCGCCAAGACCAGCGGGACGAGCGCCGATGGCATCCCCTTCAAGAAGGGCGAGCGGGTTTTCTTCTACCCGCGCAGCGGCACGACCTACGCCGGTGACGGCGCATCGCGAGCATCGGCCGAGTTCGACGAACTGGCGGCTTTGGAGGGCTGACCCTCCCCCGATCCCCCCGACCACAACGCAGATTCAGGAGTTTTCACAATGGCTATCATCACCGCAAAACTGTCGCAGCTTCGCCTTTCGCCGCTCAATCAGCGCCGCGTGAAGCCCGCAGCCATCGAGTCTATGGCCGACGACATCGCCGCACACGGCCTGTTGCAGAACCTTGTCGCCTATGAGGAAGACGGTCTGTTTTGGGTGTTCGCAGGAGGCCGACGCTATCGCGGTCTCAAGGAACTGGCGAAGCGCAAGACGATCAAGAATAGCGACCCTTTCCCCGTCGAGGTTCGGACCAAGGAAGAAGCTGTCGAGCTTTCGCTTGCCGAGAACTTCCAGCGCGAGGACATGCACCCCGCCGACAGTATCCGGGCTTTTGCCGCCCTTCGCGATACCGGCATGGACGTGGACGAGATCGCGGCGCGTTTCGGGCAGGCAGTCAGCTTCGTCTATAAGATGCTTCGCCTTTCTGCGCTCAATCCTGCCCTGATCGACATTCTCGCCAAGGATCAGTTGACCCTTGAGGCAGCGAAGGCGCTCACCCTCACCGATGACCACGACCAGCAGCTAAAGGTGTTCAAGGCATCGAACGGCCACGCTCACACGATCCGGCGGATGCTGACCACGGAGAAGGTGACGACCGAGAGCGGCGCGTTCCTGTTCGTCGGGCGCGAAGCCTACGAGGCGAAGGGCGGGACGATCACCGTTGACCTGTTTTCGCAGGGCGACGAGGGCTTTGCCGATCAGCCCGAGATTGTGCAGGAGTTGGCGGAAGAGAAGCTAGACGCCCTTGCGGACGAGTATCGCGCAGCCGGTTGGTTCGAGGTAAGCGCGACCCTAGATCAGCCTTACGACCTCTACACCAAGGGCTATCTCTATCAGAGCGAGCGCGAGCCGACCGAGGCGGAAGCCGCCCGCATGGCCGAAATCGACACCGAGATTGAAGCCATTGCCGAGGCCGAAGGCGAAGACAGCGACCGCATCGAGCCGCTTAGCGACGAGCGGGACGCGATCACCGCCGCGCTGCGCATCTACACGCCCGAGCAGAAAGCTATCGGGGGCGTGGCGCTGTGGGTTTCGCGCGACGGTTCGCTAGGCCAGCGCGTCTATCGGGCGAAGGCCGAGCCGAAGGCGAACGGATCGGCCACGAACGGTCCCGCTCCGCTCTATGGCAACAGCCTGTTTGCGGACCTCACCCGCATCAAGACGCAGATCGTGCAGGAGGCCGTCGCCAGCAATCCGGCGCTGGCGCTGGACGTGCTGCTAGACAGCCTTGCAGGGCAGTTGCTGCATGGTGCCCGCAGCTACCAGATGGCCGTTGAGGTTCAGGCCAAGACGGTTGCGACGGACGTTCCCGACGAGTTCATGGCGACCAGCGATGTTCGCCCCGTTGAGGAAACGATGGCAACGCGCTTCGCTTCGCTCCCCATCGAGGGCCGGTTTGACGCGATCCGCAGCATGGACGGCGACGACAAAATGGCGTTGCTTGCCGGTCTGGTGGCGATGATGGTGGACGGCACCGTTTTTGCTGGCGGCTCCCCCGGCGAGCGGCACCACCACTTTGAGCAGATCGCGAAGGCGGCAGAGGTGGACGTGGCGGCGCGTTGGGCGGCTCCCATCGCGGTCTTTGACCGGATGAAGCGCCCTGCCCTTGTCGCCCTTCTCCGCGAACAGGTTGGCGATGCCAGCGCCGACAATTGCGCGACGATCAAGAAGAAGGCTGACCTTGCCGTCAACGTGTCCGAACGGCTCCCGGCGAAGTGGCTTCCCGCACCGATGATCGTCGGCGCGTTCGATCAGGCCGAGCGCCCCGAGCTGGACGAGGCCGACGCGGACAGCATCGAGGAAGACGCCGAAATGGCGTGACTAGTGATCGGGGGTTCGGTGTTAATCGGACCCCCTTTCCCCTTCACCGTCGCGGCCAGGACAACCCCCGTCGCCCCGGCGCGACGCCCACGCTGCGCATGACCGTCGCGCCCGCGGCCCCTTCGAGCCCGCGCGCGCCGCTCGCCGGAGTCGAGCGGCGCGGAGTCGACTACGATCTATCGGCGGGTTTTGTCGTCAGGAACGCATCGGGGAAGGCCAGCCTCCCGAACGCTATCAGCAGAACATAGGGACCGGCGATCAGCGCCCCCACCTCGCCGGCGTAGAACCGGGTTCCGAACGTCGCGTCGATGTAGAAGCCGATCGCGCTACCGGCGATCATGAGCGCTGCGAGCGCGACGTGAACGGGGAACGGCAAGGTCATAACCGGCACTCCACAGTCCAGGCCGCTATACACTCGACAGCGGCCGACGAGAAGACGGACCGCCTGTTCGGCGGGCTCTATTTGTTAGGGCAGTCCGTCAGTGTCTTCCTATCGTGAGGGCCGGCGCGAGCCGCCTCAAGGATCGACGGTCCCCCCCAATTTGCTGCGCAAATCGGCTCCCCCATCGCCCGCTTACACGGCCGCTTCGCGGTCCCTGACCCAGCTCGCGCCGACCCTCCCCTGGCTTTGCCAATCACGGCAACAAGGAGGATTTCATGTCTAGCCATCGCATCTTCGCTCAACTCGCATTCGAGCGCGCGCTTGGTCACGCCGCTATCAAGGCGCTGGACCAGGCCATCATCGATCGCGACCATTTCGTGAGCGCGACCACATGGCCGAACGACACGCTTTTCACCGATCGGCCCGACGCCGAAGTGGCGACCATGCGGGCCGAGCTGTTCCATCAACCGCAGATCGTCGAGCTGATCGAGAAGGCGCTTGCCGATCGACAGAACCCCGGCTGACGCCGGGAGGGGCGGCCGAAAGGCCGCCCCTGCCCTGTTTCGTTTGATCGCAGATAAGCGGGCAGCGTGGCGCAGCAAGGCGGCCCGCGCGCCGCGCGAGATCCTTTGCCGATCGGCGCACCGCGCGCGCAGCGCGCCGATCGAGGGGAACACCAAGGGCTCCTGCCCTTTCGTTCCCGAACGACAATCGACCGCCCGTGTAATCTGCCAAGGCCGGTGAGCCCGACGCCCAAGGGCGCCGACCGGCCTAGGGCAGCTCGCCCGCGCCAGCGGTAGATTCTCGCCCTCCCTCCCCATCCCGTTCCTCGCCGGAACGGCAGAGCCGCAGGCCATAGCCATGCGGCCCATGCCACTAGGAGGAAGAACCATGACCAACGATCCGGCCCAGCGCACGGAGGCGACCCGGAGGCTCAACGAGCAAGCGCGGAGCAACCCCGGCATCGCGTGCCGCGCCAACATTACCATCGGCTTTCAGTCGCTATCGGATGCCGACAGGATCGGCGCGCTTTCACAGATCATCGCCTTTGCCAACTTCACCGAAGAGAACGACCCTCACGGCGAGCAAGACTTTGGGGCCGTCTATCGTTTGGCGTCAGGGGAATGGACCCAGCAGCGCCCGCAAGACGACACCGCCATTTCGGAAACTGTCTTCTGGAAAATCGACTATTACGACAATGCACTCGAATTTGGCAGCGATACCCCTTGGGACGCATCGAAGACCACGCGCGTTATGACGATAATGCTTGCGAGCGAATACTAAAGGCCCCTCCGACCTTGCCGGTTCGTGTCGTAATATGTCCGCGCGAGACGATCCGGTTCAGGTTTGAGACAAGCGATTTGTTGTTAATTCGCCACACATCCGTTATGGTTGCACCCAAAGGGGACGCAAGATGGCACAGGTCGATATCGAGGCGCTGAGAGCGCAGATCAGGGCGATGGACTACGTTCGGGGCACCCCGGAGGAAGTCGCGCTATGGCGTGAGGACGACCGCGACTCCCGCGCCAATCTGACTATCGAGGGCATGAGGCCCGAGGCAAACGAGGACGAGCTTTTCGCGATGATGATGGACGAGGGCGTTCCCCCCCCGCTCGCCACCAAGATCATCGTCGACCTGCTCCACACGGGAGCGGGGCAGCTAGCCGCCTAGCGGTGGCGGGCAAGATAGACCCCTACGCCTACCCTGGAACCGACGTCCTTCGAAATCGGCTAGGGATCACAGACGGCAAAGAACTGGATCGACGCGAGCGGCTGATAACCCGTGCGCGCGGCAATGAAGCCGCGCGCATGGATTTCCCGCTTACCGCCGACGGCTACCGCGCCCTTCACAAGCATCTGTTTCAAGACCTGTACGAGTGGGCGGGCCAGGACCGGACCGTCAACATCGGCAAACAGGGTAGCCTCTTCGCGCACGCCCCCTATGTCGCCAATGGGCTCAACGCCGTGTTCAAGGAACTCGGCGAAAAGAACAACTTTCGCGGGTTGAACCGAGAAGAGTTTTTCGACCGCCTGGGCCACCACATGAACGAGCTAAACGCCGTTCATCCCTTCCGCGAAGGCAACGGCCGAACCATGCGCCTGCACGCCGCGCAGATCGCGCGTGAGGCAGGCCACCCGATCCGTATCGCGAGCATCGACGAGCGCGCTTGGATGGATGGATCTAGGCACGGGTTCACGACCGGCGACCATCGCGCGCTTAGCGCCGTGCTTTCAGCCGCCGCAATCAGGCGCGATCTTGGGCCGGAACCTCGAACAGGACCGGGGGGGATCGCGTTTTTGCCCGCGCGCGATCCCCCTGCAGGGCAGCGCTACCGCATGACTTTGAACAAGGTGCGCGAGGAATTGGAGAAGCACCTACCCACGGCCCGCGCCGAGGCGGCGGATCGCGTCAGCAAATTGACCAAGGCCGGCGCATCGGCCGACGAGCTTGCCAAGGCGCGGACCGAGCTGGCTTATGTCCGCCACGCCAAGGGGCCGGTCTATCAGTCGCATTTGCTAAGCTATGTCGGATCGCGCGAGGTCGAGGCCGTCATAACGCCCAAGCAGACGCCGCTAGAGCGCGTCAGAGAGATCGGGGCGGCCTTGGCGGTGCAAATCAACATGCAGCAGGGCGCGCAGCTACAGCGCGCTATCAGGGCTCTTGAGCGGCCAATCTTACCACCTGGTCATTCTCCCTCCCACGAACGGCTTGCGGCCGCGTTCCTGAAGAACACGCCCGAGAAGAACGCGGCCGACCCGCGCCTTGCGCCCGCCCAAGCCATCGTTGACGCGGCCATGCAGGCGGCGCGGAGCCGAGGCGACAACGCCCGCGCGATCGACGGAGCCGGCGAGTCGACGCGCAAGGCCGTCGCGGCGGTGATCCGATCCGGCGACCCGCTGGACCCCAACGCACCGGAATTTCGCGGACGCGGCACCGGACAGCCGCAGCCGCCCTCCCCCACCAAGGATAAGGGCCGGGGCCGGTAAGCCGGTCAGCCGTAGGGCGATCGCGTGACATCGGCCGAGGGCCGCAGCCCGCAGCGGCAGCGCAGGCGAAGGATCAGCTTGTAAAT
>NZ_BARE01000048.1 GCF_000367345.1 Sphingobium xenophagum NBRC 107872
AGCCCAAAGAACAGAGGATCAAGCGGGGTCAAATGTCGCTCCCAATCGGTCGATAAAGCCAAGCATGACCTGCAATGCCACATCAACGTCGGCGGGGTCGACATGTTCGGCCGGATTATGGCTGATACCGTGCCGACAACGGATAAAGAGCATGGCCGTAGGACAGAGCGCTGCCATGACCATGGCGTCATGCCCCGCCCCCGATACGAGGCGACGGACCGGATGCCCCACAGCCGCGATGGCGGCGTCCATCAGGTCCATGAGCGCCACGTTGCACGGGCTGGCGGGCAGGTCGTGGACGCGCTGGATCGCGAAATCGAGATCGCGGCGATCGGCTATGCCGGCCAGCGCATCGCATATCGATTCCGCCGCCCGATCGCGACGCGCCGCGTCACCTGATCTTATGTCGATCGTGAAGCGGACTTCGCCTGCTATGACATTGGGCGCGCCCGGCATCGCCTCTATCCGTCCCACCGTCGCGACCAGATCGGACGCATCGGCGCGGGCGATCCCCTCGATCGCCAGGATCATTTCGGCAGCGCCAGCCAGCGCATCGCGCCGCAGCGGCATCGAACTCGTGCCCGCATGACCGGCCATGCCCTTGACGATCGCCTGATAGCGCAATTGGGCGGCGATCCCGGTCACCGTCCCGACGGCCAGTCCCTCGGCCTCCAGCACCGGCCCCTGTTCGATATGGGCTTCAAGATAGGCAAGGGTCGAGCCGGGCGCGCGGGCCGCGGACAGATAGTCGGACAGGTTGACGCCCGCCTGCGCCAGCGACACGCCCTCCCCATCCACAAGATCGAGTGCGTCGAGAGCCAACGTCCCGGCAACGGCACGACTGGTGAGCATGGCGGCGGGAAAGCGAGACCCTTCCTCATCCCCAAAAGCGATGACTTCGATCGGGAAAGGCAGGCGCTGGCCAGTCTGGTGCAGGGCCGCCACGGCCTCTACACCCAGCATGATGCCAAGCGGCCCATCATAGCGTCCCCCATCGCGCACGCTGTCGAGATGGCTGCCAATGAGCAGAGCGGGCGCGCCGGGCAACGTGCCTTCATAGCGAGCAATGAGGTTGGCGGCGGCATCGCGGCGCACGGCCATGCCCGCCTGCGCCATCCATCCGGCGAGCGCTTCCTGCGCCGCGGCATAGGCCGGGGTCAGATAGCCGCGATAGAGGCCATGCGCCATGTCGCTATAGGGCGCGACGCCCAGGGCGTCGCAGCGCGCCACCGCTCTTGCGCCTCCGCTCACCATGCCGCGACCTGCCCATCGCTGCGCGGATCGGTCGCCCCATCCAGGCGGCCATCGCCATGGCGAACGATCGCTCCGGCATGGCCCATCATCGCGGTCAGCGGCCCGACCCGCTCGACATCATGGCCCGCCGCTGCAAGATCGGTGTAGAGCTTGTCGTCGAACCCGTCCTCCAGCTTCAATGTCGTGCTGTTCTCGCCCCATGTCCGCCCAAGCAGCCAGCGGGGCGCGCTGATCGCCTGCTGGAGATCGACGCCGAAACGGGCGTAGCGAGAGAAGAGCGCAGCCTGCGTCTGGGGCTGCCCCTCCCCGCCCATCGTGCCATAGGCCATGACGCGCCCATCATCGAAACGGGCAAGCGCCGGGTTGAGCGTATGGAACGGCTTGCGTCCGGGCCGAAGCGCGTTCCAGCCGTCCGCCGCCAGACGAAAGCTGCTGCCCCGGTTCTGCCAGGTGATGCCGGTGAGCGGCAGCACCAGCCCCGATCCGAACTCGAAATAGGTAGACTGGATGGCGCTTACCATGCGCCCGTCCTTGTCTGCGGCGGCGAACCAGCATGTGTCCCCCTGCGCCGACGGGCGAGGCCAGGGCAAGGCGCAGGCCGGGTCAATCGAGGCGGCGATGGCGTCCAGCGCGGCGGGATCATCGAGCAGTCCCTGATAGTCGAAATCATGGAAAGCGGGGTCGCCGACATGGGTATCGCGCAGCAGGAAGGCTTGCTTGGTCGCCTCTACCAGGCCGTGGACATGATCGAAGCCGTCGGCCTGCGCCGCGCGCAGTCGGTCGAACAAGGCGAGGATCATCAGCGACGCAAAGCCCTGCGTCGGCGGCGCGCTGTTGTAGAGGTCGATGCCGGTGATGTGGGTCTTGAGCGGCGTGGGTCGGCTTGCCTGATGCGCGGCCAGATCGTCGCGACCGACCGGGCTGCCCAGTTCCGCCAGATCCAGCGCGATCAGATCGGCCAGCGCGCCGGCGTAGAAATCGGCTGGGCCATTGTCCGCGATGCGTCGCAGCGTCGTGGCAAGGGCAGGCTGGCGCAGTCTGTCGCCTTCCCGCAAGGGGCGGCCTTCCGGCTCGAAGATGGCGGCATAGGCGCCGGGCTGGATGCGCAGTTCCGCGCCCTTGGCCGCTGCGATGGTCGCGCCGCCGCTGGTCACCGCTACGCCAGTATCGGCATGGTGGATAGCGTCGCGCAACAGACGGGACAGGGGCAGCCTGCCCCCGCCGCTTTCCAGTATCGCCGCCCAGCCAGACACCGTTCCCGCCACCGTATTGGCGGCAAGCGGCCCGCGCGTCGGCACCGCGTCCATCCCGGCATAGAGGCCAAGGTCTGCGCGCGCTGCGGCCCCGCCGCAGCCATGGACGCTGTGGACCGCGCCATCCGGCTCGGCAACCAGCCAGAAACTGTCTCCGCCGATGCCGGTCATGTGGGGATAGACGACAGCCAGCGTGGCTGCGACGGCAACGGCAGCTTCAACGGCGTTGCCGCCGTCCTTCAGCACATCGCAACCCGCCTGCGCCGCCAGAAAATGGGGGGCGGTTACCATGCCGTTCGTGCCGCTGATGGTGGAAAGCGCCATCGTCCTAGTCCGGCAGTGCAGCAACGAAAGCGCGCACGACATCGGCGCTGTTGACCGATGCCAGCGCCATGAACGTCGTCATCTGGTTCGCGCCCGCGTCTCCCCCGGCCAGATCGGACAGGCTGCGGAACACGATGACCGGCACCTGATTGGCATAGGCGACCTGCACCACCGCCGCGCTTTCCATGTCCAGAACGCGCGCGTTCCATGCCTTGGCCAGATAGTCGCGAAATTCGGCATTGTCGGCATAGACCCCGGCGCTGACGCCCGTGCCGCCAACCACGATTTTGGGTTCATGCGCGAGGCAGGTTGCGCTGGTCGTCTGCCCTTCCGTGCAACGGCGCAGGGTAAGGCCCGGCGCGATTTTGCGGGCGATCGCCAGCAATGCCGGATCGACGGCCTGCCGATAATGGCGGCGCGGCGCGTCGGTCGCATTGCCCAGCCGCACCCCGCGCGGGAACATCATGCCAAAGGGCGGCGGCGCGTCGGCATCGACAGGTTCGGGGACAACCCAGCCCTGCGGCGTCTGGCGCGCGAAGGACACTTCCAGATATTGCGCCCAATCTTCCGCGACGATGACATCGCCGATCGACAGGGCCGGATCGACCCCGCCTGCGATGCCGGAAAAGACGATCCGCTTCACCGTGAAACGATCCAGTACCAATTGGGTATTCATTGCGGCGTTGACCATGCTGACGCCGCTCTGCATCAGCAGCACCGGCTTGCCCGCCATGGTGCCGGTCAGGAAAGTGAGGCCGTTGACCTTATAGGTTCGGGGCTTGGCGACGGTATGAGCCAGCGCATCCCATTCTGGCGCAAAGGCGGTCATGACCACGGTGCGCGGGGTCCGGTCGAGCGGCTTTGCCTGCACGGACAGGGGCAGCAACAGCGTGCAAAGGGCGAGGAAGAGCGCGCGGATCATGCTGCGCTCATCCAGATGAAGCGGACAACGAACAATCCAGCGAGCAGGAACAGGAACCAGTCAGCGCGTGTCGCCGTGCCGCGCAGCAGCTTCAATATCGCATGGGCCGTGATGCCAAAGGCAAGGCCGTTGGCGATCGAGAAAGTGAGCGGGATCATCGCCACGGTCAGAAAGGCGGGAATGGCCGAAAGCGGGTCTTCCCACTCGATTTCAGTCAGCGGCAACAGCATCAGCCCGCCCACGACGATGAGCGCGGGCGCGGTCGCGGCCAGCGGGACGATCTGGGCATAGGGGGCAACGAACATGGTCGCCAGGAACAATAGGCCGGTGACCACAGCGGTCAGCCCGGTGCGCCCGCCCGCCTGCACGCCCGCAGCACTTTCGACATAGGAGGTGACGGTACTGGTCCCTGCGACCGATCCGACGATCGTGGCCGCCGCGTCGGTGATGAGGATGCGATTGAGGCCGGGAATGCGACCCGCCTTGTCGATCAGTCCCGCTCGCTTGGTCACTGCGACCAGCGTGCCGATATTGTCGAAGAGGTCGACGAAGAGAAAGACGAAGAGGATTTCAAGGAGGCCCAGCCCATGGCTGCCGGTCAGGCCGAACACGCCCGACAGGTCAAGCTGGAAGGCGGTGCCGGTCAGGGCGTCAAGGCTGTAGGGTTCCGGGTTGACGACGACCTGGCCACATAGCCATCCCACCAAAGTGGTCGCGACGATGCCGATCAGCATCGCGCCGCGCACGTTCCAGACGCTGAGCACGCCGATGACCAGCAGGCCGAACAGGGCGAGCGCCGCACCCGGTGCCTTCAAGTCGCCCAATGCCACGAACGTCGCAGGATTGGCGACGATGATCCCGGCATTTTTGAGGCCGATAAACCCGATGAACAGGCCGATCCCGCCCGCAACTGCGGCAAACAGGTGCATCGGTATGGCCGCGACGATCATCTGCCGTACGCCGGTCAGCGTCAGGATCAGGAAGGCGATCCCTGAAATGAACACACAACCCAGCGCAACCGGCCAGGGGACGCCCATCTGCTGCACCACGGTGAAGCTGAAATAGGCGTTGAGGCCCATGCCCGGCGCCAGCGCCAGCGGCGTGTTGGCGACCAGCCCCATCAGGATCGATCCAAAGGCCGCCGCAAAACAGGTCGCCGCCGCCACCGCTGCAATCGGCATCCCCGCCTGTCCCAATATGGCGGGATTGACCAGCACGATATAGGCCATGGTCAGGAAGGTGGTGAAACCGGCCAGCACCTCCGTCTGGGCCGACGTTCCCCGTTCCGACAGGCCGAAATAGCGTTCGAGCCCCCCTGCCCCCGGCTGTACCGCCACGTCCGTCATTATGCGTCCCCCTGATATGCGCCCGCTGGCCATGTTATGCCGGTCAGCCCCTTGTCTTCCAATAGGGCGGCGAAACGGAATAATGTCGCTTCGCCCCCTTCCCTGCCGATCAATTGCAGCCCCAGCGGCAAGCGACCCGGACGGCGCAGCGGCACGCTGAGCGATGGCAGGCCGGTGAAACTGATCGGCTGGCTGTGAATGCCCAGGTCTGCGCGGGCTGGCGACAGCGCGCCGTCGATCAATATCTGCGGATCGGCGATCAGCGGCGCGGGACAGGGCGTTGCGGGGGCCAGCAGCACATCATAGTCCGCCATGATGTCGGCGATGCGTTGCCGATATTCCGTGCGAAACGCCTGCGCCGCGTCATAGAGGGCGTCGGGCAACAGCGCCCCTGCGATCAGCCGGTCCCGCGTGGCAGGATCGAACGCCATTGCGTCGCGGGTGAGCGCTTCTTGATGCAATCTGCCGCCTTCCGCTGCGGTGATCAGGAAAGCGGCAGAGCGCGCGCGGGCAATGTCGGGTAGTTCGACAAGGGGTGCGTCGGGCGCAATGGCATCCATCGCGGCGATCTGATCGGGATCGACATTGTCACGAAACCGCCCGCCCAATCGCGCGACGCGGATCGGATCGAACTGCGCTGCCTGGCTTTCGGCCAGCACATCCCAGATGGACTGCATATCCGCCACGGAGGTGGCGAAGGGGCCAATATCGTCGAAACTGTCGGCAAAGGGGAATACCCCGCCCATCGGCAGCGCGCCATGGCTGGGCTTGATGCCGTAAATGCCGGTCAGGCTGGCGGGAACGCGGATCGACCCATTGGTGTCGGAGCCAAGCGAGAAGGGCAGAAGCCCCGCCGCCACTACCGCCGCCGATCCCCCCGATGATCCGCCAGCCAGCCGGTCAGGAGCATGGGGGTTGCGGGTCGTGCCGTGCCGCGCGTTGATGGTGGCGAAGCCATAAGCGAATTCGTCCATGTTGAGCGTCGCGACCAGCACCGCCCCGGCAGCGCGCAGGCGGCATATGGCCTCCGCATCGGATTGCGCTGGCGGCGCATCGGCATAAAGGCTGGACCCGGCCGTGGTGGGCAGGCCGCGCACATCGAACAGATCCTTCACGCCATAGGGCACGCCCGCCAATGGTCCGGCTTCATGCCCTGCCGCGATGGCGGCATCGACGGCGGCTGCCTCCGACCGGGCGCGATCGGCCAGAATGCGCGTCACCGCGACCAGTCGCCCGCCTTCGGCCGCCAATCCGGCAAGGCATTGCTCCAGCACGGCCATGGCGCTGGTCTGTCCCGACCGGACAGCGGCGGCGATCTCGACGGCCTGCTTCACGCTTTTCCAGCCGCAAACAAGGTGTCGGCATGACGATCCAGCAGCGCCAGATTGGCGCTGACGCCCGCCATGCAGGGTTTACCGATGGTCATACCCCGCCTCTGCGCAGCGCCCTCAATCTCTGCCCCGGTGCGCGGCAGCGCCGGACGTTGAAGCCTTGCGCCGCCTCGCGCAAAGCGCCCCGCCAGCGCGGCGCAGAGGAACAGCTGGATCTGGTGAAAGATCATCAGCGGCAGGATGATGACGCCAACCTGTGCTGCGGGGAAAAGCGCGCCTGCCATCGGCACGCCCGACACCAGGCTTTTCTTGGACCCGCAGAACAGCAAGACGATCATGTCCGCGCGCGGCAGGCCGACCAGGCGCGCAAGCCCCAGATTCGCGCCCATTACGATGATCAGCATCAACAGACTGAGCAGCAATAGCAGCAACAGGTCCGCAATGCCCACCTGCGACCAGATACCACCGACCACGGCGGCACTGAACGCTGTATAGACGACCAGCAGGATCGACCCGCGATCGACCGGCATCAACAGCTTTTTGTGGCGATCGATGAATGCGGCGATCCAGGGCCGCAACAGATGGCCCGCCAGAAAAGGCACCAGCAATTGCAGCGCGATGGCCTGCACCGAATGCCAGGAAAAGCCGCTGCCGCCGCCGTCCACCGCCATGAACAGGCCGACCAGAAGCGGCGTCAGGATGATGCCGACAATATTGGACAGGGATGCACTGCACACCGCCGCCGCGACATTGCCGCCCGCTATGGCTGTAAAGGCGATCGAGGACTGGACAGTCGATGGCAGCAGGCTGAGATAGAGGAGGCCAGTCAGCCGCAAACCATCGCCATAGCCGCGCAAAAGGGCGACGAGGCTGAGGCCAATCGCCGGGAAAAGGATATAGGTCGAGGCCAGCACATAGAGGTGCAACCGCCAGTTGCCCGCCCCCGCAAGCACCGCGGCGCGCGACAATTTTGCCCCGTGCAGGAAAAACAGCAACGCGATCGCAAAGTCCGTCGCTGCCTCCACCCAGGGTATGGCCGCGCCGCGCACCGGTGCGAAAGACGCCCCTGCCACCGTCGCGATCAGGCAGAGCAGAAACGGGTCTGGCAGGAAGGAAGGCTTGGACAGGCGGACCATGGCCCCCCTTTAGGCCGATCCTGCCCTACCGATCCAATAGAATGACTTGCACGGATCGTTGCAAAAAAGCGCTTACCCCAGGGTGAAACATGCCCGCGCGGCACGTCGCCACCAGACGGATGGCGAATGAGAGCCATGATCGCCTGACATCATTCCCGTCGGAGGTATAGCGTGACCGCGCCCGATGGCAGCACCGTGGCGCGATAACGATGCGCCTTGGCCCAGGCGATCAGGGGCGATTCGAGACCCTGGGGACTGGCAGGCGAAGGCGCGCTTTCCTGACCCGTCACGATCGCTGCGGGCGGATAGCGGGTCAGGCCTTCCGCGACGCTTTCGCCATTCAAGACATGAAATGCGGCCCGCTGCGCCGGGGTGAGCAGGTTGCGCGTGCGGAACAGGAACGGGCCTGCGGCGAAGCGCGGATCGAGCCTAATCCCGCTGTCGGCGACCCGTTCCGGCGTCAGGCTGACGATCGGACCAGTCACACCGGCGGCGCGCACGATCCGCCCGATCGCATGAGCGTCCATCGTTGCCGAAAGGATGGGACTGTCGGCGCTTGCGACGTTCGGGGCCATGCGGATTGCCGTTTCGGCGACCCCTGCCCCCATGCACAATATCAAAATGACGGTGATCGCGGGGCGCGACCAGCGCAGGTCATCCAGCATCAAGCCGAAGCGGAGAAACAGCGCTGGCAGCAACGGCACCAGATATTGGGCATAAATGGGTCGGGGCAGCCACGCAGCGACCAATCCCGCCAAGATCATGAAGTGCAGCAGTTCCTTCGCCATGGAAGACTTCCCATGCTGAAGGCGTGACATCCCTATCATGATAAGGGCAAATAGGGCCGGGCCCTGCGCCAGAAAGCGTAGCAGCCGCACTGCGCTGAGCGGCGTCTCCACCATATAGCCCCGCTGGTTCAGCATTTGCCATTCCAATGGTGCCTTCAGGCTATAGTCGATAATGCCGAACCAGGCGGCGTCTGGCGCGATTCCCCACAGGATAAGGGTGGGCAATCCCCCGGCCATCCCGCCTGCCGCCAGAGCAAGGACGTTCATCGGGCCAACCCGGCGCATGTTCAGCAGCGCGAACAAGCCGATGGCGGCGGCGGGCAGGCCATAGCTGATCTTGGCTGATGCCGCAGCCCCCAGCAACAGCCCGGCGAGCATGTAAGACGATGGGCGGCGAGCCTGACCGAGCGCGTCCAGCAGCAGCGCGAGGCCCCCCATGTGCAGCAGCAAGGGCAAGGCATCGTTGCGCGCGACTGTCGCAGCAAACAGGAAAGCATGGCAGGTGACGAGCGCCACGGTTGCGATCCCGGCGTTGCGCGACGATCCGCCCTCCCTGCACAGGGCCCGAAATAGCAGGGCCGCCGCTCCCGCCGCGCACAAGGCATTGACCGCGCGCAGGGCAAGAAACAGCCAGCCCTCGCACAGCCATGCCAGCGGCGCGAAGGTGAGCGGTTGCAGCGGCGTCTGGAGATAGGCGAAATCACGATAGGGCAGACCCGATCGCATCAGTGCGACCGCGGCGACATATTGCCCTTCATCATGGTCGATCGGCCGGAACGCCGCGATGCCCAACAGCACGGCGAGCACCAAAAGGAAAATAGAGAGCGGGTGGGCGCGCACGGCCTTGGTCATGACAGGGGCGGACGCTTACCAGCCCATGTCAGCGCTGAACATCACGGCCCGCGCCTGATCGACCGCATGGACGCTCCCCGCTGGCGCAGGGCCAAAGGCGCCGTTGCTGACAAGCCGGCTGGGATTGATGAAGCGCGCGGCAAGGCGCAAACGCCGGCAACCCGTCTGCATCGGCGCATATTCGATGCTGCCTTCCGCACGCAGCGGCGATTGCTGGGCACCTGGCAGCGCAAGCGCCGCACGACCGGTATGCGATCCCTGCGCCGCGACGCGCCACGGCCCGACAGTCCAGGCGGCGGCCAGGGTCATTTCCCGTTCCTGCACGGATCGCCCGGTCATGGTTTCAACTGCCGCCTGCTGATAGCGGACGGACCAGTCGATCTGCGGCGTCAACTGGTGCCGGGCCATCATCTTCACGCCCAACAGGCTGGCGGACCCGATATTGACCGGCAGATAGGCCCGGTGCGCAAAAGACAGGCCATTGCGGACGTTGGCGCGATAAAGGCTGGTCGTGACCGTCATATCGCCGCCCGACCATTGGCCGCCTACCGACGCGACACGGCTCTTTTCAGGCCGCAAGGATCGGCGCAACGCTTCGAAATCAGGCCGGGAAAGCCCAAGCGGTCCGGTAAAGCCGGTATCGCCATAGGCGCGCATGGCTTCGTTATAGTCCATCGACAAAGTGAGTGCCGGGATGGGACGGAAGTGAACGCTGGCATGGGGCATGAACCAGTCATGTGCGCGCAGCCGATCGTCACCGCTGCCGATCGTCACATTGGCATTGCGGTTGCTGACCTTCACCCCGGCAAAGCCGAGCGTCATCGCTATCTGATCGGAAAGGGCAAAATGATCATCGACCAGGAGCATTCTGGTACGGCTGCGTGGGCGGTGATCATAACCCCGTGCATTTAATGGCCATGCGGTGTCTGCCTGCGCAGCGACGAACCGGCGGCTCTGGCGCTGGAGTCGCAGGGCCATGACATGATCCGGCTCGTCACCCGAAAGCGGGCGGATCGCGCCTATCAGGCCATAATCCGGCGTGGTGCTACGCGCTTGCACAAGGGGCGATCGCCATATCGCTGGCTTCAGCACATAGCTGATGCTCTGATCGATGATCTTGTCCTGTGCCGCTGCAGTGGTACCCTGCAACGCCACCATCGCCAAAGCTAGTAGATGCCGTCCGCGCATCAGCGATGATCGCTTGCGCTGGCGGCAGGGGCATCGGCCAACGCCAACTGCGGGCGCTGACGGTCATAGGATATGACATAGCCGAAATGGTCGGAGAGCGGCTGCCCATCAGGCTCCGATCCGAACGGCACATGCGCGCCCCTGACGACGAGCGATGAGCCGCGCCCCGCGCGCGCGAAGATCCAGTCCTTGCGGCGCTGCATCGCATGTTTAAGGTCCGCGCGTGCCTGCGGTGCCGGGATCGTCGCCTGATCGAGCGCCAGCTGCGCGCCGCCCTGCCTCGCTGCGACGAACGACAGGCCATGGCGAGCAAAGCCGTCGAAGAAGATGCGGCTGCGATCGCTATTGCCGCCAATATTCATGTCGCCGCCGATCATCAATGTCCGGGTGTGCGGGACCGCGCTGGCGATGAAACGGGCGGTCAGATCGACCTGCCGCGCATAGGCCGCCAGCGATCGGCTCACAGAAACGCCCGACGCCTTGCGCGCATTGAGATGGATATTGACGATGGCGACAGGTTCCGCTTCGCCGGGCACCTGCATATCGGCAATCACGACGCCCTTGTTGGCCAGGCAATCGAACCCGGCGCAGGCGAAATCCGGAAAGGCCAGGCGTCGGACGCGCAGGATGGGATAATCGGACAGGATGATGAGGCCGCTGTCGGTCTGCTTCCCCAACGCCTCGCCGCGATCCCAGCGGGCCTCAGCAAGAAACGCCTGATCCGCAGCGCTTGGCGCAATCGGCGAACGCATCTGCCGATCCGGCCCGAATGTCATGTGCCGATAGCCGGACGAGCGCGCAAGCTCGGCCGCTTGCGGCGTGAACGCTTCCTGTAGCAACAGGATATGCGGCTGATGCCCCCGTTGCCGAAGGGCGCGCAAACGCGTGCCGATCCGCACCAGCGCCGCATCCCGGTCGACCGCGAGCGGCCAGGGCAAACCCTTGATATTATATGTCATCATGGACAAAGTCGTATTGCCGCCATCCGGCAATGCCTGCACCATGTTCAGGCGGTCTGGCAGGTTGCTGCTGGTCGATCCGGTTGCAACGAAGCTGACCAGCCCTGCAAACAGCATGGCTCGCAAAGTCTTATGCATGATGATGCCCCCCACTGGCTGGCGTCCTCCTAGCTCGCCAATGAGTCGTGCGCGTTTCTTCCGCACTGCAATATGATGAAAGTTGGATGGCGGCGGCGTCACTGAACCGACCAGTAATTGTCATGCAGCGATCGGCAGGCTGCGTCTGGTCGCTTCATAGAGGGTGAACAGGTCGGCGAAATGCGCGTCCATGGTGCGCGTATCGATGGCGGCAGCGCTGGCATTGGCCAGATGACCGGACGGCCCCTGCGCCAGGAAAAGGCGAATGGCCGCCGCCAGGCTGGATGCGTCGGCCGCGCGGTAATGATGGCCAGCGCCCGGCACCAGATGATCCGCCGCTGCCCCGCCATCGGGCAAGAACATCGGAATGCCGCTGGCCCGCGCCTCTGCCGCGATCATGCAGAAGGTTTCGGATTCGCTGCCATGGACCAGCGCGTCGGCGCTGGCGAGCAAGCTGGCAAAGCCATGGCGGTCCGTGATCGGCGCCATCAGCCGGACATGCGGATTGTCCGCTGCGGCGCGCTGCACGCTGGCGCGCGCGCGACCATCGCCAGCAATGACGAGGCCGACCGGGCGATCGAAGCCACACGCCGTTACCGCTTCGATGATCATCGGCCATCGTTTTTCCGGGGCGTGACGCCCGGCACCGAACAACAGCAGCGCATCCTCATCCAGGTCGCACCATCGCAGCAGCCTTCGCCGCAGATCGGGGTCGCGGTGACGGGGCGAGAATATGCCGGGCTGCACCCCCATTCGATTGGTGACGACATGCCGCAGGCCGCCATTTACAAGCCGTGTCGCCAGTTCGTCGCTCGCACACACGATATGATCGAAGCGCGTATCCAGACGCCGCAAATGCCGCCAGAACCATTCAAATCCGCGATCAATCTGTTCGCGGCTGGCAAGGCTGCGAAACCAGCGATAGGCGTAGTTGCCCAGTGGATCGGCATGCATGATCAGGCTGCGTGGAACATCGCCGCGCCAGTTGGCGACCATCGATGCGCTCCCCCATGGCGTCGATGCCTCCACCAGATCGGGGCGCAGCGCGTTCAGCCGGGCGTGCAGGGCCGCTTCATCATGAAAATAATGATAGCGTCCGTCGAGTGGGAAGCGGCGGCCGGGCACATATTCGATGCGCCCATGATCGCCAAAATATTCCACATGCGCCTGCGCCGCTGGCGCAAGAATGATGATTTCATGCCCGCGTGCAGGCCCGGCCAGCATCTTGTGCCGGACATAGGTTTTAACGCCCCCGCCCTGCGGCGCGTAAAAGGCGCAAATGTCGACGATCCGCATGACCTAAAGCGCCTTGATCGGGCCGAAGGACAATAATCCCCGGCGATAATTCATGATGATCCGCCCGCGCGTCGGCCCGCTGCCGACGATCATCGTGGCGGCCGCGGCCTTGGGCTTGCCCATGCCCAGCTTCGGGTTGCCGCCAAAGCCAACGCCGTCGACTGATAGCCCGAATTTCCGATTGCCGTCGCGATCATGCAGCACGCTGACCGCATAACGGCCAGGCCCCGGCACACGGATGCAAATTTGCGCCACATGGCCATTTTGCGTCGCAACTTGCTCGACCGGCGCTTCCACCCGGCGGAATGTCTTGCCCTGGGAAATCAGGATATTGTCGTCCTGAAGAAAATCCTGATCATTGGCCGGATAGACTTCCGCCTTCAGGCGGCCTTCGCGATCCTTCAGCCCGACTATGTCCAGCAGTAGGGAAGGGCCGTTCTCGCCGGGGCGACAGCGCGCCTCCGCCTTGCCCAGATCCGGGGTCGACGGAATGGTCGGCACCGCCGCGGCGGCGATGATGCCGATCGTCCAAAGGGCCGAAATTGTCATGCCTGCCTCCGCTGTTTCACAAGCCCGCTCACGCCCAGGATCAATCCGACCAGCAGATGCGCGGCCAGCAGCAGGCTGGCGATCACGGCCAGAACCTGGGCAATTTCCAGTTCACGCCCGACGAGGAAAACGGCTACCCCTGCGAACAGCACGTCCTTGTTCGGCACCATCGGCAGGCGGGAGAGGACCAGCCGCAGCGTCGAGAGCATGAACCACCAGCTCAGCGCCACATCGGGCAGCAGCAGGTGCCACAATGTCGCATAAAGCAGCACATTGGCGACGATCCGCGCCAGATGCACCCCCGCCACCATCCGCCGTTCGGGCCAGGGCAGGCTGAAAACCTTGCGGCTGAACAGGATGGGGCCAAAGGAAGTCGCCACAAGGATGGTGAGCGAAATGCCCAGCGCCCGCCCGTCCATCGCCAACCGCAGCGATGACAGCAGCGGCAGCGTGAAGAGCAGCATCGCCAGCGTGACGATATTGCCCATCACGCCCGACAATATCGCTGAATCCTTGACTGCGCCGAAGGGCGATCCGGCCATCGTCACATGCCGCCGCGCCCATGCGTAGAAATAGACATCGCCAAGATAACCAAGCAGCAATTCGTTGCTGATCCGCTTGCGAAACAAGGCCGACAGGCCACCGGCTGGTATCGACCATAATCGGTTGAAGATGACCCAGTCGCACACCGGCGTCAGGCTGTATGTCACGGCAAACAGCAACCAGAAGAGCGGCGTTCGCGGCAGCATCGCGACAAGGTTGTGAAAATCGAAGGAGCCGATCTGGACGAATACGACCGCCAATATTGCAAAGGAGATGAGCGGACCGAACCATGCCGTCCAGTTGCGGCCAGACCGCACCAGCGGTGTCGGGTCCAATATGGCGCGCGCACCCTGCGGGTTGATCAGCGGGGCAAGGGTATCGGCTTGGCTCATGACAGCTGCGCCTCCAGAGGGGATTGCGAATGGAGCGTGGCAAGCGCGGCGTGGCGCTGGCGCGGGGACTGGGTCAGCATGTGACGGAAAAGCGCGCGATAGGCTGGCACGGCGCGTTCGATGGTGAACGACGCTGCCTTTGCGCTGGCGCGCGGACGATCCTGCATATCGCTGTGCGCGGCACGGATGGCATTAGCGAACGCCGCTTCATCCTCGCCATCGACCAGCGTGCCGAGCGCGCCATCGTCAAGCAGGGGCGCCATGCTGGCGCAGCATCGGGTGGCGATGATCGGAAGGCCGCATGCCAGCGCTTCGACCACCACGCCCGGCTGCCCTTCATAGCGGGATGACAGCAGCAACACGTCATGGTCCGGCAACTGGCGTCGGACATCCGCGCTGAATCCGGCAAAACAAAGCTTCCCTGCAATGCCGAGACGGGCGGCCAGACGTTCGAGCCCGTCACGCGCGCGCCCTTGTCCAAAAATGGTCAGCCTGTCGTCCGGCCCGCGTCCCGCCGCGAAAGCGCGCAGCATCAGCGGATAATTTTTCTGCCGTTCCAACCGACCCACCGCCACGAAATGCCTGCCCCGGCGCGGCAGCGGCGATGATGGCAATGGCGTAACACCATCGAGATCGGCCAGCGCCAGCACCGGATTGGGCACGACATGCACGCGCGCATGATCAACGCCCATCCGTGCTGCGACTTCCTGTGCCATCGGATCGGACAGGGCGGCAAAATGGTCGATCGCCCTGCCCTGCATACGCAGCCAAAGCCGATAAAAGGGCCGCATGATACATGGCATGTCGGATCGCATCAGGTCGTTGCTGATCTTGGCCAGAATGAGCGGGCAGCGCCGCCCCAGCCGCAATTTCAACAGCACGGCCACGATCGCATAGACATTGCCAGCACAGAACAGAATGTCGGGCCGGTACGCATCGATGGCGCGCGCCGTAGCGACCAAAAGGCGCAGGCTGGCCAGGCGTCGGCCGATCAACGGCCAGGACGGAAGATATTGGGTGACGTCGCCGGGCGGCATTTCATGCTGCATCGACCCTTCAGGGCTGCCAAGGAGCAAGCGCACATCCATCCCGTCCCGCCGCCAACCCTTGATCAGCCGCAGCGCAATGCGTTCGACCCCACCGGGGCCGGGCCCATGCAGAAAGACCAGAACGCGCGGTGACAAAGCCGCTTCACGGTTGCTGCCGACGATAGCATTGTCGCTTGGCGGTAACGGCGGACGAGAGCAGTGCATGACCCGCCCATGTCGGATATTCATAACAGGCTGATGCATTATTCGTGACGGAATGATGAAGGCTGGACGAACCGCTTGTCATCGTTGCGCCGATCATGAAGCCGTCACAAATGTCGGCATATAGGGTGGAGATGCTCGTCTCTCTCCTTTTGCCAGTGCTGCTTGCCGTTCAGGGCGCAGCGCAGCCAGCTGTCCCTGCCGACAGTGCGCCGGTGACCCTGCGCATAGAGGCAGAAGAAGCGCGGCAGGGCGTCGCTTCCGATGGCGTTCATATCTATGCGATCGACAATGACCGGATCGGCAAATATCGGATCAGCGATGGCGTGCGCATCGCGCAGTGGAAGGGCGACCGGACATTATTTGCGCATATGAACAGCTGCACGGTGGTAGGCCGTGAACTGATATGCGCCGCGTCCAACTATCCGGCGGTGCCACAAACGAGCGCTGTCGAAATCTTCGATACCAAAAGCCTGCGCCATATACGCAGCATCAGCCTGGGCATGGGGCCAGGATCATTGACCGCGCTTGATCGGCATGACGGGACCTGGTGGGCGATGTTCGCCAATTATGACGGTAAGGGCAGGGAAGCCGACCGCGACCATCGCTACACGACCCTCGTACAGCTTGACGATCAGTTCCGGCAGTTGCGGGGATGGTTGTTCCCGGCAGAGGTGCTGGCGCGCTTTGCGCCTTTCAGCTGTTCGGGCATGAGCTGGGGACCGGACGGGCGACTATATGTCACGGGGCATGACCGGCCCGAACTCTATGTCATGCGCCTGCCAAGCGCTGGATCGACGCTGGAGTTGCTGGCGACCATCCCCATCGCGACGGAGGGGCAGGCGATCGATTGGGACCCCAAGACACCCCATCGCCTCTGGTCGATTATGCGCGGCCAGTCTATCATCGCGGCCAGCGACATCCGATGGAATGGCGACAAGCCGGACTAGACGCCCTGCCTACCGCATCATGCGCTTTCATCTTCGACCGGCCGAAGCCTTGTTTTCAAAGAATGCGGGCGAAACCGGCCACGCCTTCGGCTGCTGGCGCCGATATTGTCGTGGGACTTGCAACGGGTAAAACCGGGCTACCACCGAAGCCGAACATCGCCTCGATATTGCGTACGCAGAGCGCCACATTCTCGTCCGCCAGCCTGTACCAGACCTGCTTGGCTTCCTTGCGCGTCTGAACGAGGTCGGCGCGGCGCAGTTCGGCCAGCTGCTGGCTGAGCGCTGGCTGGCCGATGGAGGTGATGTCGGCGATTTCCCCGACATTATACTCGCCGCGCAGCAGGCAGGACAGGATCATCAGGCGCTGGGCCTGGGCGAATGTCTTGATCTTGTCCGCAGCAGCCGCAGCTGCATCACGATCCTGGTAGAGCGCGGTCATGACTGGGGCGCCATCCGGCAGAACCAATCGGGCGCGGCGTCGGTGCCTTGCGCAGGCGGCAGCAAGACGGGCTGATCGGGCATCCAGCCTTCCGGCGTCAGGCTGGTTCCGCCATCGACCCGTTGCAACGCGCATAGCAGGCGCAGCATTTCATCCACGGATCGACCGACATTGTGGGGATAGGCCGTGGTCGCGCGGATCACGCCCTGCGGGTCGATGAAGAAGGTCGTCCGCATGGTCATACTGTCCGCCGCATCCTCGTCGATCATCCCATAGGCGCGGCCAACGGCCATGCTGGGGTCTTCGATGATCGGGAAGTCGATCTCTACATCGAACAGATCGCGCAGCGCCCGGACCCAGGCGATATGGGAATAAAGGCTGTCGACGGACACGCCCACCAACCGGCAGTCGCGCGCTGCAAAGTCCGCCTGCCGCCGTGCAAGGGCCGCAAATTCGGTGCTGCACACCGGCGTGAAATCAGCCGGATGGGAAAAGAAAATCACCCACTGTCCCCGCAGCGCCGACAACTGGAAATCGCCCATTGTCGAGCGCGCCCGAAAATCGGGTGCGGGGGAACCGATACGAAGCGGGATCGGGCGGGCAGTCGTGACATCATTCATGGCGCTTTCCTGCAACTGCCAGAGGCGTGTTGCAACCCCTTGACGATTTCATATTATATAAATACATGGTATGTGTAAATGTGAAATTGAAGGAGAGTCGCATGACCGATCCCGCACTTGAAAAAGCCTTTGTACAGGTCAGTGTCGCCAGAAGCGGAGTGCCGGTGGTCAAGGCCTTCTTCGACGCGCCGACCTTCACATTCACCTATGTGGTGCATGACGCCGAAACCCGTCGCGCAGCCGTGATCGACAGCGTGCTGACCTATGATCCCGCCACTGGACGCACGGGCCATGAAGCGGTCGAACCGGTCATCGCCTATGTGGAAGCGCAGGGGTTGAGCGTCGACTGGCATCTGGAAACCCACGCCCATGCCGACCATCTGTCGGCGGCACCCTATCTTCAGCAGAAACTGGGCGGCAAGATCGCGATCGGCGCGCATATCTGCGAAGTGCAGCACACCTTTGGCGCGCTGTTCAACGCAGGTACGGCGTTCCAGCGTGACGGGTCGGACTTCGACCATCTGTGGGCCGATGGCGACCAGTTCATGATCGGCAATATCGCGGTCACGGTGCTGCATGTCCCAGGCCACACCCCGGCCTGCGTCGCCTATGTCATCGGCGACGCAGCGTTTGTGGGCGACACCATGTTCATGCCTGATTATGGCACGGCCCGCGCCGACTTCCCCGGCGGCGATGCACGCACCTTGTTCCGGTCGCTCCGTCGCCTGCTGGAATTGCCACCGGAAACCCGGCTGTTCCTGTGCCACGATTATCTGCCCGAAGGGCGCGATCATTATGCATGGGAAACCACGGTCGCCGAACAGCGCCGCGCCAATATCCACGCACATGATGGCGTGAGCGAGGATGATTTCGTCGCCATGCGCGAAGCGCGCGACGCCACCCTCGACATGCCCCGCCTCATCCTGCCGTCGGTGCAGGTGAATATGCGCGCAGGCCATCTGCCGCCGCCCGAGGACAATGGCGTCACCTATCTCAAAATCCCGGTTAACCAGCTATGATAGCGGGGTTTCCAGATGCGCAGCCAATTGCGGGCCTGATCGGCGGCCTCATGATCGGGCTGGCTGCCGCGATCATGTTGCTGGGGCTGGGGCGGATCGCCGGGGTCAGCGGGCTTGCGGCGCGGGCCATCGGCCTGTCTGCCAGCGGCCCGCCGCACGGCGTGGCAATAGCATTCACCGTTGGATTGCCTGTCGGCGCGGTTCTGGTTGCGCTGCTGTCAGATGGCATCCCTGCCACCTTTCCAGCGCCTGGCCTGTTGATCGTCGCGGGTCTGATCGTGGGATTTGGCACCCGGCTGGGATCGGGTTGCACCAGCGGCCATGGGGTATGCGGCCTCTCTCGCCTGTCCCGCCGATCGATCGTGGCGACTGCCTTGTTCATGGGCAGCGGCTTTGCAACCGTGGCGCTCATGCGCCTGACGGGCATGATATGATGCGGATCATCATTGCCTTATTGTCGGGCGCACTGTTTGGCGGCGGGCTTGCCATTTCGGGCATGGCAGACCCCATGCGGGTTCGCGCCTTCCTTGACCTGTTCGGCGCGTGGGACCCCACGCTCGCCTTCGTCATGGGCGGCGCGATGATCCCGATGGCGCTTGCATGGATGGTCCAAAGACGGGTCGGCCGCCCCTTTGCGGACCGCGCTTTTGCTCTGCCCGACACGCGCGCGATCGACGGTAAGCTGACGCTTGGCGCAATAGTGTTCGGTATCGGCTGGGGCATTGGCGGGCTGTGCCCCGGTCCCGCCATTGCCAGCCTCGCGCTTTCCCCGGCGGCGGCTGCCCCCTTCGTGCTGGCCATGCTGGGCGGCATGGCGATCCATCACTTCACGATAAAATCATAACCGGCCGCGCCGGATAGAGGAGGTTCATCATGGCCATCAAGCAATTGACCCCGACGCTGAGTGTCACCGCGCAACTAACCCCGGCGGATATCGCGCAAGCAGCGGCGATCGGCTTCCGTGCGATCCTGTGCAACCGCCCCGATGGCGAAGGCGCGGATCAGCCGACGGCAGAGGAGATGGGCGCCGCTGCCCGGGCCGCGGGACTGGACTTTGCCTATGTTCCTGCGGTGGCCGGGGCGCTGACCGATGCCGATGCCATCGCCATGCGAGCCGCGCTCGACAGCCTGCCGGGACCCGTGCTTGCCTATTGCCGGTCGGGCGCGCGCGCGGAAAAGCTGGCAGAGATGGCGGGGGCATTGTTCCGTCAGGATGCTGCCCATTATGACGTTGTAATCGTGGGCGGTGGCAGCGCCGGGATCGCGACCGCCGCCAGCATTCTAAAACGACGGCGGGGTATCCGCCTTGCGATCATCGAACCCAGTGAGGCCCATTATTATCAGCCCGGCTGGACCATGGTGGGTGCGGGCGTGTTCGACAGCGGCTTTACACGGCGTGAGGAAGCGCGACTCATTCCGCGCGGCGTGACGTGGATCAAGGCATCGGCTAGCGCTTTCCTGCCCGATGAGAAGCAGGTGGTGCTGCATGACGACCGACGGGTCTCCTATGGCGTGCTGATCGTTTGTCCGGGCGTTAAATTGGACTGGAACGCCATCCCCGGTCTGTCGGAAGCCTTGGGCAATGACGGCGTGACCTCCAACTATCGCTACGATCTGGCCCCCTATACCAACCGGCTCGTCAAACAGTTCAAGGGTGGCCGCGCGCTGTTCACGCAGCCGCCCATGCCGATCAAATGCGCGGGCGCGCCGCAGAAGGCGATGTATCTGTCCTGCCATCGCTGGGAGAAGGCCGACATGCTGGGCAATTGCGACGTGCAGTTCCATACGGCGGGCGCAGTTCTGTTCGGCGTTCCCGCCTATGTCCCGGCGTTGATGGACTATGTCAGGCGCTACGGCATCAACCTGAACTTCGGGTCGAAGCTGGTCGAAATAGATGGGCCGTCCAAAACCGCGATCTTCGAGCAGGCGGACGGCGACAGCGTTCGGCGCGTGGCCGAGCGGTTCGACATGATCCACGTCGTGCCGCCACAAATGGCCCCCGATTTCATCCGCCATAGCCCGCTGGCGGCGGCCTCTGGCTTCGTCGATGTGGATGAAGCCACGCTTCGCCACCCGCGCTATCCGGACATTTACGCTCTGGGCGACGCCTGTTCTGCGTCCAATGCCAAAACCATGGCGGCCGCGCGCAAGCAGGCACCGGTGGTCGCGGTCAACGCGCTGGCGACACTGGATGGCCAGCCGCCTGTCGCGACCTATGACGGCTATGGCAGTTGCCCGCTGACGGTCGAGGCAGGCAAGATCGTGCTCGCTGAATTTGGCTATGGCGGCAAGTTGATGCCAAGCTTCCCCAACTGGTTGATCGATGGCACCCGGCCTTCGCGCCTGTCCTGGCTGCTGAAGGACACGATCCTGCCGCCCGTCTACTGGCACGGGATGCTCAAGGGGCGCGAGTGGATGGTGAAGCCCTGCCTGATCGGCGCGCAGTCATGATGACGAACATGCAATATCTGCTGGGCGGCCTGTCGGGCGGTCTGGTCGGCTTCGTGCTGGGCCTTGTCGGCGGGGGCGGATCGATCCTCGCCGTGCCGTTGATGGTCTATCTGGTCGGCGTGCCCAACGCCCATGTCGCCATCGGCACCAGCGCTCTGGCTGTCGCGGCCAATGCGGCGGCTGGCCTCGCCAGCCATGCCCGCGCGCATCATGTCAAATGGCGGTGCGGCGGCATCTATGCGGCGGCCGGGATCGTAGGCGCGCTCGCCGGATCGACCTTTGGCAAGATGGTCGATGGCGACAAGCTGCTGTTCCTCTTTGCATTGGTCATGCTGCTCGTCGGTGTGCTGATGCTGAAAGGGCGCGGCAATCCAGGCAATCCGGGGGCCGAATGCAATCGGGAAAAGGCGCCCAAGGTCGTTACCTATGGATTGGGGTCGGGATTATTTTCCGGCTTTTTCGGGATTGGCGGCGGTTTCCTGATCGTGCCCGGACTGGTGGCATCGACGGGCATGCCCATGTTGATGGCGGTCGGCACGTCGCTTGTCGCGGTGACGGCTTTTGGCCTCACAACAGCCGCGAACTACGCCTTTTCGGGTCTGGTCGACTGGCCGCTCGCTGGGATATTCGTGGTCGGTGGTGTTGTCGGCAGCATTGGTGGCACGCGGCTGGCCGAAACGCTGGGCGGCAAGACGGGACGGCTGACCATGGTCTTTGCCGGGCTGATCTTCATCGTCGCCCTCTACATGCTCTGGCGCAGCGCGGCTGCCTTTTTGCCCGGCATGACAATCTGACCAATCCCCTTCCCCCTCCCCGCCTGCTACATGGCGGGTGAAAGGACATGCCCATGTTCGACTCGCTTGACGCACTGCTTCTTGCCCGCGCGCAATTCGCCTTCACGGTGAGTTTTCACTTCCTGTTTCCTGCCTTTTCCATAGGCCTTGCCAGTTATCTGATGGTGTTGGAGGGACTATGGCTGGCGACCGGAAAGGGCGTTTACGCCAATCTGTTCCGCTATTGGCTCAAGATTTTCGCGGTCGTATTCGCCATGGGCGTGGTGTCGGGCCTGGTCATGTCATATCAGTTCGGCACCAACTGGTCGGTCTTTTCCGATAAGGCTGGCCCGATCATTGGCCCGTTGATGGCCTATGAGGTGTTGACCGCCTTCTTCCTGGAGGCCGGCTTTCTGGGCGTCATGCTGTTCGGCATCAACAAGGTGGGGCGCAAGCTGCATTTCACGGCTACTTGTGCAGTCGCGATCGGCACCTTCATTTCGGCCTTCTGGATATTGTCGGTCAACAGCTGGATGCAGACACCGACAGGCTATGAGATCGGCGCGAACGGACAGTTTCTGCCAGGCCCAAGCTGGACAGCGATCATATTCAATCCCAGCTTCCCCTACCGGCTGGTCCATACCGTGCTGGCCGCCTATCTGACGACGGCCTTTGCAGTCGGCGGCGTCGGCGCATGGCACCTCCTCAAGGACCGGAGCAATCCCGGCGCGCGCACCATGTTTTCCATGGCGATGTGGATGGCGGCGATCGTCGCACCAATCCAGATATTTGCAGGCGACATGCATGGCCTCAACACGCTGGAGCATCAGCCGGTCAAGGTGATGGCGATGGAAGGCCATTATGAGAGCCATCCTGAAGGTGCGCCGCTGATCCTGTTCGGTATTCCCGACAGTGCCAAGAAGCGCGTGGATTACGCCATCTCCATCCCCAAGGCGTCGTCGCTAATCCTCAAACATGATCTGAATGCCCCTATGAAGGGGCTGGACAGCGTGCCCGATGCCGATCAGCCCCCGGTGGGTATCGTGTTCTGGGCGTTTCGCGTCATGGTCGGCTTAGGGCTTGCGATGCTGGGCCTTGGTCTGTGGAGCCTGATCGCCCGCTGGCGCGGCAAATTGCATGAATGGACGTGGCTGCATCGCGCGGCGTTACTGCTGGGACCATCGGGTTTCATCGCAGTGCTGGCGGGCTGGATCGTAACCGAAGTCGGGCGGCAGCCCTTCACCGTCTATGGCCTGCTGCGCACTACCGCCAGCGCTTCGCCGCTGGATGCGCCCGCGGTCGCAGCATCGCTACTGGCGTTCGTCCTTGTCTATTTCAGCGTATTCGGCATGGGCATCTGGTATCTGCTGCACCTTATGAAGAAGCCACCGCAAGCGCATGAAAGCACGCTGGACGGCGCGCCGATCCGCACCGCCGGCATCACACCTGCACCCGCCATCGAAGGAGGCGAAGGATGATCGACCTGACTGTCATCTGGGCCGCCATCATCGGCTTTGCGATCATCGCCTATGTCGTGATGGATGGGTTCGACCTTGGCATCGGCATCCTCTTCCCGCTGTTCAAGGTGGGGAGGGATCGCGACACGGCAATGAACAGCATCGCGCCGGTATGGGACGGTAACGAAACCTGGCTGGTGCTGGGCGGCGGCGGCCTGCTCGCTGCCTTTCCGTTGGCCTATGCCATCATCCTGCCTGCCCTGTATGCGCCGCTGATCGCAATGCTGCTGGGCCTGGTCCTGCGCGGCGTGGCGTTCGAGTTTCGCTGGCGCGATCCGGCCCACAGGGCGATGTGGGACCGCGCCTTTACCGGCGGTTCGGCAGTGGCGACCTTTGCCCAAGGTGTGGCGCTGGGCGCATTGTTGCAGGGGATCAGCGTAGAGGGACGCGCCTATTCCGGTGGCTGGTGGGAATGGCTGTCGCCCTTCTCGCTGCTGACCGGGGTTGCCCTCATGGTGGGCTACGCCCTGCTGGGTGCCTGCTGGCTCAACTGGAAGACGGAAGGCGGGTTGCAGCGGCAGGTGGTCACTTATGCCGGACGGTTGGGCATCGCGCTGCTGATCCTGATCGGCGCGGTCAGCCTGGCCACATTGACATTGGAGGCGAGCTATCAGAGCCGCTGGCTCTCCTGGCCCGGCGTCCTTGCCACAGCGCAGGTGCCGCTGGCGACCGTCATCGTCACCGCGCTATTCTATCGCAGCCTGTCGCAGCGCAAGGACGCACAGCCTTTTCTCTGGGCGCTCGCGCTGTTTGGCCTTTGCCTGCTGGGACTGGGGATTTCGATATGGCCCTATGTCATCCCTGCCCGCGTCACGATCTGGGAAGCGGCGGCCCCCTATCGCAGCCAGTTGTTCATGCTGGTGGGCGGGGCCGTTCTGGTGCCAGTGATCCTGGCTTATACCGCCTGGGCCTATTGGGTGTTCCGGGGCAAGGTCGACAGCGAAGGATATCATTGATGCGCGCGCGCCTGGTGAAGCTCGGCTGGTTCGTCGGCATATGGACGACGAGCGTTGCCGCGCTGCTGCTGGTATCGCTGGGACTGCGTTATTGGCTGATGTAATGGCTCAGCCGTCGGCCCGATGCCCTGCCCTACCCTGGCTCAGGTTTGCCCATTGTCATGATCTAGGCGTTTCTGCCGGATCGTGACGAGCGGACTCCGCTTCCGCATCTGTTTCGGTCGGCGGTGGCAGGAAGGAAAGCGAGAGCGCGTGGTAGAGCCGCTCCTTCGAGACGGTCTGTGCAACCACATCAGCGATCAACGCCGAGGCGAGCAGCGGCATCATCAAGCCGCGGCTGGCCGTTGTTTCCGAGATGATTATGACCGCGGTCAGCGGTGCCCGAACGACGCCGGTAAAGTAAGCGACCATGCCCAGCAGCACGATCGCGCCACCCGGATAGGTCGGGAACAGCCAGCGAAGCATGTCGCCGACACCTGCGCCGACCGACAGAGACGGCGCGAAGATACCGCCGGGCATGCCCGACACCGCCGTGGCAAGCGTGGTCGCCAGCTTGGCCAAGCCATACCAGTGGGGCGCATCGGCCCCGGTGATGATCGCGCGTGCCGCGCTATAGCCGGTGCCCCATGTCAGCCCGGTGGCGACCCCGATGATCGCGACGATGGCGCCAAGCAGCCCGGCGAACAGCATAGGTCGCGCCCGCAGCCACGCGACGGGCGACCAGCGCGTGCGCCCTGTCGCCAGTACAGCGCGCGAAAAGAACGCGCCCATCAGCCCGCCCAGCACGCCAGCGCAGGGCGCTGCCAGCATCGTCTCACGCACTGACAGCGTCTGCCGCATGACACCGAAATAGACATAGTCGCCCGACAGGCCGAGGCTGGTCATGCCCGCGATGAGCACGGCGGTCATGACGAGCAAGGTCATGCGCTGTTCATAGGCGGCGGCCAGTTCCTCGATAGCGAAGGCAACGCCGGCAAGCGGGGTATTGAAAGCGCCAGCGACGCCAGCTGCGCCACCTGCGATAAACACCGACGCGCGCAGGGGGATGGCCATGATCCGGTGCGCATAGCCCATGATCGACGCCGCGACCTGAACGGTCGGGCCTTCACGACCGGTCGATGCACCAACAAGCAGCGTGCCGATCGTCAGGCCAAGCTTTACGATGACGATCCGCGCCGACACGAGCGCCGACATGGCATGATCGGGATCGCGCGTAGCCGCCATGACCTGCGGTATGCCCGACCCGCGCGCTGCAGGCGCGAGGCGAGCGGTGATGCCTGCAATGGCGGCATAGCCCAGCGGCGTGACGATCAGCGGCGCCCACCACCAGCGCATGGCTAGGACGGTAAAGCGTTCGCCCGCCCAGTCGGCGAGATGCGCGAACAGCAGGGCGACCAGGCCGATCGTGACTGCGCCGCCAAGAATAGCGACACGTCGCCGCCATACGGGCGCGGTGGGGCCATGTTCGCGCAGCAGATCGCGCGCCTGTTCGGGAAGATTCACCATGATCCGCCCGCCATAGCGCGTAACACTGCGGAAGTCAGGCAAAGCCGCCCGGCAAATGCGATAATCATGCGGAGCCGCCCAGCCAACCAATATCGTCCCGCAGTCGGCGCTTGTAATCCGGAGCCGCCAACGCCCGGAGCAGAAGGTCGGCGCGACCGACAACCACGTCGCGACATGCCCCGTCCAGCTTCCCCTCCGCCAGCGTCCGAAACGCGCGCGCCTGGCCAACAAGCGTGGCAATCCGCCCAGCATCGTCGCAGCTAAGCGCGACATCGCCGAGCGCCTCCAGGAAGCGCTTACCCGCGATCCTGTCCGCACTGGCATATTGGGCAAGTGCACCGAAAGCGCGATCAATGAAGCCGTCGAACGTCACCGGATAGGCAATGACCCGCAGCGCATGGTCTTCGTCAGTGCGCAGGTGCGATGGAAGGTCGCGTCGGGCCAGTTCCGCCATCGCCGCGCCAAGCCAGTCGAGGCAGCTGTTCGCGGTGAACGGGTCATTGACCCCCGGCGAAAGGGCGCGCGCCGCAATCTCCACCAGTTCATCGATCAGGAAGCGCAGATCCTGGAGAGCCGTGCGCCGCGCGCCGACCGCGAAGGCTTCACGCAACGCCTTCACCGCATCCTCACCGCATCGTTCGGCGGGCCAGGCTTCCAGCAGCACGCTGCCATTATGCGCGAAGTCGCCGGACTGATATTGCAGGCGGATCACCAGATCATGCTCACGCGCGGCCGCGAGCAGCGTGCCTTCGTCGATCAACTGGATATAGCCGATGTTCTTCGATCGAACAGGCGTCCGGCGCTCATATTCGGCAGAGGTCGCGTCTTCCCGGAAGGCGGAGGGAACAGACGGATTGTCCGGGCGCTCGCCGGGCGCTTCGCCTATGTAAGTGGGAAAGCGGGAGTCTATCTCCTCAATCAGCCGGTCGCCAATGCGCTCGATCACATTGTTGATATGTATCCGCATCGGCACATGGTGAATGAAGAAGATCAGCACCGCGATCGAACAGAGGACGAGGATCAACGCCACCAGCAGCGCCAGTTGCGGCACGAATGCGGGTGCGCTCGCACCGCTTTCCCCGGCCGATCGTATCGTGCGCAACACCGTCAGCGAATAGACGAAGGTCGCGATAAAGGTACCCAGCGTCACCTGGTTACCGCGATCGGACATGAAGTTGCTGAGCAAGCGCGGGCCATACTGGCCGGAGGCGTAGACCACGGCGGCGATCGTCACCGAAAAAGTGGTGCCGGCCACCCCGATCATCGACCCGCCGATCGAGGACAGCAGGGCGCGGGCACCATCGGGACGCGCGGCATAGAGCCACGGCATCCCGTCCATCCAGGTCGAACCAGCGTGGCTGTCGACATAGACCATTCCCGACGCCAGCAGCAGTGCGGCGATGGCCATGATCGTCGGCACGAACCAGTAGCTTTCACGCAGGTCGTTGGACAGTCGCAGCAGGCGTGCCTTCATGACTGGTTCCTCGCATCGGCAGCAGTGAGCCGTTCCAGCACCCGCTTGATCGTGCCGCCCTGAACAATGACGGAGAACAGGACGACGACATAAGTGGCGGCAAGGATCACCGAGCGCGCAGGCCCATCGGGCAATCCGAGCGCCAGCGCAATCGAGATGCCGCCACGCAAGCCGCCCCAGATCAGGGTGACCGGCACGACCCGGCCATATCGGTGCCCTGGCCGGATCGCACGAAGCGGCAGCAGCACCGACAGCGAACGCGCGACGAGCGCCAGAGGAATGGCAGCCAGTCCGAGGACGAGGAGCCGCAGATCAGCGGGGATCGTCACAACCTCCAGCCCGATCAGCAGGAACAGCACGGTGTTCAATATATCGTCGATCAGATCCCAGAATTTATGGAGATAATCGCGCGTGGTCTCGCTCATCGCATGCGCGACCCCGGCATTGCCGATGATGAGCCCCGCCACCGCCATCGCTACCGGGCCGCTGGCATGCAGCGGCCGGGCAATCGCATAGCCGCCCATCACGACTGCAAGGCTGATCAACACCTCGACCTTATAGTCGTCGATCGAGCGCATCATCCGGAACGCCAGCCACCCGACGATCAGTCCGAGCAGCACGCCGCCGCCTGCCTCCACCGCGAACAGTTCTGCCGCATGCGCCATTGAGAATGCATCGCCAGACAGGGCGGACGCCAGGAGAATGGTGAAGATCACAACGCCGACACCATCGTTGAACAGGCTCTCACCGGCGACCGTCGCCTCCAGCGTGGGTGAGACGTTCGCGCGTTTGAGTACCCCCATCACCGACACCGGATCGGTCGGGCTGATGAGCGCCCCGAACACGAAGCACCAGATCGCCGGCAAATCGAACCCGATCGCGCGGGCGAGCAGCAGGAAGCCGCCACCGACAAGGGCGGAGGAAAGGGCTACACCAATCGTACTCAACACAATGATCGGCCAGCGCCCGCGCCGCATCTCCCCCCAGTCGACGTGGAGCGCGCCCGCGAACAGCAGGAAGGAAAGCATCCCGTCCATCAACGTGGTGTGGAAATCAATGCCGGCTATGAACCGAACGACATCGCGCGCAAAGTCCGCGCCGGGTAGAATTCGGTCGATCCCGACCACGAGCAATGAAGCAATCGCCCCCATCACGGTCAACCCGATCGACGAGGGCAGCTTCAGATAGCGGTAGTTGAAATATCCAAGAGCGGCGGCCAGGACGATGAGGATCGCTGCCGCGTCAAACGGCGTCAGCCTGAGGCCGCCGATCATTGTGCGTCCCCGATAGACAGGCTGAAGCGTTGCCCCCCGCCCGGCGCGGGGGCGGCACGGATGCCCTGCGTCGCCAGCAGGGCGGCCACCGTCATGGCGCGGCGCTGGGTCAGGTTGGGGCGTACTGGCGGTTCGCCGACCGGCAAGCCGGGCACGGCCAGCATCGGCACGTTCCAGCGTTGTGCCGCCCAGATGGACGTCAGCACTGCAGCGCGTGCCGATGGATCGAGCGTGTCGACATTATCGGCGAAGGCGATCTCCGGCAGCGGCCCTTGCGGCGGTACGATCGCAACGTTCCAGCCATCGGTTTCGGCTGCGGCGCGTTCCTCCAATGTGCGATAGGTGGCGACTGTCGCACCCGGCAGTGGAACGGCGGCTGCGGTCGCGCGGCGGTGATCGCGGTCGATCGTCACATCATCGCTGGCAACTCCGGTGATCAGGGCGATCATCCGCGCCAGCGCGGCCATGCGCTGCGCCTCCAAATTTGTCTGTTCGCCCGCTTGCCGCAATTCCTCCCGCTGCGCGTCGAGCGCGCCGGCGCCCGGTTCGAGCAGGATCTGATCGATATCGAGCCGAACCGGACGGCCAAGCGCCGTTTCGATCGCCTGTTGCAGATCCGCGGTTCTCTGGGTCCGATTGCGTGGCGTGATCACGACCGCACGGACGACATTGGGATTGCGGTCGAACGCCACTTCCAACTGGGTCACGCGCGCATCGCCGCCGAAGCGTTCGTTCAGCAACGATCGCACGCTGGATATCGTCAGCGCCTCACGGGCGATGCGGTTGAGCGACAGGCCGAGCGGCACGGCCATGACGGCAAAGACGAGCAGCAGCACCACGGTCTGCGCCCAACTCTGGCGGCTGGAAAGATGATGCCCGAAGCCATAATAGCGCGCCATCACCGTTGCGGAGAGCGAGATGGTAATGAAGTTGGTGACAAATAGCGCAAGCGCGCCCCCCAGCACCGGCAGGTTCCAGGTCGCAAGACCATAGCCCACTACGGCGAGCGGCGGCATCAGCGCCGTGGTGATGGCGACGCCCACGATCGTCTCGCCCCGGCCGCGAATGATCGCGAAGCTGCCGGCCAGCGCGGCAAACAGCGCGACGCCAAGGTCAAAGAGATTGGGGCGCGTGCGCGCGACAATCTCTGCCGTCGGCGCCTGCAATGGCGAAGCTGTCACGATCAGCGCCGTGAAGGCAACGGCAGCGAAGGAGCCGATGGCAAGCGCCAGCAGCGATCGTCGCATCTCGGCGAAATCGAACAGCGCAAGGCTGAATCCGAAGCCCAGAATTGGACTCATCAATGGCGAGATCAGCATCGCGCCGATCACTACCGCCGGGGATGATAGCAGCAGGCCGAGCACCGCGATGCCCGCGGACATCATCGTCATGAAGGCGTAGCGGGGCGACCATCCACTTTCGTCGATGATGCGGGCGACGACCGCCTGATGGTCGATTGTCCCGACGACGCGCCGCCGCCACCAGCGATACAGGGCCAGCCGGGCCAGTCCGGCATTCACCCGCCTGCCCGCGACATATGCGCGTTCGGTCAATCCTTCCATGCTCATTCCGCCATGTCCCCCGATGCATGTAGCGCCACATTACCTGCCCGATGCAGCACGGCAAAGCCGATCAGCCCGGAGACAAACGACCCCGTCAAAATGCCGATCTTGGCCTGCGCTTGCAGCAATGGACTGTCGGGAAACGCAAGAAGCGTGATGAAGATGCTCATCGTAAAGCCAATACCGCAAAGAAGCGCTATGCCCAGCATCTGGATACGGGTTGCATGGGCGGGAAAATCCGCTATCCCCACGCGGACAGCCAAGGATGAAAAGCAAAACACGCCGATCGCCTTCCCGAATATCAGCCCGGCGGCGGCACCGAATGTGACGGGCGCCATCAACGCGCCGGACGGCAATCCAAGCAACGGCACGCCAGCATTCGCCAAGCCGAAAATCGGAACAACGATAAAGCCGACGGGCTTTTGCAGCGCGCGCTCGATACGATGCAAGGGGCTGTCGCAGTCAGCGTCGGAGCGGCCAGGGGTGCGCTCCATCGGTATGGCAAAGGCAAGTATGACGCCAGCCAGCGTCGCGTGCAGGCCCGACCACAATATCAGTAGCCAGAGGAGCAGCCCAACCAGCAGGTAGGGCGACAAGCGGCGAACCCCGAAACGGTTGAACCCGATCAGGACAAAAATTGCGAGGATCGCGCCCGCAAGATAAGGCAGCGAAAGGCCAGACGTGTAAAAAGCAGCGATGATGATCACCGCACCCAGATCATCAATGATCGCCAGCGCAGCCAGAAATATGCGCAGCGATCCTGGCACCCGCCTTCCAAGAAGCGCGATGACGCCCAGCGCAAATGCGATGTCGGTCGCCGCCGGGATCGCCCATCCGATTGCTGTCGAACCTCGATTAAAACCAAGGTAGATCAGCGCCGGAACGATCATCCCGCCAAGCGCAGCCACACCTGGCAGGGCGCGCCGCGGCCATGTGGAAAGCTGGCCATCCAGAATCTCTCGCTTGATCTCCAGCCCGACCAACAGGAAGAATATGGTCATCAGACCATCGTTGATCCAATGTTCCAGCGAAAGCGGTCCGACGTCGGCATGGAGGATTGCAGCATAATCCTGCGCCAAAGGCGAATTGGCGATCAGCAGTGCCGCGACCGCAGCGCCCATCAGCACGATTCCAGCGGACGACTGCGCTTCAAGAAAGCGCCGGATCGCGCTCGGGTGCGCGTGGGGGTGGTACATGATATGATCGTCCGAATACGGCTAATGGTCCCTGGCGGCCCGACCAGCGTGAATACCTGCCCGCACCTGCATATGGAAAACGAACACCCGGCGCCTCCATCGCATCGGCGGGTGGCAACCGCAACCGCTTCCGGGATTTTCTGACTTCAACGTCCGAAAAGATCAAACCGTGGAAGGCCTGGATGTTCGCGCATTCCCTCACTGCGTTGGCAGTCGGTTAACGCTTAATCTGGTGGATTTTGATATGCCGTTAGACCTATGATGAAAGCATGTTCGCCAATTTTCTCACGCCTGATTATGCCATATTCTCCATCGCCTTCGTCGTGATGGTGGGGATCGGCCTCATAGAGGCGATTGGACTAGGGCTAGGCAATTTCGATTTTGGGACGGATCTGGATAGCGCCGTCGACGTCGGCGATATGGAATTGCCTGACGCGCTTGGCTGGCTTGGACTAAAGCAGGGGCTGCCCATCCTGGTTTGGCTCACCTCACTGTTGGGCTGTTTCACGATCGCGGGCTTTGCCGTTCAGCAAGTTTCGACCGCCGTTCTGGGGGCGCCTTTACACTGGGGCATTGCTGGCGGTGTAGCTCTTCTCGCCGGTGGTGCGATGAACGCCTTCACGGCTGGCTGGCTCGCGCGAATCCTGCCTGAATATGAAAGCACCATTGTCGATACTGAAGACCTGGTCATGCGTCGAGGCATGGTGTTGGAAGGAACCGCGCGTCGCGGCCATCCCGCCCGCGCCAAGGTCGTCGATCAGCACGGTCAGGCGCATTATGTGATGGTAGAGCCCCACAATGACGGCGATATCATCGGTGCGGGTGAGGGTGCATTGCTTGTACGCCGCGTCGGCGCACTCTTCTTCGCTCAACCGGAAACGGATAGCAATTTTCGTCCAATCTGACTCATGCCTGTTGCGCATAGGAGACTGCCTTGCCTGCCTCACTGATGAATATCCTTGCCTACGCTGGCATCGTCCTCCTGACGTTGGTCATTATCGGCGTGATCCTGACACGACTTTACCGGCGGGCAACGAAGGACGTGGCCCTGATCCGAACCGGCTTCGGCGGCGAGAAGGTTGTGCTGAACGGTGGCATCATGGTCATCCCGGTTCTGCACGAGTTGATGCAAGTGCGCCTTACAACCGTGAAGCTTGAGGTTTCGCGGCTTAACAAGGATGCGCTGATCACGCTCGATAAGCTTCGCGTGGACGTCATCGGCCTGTTCCATATCAAGGTGAAGCCTGATGCCCAGTCAATTGCCGCAGCGGCGCAGACGCTTGGAGACTCGGTCAATAATCCAGACGCGGTAAAATCGCTGCTTGACGGCAAACTGGTGTCGGCTTTGCGATCGGTTGCCGCAACGATGACGATGGAGCACCTCCACGCGAACCGGGCCGACTTCATTCAGAAGGTTCAGGAAGCCCTCATGACAGATCTGGACATGAACGGTTTTCAACTTGAATCGGTGAGCATTACGCATTTCGACCAGACGGCGTTCGAACATTTCAACGAAAATAATGCGTTCGATGCCGAAGGGCTGACCGTTCTGACGCGCACGATCGAGGAACGAAAGAAGATCCGCAACGACATCGTCGCAACCAATCGCGTCGAGATTGAGCAGCGCAACCTGGATGCGAACAACCAATCGCTGGAAATCGCCCAGGCAGCAGAACAAGCGAGGCTGACGCAGGAGCAAACCTTGTCAGCACGACGTGCTGAGCAAGCAACTGCCATCGCAACGGCGGAGGCGGAACAAACCCGTCTGGCGGAAATTGCCCGCATCAGCGCTCAACAGGCCCAGACGGTCGCCCAAACCGAAGCTGACAAGGTCATACAGACCGCTACGATCTTGCGAGACGGTGCAATTCAGACAGCCACTATCGAACGCGATCGCAATATCGAACTCGCCCGCATAACCACCGCAGTTCAGACGGCACAAAAGTCCGAAGAGGAATCCACGGCGACCGCCGCCGCCAACGAGGCTCGTGCCTTGGCAGTTCGCGCCGAAGAAAGCGTCGTGACCGCAAAGGCAACTGAAATCGCCAACCGAAACAAGAATGTCGCAGTGATCGCAGCGACCCAGCGCGCGCAAGAAGAGGCTGTCCAGATCACGGTCGCAGCCACCGCAGAAAAGGAAGCAGCCGAGGCGCGGGCAGCAGCTATGCGGACCGAAGCGACGGCGGAAGCTGACGCTGACAAGGCGCGAGCCGAAGGCCGCGCCGCAGCATTCAAAGTGGATGCGGCCGGCCAGGCCGCCATCAACGAAGCAACCAACATATTGAACGATGCGCAAACTGCCCTGCTCGTTCGCAAAGCGATGCTCGAAGCGCTGCCTGAAATCATTGCGGCAGCGAGCAAGCCGATGGAGCAAATCGACAAGATTTCCATACTGGATGCCCGCGGTCTGCATGGGAGCCAGGCTGGCTCAGACGACAGCGCTGGTGGTGGAAACTTGGCCGATGCAGCGGTTTCGGCAGCTATGCGCTATCGGGTTGGCGGACCGTTGATCGACGCCTTGATGGCGGAACTGGGTATGTCAGGTGGAAGCATGAACGGGATGTTGGCCGGCGCGCCAAGCTCGACAGCGCCTGCTGCTGGCGCCGAACCCACATCAGCTTCCAAAAGCGACTGATAGTTCCAATATGGTATAGGGCATAGAAGCCAGGCATTCCCTCAAATTTCGCAAAATCCGGTCGATCCGGTTCAGTCCCGATCAATGGAAACGGTTGAGTGATCGCGCGCCTGTACGAAGTCTCATCGGGGCTTTGTACAGGCGCGACGATTGGGGTCGTTGACAGCCTTGTCAAAGCGCGAGCCGTCCGCCACAAGGGCGATATCGCGGCTTGACCTGGCGCAGCCAAGGCGAGTTGCGACATAAGAAATATTGGTCGCGG
>NZ_BARE01000047.1 GCF_000367345.1 Sphingobium xenophagum NBRC 107872
TATTATTATCAATCTGGACGACCTCTCCAACATAGAGATGTCACCCTGAGTTCCACCGGGCCTATCCTGCTCAGCCGCGTTGTGGCTTATTGGCTTCCCAAAGCTCGAAATGCGGCTTCAAAGCATCGGGCAGTTCTTCGTAGAACGCCTCGTCCAACGGGTAATGCCGCATGGCGACCCAAACGGCGTCGAGCAGCGCAATGCCCTGCTTGCGGTCCTTGGGCTGCTTCTGCGGGGCGCGCTCGGGCTTTGCCGCCATCCAGAGTTTCTGCAGCGCGAACCATCGCGGGTCGGGCGCGACCATGCGCGCAGCCTCGCCGTCACGAACACCGACCACCCGGTCAACCCGCCGGCCGTTCAGAAGCCATTCCTGCTCGGGGAGCGGAATCGGCCGAGGCCGATCCTGCGCGATCTGTCCGCCGATGCGGCTCGGTGCGGACAGGATCTCCACTTCGTAGGCCTTCGCATTGCGGGCCTGGAATGGCCGCTCGGTGTTCACCGAGTAGGTCATGTCCGCCTCTTTGAGCACCTTCCACAAGGTCGGTCGCTCTTCGTTGGCATCGAGCCCGGTCAGAGCCATGTCGAAATCGAGGGTTTCGTCAGGAGCATCCCGAATGAAACCGTTGGCCTCGAGTGCGTAGGCAATCAGTGCATTGGTGCCGACAACCATGGCCTGCTCACCGAGGAAGCGAAGGCGGTCTGCCTCGCGCAGGATCTTGCCGGCTTCCGCCGGCAGCAGCGGCAGGCGCAGCGCCCGGTAAAGGCTGGCCTGTTCCTTGAGCGTATCCTTGCTCCGGGCGAGACGATCCTTCAGCTGCGCCTTTTCGGTTTTGTACTGGTCGAACTCGACCAGCTTTTCGGGATCCACCGGCCCCTTGCTTTTCATGCTCCCGCGCCGGTCGGTAACTTCGTAGAGATACTCCCGGCCCGACACCTCCTTGATGCGCATGTTGTATGGCAGATCGTTCAACGTGCGCAGAGCCTCCATCCAGACCTGGTAGGCCTGTTCGAGATTAACGATCACCCTCGCCTGCTCGTCGGTGAATGGCTGGAAGTTCATGCTTTACCCTGCAAGTTACGCATATCGGCAAAATGCAGGGTAAATTGCCAAAACACAAGGGTTACCCTGCAAATCGTCATTTTTTCCCTATTGCAGGGTAAATCAATCGCGATACCGGCCTTCATGCCGAAGAATGAGCGGCCCTGTCGAGTTGGACGCACTCGGTTCCGCGCGCCCGGTGGGCGCGCTCCTGCGGGTGCGGCGTTCCCTGCATTGGGCCGCCGGCACTCTTGCCTTCGGCTCCGTCGCCGTCCCGCGCCCGTGCGATGCACCGGGCCACGCGCCGACTGACTTGCTCCGGCAAGGGGGCCGTCATTTGTTGCTGGCGCTGCCGATCACGGTGATTACCTCGCCTGCCGTTCAGCATCTCGAGTTCAAGGGCCAGGAAATGGTAGTCGCCGTCTTCGAGGTGATGCAGGCCGATCCCGCCCGTTTGCTGCCGCGCGAAGAACTCGCGAAGTACGATGCCGTTGGCGGCGACCTCCGGGTCATCTGCGACGTCGTCGCGGCGATGACCGATACGCATCTTCTCAAGACCTACGAACGTGTTCTCCCCGCGCATGGGATCGGTGTTCGACCGCCTCTGACCTTTGCCGCTGCGTCGGCTCCTGTCCAACTGTCCAAGAAGCTGGACAATTGGACAGGATGGGCATAACCATGCCTTTGACGGAGGCGGTATGCAGAAGCTCACATTGACAGCGGAAGAGCGACAGAACGTACGTTTTGCGCTGCGTGCCCACCCGGACATTCTCGAGCACGTCGAGTCACTGTCGCAAGTAAGCCGGCTCCCTAAATCGCGCCTCATCGACATTCTGCATGCTCTGGGCATTGATCTCGACGATGCAAAAACTGGCCGGTTTGTCGATCGAAGGCACGAGGCCGCAGAAGATCACGGCATTCACGATCACCCATTTTCAGGAGCGCTGGAATACGACATCGATATCAGGCTTGCTGGTCGGGACTACCGGCACACACTGATCGTCGATTATATATCTACGCCAGAGTGGCCGTATTTCGATGCGGAAACCCAATCGGAACGCATCGCGCGTGCAGGTTCGATGACATCCTATCATCTCAGCCGGCGCAAGCGGCCATCATCGGATGTGGCCGCTCCCGACGCTCGCCGGATCGAGCGTCGTAAGAAATACCCGCACACAAATGAGGTCAGAGAGCTCTTCCCGGAGTTTTTCGGGAAAGCGTTCGACGACGCTTTGTTCGATCGCATCGATGAAGAAATGCTGCGGGACAATGCGGCGCTGCGCAAGGCATACGCCAATGTCGTTCCGCTCCGCGCATTTTCGCCATCTGTAACAGTCGAAGCGCAAAACGTCATTGATCTGGTGGATCAGTCGTTGGCGGCGATCGGGAAGGCGATCCGCATTGCCCCTTGCGACGACCATTGGCATCCGGTCATGATCGATCTGAATGGCCACGAACTGGATCAGGAGCTCGAATTCCGGTCTGACGCCCAATCAATGGAGGGCGCAAAGTATGACCTCTACTGGGCGATAGCTACAGACATTCAGGGTAAGATCTCCGACCATCTCCAGAACGATTGACCGGGCCCAGCCAGCCCAACGAGTCCAGCCCAACGCGTAATGCGTTTTGCGGTTAACCCCGAACGCCCAAATGGGGTTCGGGGGCAAAACCGTAATCTCTCTCTCATCTCGGTGGCTGAGCGAAATCAGCATCGCCATAGCATGACGCCTGGGAGATTGGCGGCCGTCAAGGATCGCGGGTGCCCCCCAATTTTTACCTGCTGCGGCTACCGCCTTGCGAGCAAAAATCGGCTCCCCCCACGCCCGCTTGCCAAGCGGCGGCAGCGCGTGCGCGCCGCCGTCCCTGACTGCCTGACTCCGGCGTCCCTCCGATGGGCATCTTTCATCAGCGTGATGAGAGACAATTCCTTTTGGAGGTTATCATGACGGACCGTTTCTCGAACTTCGCCGATCTCGCCGAACACTACGCGCGGGAAATCGCCACTCCCGACTATGCTGCCGCATTCATGGAGCAGACCGAGCTTGCCAAGCTCTCGATCGAGCATGAACCGAGCGCTGCCGAAATGCCCGATCCGGATGTGGCGCAGGCGGCAATCGAGATGATGCTGGCAACGGTGTTCGACCTGTTCCGCGATACCCGGATGGAGGACATGGCAAGCGAGGTCGCCTGGGGCATTGCCAACAGCTTCCACGTGGTGGCCAGGCGTCTCGATACCCGAGAGGATTCGATGGCGAACCGGCTGCAGGAGAAGCTGCGCGAATACGATCCGAGCGAAGTCTATGCGACCGATCTGGAAGACCTCACGATGCAGGCCCGCAGTCTGGCCGAGTGCCGCGACGCGATGGAATGCATGCGCGACCATGCCGCGAAGATCTACCTCGTGGAGACCGGTCGTCCCTTCTCACCGGTGCGCGGCTCGCGGGTGTCGTCCAAGACCAATGCTTCGATGATCGAGGCGCGCGATTACCTGGCCGCGCAAAAGGCGCAGCGACGGGAACAGTTTGCGCCCACGGGCCCGGTCGTGGTGTTCTCGGGCGGGCAGCAGTTCACCGATATTGCTCAGGTTGAAGACTACCTCAACGCAATCCGGACGCGCATCCCCTCGATGGTGCTGGCAACGACCGCACAGAACAAGGGCGCTGACGTGATCGCGGCGGCCTGGGCATCGAGCAAGAACGTCCCCGTCATCTTGTGCAAGCCCGATGCCTCGCGGGGTCCTTCGGCGCCCTACCAACGCAATGCGCGCATGCTCAGCTTCAAACCGGTCGAGGCGGTGGTTTGCAACGGCGGCGGCATCCAGGCGAACCTCGCCGACCGGCTGCGCGAGGCGCGCGTACCGCTGCACATCGTGCGCGAGGCAGGTGCCCAGAACGAGGCTCCCCCGGCCCGGTCAAAGGCCCCGGCTCAGGCAGAACGCGGCGGGGCAAAGCGCACGGTCAATGGCGACGATCTCCCGCCGTTCTGAGCGGGAAACAACGTGATCCGACTTTACCGAAGGGTGTCCGGCCTAACCGCCGGATGCCCTTCTTTTTTGTCGCCTGGAACGCCCCTGGTCTGCCCCGGCTCGCTCGCTGGCCCCCGGGTGACGGCCTGTCGGCCTGCCCGGTTCCCAGCCTTCGCATCGGCCGGGCAGCAGGCCAGCGCTTGGACCCACCGGTGGCGTCGACCAACAGGGGTTAAAACTCTCGCAGAATTCCAAGCATGATGACCGCCATTGGCCCGCGTCAAGAAGGGCGGTTCCCCCAATTTTTCCTCCACTCCGGCTGCGCCTGCGCTCCAGAAAAATCGGCACCCCCACCCCCGCTTCGCGGCGGGCCGCGGGCGGCCCGTTCCTGACCCGGGCCAAGCTCGGTCATCTTTTCGGAGGCCTCTTCAATGATTTTGACAGGAGGCTCACATGAACGCTCTTACGACCGCACTCGACATCCCGGCTTTCGATCCCATCAGCTATGACGCCGCACTGCGCGCCGCCACCGTCCGGGCCCAGCACAGCTTCTTCGACCAGCACGTTATCGAGGACGACGAGGGCTGCTTCGTCGCTATCGACGAGGGCGACTATAATGCGCTGCCCCAGCATCTGATCGACCGGATCGCCCATACGGTGCCCGGCATGATGGCAGACGATTTCGACGAGGCGAACATCGCCCGCGCCGCAAGCTTCATGAGCGTGGTGATGGATCCCGAATGGGACGCGGACTGCCCGTTCTGACATGCAGAAACTTCGAACGGCGCCGGAGGGCTCGTCAGGGGCTCTCCGGCCCCTTTTTTTGTGAGCCTGAATAAAGCACAGCCGGGGCATCGAACCCCGGCTGTGCTGGTCTCTTGCGAGACCGGTTTCAGCTTTTCGCCAAGCGCTTTTCCGCTTCGTCCAGGCCGAGCCTTCCGAGTGCGGCGAAGAAGGCTTCAACCCGCTCGAACGGTGCCTTGCCGAGTGCCGATTTTCTCAGCAGTTCGGCCATGGCATTTTGCTCGCTTTCCCGCAGCTTCGCTTCGCGCGCTTCCAGCGCGTTTCGCTCCCTTGCGATTGCCTGTCGTTCCGCTTCAAGACTTCCTTTCCTGGCCATGATGATACCTCGTAGGTTGGCGCTGAAACCTCCCGGCAAAAGCATCACAACGCCATAGCCTGTTGGCAAGTCCTCTTGTTAAAACCACCTGCAATTTGCCGCCGCCTGCGAAGCATAGAATACGCCTGCTGCGCCTAGAGACTGGCCCTGAAGGCCCGATCCTCGATCCTGAAAACACCAGAAATCCAACGCGAACCAAATTGCATCGGATCAAGGGGTAAAGGTGCAGACCGTACACTGCACGGCAGTAGGAGAAATTGGCATAACTGCGCGCGTATACAGCAATGCCATCCCTGTATCACAATGTGTGATAATTGCTGAACACAATTGGGGACGACGCAATTGCGCCATTTTGCGCGTAATACATTTGAATACGACAGGCACCGGCTCCCCCTTCCCTTGCCAAGCCATCAGCGATGGCCTAAAACATCCAGGCGCAATCTCCACCGGGCCCTTTTCGAAGGGGTTGGTGATGACAGAAACAGTCCTGATTTCGGTCCGGCTTCCCGGACCCGTTGCCGAGGCGGCCAATGCCGCTGCGGTCTCGCGCAATATCTCCCGATCGAAGCTTCTGCGAATCGCCATCGAGCGCTTCATCGATGACCTTTCCGGTTCATCCGAGCAGGATCGCCGGCGTCAATTCTCGTCCGAGTATACCTTCCTCGCGCTCGACCTCATCGTCCAGCGCGAATACCCCGAGGTGCACACCGAACTTCTGACCGAAGCCGAGCGGCGCATGGAGGCCTTCCATGGCGGGGCCTGACACCTGGTCCGACCGCGCTCGGCCGGGCAAGCTGCAGCACCATTCCGCGCGCGGGACCATGCCGCGCAATGCCGGTGATTTCACCCGCGGATCGCAGCTCATCACCCACGAATTCCTGATGTGGTTTGCCTCCGCGCGCCTGCCCTTCATGGTGTGGTTTTTCACCTTCCTCCTCGTGCTCTCGGTCGCGCTCGCGCTGCGTCTCCACGAACATGAAGTGCAGATGATCCTCATGCGGATCTATGCTGCCGGATGGGGGTTCATGGAGTTCAATCCCGGCAAGGTCATCAACCTCACCCTGCCCTCTGGCGAAGTGATCCCTGCGCCGATTTCGATGGTCGCCTCACACCCTGATGTTGCCATCGCCTGGAACCGGATGATGCGCGCGGTCTGGGGCTCGCTGTTCATCTCGCTGTTCCTCGCCGTACCGCTCGCCATCTGGTTCGTCGACTTCTCGAAGCGGCGCGGCAAGTCGATCCTTGAAGAGCGTCACCAGCGCGGTGCAATGCTGGTCGACGGCGCAGAACTGGCAGCCGTCATCAATGCCCACAACCGGGCTGCGCTCGAACAGGAAATCGCCGAGCGGCTTCCCGACATGAGCTTCGACGAGGTCATGGCGATGCCACTTGCCCCGCGCAAAGCGGCCGGCATTCACCACGCCTATTCGCTCGCCGGGGTCGCCTTCCCCTGGCGTACCGAACAGTCGCACACGATGATGATTGGCTCGACCGGGACCGGCAAGACCACCCAGATGCGCGCGCTGATTGCCCAGATGCGTATGCGCCGCGATCGCGCCGTCGTCTTCGACCTCACCGGTGCCTACGTCGAGGCGTTCTACAATCCCCAGACCGACGTGATCCTCAACCCGATGGATGAGCGTTGCCCGTCCTGGTCGGTGTTCGGCGAGGCGAAGAACCATGCCGATTTTACCGGTATCGCCGCTGCCCTGCTTCCGGCCGATGGCGGCGGGGCCGAGCCGTTCTGGATGCTCGCTGCGCGCACGCTGTTTGTCGAGACCTGCATCAAGCTCATCAAGGATGGCCAGGCGACCAACCAGGCGCTGGCCAGCCGGCTGATGATGGCGGACCTCAAGGAGGTCCACAAGATGCTCGAAAACACCGTCGCCGATCCCCTGACTGCGCCCGAAGCGGCCAAGATGGCAGAGTCGATCCGGGCCGTGTTCAACACCAATGCCCAGGCGCTGCGCTTCCTGCCTGAGGGCAAGGAGCCCTTCTCGATTCAAACGTGGATCCGCAACGATGACAAGCCGGGCAGCATCCTGTTCATCACCTCCTCGCACAACGAACTCGTCCTCAACCGCGCACTGCTCTCGCTCTGGATGAACCTGGCAGTGCACACGCTGATGCGCCTGCCGCGCACGCGCTCGTTGCGCACCTGGTTCTTCTTCGACGAGGTCCATGCGCTGCACCGCCTGCCTGCAATCGAGGACGGCTTGCAGACCGCACGGGGATTCGGCGGAGCCTTCGTTCTCGGCATCCATTCCTTCGCCAAATTGTCGGAGACCTACGGCAAGGAAGGCGCGCAGAACCTCTCTTCGCTGGCGCGCACCAAGCTCATTCTGGCCGCCGCCGATCGCGACACAGCCGAGCATTGTTCGGACTACATCGGCCACCGCGAGGTGCGCATGATGGATGAGGCCTACAGCTACGGCTATTCCAACATCCGCGACGCCGCGACAATTACCCCGCGCTCCGAAGTCCAGCCTCTGGTGCTCCCCGACGACATCATGAAGCTGCCCTCGCTGCGCGGGTTCCTGGTATTCCCCGAGGGCTTCGATGCCGCGCGGATCAAGCTCACCTATAAGGACTACCCGGCGGTCGCCGAAGGCTACATCCTACGCGAGAATGTCGAGCCAATCGAGTTCGCGAAGCCCGCCAGCGACGACGATGCAGACGAAGAAGGTGGTGGCCGAGAAACCAAGGACGAGCTCGAGCCCAAGGTCGAACTCGACCGCGATGAGGGCCTGCCGAGGCCGCCAACGTCTGCGCCGCAGGTGGATGTTGCTGCACCTCCTGCCGGATCCATGCCAGGCGACAGCCCGGTCGCTGCAGGCAGTCTCGGCAACACGATGATATTCCGTCCCGGCGGTTCGCCAATCGATGCGCAGGCGCAAACCCGCGACGCCGAAAGTACAACCAAACCGGCGCCGAGTGCACAGGCCAAGACTGCTGGGCAGCGCGCCAGTCAGACCGCGCGCGAGCTTGGCGAAGCGCTCGAACCGGAGAGCAGGATTGAACGCTCCGCAGGCGGCCCTAATGGCCCCGAGGTGCATGGTCCCGGCCTCGCTGACGGCCCGGATGACGGAATGGAGATGTAGCCCATGCACTCCATTGCAGCAGTGCGGTCTTCGAGCGGCGCCGCCGACTATTTCGCAAACGACAACTACTACACGGCTGAAGAGAACGCGGAAGCCGGGGTCTGGGCTGGCGAGGGTGCGCGCGATCTGGGACTTGCGGGTCCGGTCGAGAGGGATGCGTTCGAGGCGATCTTGAACGGCCATCTGCCAGATGGCGATAAGGTCGGGCAGGTCGAGGGGCGCCGCCTAGGCCTCGATCTTACCTTCTCCATGCCCAAGTCTGCCTCGATCCTGGCACTGGTCTCGGGCGACCGGCGGATTCTCGATGCGCACTTGGCCGCAGTGCGTTCGACCATGGTGCAGCTTGTCGAAAAGCAGTTCGCCGAGGCCCGCAATTACGAACGCAGCCGCAATGGCGAGCCCGAGCGGACCGGCAATCTCGTCTATGCTCTCTTTGCCCATGACACGAGCCGCGCGCTCGATCCGCAAGGCCATATCCATGCCGTGGTCGCCAACCTCACCCGCGATCTCAAGGGCAACTGGAAGGCACTGTGGAACGGTGAGATCTGGAAGAACAATACGACGATCGGCCAGTACTACCATGCGGCCTTCCGCGCCCAGTTGCAGAAGCTCGGCTACGAGACCGAGGCCGCCGGCAAGCACGGCGCTTTCGAAATCAAGGGCGTGCCGGGCGAGGTCATCAAGGCGTTTTCAACCCGCGCGGCCGAGATCGAGGCCAAGATCGCCGAGACCGGTGCCACCACTCTGGCGATCAAGAAGCAGATCACGCTCTATACCCGCGATCCCAAACTTGTGGTCGAAGATCGCACCGCGCTGGTCGAGGGCTGGAAGACCCGCGCCGCCGAACTGGGCTTCGACGGCAAGCCGCTCGTCGCCGAGGCCATGGCGCGGGTACAGCACCAGGCCAGGCCATCGCTCCGGGAAACCGCCTCTCAGGCCTTCGCCGAGATCGCAGAGCGGATCAGTGCGGCCATGCGTCCACCGAGCGCGCTGGCTGTCAGCGGGACGGCCGCACTGTTCCTCCCCGCTGAAACCATCAAGGCCCAGCACGCGACCGCGTCCGCTATCCGGCACCTTTCCGAGCGGGAAGCGGCATTTTCACCCCATGCCATCCTGGCGAGCGCACTCGGCTTTCAGATCAAGGGCCTCGAGGGTGAGGCCGTGGTCACGCGGATCGGTGAACTGGTCCGGGACGGCCACCTCATTCCCGGCAAGTCTGAACGCGCCGACGGCCACTACGACTTGGTGACGACGCCTGAGGCGCTGGCGCGCGAACAGCAGATATTGGACCGCCTGGATGCCGGTGCCGGCCAGGGCCGCGCTTTCATGGCGCCCGACCTCGCCATGGCCCGGCTTCAGGAGGCCGCTCGCGAACTCGGGCTCGAGCGGGCCGGCGTCGATAGCTGGCAGCTGAACGAAGGCCAACTAGCCGCCGGCGTTGCGATCCTTTCGGGCACCGACCGGTTCCTTAATATCCAGGGCGTTGCGGGCGCCGGCAAGTCGACCCTGCTTGGTGCGCTCGACAAGGTGCTTGGCGCAGAAGGCGTCAAGCTGATCGGCCTCGCCTTTCAGAACAAGATGGTCGCCGATCTGCGCGGCGGTGCTTCAGGCACAATGTCGGTCGAGCAGATGAAGGAAGCCGGGATCGAGGCCTGGACCATCGCCGGTTTCATCAACAGGCATGGTTCGGCGGCAGCCCAGGGATCTGGCGAGCGCTTCGAAGCCTCCAAAGCAGCGCTAAGCAATACCGTCATCATCACTGACGAGTCCTCGATGGTCTCCTCGCGCGACATGCTCCGGCTCACCGCGATTGCCGAACAGCTCGATGTCGCCAAGGCGCCGTTCATGGGCGACCGCCAGCAATTGTCGGCGATCGAGCAAGGCAAGATGTTCGCGGTATCGCAGGCTGCAGGCCAGGCGACCGTGCGGATGGACGCGAACATCCGGCAGAGGAATTCGCCGCTCCTGCTGGCGGTTGCGGGGCTCTCGAACGAAGGCCATGCCAGCCTCGCGCTTGATCTGCTGGCGGCGCACGGCCGGGTGATCGAGGCGGGTCAGAACCACGTAGCGCGCGCCGCCGAGCTCTGGCTGTCGTTGAGTCCGGAGAAGCGCGAGGCGACAGCGATTTTCACCGCCGGGCGCGACGACCGGACCCAGATCAACACCCTCGTTCAGGCGGGCTTGCTCAAGGAAGGCGCGCTGGGGGGCGAAGGCATCGCGCTTACAACGCTCCAGAGCGCCAACGTCAGCCGCGAGGAACTGCGCTTTGCCTCAACCTACCGGCGCGGCCAGGTCCTCGAGGCGCGGATGGATGTGCGCGAGATTGGCCTCTCGCGCGGTGAATATGCGATTCTCGACATTCGCAAGGACGGCAAGGTCACGCTCGAGAAGGGCGGCAAGCGCCTGAGTTTCGATCCCGACCGGATCGACCCAAACCACAAGTTCGACCGGCTCGGGCTCTATGACCAGAAGTCGATCCGGATCCATGATGGCGACACAGTGTTCTGGCGTGACAAGGATGCCGTCCGCGACATTGCCAAGTCGACTTATGCGAAGGTGATCGAGGCAAAGCCTGACGCGGTCACGGTCGAGCTTGCCGACAAACGGCAGCTTACCCTGCCCGTGGGTGACCCCATGCTGCGCCGTCTCGATCTTGGCTACGCGCTCAATGCCCACATGGCGCAGGGCATGACCAAGGCCCATGCAATCGAGGTGATCTCATCGTCCCAGCGCAACCTTGCGACCCAGCGGACGCAAAATGTCCTCAACACCCGCGCCACCGACGACATGCATGTTGTCACCGATGATCTCGGTGCCCTCAAGTTCCAGCTCGACCGCACACCGGGCAACAAGACCTCGGCGCTTGAGGTGACCGGCAAGGTCGAAGTTGACGCCGTACAGGCCAATCCCATCGAAACCCGCCAGGTTCCCGAACTGCGCATGAGCCCGGAGCTCAGGGCCAAGCTCGATGCGGTGCTGGGTCCGGTGCCAGAGGCACCGGTGCGGCAACTCCCCGTTCCCGAAAAATCGCTGGGGCTCGATCTGTGAGGCGCCGGCCCATTCCCGCCTTCACCAAAGAGAGCGCCACCCGGCTGTTCGATGGCTGTCAGGCCGCCCTCATCTGGCTTGCGGTGCTCGCCTTCGCTGCGCCCGGGTCCGATGTTCAGGAGGTTGCGGTCTGGGCGATGGTCGCGGTCGCGATAGCCGCTGCATTCGTTGCGCTCTGCCCGACATTACCCGACGGACTGGCCGAAATCGCCGCTTTGAACCCAGCCCCAACCAGTGCGCCCGGCCGCGCCAATCCAGAAGAGGACCTGACGGATGTCCTATGACCATCAGGAAATCGGCGACTTTGCCAACGAACGCGACGCCCAGGACTGGGCGGAACGAAACAACCTCGATGTCCGCGACCTCCACTACCGCAGTCGCGGCAGTCGGGGCGTTACCCTGAGCGTGCGCCGGTCGGCGCTCGGGGACTCTGCAACCAGCGACCTCTCATATGGTCGCCGGACCGGCTTTTTCTGAAACCAGGAGACCACCCATGAAACTGAAATTCCTGTTGTTCGCGCTTCTTGCCGCGGGTGCCCAGCCTTCGCTGGCTGCTGAGCCGGCCTCCGGCCTTGGCGAGACTGCGATTGAGCCTGCCGCCGCAGTTACTGCGGTCCGCAGGCAGGAGTTGCAGCGCGTCGCCGATGCCCTGACCGCCGAAGCCAGTGCGAAAGCAGGCGTGAACACGCGAGATGCAGTCGAGGCCATCAAGGCGCGGATCAAGGCGATGAAGCGGCCCTCCCCTCATGCCGGGCAGCCGGATTGTGCCGATTGTCCCGACAAGGGCGCTGTCCGTCATCTCCATTCTGCCAGCGAAGCGTCTGCGGCCGACTGCATTCACTGCATCGACCGGCAGGCCTCCGTCTGACCAGAAGGCGCGGTCCGGGCCGCCTCCCACCGGGCCGCGCCGAACTGGATGCACAGAGGCTACATGGAGAATTGGGTCGTGAAGCGATACGTCTACATGCTCGAACCGTCCGATCGGGTCGAGCTCAACGATGATGATGTGGGCAGTAGCGACGATCGCGCGCTCGATTGTCTGGCCGATCCTGCGCGACGACGCAGGTGTCAGCTGGCGAATTGGATTTGCCGATGGCACTGTGCCTGACAACGTGGATGGCCAGGTGCGCATTCGCGGTCGTGTCGTCGATATCGACCGGATCGAGGTCGACTACATCGAAGTGCAGAATGACGCCTGAAAGCTGGACTTGGGTCGGATATCGGTTGGTCCCGGATCAGCCTGCGGCCAATTCCGTGCATGCTTCCAATAGGGCCTCCCAATCTTCGGGAGGATTGCCTTTGTCGAGCATGGATTTGAAAACGGCGTAGGCATCGCTCTTTGAGCCATAGGTGCGCAGCGTGTTGCTGTCGTTGACCCAGGCGAAGATGATGATCTTTGCGGCAGTCGAGTAGCGGAAGAACAGCCGGAACCGGCCATTTCCGAACTTTGCCCGGAACCAGTGCTTGCGCTCCCGGCCTAGGGTGCCGCCTTGCCGGAACTCAGGACGTGAGGGATCGACGGGGATCACCTCGAAAACCAGCTTGCGTATTGCGGCAAGCAATTTGGCGTCGGCGCTGGTGGTATAGGCAATCGGGTCTTTTCCGCGGGCGCGCTCACTGGCGCTCGTCAGCTTCTCGAGCTGAGCGAGAAACATTGGATGCGCGTAAAGTGTCCAACCGTTGACCGTGATCACGTGAGCAAGCCCCCGGTCGTTGCTCAAAGCGAGACGTTACCGTCGATCGGGTCATCGAGATCGACTGGAATATTTGCGGTCAGCGCAGCAATGCGGGCGGCAAGATCGGGCGAAAGCGCCTTCACAGCCTCAGGGTGCTGTTTCAGATCGGCAGCCAAAAAGTTCAGGAAGCTCTCGACTGCCGGATCCTCATCGCTATCCGCACGGCAAACGGTCACGCCGCCATCGCTCACGCGAAAAGCAATGCGGCCGCCGTAACCGACGCCCAGCGCCTGACGCACCGCCTTGGGGATTGTCGTCTGTCCCTTCGCGGTGATGGTGCTGATTTCCTCGAGCGCGATTGCCATGATACTCTCCATGTGACAACCAAAAGGTAAGGAATAATTCTTACATTGTCAAGCCGCGAGCTCGGCAACCTAGAGACCGCCGGGATGACAATCGCCGCAATATTTGCGGAGAATAGCGCGCTCAATCACCGCACGCGCCTGAGATCGCGTAATTGCCGTCACCAGATCCGGCGCTATGCGCCGAGGAGTACGGGGGTGCGAAATGGGCGGCGGGGCTTACCCTTTTTCCTGGCACATCATTGAAAAATCGGTCCGAACAGGGTATCGATTGCCAGAGCAAGGAGCCCCACCATGGACCACGATCGATACGGACTGGATGGGCAACCTATTTATCCGCGTCCCGGGCATTTCGATCACGTTACGGGTCAACAGCTGCCGACTTTTCGCGGCGAAGGTCAGGCTGGGCGCAGCCCCCTTACTATGACGCTGGCGGTCTTTATGGTCATAGCAGGTGCAGCGCTCGCATATATGGCGAATGTCTTCGGGTAGATTTACTCTCAGCTTGAGCGCTTCGCGACATGCAGATGGTCCCGAGCCGGATTGTCGGGGAACCGCTCAAAGTCCACAGAGTATGATGAGCCGAGGCGTTGCTGCACGCGCTCTGCCCATTGCTCTCCCTGCTCATCCGAAATGTTGTTGCCCCTGAAGTCGAGCGCACGGTTGGCATAGTGCGCAGACCCAGCCACATGCTGGGTACTGTCGTTGCCAGATGTTACGACCGGCCTAGGCAAGCCAAGCTCCCGCGCCTCGTCGGCAACGACTCCCATTGCTGGAACGAGATCGCCATCCATGCGACTGAGGCGTGCGCCATTCTTCACACCAAGTCCGAGTTCGCGCGCTAGCCTCGCTCCATCGACCGGTCCGTCGGGAGCCTTCAGAAGCGTTCCTCCTTCCAAGGGGGAAGTTACGAGAGCCGACGAGCTGCCAGAAGGTGGCAGTGCAACACTGCCTGGCATGCCTAGCTCGGCATTGCTGCCAAGCGCACCCTTGCCAGCAATATCGGCTACGTCCGCCAGTTCGTCGATGCGCCGATTGCGCAAATCACTCATCAGGTCATCCATGATGTAGCTGATGGCCTGATCGCGCCTTGCGAGATCGCGGTAGTCGAGGCGCGGGTTCGAGATGTCGGGAAGATGCCATTCGGGATGTTCCCGCTGAAGGGTCTCGTAGCGATCCTGGATCAGGTTAGACATGTCGCTCGACACCTGGAATCCATGGCTCTCCGCGTAGCTGGCTTCGGACATCATCCTGCCGCCAATCTCTCGGTAGCGCGCCGCAGCCGCGCGCCGCTCGTCGGCCTCGGCTATCCGCCAATCTGTGCCATCGGTTGTTGTGCGTGATTGGCTGGCGTCAGAATATTCCGAGTTCTGGCTGAATGTGCCCGACGATTGCACATCGCCGCTGTTGCCACTGACCACGACCCGGCTGCCCACATCCTCGGACTTGTCCGTCCCGCGCGTGACCTGGTTGGTGGCGGAGCGCTCGGAGTTTGCGCTCGCATTGTCTCCGGTCTCCTTTCGGCCCGACAGTGCCGCTGACATCGAGGCAGACACACCACTCCCGATCGCACCTTCAAGCGGCGTTCCGATTGTGCCTGTGCCCGTAAGCGACGCACTTGTGCCGAAGGTCCTCGCCGAAAAATTCCCGCTCGAACGGCTGTTGCCCTGCCGCAGGATCAGATCGTCATTCGTGACTTCGCGCGTGGACTTGCCCGACGAGCCCTCGACCATGACATTGCCGCCGACATTATGCGTGTCTGAAGAACGCGCCCCGCGCTCGCTGCGCGATCCGCTGACCTCGCTGCTGGCGGCGACTGCGCTGCCGAATGTTCCGCGCGAACTGCTCCAGGTCGCCGAGGTGCCGTTCTCGATCCGCTCGGCCTCGTTCATGTACCACTGGCCCTGGTTCCTGAGATCGCTGGCGTAGCCGCGCGTCATCGACGCCTTGAACGGCAGCTGCGAGATGGCCCCGCTGCTGTCGATCACCGTGTGGCCCTCGCCGTACTGATGGTACATGCGGCCATCATCGCCCCGGAATCCTGAATGGGCGGCCCCGGCCATGAGGTTGGGCGCCTGGTTCCACTGCGTCATCTGGCGGTTGTTCGCATTGAGATTGCCATGGCTGACATCACCGAAGGCATAGTTGCCAGTGGTTCGTTCGAGCGCAGCCGCGTCGGCCGATCCCTGCGCGGGGGCGAGCATCGAGCCCATGTTGGATGCGACCGACATCGTGCCACGCATCACCATGAGCGCAAGCACCGGCACCGACATCATCAGGAACCCCGCCATGGTGGCGACGTCCTGATTGACGGCATCGATCCCGGCCCAGTTCACGAGGCTCACCCCGCCCGCAGCGGCCGCATTGGTCTGCGCAGCAAGGCGGTCCATGATGAACATGTGAATGAGGACGTAGATCGGTCCCCAGGCGGCAAGGTAGAAGAACCCAGCAAAATAGCCCTTGAGCGTCGCGATGCCGCTGCGCGGAAACAGCAGCAGCGGGAAAACGATCGGAAACAGCGCGTAGAACACCACCGTCAGCACCACGTTCAGCACCGGGATCCAGATCAGCCCCTGCTCGGCCGCAGTCGTCATCGCATTGCGGGTCTGGGCGTCGGCACGCTGGAGCGCGAAGGAATCGCTGTCGGCATTGCCGAAGTCGAGCTGGGCGGCTTCGAAAGCATCGACCATGCTCTTCTGCTTGAAGAACTGGTTGCGGGTCATGGCGCTGCCGGTGAGCAGCTGCGAGACCACCGGAACATCGGCGGCGAGCTTTGCACCGGCGGCGGCCTGGGTAAGCTTGGGGTACATCGAATGCGCGAAAGGCAGCGCATAGGCATTGATCTCGGTGTCCCACTGCGCATCGATCAGGCCCCAGGCCTCGGCGCAGGTCTTGCCCTCGATATCGACCGTCCCTCCCCCGGTATCGGTCAGATACTTCATGCCGCGGTTGGTGGCGGCACCCACCCCAAGGTCGGCCCAGAGATCGGTCGACTCGCTGAGCAGCTTCAAGCTCTTGGTGCCGAGCAGGATGTCGTAATAGGCGCACTGCTTGAGGTAGCCGTCCAAGTTGGCCTTGAACACGGGATTGCGGATCTCGAACCCGCGCACCTTGTCCCACATCCGCGCGCCATAGACGAAGCCCCCGTTCGAGTAATTGAGAGCGGCCGGCATGACGAAGACCGTCTCAGCGGTGCGGGTGAAGTAGTCGCTCACCTGGCTGGTGAACGAGGCCATGACGCCGAGCCCGATCGGCACATTGGCGACAGTTGCGGGCGCGAGGCCCGGATTGATGCGGTCGGTGACCTTGATCGTGACCGTCGGCACCATGAGCACGAGGTAGATCAGCGTCGACTGGATGAACCAGCGGAACCATGCGCGCCAGTCGAGGTCCATCGCGGTGATGAGGAGCGCGTAGATCAGCCCCATCACCATGACGACCCGGATCAACGACTTGAACCCGCCCGAGCCGGTCCAGGCGGCGATGGCGTTGAAGGTATTGACGAGATAGTCGCCGCCGCCGACCGTAAAGACCTCGAGCATCCGCCAGCGCCCCTTACTGGACCTGTTGGTTCAAGGTGCGCGAGAAGCGCAGCGCCGCCGACATCTGCGGGCTCAATTGCGTGCGCAGGGTCTTCTCCAGCATCTGTGTGCGCTGGATCAACGCAAAGGTCTGGTCGAACCGGTCAGAGGTGCGCGCCGCGATCCCGAGGAAGTTGCGGCGGGTTTCGTAAAGCCCCTCACGCCATTCGCGCAAGCTATCCGCGTCCGCCCCGTTGAAGTCGGACCGCGAATTGATTGCCATGTCGATGAACCGCATGGTCATTGTGGTGACCAGATCGACCGCAACGATTTCGGAAAGGTCGTTGATCTCCTGGGCAGAGATTCCGAATTCTGCGGCCGCGCTCACGGTGATGATCTTGTAGACCGGCACACTCGCCATACCGAGCAGCTGGACCTCGCCCGTCGTCAGCGAGGCTCCGGGGTCGCGCACCTTGAGGGCCATGGACTCGATGAGCGCGCGCACCTTGGTCTTGATCGCCGCGTTGGGCCCGATCACCATGTCGATCTCGCTGGGGCTCATGCACTTGCTGGTATCCGAGCCGCAGCTCCAGACCTTGTGCGGCGTCGATGACGTGCCATCGAGCATGGCGCTGATCAGCGCGCTATCCGCCGGGCCGATGAACTGGACGCGCGGTTTGCCGCCAGTGCCATTGGGGTCGTAGATCACTGTGCCGACCAGCGTCATCAGGAACTCGCGGAACTGGGCATCGAACCCGCCGTATTTCTTGCCCAAAGCCTCCCAGGTGTAGTTGTTGGGCATCCCGGCCTGTTCGCGCATGTCCGGGTCGGAATTTGCGCCCTTCAGGGCCTCGCGCTGGCCGCCGTTGTTGCACTGCTGGCGCGCCTTGGCCCAGTCGGCAACCGCGCCCTGGCTGTTGGCGATCGCCTCGCAGATCACCGAGGAGGCGGTGTCGGAAGTCGGCCACAGCCCGCCCACCAGCGCCTGCGCGGTCTCGCAGCTCGAGATGTTCATCTGGTTCATCTGCTGCACCTTCTGGGCAAGCTCATCCATGACCTTGCCGATCTCGGGCGAGATCGTGTCGATGGCGAGCTTGAAGGCGAAGCCGAGCGCGTTGTTGGCGGTGGCCTTGAGCATGGCCACGAGTTCGGCGGTGTTGATGAACGAGAACGAGCCGGCGAACAGGTCGATGCCGCCGCAGCCGGCGCGTGCATGCGGCAACTGGATATTGAAGGGCTGGATGTTCTTTTGCGGAAACCGCGACCAGACCGCCCCGCCCGAATAGTAGCCCGCTGACTGGCCTTGGTAGGCGCTGGGACCCGTGACGTTCCCCTGCACGCCCATGTCGGACATGAAGCTCTGCATCTCACCCTCGACCCCGGCGAGTGCCGGGGCCGGCGATGCGAGAACGATCGAGCCGGCGAGCAGGGAGCTGAGCACCCGCGCCGAGACGCCGGCAAACCGGGGCTGAAGCTTGATTGCGCAGCGGTGGGAGGAACGAGAATTGCGCATCAGTAGTCACTCCCGGCGGCAACCTGGGTCAGCTGGAACACCCGGTCCATGATCTCGTCCTGGCTGAGGATGCCGTAGCCGATCGGCATGGGCTGCTTGGTCACGCTGTCGAACAGGACGAGCGCGGGCACTTGCCGGTCGGTGCCCATGCCCAGGCGCTCGTATTGACCGGTATCGACCATGTAGCCGGGGAAGACCGCCGAAGGGCCGCCGTCCATCGAGACGGCGAGCACCGAGAGCCCGTATTTGTCGCTGACGGCTTTGAGGATCGGCGAGAAGATGTCGCAGGCCCCGCAGCTCGAGGCGTAGAAGTAGAACACTCCGTAGCGCTGCGAGAGCTGGGCCATGACCAGGTCGCGGTCGCCCTTGCGCTGGTCAATCCACGCCCGCTTGCCGAGCGTCGAAACCGGGCGCTGCAATGTGTAGTCGAGCCCTGGATCCTGCCACAGTGCGCGCTGCCAGACGTCGGCGAACATCGAGGAACGGTCGAGCTGCTCGCGCTGGAAGCGGACATAGGCAGTGACGTTCTCGGGGCTCGGCTCGAGGATCGCGCGCGCTTTCAGCTCCTCGAGACTGGAGCTTATCGCGGCCAAACGATCCCGCGCGGACGCTTGCGGTACGGCAGTGGTCCGCGGCGTCTCCTTCGGCTTTTCGCAGTAGAACCAGGTGCCGAGCCTGCGCTCCTTGCAATACAGCGCGTCTTCCTGCTGTTCGACTTCAACGCCGTCGCCGTTCCGGTCAGCCGCAATCGCCAGAGTGGTGGGTGCTGCCAGCAGAGCGGCCAGCACCGCGAGCGATATTCGTGGACGCTGGAGCATCATCAGGACCTTTCGAATTCTTCGACGCAGCACTTGTGAACGGCGGCATCCGAGTGTGCCGGGCCGCCAGCCAACATGCGCATGTAGGCGACATGGCAGCTGCGCATGATCTTGATCCCCGCGCTCCTGATCGCGTAAACTCCCTCGGTGTGGCGCGCCCAGCCCAGCCCAGCCACCACGTGCAGCGTTCGCTTGAGGCCACCGGGAGGAAGCGGCGCGTCAAGCCAGGTTGATACCTCGCGTGCGACCTCGGCAGAGGTCGAAGGTCCGCGGCGGCACAAAGCCAAGACGACGAAGAATTCGGACAGGGTCATGTTGGGCCAAAGCAGGCTGCCGCCGACCTCAAACGCACGCACGTCGCCGGGAGGCTGCTTCTCGAATTTTTTGGTCATGACGATCTCCTCACGGCTTGTGCGCGGCGTAATAGTCGGCGATTTTCTGCTGGATCTGGACGAGGGCTGCGGCTTCGTCGGGGAGCTTCGCGGCTTCCATGAAGTCGGCGTAGACCTCGGAAAAATCCATCGCAGCAAGATCGAGCTGCTGGAACTCGAAAATAGAGAAGCCTTCGCAGGTTTCGGTCTTGGGCTTGCCCCAGGGCTTGCCGATCTGCGGGCGGCCCTGCTCCTGGAGGATGCGGCTGATCTTCGACTGGAAGCAGCAGTAGACGTCCTTCTTGGTGACGCAGATGCCAAGAAAGCTCGATGAGCAATAAGTGCCGACTTTGTGGCAGAGCCCGGCATCGTCCTTTTCGTCGAGCAGCTTCTCGGCCGAGGAGCACAACCAGGGGGTCAGGAGCGGAATGCCCTTGCCCGAACAGCAGTTCGACAGCCCGAAGACCTTGTGGGAGCAGCTCTCTCGCGTGCCGCGAAACAGCGTGAGGGCGGCTTCATCGAACTCGGCATTGGCCTGGCCAAGCGCGTTCAGGGCAACGACAGCATCCTTGAACTCGTCGGAAGCCTCGCGCTCAACGGCCTCGCATTCGCCGTTGACGCAGTAGACGTCGCCGCCGCAAATATACTGGGTAGGTTCCTGGACCGTGCCCGGGATCGGGCAGGTGTAGACGCGCTCGAGCACGTCGCAGGCGCCATCGCTGCGCGGCGGATCGTCGAGGCATATTTCGCGGGTTTGCGAGCAGCCTGCCGTGGCCTCGAGCGTCCCGCAATCGTTACCGCCGCCGACCACGGTCTGGCATTGGTAGGTCTCGGTCATTTCCCAGCAGGGCCGGGTGACTGCCACGCCGCTGATGACCCGCGTCTCGTTTACCGCAGTGCATTGCTCGCTGGCATAGGTGCACGAGCCAAGGTCGATGGCGCAGGCGTTGTCGGTCCAGGTCTCGACGAACCATTTCGAGATCGAGCTTTCCGCCGTCATCCCCGCAACATTTGCGGTGCAGACGTAGACTTCCTCGGGCACGGCGGGCTCAAGGCAATAGAGCGAGCCGCCGCCGAAAGGATCGCCGATGAAGTCCCAGGTCTTGCAAAGTGAGCGCTCAGCTAGGCCAGCTGCGGTGGCGCTGGTGGCCGTGCAACTGGCATTCGAGCCAATCGAGCCGCATTGCTGGAGGCCAGTCAGGTATTGCAGCGGCGTGCCGGTGACGGGATCGAAGGTCAGGGCAGCAGCGATCCCCTCGCGGTTGCAGCGATAGACATTGCTCACGACCTGAAATGCGCCCGCAGGCGGCGGCTTTGGCAGCGTGCCCATGAGGTAGGCGCCCGGATCGCTGACCGGGCTGTCGCAGTCGTAATAATCGACCGTCAGGCCATATTCGGGTACCGGATAGCTCGCGGTCTTGTGGCACATGGCATTGCCGGCGAGCGATGCGCAGCCATCGAAACCGGCAGCTGTAACGCAAAGATACTGGTAAAGGGTGTCGTTCCATTCAGCGACTGCCAGGCTGCGGGTGCAGGTCCGTGGCTGCTCCACCACGCTTGAACCCACATGACAGGTCCATTCGGCGGTATTGGCTGCGCCCGAGCCCGGCGGCAGCGGCGTGCAGGATCCGGTCGAACCATCGGCGCTCATGCCGTCCAGATAGGCGTTCGGATCTGCCTCGATTGCGGTGGCGCGAGAAAGATCGCCGCGGGTGATATCGACCGTCGGCCGCGTTGTGGAATTGGCGGTCTGGTAGGCCTCGCTGTTCCAGCCCGCCACCGCGCCATCGCTCTGCATGGCTTCGGAGTTGGTGTAATAGCTCGTCTGGCCCGGATAGGTGTCCTGATAGCCTGGAATCTGCCCGGCTGCGCCCGGAGCCTGGGTCAGTCCTTCGTAGGCTCCGCGCAGCGTGCTTCCAAGCCCACGCGCCTCGGCCTTGGCCTCGTCCGCTGTCATCGTCACAGGCGCGGAAGGGGGCGGCGGTGCGGGCGGCGCGATGCCAGGGTCGATCGCGGACGGCAGGACAGGCAGATCTTCGATCAGGTCGTCGGGCGGCGGGATATAGACCTGCGCGCTTGCTGGCACGGCGGTGAGGACCGCGCCAAAGAGCAGCAGTGCTGGCGTGAGCCAGGACCTGACCCGCCGCGGGAGGGAGTGCGCGCGCATATCAGTCCCGCTTCCGCAAGTTGGCGAGCGCGACACCGGCGACACCGGCGCCTGGCCCGCGCGCCGAAGCAAAGCTCTCGAGTGCGTATTCGACCGTGACGTTGCCCGCCATGCGGTCATGGTCAGGGGCTGCGCTCGAACAATCGAACCCGTCGCACAGCTCGTATGCGCGGCCCGTCACCACGAAGGTCGGCGCGGCGGTGACCTTGAATGCGCGAAACAGCCGAGGGTCGATCGCGATGTGGGCTTCCTGCGCCTGATCAGTGACCACGCGCTTCAAACCTTCGACAAAGGCCTTGGTGCTGCCGTGCGGAAATCCCCGAAACACGACCACACCCCCGGCCTTTGTCGTGTCGCGGATCAGGGCACTCAGGCTTGCCTGCGGCATCGACAGGCTGGCAAAGACCGTGAACAGCGGCCCCTCGCCCATGGGTGCGCGCGTGTTGGCGGCAGCGCCGCTCAGCAGTTCGTCGAAGTCCACTGGCCCCGCCGGACCCTTGGGTAGACTGGCGGGATCGAGTTCGGAAACCGCCTTCAGGCCTTCATCCCTCAGTTCTTCGGCCTCGGCCCGGTGCGCCTCGCCCCTGCCCGCCACTTCGTCGACGAAGGCTTGCGCCTCCTTCACTTGCTCGGTCCCGCGCGTCTTGATCGCGCCGAGATCGAGGTCGCCGACTGTCTGGGCGAGCGCCGCCGAGACTGCGGCAAGTGCAAGGAAGCCCGCCATACCGGCAAGCGTGGGCCGGGGCAGCTTCCGGATCATGGCGCGCGCGCTCCTCACAGCATGCAACAGTTGCGCTTGCGCCAGACGAGGTAGCCAAAGTCCTCGCCCTTCACCGGGAAGGACTTGCCGGTGTGCGGAATGATCGTGGTCGCGCCGATGGGTGCGCAGGCGTAGCGGCCCTTCACTGTCGAGATGGGATTGGTCATCTGCAGCCGGTATTGCTGCTTGCGCATCACCGACATCAGGTACTTGTGGCACAGCGCCTTCGAACCCATCGTCCCCCAGGCGAGCGCCTGGCGGTGAACCTTGTAGAGCATGCGTTCGGCGACGAGCCGCGAGGCCTGGACCTGGGTCACATGGGCCGGGACATGACCGTTCAGCGGGTACATCGAACCGTTGCAACCCGCGCACCAGAACATCTGGTCGATCGGCAGTTTCGCGGTGGAAGCCACGCAATCCGCAGCGCAGGCCGCCGCGGCAATCGGATTGGCGAAAAGCGCGACTTCAGGATTGAGGATCGAGGTCAGCGCCGAATCCTGCCACAGCGGATCGAGCTCGGTCACATAGGCGACGTCGAAAGTGGTCTGCTCGAAACAGAGGAAATCGGTGAGGATCTCCATCCAGTAGAGCAGCGGGTAGATGTAGTAGTGCGACTGCCACTGCGAGCTGTTCTGGGTCTTACCGCCGACCTGGCTGCGCCCCTGGACATGGCCGTTGCCGATATCGAAGCCCGGGTTGAGGCTGATCCCGCCAAGATTGGGGAAGCACCAGGCCTTGTTGGTCACATCGATCAGCCGCACCGGCTCCCAGAACCCGACCGAAATGCCGATGCGCGGAATGGGCGAGCCGCAGGCACAGAGCGGAAAGGTCGGGTTCTTGGGGTCGGGCCGCGAGCCCTTCCAGATCGAGAGGCCGCCGATCGACAGCGGAAACAGGCACGACCAGCAGACATCGGTGATCGGATTGACGAACTTGCCGTGGCAGGTGACCGATGGCGCGCGGGCGGGGCTTGGGCCTGCGAAGACCATGGCCAGGACGGCGAGCGTCATGACGAAGACTTTGCGCAGCGCCTTCATGCCCCCTCCCCCCTCTCCAAGGATTCGTCCGCGCGGATCTTGGCCCGGAAGTAGAACAGGCCATGGATCGGCGCGGCGAGACACAGCGCGGCCGCGACGAGCGCACCTTTCGGGCCAAGCAGCGCGAGGAGCGCTTGCAGTCCGAGCACCGCGCCCGCGAGGCTGGCGCAGAGCGCCATCCAGACAAGCCGCATGATCCTGAGCCCGCGCGTCTCGGGCGCAGCCCCTGGGGTCAGCACGGCGATGAGCAGAGGGTGCTTCATGTCGCTGGCCCTCCCCTGGGACCTGGCGCCGCTCGCACCAGCGGGATTTCGGCGACCTTGAGAGCATCGCCGGACTGGCTCACCACAGCGGGCGTATGGCGGATGCCGAAGCGGGCGACGAGCATGCCGCCCTGGTCGAAATAGAGCCGGCGCTGGCGGGGCTTCATCTCATCGAAGGGCGAGCCCGAGACAAAGACAATCTTGGCCTTGAGATCGCTCCAGCTGCGCAACGCCCAGTCTACTTCGGCGGCATTGTTTCCGTCGACGAACACCAGGTCCTGGCGCAGCTGCACCAAACCCAGCGGATTGACCTTGGTGCCGCGCGCGGCGATCAGGTTGCCGTTGGTGTCATGAATGTCGTCTTCGGTGACCACCGAGGGATCGAACAGCCATTCGCGCCGCACTGTCGCTGCCGAGAGCCCTTCGACCGGTTTGGGCCGCCGCACGCTGGCTACCGCCTGGTTTTGCATCTGGCGCTGGAGCGCCGCGATCCCGCCCGAGGCCTCGAGCGCGCGCAGCTTAGCCTCGATCGTGGTCAGAAGATCGGTCTCGATGATCGGAAAGGTATCGCCCATCTGACCGTGGTCGGCTGCTTGCAAATGTGCGGCGATCGGCCATCCGGTCATGGCAGCAAGGCAGGCGCCGAGGGCGAAGAGGCGGGCCCTGGTCACAGGATCGCGTCCCCGGTGCCGATGATGCGGGCCCAGCAGACAAAACCGATGTCGGCATAACGGCTGTCGAGACCGTCACTATGCGCCGTGCCAAGGTAGTAGCAGTGTTCCGGGATTCGCCCGGTGGGGCCCGGGACGAGCACCTCGCCGCGCCTGGTACGGGGTTTGAGCCGGGCAACTTCCGCCCCGTTGATCAAGACCGCATTGCCCTCGCGGGTGACGAGATCGCCGGGCATGCCGTAAACCCGCTTGGCGAACGGCGGCGATTTCTGCCCGAAATGCGCGGTGATGATCGGGGTCACCGGCGGCGTGAACACGACAAAATCGCCCCGCTGAGGTCGGCGGTGCTTGTCGATGAAGAACGCCCAGTTGGGCAGCGATTCGGTGGTATTGATCAGGATTGCGTGCTCGTCCCGCCACGCGGCCAGCGCCGAGCTGCCCGCCAGCAGGCAGGCTAGCCCGCCAATAGCGAGCCAGCGGTGCATTGGCCGCCTGAGCTCAGTAACCGGGGCCACGGCCCTGCCCCCCTGCCTGCGCGGCTTGCGGCGCTGCTGGCCCCGCCATCGCCGAGCGCATCGCGCCCATCACATCGTTCACAGCCTGGTTGGGATTGGGTGCGGCCGGCTGCGGCATGCGGACCTTGGTGTAGACTTCTTTGCGCAGGCTCGCGGTGATGTCGGGAACATTGCCGGCGAGCACCGCCTCACCGACCAGCACGATCTGGCCTCGCTGCCCACGCGCCTCGAGGTTGCGCTGGATTTCGGCCATGAAAGCCCGGGTCTCGGCGGTGACCTGCTCGGGCGGCGTTGCCGAGCGTGCCTGGGCCTGGACATATTCGCCGACTATGCCTGAGAGCTGGACCCGCGTGATTGGCGGTATCGCCTCATCGGCCAGCAGGTTCTTGGTGACCCAGGCGCCCCAGAGGCCGGCGGCAACGAGGCCGCCAACCAGCGCCACCGGCATCCAGCCCATCCTGCGCGGCGGCGCGGTAGGGCTGACATCGGCTTGACCTGCGGGGGTCTGCAGCCCAGACTTGTCCTCGAACAGGGGGCCGTCGCCGGCCGCTGCCGCATCACCGGATGCGAGCCTATTCCTGGCCATCGGCCTTCTCCTTTATCTGGTTCACAAGATCGGTGAGCGCGCGGCGACGGAAAAAGCCCACGACGACAAACAGCCCTGCGCTCCACGCCCAGAACAGTGCGCGGAACCCATCCTGGCGTTCGGCCCCGGCCGCGACGTAGCGCGCGGCCAGGTTGCTGAGATGAAGCATGGTGCCCGCGAAAGTGAACTGGCCGAGCACCGCGAAGAATGCCGCCCAGAGGCCGATCACACAGGCCGCAGTGACGGTCAGCCATCCCGAAAGGCGCAGTGCGGCATAGCAGGCGTCCTGGAACCTGCTCGGGGCTGGCCTTGGCAGGCGGCGAGGCGCGCTCATGCTCATTCGGCGGCTGCCATGAATTCGCCCTCATGAAAATCGGGCGCACCGGGCGCGGGCGGCACAAAATCGGGAAAGGCGACGCGCTCGATCGCGTCGGGCAGCGCCATGCCGCCCTTCACCAGTTCTTCGATCTTCGAGAACACGCGCGGGCTCGAGGAATAGAGCGTCGCCGAATAGGGATCGAGCACCAGGCGTCCGACCGCGAGCGTCTCTGGCCCCTTGATCAGCACGTCGGAGTATTCGGTGCCGCTCCGCTTCAGCGAACGCAGCAGGGTTTCGGTATAACGGTCCATCTCGAAGCGCTGGTGCTTGGCAAGGTCGCTCACCGTCTCTTCCTTCTGCTGGAGCACGACTGACCAGTCGGAATTCTCGAGCGCGGCGAGCGAACCTTCGGACTTGTAGAAGTCATTGAGCGACTGCGTCGCGGTGATGAGCGAACCGCCATATTTGCGGCAGGTGCGCGCATAGGTCTCGATCGCCTGGCCCATCTGTCCGCCGCCCAGGAGCTGCCAGGCCTCGTCGATCATCGTCAGCTTGGGCACCGAGCGGTCGAGATCGCGCATGACCCGCAGGGTGAGAAACATGAGTGCGGTGAGCGCGACCGAGCGCAGTTCGGGCTTGGACGACAGGTCCGACAGCTCGAACACCGTGAGTCCGGCGGAAAGGTCGATCGAGCAGGCGCCTTCGAAGAAGCGACCGTAAGTCCCGCCAGTAAGGAACGGCGCCATGGCATCGGCAAGATCGCCGGCGAACGGCGAGGAGAGGCCGCGCAAGGCGGCCGCGACATCGTCAATCGTCCCTTCACGCTGTTTGGTGCGCCAGACCGCGCTCACCGCGGAATCGATGAGGCCGCGCTCGGTATCAGACAGGCGATCCTGCTGGCGGGCCATCTGGCCGACAATGGCTTTGAGCATCGCGAGGCATTCGACTTCGTAGTCCTCGCCGTCCTCGTCGCTGGTCAGTGCGGTGACATCGATCATGTCGAAGGGATTGAGCGAGAAGCCCGAAGAGAGCTTGAACTCGACAAAGGCCCCGCCGAAGGCCTTGGCCATATGTTCGAACGAGCGTCCGTCGTCGATAACGATGACCTTGGCGCCTGCCCCCGACATTGCCGCGCAGACATCCTGCAGGAACACCGACTTGCCCGACCCCGACTTGCCGAAAACCGCGACATTGTGGTTGCCGGCCGCGTTCTGGAACGGTGACCAGAAGAAGGGCTGGCCGCGCCTGCCGATGAGCAGCACATGCGGGATAAGCCCGCCCATATGCTCGCCCTGGAGCGGCGCGATCGAGGCGGCGGTAGTCGTCAGCATGGTCTTGAAGCGCTTCATGCGCCGCAGGTCCGCCGAAAGGCCGTTGGGAAACGAAAGCGGCATGGCCGCGAGCAATCCCATGACCTGCAGATAGCGCTCGTCGATGAGGTCCCACCCGGCCCCCTTGTAGACCGACTTCACCATGCGCTCGTTGATGTCGCCCTTGCCGAGCGGCGAGAGTGCGCCGACGCCGTAGTAGGCCTGGCACAGCTTGCGGCCCTGGCGGATCTGTCCTTGAACGTACTGCCATTCGTCGCGCTGCTCGGAGAGCTGGGGGAGAAAACGCGCCGATCTGCTGTCGGCCAGGCTCGTCGTGCGCATGACCTTGAGCCCGGTGCGCGAGGCGACCGCTTCATCGTCCTGGAAGGACAGCCCGAGCACGGTCATGACGTTGCAGCCAAAGCGCAGCTTGTCGTTGACCATGTCGCCGATGATCTTCTGGACGTCCCACGGCGCCCATTGCTTGGGCAGGTGACGCACCGCGAAAAAGCGCCAGTCGAAGGTATCGGGGACGACCTCGCCGATCACCGGGGCGCCGTCGATCTCCTCGCCGGTGGGGCGGAAGCGCTCGGTCTTGAGTACGATCCGGTCGGGCGTGACCTGGGTTTCGAGGTCGCGGCGGATGCACTGCACGTTGATCGGATCGAGCTCGGAATAGTGTTCGGGCCGATCGGCGTTGTCGACCGAAGGGCAGAGGAAATCGTCGAGGAAGGCGATGAGCTCAACGGGCCCCATATCGCGCGCCGGGATCGAGAGCGCCTGGCAGGTGCCCATCAGGCTGTCGCGCACAGTCGAAAGCATGTCTGCGCCGATCGGGCTTCGCAGCGAAGCGCCCACGCTCAGGATCACCCGATGCGAGCGCACGAAGAAGGGCGCGTCCTTGGAGATCGACATCCACGCCCCGCGCCGCAGCCAGCGCGCGCGGTGCATTGCCGCGCGCCCATAGACGCCCTTGGCAACCACCCGCGGCATGACCCAGTCGGCGATGCGCTCCCCGATCGACGGGCTTTGCCAGTGGATCAGCTGGATCTCGCAGCCCGACGGCACGGCATCGGAGAGGAACTGCGTCAGGATCTCGCCGCTGCGCTCGTCCGCCCCCACCATCGGGGCGAACTCGAGGATGAAACCGACAGACTCGGTGTTGATGAACATGCGGCTCTTGGCGTCGAAGCTGCGGTATGGGAGCCAGTTCGACAGCATCGGTGCGCCGAGCAGCGGGCGCTGCGCCTCGGGATGCGCCGCGTCGCCGAAAATCAGGGTGAGAAAGCTGTCCCAGAAGCTGCGGGCGGCCATGACGGGCCTACTCCTCGATCTTGCCGGAAAAACCGGCGGGCGGGTTGGCGACCTTGGGGGCAGGCGGGACCTGGCTTTGTGCCGCGCCTTGTGCCGCAGGTTGCGAGGCGGCCGGTTCTGCCGACCTTTCTAGTGGCGGCGATTGAACCGTGCCGACGCTGCCCGACGCCTTGGGGACCCGCGCAAGCTGCGCCTGGACTTCGGACTTGATGGCATCGACCGGCGACGCTGCGCGTCGCTCGGTGCCCCTTGCCCGGGCTTCGGCAACGAGCCTCGGGTCGGGCGGCCCGCCTTGTACCTGCGAGGCGACCAGAGCCTGGGTGGGGGCGTCCCTGAACTCCTGAGCGGTGTCATTCATCCCCGGCATTGGCGCAGTCATGGTGCCGGCCAGCGATGCAGGGATCGCAGCTGCGGCATCGCCGCGGCCCGCGAGCTGATCACCCGCATTGGGCTCGCCCGAGGACAACTGCATCCAGCCTCCCTGGTCGGCGACGGTATGGACAATGCGCGGTTCGTGCAGGTTGCCCGCACCATCGACAAAGGCGGGGAACACAACTTTCAGGACCCGGCGCTCGCGGTGGACGAGGCCTTCGCTGGCGGCCGCCAAGCGTCCGCGTCCGGCAGGTGCGAGGGCTGCGACTGAGGCTGGCCTCCGCGCCGATGGCTGAAAGTAAGGCCCGGCCGGACTCATTGGCCGTGCGTTCTGGATAACGGAAAGCGCCTGGTCATCGATCACGGTCGAGGGCGCGCAGGTGCCGCCCGGCGCATTGCACGAAAAACTGCCCTTGATGTTGCTGCCCAGGAAGGTGGTGCAGGCCGCCATCTGCGTCGCGGCAAGGCCAAGAACGGCGGCGCCCGCGACTTTCGAGCGCGGCGAAGCCTTGCGCCGGGCCGCCAGCGCGCCGAGCTTTCCGGCAAGCCGCCAGAAGGCGTGGGCAGCCTCGAGTGACATCGAAAGCGCCGACAGGCTCGCAAAGCCAGAGGATCGGCGCCAGGCACGCCGGCGCAAGTGACCGAGTTCCTGGGGCGCGAGGTCCCTGCCAGTGGCAGGGCTAAAGGCGGCGCGGATATCGGTCCACAGGGCGGTGGCTTCTGCGAGGCTCAGCCGCACATCGGGGATCGTCACTTGCCCGCGCGAGCGACGTCTGGCGGCGCGCTGGAATCCCGCAAACTGCAGCGCCGACAGCGAGGTCACGAGCGCGCTCCCTTGAGCCAGGTGATCAGGAATTCCTTCGGGCGGAACCCTTCGATCACTGCGCCGTCCGAGCGGACGATCACCGGGGTTCCGGCAATGCCGTTCTCGCGCGCGAAGCGTTCGTTGGCATCGAGCGGCGAGGTGTCGCAGGCGCGGGTGTCGGCGATCGGCTCACCCGCATAGGCAGCCTTGACCGCGCGGAGGCGGTCGCGCGCGCAGAACACCTGGTTGGCGAGATCACGACTGCCGAGCACCGAGATCGGCCGCTCGATCACCCGCACGTTGAGGCTCTCGAGCACGCCTGAAAGCGCGCGGCAGTAGCCGCAGCGAAAGTCGCTGAAGACGGTGACGGTCTGACCCGATGGATTTCCCCAGACGATGCCGCCGGCCTCGGGCAGTGCGGCCAGGGACATCGTCCGGGGGGCCGCCTGCGCGGCAGCTGTGTTCACACCGCGCCTTGGCGCTTCGACAGCTTCGGCCTCACGCCGGCTGCCTGCTGCACCGCCCACCAGCAGATCGGGATTGACCTCGAGCAGGCGCACAGCGGTCAGGTCCTGGCGGGTCTGCATGTCGTAGACCCGCCCGATCATCAGGTAGCGTGCCGTCTTGTCGACGTAGAACAGCTGCGAGCCTGCGGTCACTTCACAGACCCCGTCGACCACCTGGCAGTTGACGCGGGAGACCTGCGTGCGCGGCAGGCGCTCCTTGAGCAGGGCTGCGACTGACGTATCCTGCGGCGATGGCCCGGCGGGAGCGCGCTCGCTTGCTTGCGCCCAGACCAGCGATGCCCCGCTGCCCAACGTCACGGCGGCAAGCGCCCAGCCTATTTGGCGCAGATGTCCTCGTTCAAGCTTCATGCGTTTACTCCTCACCCGCTGATGAACACGCCTTCGAGGAAGACGATTTCGACATCGATCCCGGTCGGCATCTCGATCACAGGCTGATACTGCTCGGCCCGCTCGATCAGGTACTTGGAGACCATGTCGGCCGAGGTCGCGACGCCCTCGCCGAGGCCGCCTTCGAGGATCTCGCCCGCCCCGAGTTTCGGGCGCTGGCCGTTGACCGAGACATTGGTGCCGGTCATCAGCGAACTGGTGTTGGCCGAAAACCCGCGCCCGAACCCGCCAGCGAGCCCGGCGAGAAACGCCTGGCCGACAAGCGCGCCTTCGCGGCTCACCACCCTGCCCCGCACCCCGGTCTTGCCGCCGAAGGCGATAAAGCCCTTGACGTCGGAGACCGCGTAGCGCCCGCCCGGCTGCGGGCAGGTCATGCGCTGGAGTTTGACGTAGACCTTTTCCGAGGAGAGGTCGGCGCGGGCCGCACCGTTGACGAGGCAGCCGGCGATATTGGTCGTGAGCAGCCGCCCGTTTTCGTAGACAGAGCGCGCCGGTCCGGTAATCCGCAGCACGACCGGCAAGGGATCAGTCTGGCTCTCGACCCCCGCAATGGCATCGACCCCGACGATCACCTTGGCGACCGCGATCGAATTGGGCGGCAGATAATTTGCGCTGTCGGTAAAGACCGTATTGCCCTTGGGCACCGGTGTGCCGGTCCCACTCGCGCCTTCACTGAACGAAACCAGGCTCACTTCGCTGCCGCGCATCACTGGAAGGCCGGCTGCTGAGGCCGCCGCCTGTCCGGCGGGTGTCGTGGGCAGAGGTCCGCCAACCCGCGGTGCGCCGGCCACCTGGTAGCTTGGCGGGCTGGTGCGTCCGTAAAGCGCGTTCGGTCCAGCGCTCGCACCAACCGGCGATTGGCGCGCGGCATTCAGCGCTGCGCGCAGCTGTTCGTTTTCCGACTGGTAGGCCGACAATACGCGTTCGGTATCGGAGGAAATGGCCCCGCCCTGGCCTCCGCCAGCACCTTGTGCAGCTGCCAATTGCTGTTCGAGATGGTCGGCGCGCTCGGCCCGGGAGGCGAGTGCGCGCATGTTGTTGTTCATCGACATCATCTGCGCTTCGGACTGCGCGCGCCACTCCTTCTCGGCCATGTTCTTGTTGACCAGTTCGTCGACCGAGACGCCTTCGGCGGCTTGCCTGACCTCGGCATCGCTCGCCTTGCCGCTATCGTCGAAGATATAGAGCGAGCCCGCTACCAGCGCTGCGGCGCCTGCTGAACCGAGCAGCAGCATCTGCTTTTTCCGGGTCACCTCGTTGGCGGCGATGGCATCGCCGAGCGGCGAGGCATCGTCGCCCCCGCCAGCATCGAGCGCCTTGGGTACTTTGCGGAAAATCCTGCGCAGATCCATCACCGGCCTCCATTTGCCTGAATGAGGTAGACGGCCGTTTCCTGGCCTGCGGCGAGCTCGCTTACCGGCGTCATGAAGGCGACGGCGCCGCGCGCAGCGAGCATGTTCTCATTGAGCACCTGGGCATCGCGACCAGAGTTGCGCACGCGCAGGATCAGGCCCTTGAGGTCCGCGCCGCGGTATTCGCCGACCTGCTGGACCTCGAGTTTGCCGACCGTGACCGGCTCGAGCAACGACTGACGGATGTCGAAACCGTCCAGCACCTCGCTGCGGTACATGGCCTGGGCAAGCCGCACCGCCGCGTCTTCGGGCGAGGACCGCACCTCCCAGTCGCGTGCCTGCTCGGCCTTGATCGCGGCATTGGCGATGAACACCTGCTCGGCGTCGCTCCCTCGCACCTGGCAGACGAACTTGTAGACGAAGCCCTTGCGGGTCGTGCCGAAGAACGAAAGGTTTGGCCGAACGAAGCCATCGGGCACCGAGATATAGATGTCACCGCGCACCGGCTCGTTGACGACCTTGAAGTCTTCGCTGGGGATTCCGGTCGTGATCTTCGACACCGAGGCAAACTGGTCGCCCGCGAGACTGATCCGGGTGAGGTCCTTGGCCGAGGCCACGCAACTCACCGTGCCATTGTCGGCAGCCATCACATTCTGGTCGGCGAGCGCCGGCGATGCCAGGCACAGCGCGCCGAGACAAATGAGTGCCGCTCCCAGCGGTCGTCCGGAAACGGCATGGGGCCGTCCCGCCAACGCTGCGCCTGCCCCAATCGCGCCCCATCCCAGCCCTGCCATCATGGCTGCTCCCCCTTCTTGTCGTTTTCGGTAATCCGGCCGAACCCGGCGAGCTTCAGCGACACGCCCGAGTAGCTCCACACAAAGCGGAAGGTGCGCGCCTCGGCTGTCACTTCCTTCGATCCGACGACAGTGTGGAGCGTGCCGTTCACGTCGCTCGTGAGCGCGTCCGGATCGACGCTCAGCTTCTGGATCGTGAAGTATTGCGAGACGTTCGAACCGCTCTGCTCGCCCACCACTTTCATCAGCTCGGCCTTCATCCGGCCGTGCGTCCTGGGATCGGTTATGCTGAGGATCGAATCCATCCAGTACTGGAGGTTCGACGGCGAGCGGTTCAATGTCAGCAGCGCCGCATCGCGCGTCACCAGCTCGAGGTAATCCTTGTCGACATGGCTCGATGTCAGCGTCAGCGGCCGCGCCAGAACGGGCTGCAGCACCACTTCGCGGTCGCGCTTCAATGCGGTGAGCGTCAGCATCACCGAGACGCCGAACAGGACCAGGCAGGAACTCGCCAGCAGGTTGCGCTGCTTCAGCAGCCGCTGCGATTGCTGGTGCGTGATCGAGAGGTCCATATCAGCCCGCCATCAGTCGAAGATGCGAGGGCGGCGTTGCCTTCAGCCCCATGAAGGCACCCGGCAGGTACCAGTAGGCCGTATGAATGATCCACGAAACGGCACGTCCCGCCTTCAACTTGCGCAATCCCCACCAGGCCAGCACGCTTGAAATGAGCCCAATCAGAATATGTTGAGACAGGACGCCCCAGGCGAATGGCAGGATCATCGCGAGGAATTCATCGAGCGTCCAAAAGCCGATGAGCTCGGGATCATCGAGATGCGCCGGGACCGTGTATCTGTTCATGAGGCAGCACCGCCCTCCAGCCTGTCCGCTCTGTGCCCGCTGAGGCCAGGGCGGATCGGCAAACCCGGATCAGACCGTCGCGGTGACGGCGGCGGTGACGATCGGCACGCCCGTGCCCGCGCCGACACCGACGCCGACCGGAATTGCGACCTGGCCGAGGCTGAAGCGGCCTGAGGCGAGACCGACGATGCCGCCAGCAAGCGACAGCACGGTGATGATCTTGCCACCCGAGCCCTCAAGGAAGCCGGTGAAGCTGGAAAGCGCGGTGTTGAAGGTCGTGTCGGCACCCGCCATCGCGACTTCGCTGCCGAAAAGTGCGGCAACCGCGACCACGGCTGCTGCCTGCACAAGCGGCGCCCCTTTTCCTTTGAACTTGTCTTGCATCGCATCGTTCCCTTTCTCGAAACCGCCTCCGTCAATCAGGGGCATCTCGAAAGAACAGGTCTGCACACCGCTCAGCAATTAACGATTGGTTTCTTGTGATCCGCGAATCGAAACATTTTCCGATTACAGATTCATTGTTGGCGTTGTTTGCCGGATCGGGAAATTAAGGGTTCTACATTGTGAATACCGGGTATCCCCGAACGAGATCGCGATACCCGAACAATGTGATTGGCATTACCGGAACGGGAAACTGGCCCGGCGAATCGCCTGCCCTAAAGGTCCGATTCGTAAAATTAACGATTCGGGGGCATTATGGTGGGAACAATGGAAAACCGGGCGCGAACTGAATGGCCAGTGGCACACGCAACATCCGGATGCTCATAAACCAGGATTGCTTCGCCTTCCTGGCCGATGCCATGTGCGAATATTCCAAGAAAACAACGAAATTTCAGAGCCTTCGTTCGACGGTACAGCATGCCTGCGTGAGCACCAAATCGCTCGCACTGGAGCGCGAGGATCTCGAACGTTTTATTGCCGAACATACATTCGACGGCAAGATCAGGGTCTGGCTCGAGGTAAAGCCAGACTGGCTCGCCGACTATGACGCGATCCGCCGAAAAATCGCGCAGATCAGCGGAAAACCAGTGCAGGACAAGGCGGTCATACCGTTCGTAGTCCACCTTGCGCAGGCCAGGGGCCTCTTTTGAACCATTTCGGATTGTACAAGGCAAACAACACGTTCACGTCTTGACACTCTATGGCATCCCATAGACCAATCGGCTCGGGAGGGACGAGCCATGCCGCATCGCACTGTGACACCCGAGACCGTGTTCCGGCCGAGGCCTGCCTCGACGAATGACTCGGTTTTCTCTTTCGGCGGAATATCACCGAGGCTTAGCGAGCAAGAGCAATACAAACGCCTGATTGACGACCAGGCTGCGAAGCAGAGCGTGCCGTTAGCGCATTTGGCCGACCGCCTCGTTATGGGGCGCCCCCGACTGCACAAGGTCATCCGGAAGAACCTGGCGCTCAAAGATGACCTCCGGGACCGGCTGTTCGAGGCACTCGGAATTGATTGCGTGCGAGCAAAGTTCTGCGTTGCTTT
>NZ_BARE01000046.1 GCF_000367345.1 Sphingobium xenophagum NBRC 107872
AGCCCGATGGTCCTCACCATCAGTTGCACCAATAGTTTCGCCCATCTCTGGCTCGCCCCCCGGATCGGCGCGTTCCAGATGCGTCATCCGGGGCTGGCGGTGCGCATCCAGGCCGAGGATGCGGTGGTCGATCTTGCCCGCACCGGCGTCGATCTGGCGATTCGCGGCGGGAAGGGCAATTGGCCGGGGCTGGAGGCGCGGCTGTTGACGCACAACCGCCTGGCGCCGATGTGCAGCCCGGCCTGGCTGGCGCGCCATGGTCCGGTCGCCGATGCGCAGGCGCTTCATGCCCTGCCGCGCTTGTCGCCCGACGATATGTGGTGGCATGAATGGTTCGCGGCCATGGGGGTGGAGGCCGATCCGGCAGGCGGGCCGCCGGGCATCGCGCTGGACAGCCAGGTGATGGAAGGCCGTGCCGCGATCGGGGGGCAGGGGATCGCGATCCTCAACCTGTTCCTGTGGAAGGCGGAGGTGGAGGCGGGCCTGCTGGTCGAGGCCATGCCATCCTATGTCCGCGAGATCGCGAGCTACTGGATCGTCTATCCGCCCCACGCTCGCAATACGCCCAAGGTGAAGGCGTTTCGCGACTGGATCAGCGCCGAATTCGCCGCCGCCATCGCCGATGACCCGCAGGGACGCTACTTGCCCCGTGACGGATGATGCGTATGTTCATGCGCATGTTTCATGAAGGAGTTGGTTGTGACCAGGCATGAACGGATCGGGACGCGCAAGGCGACCAACCTGTCGCTGGATATGGCGCTTGTCGCAGAGGCGCGGGCGTTGGGAATCAACTTGTCCCGCACCTGTGAAGACGCGCTGGCCAAGCAAATCGCCGCCGAACGCGGCCGTCGCTGGCAAGAGGAGAATAAGGAAGCGATAGCCGCCTGGAACGTCTGGGCCGAGAATAACGAATTGCCGCTTGAGAAATATCGACAATTCTGATGGCACGGTTTGGTGTATATCTATTGCCGAATGGGGGACTGGTTCTCGATTGCCAGAGCGATCATGTCGATAATGTAGGAACTCGTCTGGTCGTCCCGCTATTGCCGCCCGATGATATGCCCGCTGGCCTGCCGGCTCTGCACCCCTGTTTCGATATAGAGGGTAAGCGGCTGATGATGGCTACCCATCTAGCTGGCGCTGTCCATTCGCGATTGCTCAAGCAACCGGTCTCGATGCTGCATCACCATCAGGATAGGATTATGCGCGCGCTCGATATCCTTTTGACGGGCTTCTGATCCAGCGCAATTCCCGTTCCGTTCCTCTCATCCGCCTGCTAAGCCATCTTCGATGACCGATTTTCGCGATCCTTTCGACAATATCAAGGACCATCCGTTCGACGCGGCGCTGTCGCAGCGTTATCTCGTCTATGCCCTGTCCACCATTACCGCGCGGTCCTTGCCGGATTTGCGCGACGGGTTGAAGCCGGTGCATCGCCGCCTGCTCTGGGCGATGCGGCTGCTCAGGATGGAGCCGTCCGGCGCGTCGGCCGACGTGCTGGTCGCCAACCCTGTCCGCAACGGCACAAGTTACAAGAAATGCGCCCGCGTCGTGGGCGACGTCATAGGCAAATATCACCCCCATGGCGACAGCAGCGTCTATGACGCCATGGTGCGGCTGGCGCAGGATTTCGTCCTGCGCACGCCATTGGTCGACGGGCAGGGCAATTTCGGCAATATCGACGGCGATAATGCCGCCGCGATGCGCTATACCGAAGCGCGCCTGACCCAGCCTGCCGCCGACCTGATGGCGGGACTGGACGAAGGCACGGTCGATTTCCGCCCGACCTATAATGGCGAGGACGAAGAGCCGGAGGTGTTCCCCGGCCTTTTCCCCAACCTGCTTGCCAATGGCGCCAGCGGCATTGCGGTGGGCATGGCGACCAGCATACCGCCGCATAATGTGACCGAAATACTCGATGCCGCCAGCTTGCTGATCGACAATCCCGATACGGATCATGCGGCGTTAATGGCAGTGGTGAAGGGGCCGGACTTCCCCACTGGCGGCGTGCTGGTGGATAGTCCCGCAATCATTGCGGAAGCCTATGCCACGGGACGCGGCGCGTTCCGCACCCGTGCGCGCTTTTCGACCGGCAAGGATGATCAGGGCGTCTGGGAACCGACCGGCATAGAGAAATTGAGCGGCGGCACCTGGCAGTTGATCGTCAGCGAAATTCCCTATCAGGTGCAGAAGGGCAAGCTGATCGAGCAGATCGCGGCCCTGATCAACGACAAGAAGCTGCCGATCCTGGAAGATGTGCGCGATGAAAGCGATGAGACGATCCGCATCGTCATCACGCCCAGGAACCGCAATGTCGATCCGCAGGTGCTCAAGGACAGTCTCTACCGACTGACCGATCTGGAAAACCGCTTTCCGCTCAACCTGAACGTGCTGGACGCCACCCATACGCCGCGCGTTCTGGGGTTGCGCGCGGTGCTGATCGAATGGCTCAAGCACCAGATCGACGTGCTGGTCCGGCGCGCGCAGCATCGCCTTGCCAAGATTGCCGATCGGCTCGAACTGCTCGATGGCTATATCATCGCCTATCTCAACCTTGACCGGGTGATCGAGATCATCCGTACGGAGGATGAGCCAAAGCTGGTGATGATGGACGAATTTGCCCTGACCGACCGGCAGGCCGAAGCCATTCTCAACATGCGCCTGCGGTCTCTGCGCAAGCTGGAAGAGATGGAATTGCGCCGCGAACATGCCGATCTGGTGGCGGAGCAGGAGGATCTGCAAAAGCTGGTCGAAAGCCCGCAGCGCCAGCGGACCAAGCTGAAGCGCGACATTGCCGCGCTGCGCAAGCGCTATGGCCCCGACACGGCCCTTGGCCACCGCCGTACATTGGTGGAGGAAGCCGGACCCGCACGGGACATCCCGCTGGAGGCGATGATCGAGCGCGAACCGATCACCGTCATTCTGTCCGAACGCGGCTGGATCAGGGCGATGAGCGGCCATCGCGATCTGGCTGCGGCCGATACGCTCAAGTTCAAGGAGGGCGACGGTCCGCAATTCGCGTTTCACGCCTACACGACCGACAAGCTGCTGCTCGCGACGTCGACCGGGCGCGTCTATACGCTGGGGTCGGACAAGCTGCCGGGCGGGCGCGGCTTTGGCGATCCGGTGCGGTCGCTGGTCGATATGGACAATGAAGGCGCGATCGTCGCCTTCATGCCCGCACGGGCTGGCACGGAATTGTTGCTGGCGTCTTCCGACGGGCGCGGTTTCATTGCGGCGGTGGCAGAGATCATGGCGGAAACCCGCAAAGGGCGTCAGGTCGTCAATGTCCGCACCGGCGCCAGGCTGGCTGTCATCCGCCCGGTCGCGCCAGGGTCGGACAGCGTGGCCGTGATTGGCGAAAACCGCAAATTGCTCGTCTTCTCGCTCGACGAAATGCCCCGCATGGCGCGTGGACAGGGCGTGCAGATGCAGCGCTATCGCGATGGTGGTCTGTCGGACGCCATCACCTTCCGCCTGGTCGACGGACTTAGCTGGGCGATGGGGGGCGAAACCGGGCGGATGCGAACCGAATCGGACATGACGCCGTGGAAAGTGGCGCGCGGTGCGGCTGGCCGTATGCCGCCCACCGGCTTTCCGCGCGACAATCGCTTTTAATGACCATTTTTTACAATGATCGGCGCATCGTTTCCTGAAAATTTACCGCTTCCCGATATGGCCAAGGCATGGAATCCATTTCTGTGCGCAACTGGCCAGTCGGAAGGACCAGCAACGACCCTGTTGCGGGGGACGCGGAGGCATATCCATCCTTCGTCATAGCGCCGAGCCAATGGTTGGCCGCCATGTCGCAGGCGGCAGCGATTTTATCTCATGATGACAATCTGTTGTCGGTGGTCGAAGCCAATGACCGCTTCTTGCAGGCGTTTCGCCAGCATCAGGAAAAGGACGGGGCCATCAGCCAGGCCGCGACCGTGTGGCGCGATCGCATCCTGAAATTCATTCAGACGAATCACGTCGCAGACAGTTTTGAAATTCGCCGCGACGGCAAATTGGGGCCGGAATATTTCATGTGCACCATCGGCCGCTTGCCCGCCGATGCGGACCATCCCGAACTTTACCTGTTCACCGCGACCGATCGTACCAGCGAACGGACGGTCGAGAAGAATCTGCGCCGCGAACTTCTGTCCGACGGGTTGACCGCGCTGCCCAATCGCACCGGATTTGGCGAAGAGATTGACGACCGGATTGCCAATTCGGTCTGGCCCGAAAATGCCCAATTCGGCATCATCGCGATCGACCTTAGCCGGTTCAGCCGGGTCAATGAATCGCTTGGCCCGATGGCTGGCGACGAATTGCTGATCACGGTCGCCAAGCGACTGAAATCCAGCCTGCGGCAGGGCGATGTGCTGGCGCGGATTGGCGGCAATGATTTTGCGATATTCGCCCGTCTGAACAATGGCCTGTCGGATGCCCTTCACATCGTCCAGCGGATCAAGGAAGCGCTGAGTTCGCCGATCCGGCTGAGCGATCTGCAAATCCGGGTGGATTGCGCGATCGGCTGTGCCCTTTCCACCAGCCTGAGCGATGACCCCGATGACATCGTTCGCAAGGCGCAGGCAGCGGTCAAGATCGCCAAGTGCAGCGGCAAGGTGGAAATATATCGCAACGGTGTTCTCAAGGAAGCGCAGCGCCGCTTTTCGATCGAGAGCCGTCTGCGCGACGCATTGGCGCAGGGTGGCCTGTCGCTGGCCTATCAGCCGCTGATCCATCTCCATACCGGGGAGATTACGGGGTTCGAGGCACTCGCCCGCTGGGACGATGCGGAATTGGGGCATGTGTCCCCGGTCGAATTCATCGCCGTGGCCGAAGAAAGCGGCCTCATCACCCCGCTGGGCCGATGGGCCGCCTATGAAGCGGCGCAGGCATTGTCGCGCTGGGACGCCAGGTTCGGCCAGCCCATGCCGGTCGGCGTCAACGTCAACCTCTCGCCGATCCAGATGGCGCGGGACGATGTCGCGTCGATGTTCGAAGAAGCGCTGCGCTATTCCGGCATTGCCGGGCATCGCCTGACCGCCGAAGTCACCGAAAGCGCAATCATCGCCGATCCCGACAAGGCGCGCAAATTGCTGTTCGCGCTCAAGGATTTGCAGATGCCGATCGCGATGGACGATTTCGGCACTGGTTTTTCCAACCTGGCCAGCCTGCACAGCCTGCCGATCGACATATTGAAGATCGATCGTAGTTTCGTGTCGAACATGCTGGAGGATCGCGACAAGACGGTCATCGTCCGCACGATCCTCTCGCTGGCGGAGTCGCTCAATCTCAAGGTCACGGCCGAAGGGATCGAGACGCAGGAGCTTGCCCATGCGCTTCAGCAATTGGGATGCTGGCAAGGGCAGGGCTATTATTTCGCCAAGCCGATGGCCGAACAGGACGCCTTCGACTATTGGCGCGCGCGCTGGAATTTCGAAACGGTCTGATCGGCAATTGCGTCAACCCGCGCGCCGTCCGGGAAACCTTCCGCGATCCACATATCCTGCACGACATTCAATGCCCTGGCGACATCGGGGCCGGGGGGCAGTCCGCGCGCGATCAACGCGCCACCGCCTATCGGAAGTTTGGGCGGCGTCCAGTCGTCCAGGGCGGAGAGAGGCGACAGATCCGCATCGGCATCCAGCAGCAACCTGTCGATCGCACCTTCGACCCCAATATGCCACGCCAGCGCCCGAATCGGCATATCGCCCAAGCCAGCCTCCAGCGCCGTCGTCAGTCGCTTGCGCGCCTTGTTCGACAGTTTGAGCCGCGCGCCGACCAGATCGGCCCGCGCCGCATCGGGCGGCAGCAAGGCCGCGAGCCGCCGCAGCGCCGATGGTGCAAGGCCAGCCGCGGCCTCCCGCGCTATCAACCGCTCCAGCCGGTCGATCCCGGCGCGGTCGACTTCAGGCAAAACCGGCGTCAATATCCCGCCATCGACCATCAGCCGCAACGCATGGATCGGCGCGGCGACCCCCAGCAATTTGAGCAATTCATCGGCAATCCGCTCGCGCGACAGCGCCATCAGACTGTTGGCCGAAGCGACGCAGGCGGCATAGGCCATATTGTCCAGCTCATCGTCGCCATAGCGCGCCAGAAAGCGGAAATAGCGCAGGATGCGCAGATGATCTTCGGCAATGCGCGCGTGGGCATCGCCTATGAAGCGCAATCGCCGCGCTTCCAGATCGGCAACCCCGCCAAAATAGTCGGTGATCTCCCCGCTCAGCGGATCGGCATAAAGTGCGTTAATCGTGAAGTCCCGCCGCGCCGCATCCTCGCGCCAGTCATCGGTGTAGGCGATGGTCGCGCGCCGCCCGTCGGTGCTGACGTCGCGGCGCAGCGTCGTAATCTCCACCGGCCAGCCGGCGATGACGGCGGTGATCGTGCCATGGTCTATACCGGTCGGTACCGCCTTTATCTCTGCTGCCTTCAGCCGGTCGAGCACGTCCTGGGGGGCAAGCGTGGTGGCAATATCCAGATCATTGACCGCAAGCCCCAGCAAGCCGTCGCGCACCGCGCCGCCGACGTAGCGGGCCTTGCCGCCCGCCGCATCCAGCGCCGTCAGCAAATCGTCGAGACCGGGACGATGCCGCCATGGCGCGTCGGGCAGCACCACGTTCATAATGCACCCAGCCGGTGCGACAGGTTTGCCAGGATGGCGGCGGTCACGCCCCATATCCGCCGTTCCTGCCATAATATCTCGTAATAATGCCGCACCGCCCCTTCAAATTCGACGGCATGCCGGGTCCGGTTCGCCGGGTCCAGCGCATAGGCGAGGGGCAGTTCGAACCAGTCGGCCACTTCGCTTTCCTGCGGCTGCAAGGGCAGGTCGGGCGGAATGACCGCCAGCACCGGGATGACGTCGAACCCGGTAAAGGTATGATAGCGGTCGGACGTGCCGATGACCTGCGCCAGATGCGGCGGCAGGCCGATTTCCTCCTCCGCCTCGCGCAGCGCCCCGGCGATCTCATCGGCATCGCTAGGATCGACGCGGCCGCCGGGAAAGGCGACCTGTCCCGCATGCTGGCGCAGTCGTTCCGACCGCTGGGTCAGGATCAACCCCGGTTCGGGCCGGTCGGTGATGGCGACCAGTACGGCGGCGGGGGCGAGCGCGATGTGTCCGTCGATGCGGGGATCGCGCATGTCGGATGACAGGATGGTGCCATCGCGGCCATGACCTTCGGCCAACGCGGCACGCAGCCGCTCGGCCAGGGTCATGCCCCGCCGTCCAGCGGAAAGAAAGCGCCGTTGCTCCACAGGCCGATCCGCTCGGCGCCCTCATCCAGCGCCATGTTCATCAGTTCATAATAGATGCTGCGCACGACCAGCGCCTCCAGCCCCGCGCGGACATGAAGATAGGGATGCGGCCCGTCCGCCGTCTCACGGAGCAGCAGCGCATTGTCCGGCCCCGCCGCGACCAGATCGCCGGTGTTCAGCCGGAACGCCAGCGCCCGTTCGCGTCCTTCGCCTTCGCTCTTGAGTTCCACCGCGACGAAGGGGGCATCCTCGACTTCGATGCTCAGCTTTTCAACCGGGGTGACCAGCACATAGCTGCCGTCTGCTTCTCGCCGCAATATGGTGGAAAACAGGCGGACCATTGCCTCGCGCCCGATTGGCGATCCCTGGTGAAACCAGGTTCCGTCGCGCGCGATCCGCATGTCGCTGTCGCCGCAATGGTCGGGATTCCATTTCTCCACCGGCGGGAGTTTTTTTTCGGCAAGCAGGCGCGCAATGTCGCTGAGCGACAGGTCGGCAAGGTCGGGTAGCGGGTCCATCGGCATAGGCTATGCAGATAGGATCGCAGCGCCCCGATGGCAAAGGGGAATCAGGCGATGACGCTAATATCGGGACCAAGCATCCCCGCGCCCCCCACAGCGCGGCCATCGACCGACAGCGCCAGCAGACGCCGTTGCTCGACCGGGCCGGGCGCACGCCAGCCGCTCGTGTCCTGAGCACTAAAGCCCCAGAAGCGGCCATAATATTCCGGGTCGCCAATCATCATCAGCGGCGCTGTTCCCTGCGCCTTTGCTGCCGCCACGACAGCGTCCATCATCGCCCGGCCATGGCCGCCGCCCTGATGCGCGGGGGCGACCGCTACCGGCCCGACCATGATATAGGGGCATTGCGTGCCGTCATCCTGCGTCAGCACGACCGGCCAGCTTTGCAGCGATCCAATGAGCGCGCCTTGTCCATCCACCACCGCGAAGGAAAGAGCGGGAATCCAGGCGACCGTCCCGCGAATCAGATAGGCCGTCCGTGCATGCCGATCGACGCCGAACGCGTCGTCGAGCAGACGCTCGATCGCGTCTGGCCGCTGGCTTTCGAGAGGGACAATCATAGACACGTCTTGCCGATCCGCGATCAATGGCGCATGGACCGCGCCGGGAGCGGCGGGCTTTACCGCCCGCATCGCAAAATGAAAGACTAAACTGGCCCCGTCTGACAGCAGGGAAGGGCCGGATATGGCAGGCCATGCAGACTGGATTTGACGATTTTCTGACGCTGGAGGTCAATAACCTTCATGTCGACGTACTGACCGGCATTTATTCGGAGGAGACGCATCTCCCCCAGCCGCTGCGTATCTCCATCCGCGCGCGGCTGGCGATCGCCGATCATTATGATCCGGCGACCCCGCTGACGCAGTCCAAAAACTATATGGACCTCAAGCATGCCGCCTCGACAGCCTTGCCGGACGGTGTGCATTTTACCCTGATCGAAGCCGTGGCCGACCATATCATCGACACCATCTTCCTTCAGGGTGACAATGTGACCCATGTGGAAGTGAAGATCGTCAAGCTGGCCCTGTCCGAACGGGGCGAGGAAATCGGCATCACCTTGGGGCGCAGCCGGAAATAGACGCGACGTGCTCCCGCGCAGGCGGGAGCCCAGTCGAAACGCCACAACTGGGCTCCCGCCTTCGCGGGAGCACGCTATTTACCCCTTCTTGATCAGGCCGATCTCGATCAGTCGTTCGGTCAGATAGTCATGTGCGCTGATCGGCGGATCGCGGCGCGGATTGGCCTCGCTCACGCATTGCGGCAGCGCGTCGATCATCACGTCGGGGCGCAGGTGCAGGAAGAAGGGCATCGAATAGCGCGAATGGCCGCGCCGCTCCGGCGGCGGATTGACCACGCGATGACTGGTCGATGGCAACATATGGTTGGTCAGTCGCTGGAGCATGTCGCCGACATTGATCGCCAGCGCGCCGGGCGGGGGGACCACCGGCAGCCAGTTGCCGTTGCGGTCCTTGAGCTCCAGCCCGCCTTCCTCCGCCCCCAGTAGCAGAGTGATCAGGTTGATGTCCTCATGCGCGCCCGCGCGGATGCCGGGTGCTTCGGGCGAGACGGGTGGATAATGGAGCAGCCGCAGGATCGAATTGCCGCGGTCGATCGGCCCGTCGAACCAGCGTTCCTCCAGCCCCAGATAGAGCGCGATGGCCGACAGCAATTCCGCCCCCACCCGGTCGAATTCGGCATAGAGTTTGGTAAAGACGGGGTGGAAGGCGGGCAGCTCATCGGGCCAGACATTGGGCGGCATCGTTTCCGCCAGTGGATCGCCGGGGGGAAGATCGCGCCCGACATGCCAGAATTCCTTAAGGTCATTCTCGCTCGCGCCCTTGGCGATTTCTGTACCGAACGCGGTATAGCCGCGCTGACCGCCATTATATTTGGCGTCATAGGCGCGCTTGATCGCTTCGGGCAGGGCGAAAAAGTCGCGAGCCAGCGTCCATCCCGCGTCGATCAGTGCCGGGTCCATGCCATGATCGCGCACCATCGCGAAGCCGAATCGCTGGAAGGAGTCGCCGAACCCTTGCGCGAAATCCGCCTTGCTCAATTCCGCCATAGACAGGACGGGCACCTGATCCAGCACCGATTGCGACACTTTATTCTCTCCGAAATTAGGGGTCTGAAACTATGGGGACGGGGCGCGCAACATAAGGATGGTTAAGCGATATTCCCATCCTTGATCGCGGCGGAGCGGTGATGCAAGGAGGCAAAATGAACTATTGGCTGATGAAATCGGAACCCGATGTTTTTTCCTATGACGACCTGGTCGCCAAGGGGAAAGCGGAATGGGACGGCGTGCGCAACCACGCGGCCCAACTCAATATGAAGGCGATGCGCCGGGGCGATCTGGCGCTGTTCTACCACAGTAATATCGGGGTCGAGGCGGTGGGCATCATGGAGATTGTCGAGGAAGCGGCCCCCGACAGCACCGACGATAGCGGCAAATGGATCGCGGTTCATGTTCACGCCCGCGAAAAGCTGGCCAAGCCCGTCACGCTCAAGACGATGAAGGCCGATCCCGCGCTGGCCGGCATGGTTATGTTGCGGCAATCGCGCCTGTCCGTCTCGCCCGTGTCAAAGGCCGAATTTGATCATATCGTCGCCTTATCAAAGGCTTGATACTCAAAAAACGTTCCGGTTGCGTTACACGCAATTGCAGGGGCGCTTTTTGCGATTGCCGCTTTGCTGCGCTGCGACATAAAAAAGTCCCAACAGAAAAGAACATTCAAGAGGTGTTTGATCGGCATTCACAAGGAGTTTACCCATGCGAATGCTGTCCAAATTTGTTGCTGCCAGCGCCCTCGGCGCTTTTGTTGCTCTCGCTGCCCCCGCTCAGGCTGAAGACGCTGCCAAGCAGCGCTTTTCCCATGAAGGTTATACCTACGTCTATGACGTCAAGGAAACCAAGTCGGGCCGCGTCATTTCCGGCCGTCGTTTCCCCGACGCAGTTGCCTTCAACCTCTCGGTCAAGGATGGCAAGGTTTCGGGCATTTCGGGTGGCCAGCAGGTCAGCTTTTCGGTTGACGAAGCCCGCGGCGCCGCGTCGAACTAAGCTTTACAAGCTCTAAGCAAATAAAAGGGCCGCTTCCGACGGGAGGCGGCCCCTTTTTTACAGGCTGGAGTTAACGGCAGCGACGCTTGCTGTCGACTTCCTTGCCCAGCAGGCCACCGCCCACCGCGCCCAATATGGTGCCAGTCGTGCGCTCACCGCGCGTATCGATCGCCCGGCCCAGCAACGCGCCGCCAGCAGCGCCAATGATCAGGCCAGTCGTGCCGTCCGATTTGCGGCAATAGGTCCGGCCATCGCGTCCGCGCCATTCCTTGTACCGATAATGTTTGCGTGCCTGCGCACCGTCGGTCGGGACGGCCATGGACATGGGGATGGCCAGCGAGACAGCGGCCAAGGCGAGTAGGGCTTTACGCATAAGTTTCTCCTCCGAATGCGTGGATTTGACGCTTGAACCCCTGCACCTTGACGCAGGTTGCATGAACAGCGCACAACGAGATAAGCCACTGTTTATCCATCGCTAAATTTTGAGGCGAACGGACGCGGCGCAGGGACGAACGGGCGGTTCAGCCATCATTTGGCATAGTCGTCCAACGCCTGGTCGGGCTGGCGGCTTTCAATTTGAAGAGAGCGAAAAGTTATCCACAGCTTTATGACGCTTTGGCTACGCGCCGTTGCCGATTCTGCTTTGCACGACTCGGTTTTGGTGAGACCTTCCCTGTATCGGCACAGTTGGGAACGGAGCGATCCGTTTCCGAGAATCCTTGGTAAAACAGGAATTTAACGCTGTACCGAAGGTCCGCTGGAAGATGTCTTTCGCGAGGGCGACATCAACCGACGGATCGGTCCAAAAGACCGTAGCCGGGTACGCGCGAAAGTGAACGTCGGGCTTCGGATATTGCGGGCCAGAGCCAGCCTGGCTGCCCTTGGCCCAAGCTGGAGCAGTCCTTGGCAAACAGGCTTTCGGGCCAGTGCCAGGACAGCGCCGGGCCGATGATCGCCTCTCGCCAGAGAAGCGGATCGCATGACCCGACGGCAGTGGGGACCGACAGCAATGTCGGCCCCCATTTTGCGTTTGGGGCTTCGCTTTCAACGCAGGGGGACATGGCCTGACTGGTGCCGGATGCAGGATTTGAACCCGCGACCTTCGGTTTACAAAACCGCTGCACTACCACTGTGCTAATCCGGCGCTCCAGTCAGGCGACACGCCCTTACTATCAGATGACGCCGAACGTCCAGCCCTCCGTTGCAGCAATTTTTGGATCGAGCGCGGCTGGCGTCCATAGCCCAGCCTGTCCCGCCACCGCCCGCATCCACGCCGCGGTCAATATGGCGTCTGCACCATGGTCGTCCGGCATCGCGCCCTCATGCCGTTTCGACCCGATCGTCTCCAGCGCGTCGTTCAGCGCTGGCAGATCGCGCATCTTGGCTCGACCCTTGGCTCGCCCGGCGGCCGACGCGGCAAGGCTGGTATAGATTTCCACGACCAGCGATCCGCGCACGGGCAAGGGATCGAACGGCCATATGGGCACCGTGCGCCGCACCCGGTGCAGCAATCGCATGCCGGCAAAGCTTGCCTTGGCCACCTGAGCCGCGCCGATCGCGTCATAGACGGTCGAGGGTTTGCCGCCGCCGCCAGCCAGATACAGCGCCTCGCACACGCGATTATGCATATAGTCGGCCTTTACCCCGTCGGCCTTGCCGAAATAGAAATGTCGCCGGTGCGCGACCTCCAGCAGGCTCGCCGCGCCCAGATCCTCGTCCGGGCAGAGCCAATCGACATAGGCCCAGAAGTCCGGCCCATTGTCGGGCACAGTGTCGCCCGGCAGATAGCCGCCGCGCGCAACGAAGGGCGGCGCAAAGCTGAAATCGAACCCGAACAGGGTAGGGGCCTCACCAGCTGTTGCGATCAGCCAGTCCACCACATCGGTTCGCGACCAGATGCCGTCGGGCGCGGGCATCAGTCGGGGCGCTTCCCGCCCCATTTCGCACAGCGCGACCGCAATCCCCTTGTGCCGCGCGCCCTTGGCCCCGGACCAGTCGATCGCGGCAAAGCGCGTAAAGTCAGGTGTCACCCCGCGCCGCGCTCCGCCCGCAACCGCTCCCAATAGGCGATCCGCTCGGCAATCCGTGCCTCATAGCCCCGGTCCGTTGGCGCATAGAAGCGTTGCGGGGTCATGTCGTCAGGCCAGTAATTCGCTCCGGAAAATCCGTCCGCCGCGTCATGATCATATTGATAGCCCTTGCCATAGCCGACATCCTTCATCAGCTTGGTTGGCGCGTTCAATATATTCTGCGGCGGCATCAGCGATCCGGTATCGCGCGCTGATTTGAACGACGCCTTCATCGCCATATAGGCGGCGTTGGATTTGGGCGCGGTCGCGCAATAGAGGCAGGCCTGGACGATGGCCACTTCGCCTTCGGGACTGCCCAGAAAATCATAGGCTTCCTTGGCTGCCAGGCATTGGACCAGCGCCTGCGGGTCGGCAAGGCCAATATCCTCCGCGGCAAAGCGCACCAGTCGGCGCAGGACGTAGAGCGGCTGCTCGCCAGCCACGAGCATCCGCGCCATATAGTAGAGCGCGGCCTGCGGGTCCGATCCGCGCAGCGACTTATGCAGGGCGGAGATGAGGTTGTAATGCCCCTCCCGATCCTTGTCATATACGGCGACCCGGCGGTGGAGCAGGGCGGACAGTCCTGCCGGATCGAGCGGCTCTGCTATGTCGATCGCATAAAGCGTTTCGACCTGATTGAGCAAAAAGCGCCCGTCGCCATCGGCGCTGGCGACCAAAGCCTCGCGCGCATCGGCGTCCAGCGGCAGGGGACGCCCCGTCACCGCTTCTGCCCGGTCCAGCAATTGTTCCAGCGCCGCGGCATCCAGCCGCCGCAGGATCAACACCTGCGCCCGCGACAGAAGGGCTGCGTTCAGTTCGAAGCTTGGATTTTCGGTGGTCGCGCCCACCAAAGTCACCGTGCCATTTTCGACGAAGGGCAGAAATCCGTCCTGCTGCGCCCGGTTGAAGCGGTGGATTTCGTCCACGAACAAGAGGGTCTTGTCGCCGCGACGGCCATGTTCTTTGGCGGCGGCAAAAACCTTCTTGAGGTCGGCCACGCCCGAAAACACCGCGGAAATGGGTTCGAACCGCATACCCACCGCATCGGCGAGCAGCCGCGCCGTCGTGGTCTTGCCAGTGCCCGGCGGTCCCCAAAGGATGATGGAGGATAAACGCCCAGCCGCCACCATCCGACCGATCGCGCCATCAGGCCCGGTCAGATGCTCCTGTCCCACCACCTCCGCCAGGGTGCGCGGTCGCAAGCGGTCGGCAAGCGGCGCGGCATCGCTGACAGGCTCTGCGCCAGTCAGCATGTCATCGGAAGCGAAAAGATCGGCCATGCCGGTTGATATAGGGACGAAAGCCCGTTCAGGGAACCGGGCTGGATCGCGGCATCATGCCCTGCTCGCGCTGGCGGATGATGCGCAAATAAGTGTCGACCAGCGCCTGATTGACCTGATCCCACCCGTTACGCTCCGCCCTTGTCTGCGCCGCCGCGCCTGCCTGCCCGCGCGCGTCGCCATTCAGGCAATAATCCTGCAGGGCGTCGGCAAAGGCGCCGATCGCGCCGGGACGGATCAACCGTCCGGTCACCCGGTCGCTCAGCAGGCTTTCGCTGCCGGTGGCCCGCGCCGCCACGGTCGGCACGCCGCACGCCATCGCCTCCAGCGTGACATTGCCGAAGGTTTCGGTCACCGACGGATTGAACAGCATATCCATGCTGGCCACCGCGCGGCCCAGGTCAGCGCCTTGCTGAAAGCCGGTGAAGATCGCGCCGGGCAGGCGGTTCTGGAACCATTCGCGCGCCGGGCCTTCGCCAACCACCAGCACCTTGTGCGCCACCTGCCGCGCCGCAAGCTGATCGATCGTGTCGGAAAACACGTCCAGCCCCTTTTCCATCACCAGGCGGCCGATGAAGCCAATGGCGGGCACGTCGTCATATATGCCGATCGAACGCCGCCAGCCCAGATCGCGCCGACCCGGATTGAAAATCTCCCGGTCGATGCCGCGCGTCCATATGCCGACATCATAGCTCATCCGCTGTTCGCGCAGCAGTTGCGCCATCGATTCGGATGGCGCGACGATCGCGTCGCAGCGGCGATAGAAGCGGCGCAATATTCCTTCGATGACCGGCTCCAGAAAGGCCAGGCCATAATAGCGCGGGTAGGTTTCGAACCTTGTATGCACCGATGCGACCGTCGGCAAACCATGCTGCCGCGCCCAGCTGAGCGCGCGGTGGCCCAGCGGGTCGGGACTGGACAAATGGACCAGATTGGGGGCGAACGCCTTGAGATCGCGGCGCACCCTGGAGGACATCGCATAGGGAATCCGATATTCCTTGCGTCCCGGCACCGGTACGGACGGGGTGCTGATCAGATCGCCAGCGGGGGCAAAGGCGGGCGTATCGGTGGTGGGCGAATAGACCCGCACGGCCGCACCCTGCCGCAGCAGATAGCCCACGAAGCGATTGAGCGCCTGATTGGCCCCATCGCGCACATAATTATAATTGCCGCTGAACAGGGCAATGCGAAGGCCGCTAGCATCCATCGCGCCCCCTTAGCCGAAGAAAAGTGAAAACCCAAGGGAACCGGGTAACCCCTTGGGAATTATGCCCTTCGTTAGGTTTGGGACACCGGCTGACGCGGTTGCGCCCATGGGTAAGAGGATGCTCCTATGTCGCAGACATTCCGTAAAGGTGCGCGAGTCAGATGGAATTGGGGGCAGGGCGTTGGCCGGGGACATATAACGGAGCGGTTCGACCGTCCGGTGGAGCGCCATATCGAAGGCGTGCCCGTCCGTCGCAACGGGTCGCCTGCGAACCCCGCCTATCTGATCCATGCCGACAATGGCGCGCAGGTGCTCAAGCTCAGTTCGGAAATCCAGACCGCCTGACGCCAATATGTTGCAGCCGGCATCTCGCATGAGCGGTACGGTCATGGCATGAAAGGGCATGGACACGCCCTTCATGACCATCGACGCGCTGCTCGTCGGCACGCCCGTTCCCTTTCGCGACGGCGACTATAGCGCGATTGCCAAAACGCCGGTCGCAGGCCCGGTGCAGATTACATGGGACGGCTTCGTCGGTAATCAGGTTGCCGACCCGATCCACCATGGCGGCTGGGACAAGGCCATCCATCTCTATCCACAGGATCATTATGCCTGGTGGCGTGACCGCAAGCCCGGCCAGCCATTGCTCGACGCACCTGGCGCCTTTGGCGAAAATATCGCATCGCGCGGGATGACAGAGCATCAGATTTGCCTGGGCGACCGCTTCACGCTGGGCAGCGCCATCGTCGAGGTCAGTCATGGTCGCCAGCCCTGCTGGAAGCTCGATCACCGATTCGCCGCGCGCGACATCATGGCGACCATTGTGAAAACGGCCCGTTGCGGCCTCTATTTTCGCGTTATCGCGCAGGGGGAGGCGCAGGCTGGCGGCGTGATGACCCTGATTGAGCGCCCACTGCCGGATTGGAGTATCGCCCGCGTCTTTGAACTGCTGATCGGCGGTGGTCACAAGAAAGACCCGTCAGCGGTTCTTACCCTTGCCAATACCCCCGTCCTTGCCGAAGCCTGGCGCGAGCGGGCGCGCAAGCTGGCGGCCTAGTGATCCAAATCTGAAGCTGACCACATTAGGGAAGCGGCGCTTCCACCCGGTCGCCATGGCTTTTCGGGGTCGAATTGACGAGGATGTCCACCGGCGCTGCGCTGCGGTTCTGCGCCTGATGCGGTACGCCGGGCGGAATTTCGATGCCTTGGCCCGTACGCAGCAGATGGGTGACGCCGTCTACCTCCATCGTCAGTTCGCCCGACAGGACATAGAAGAATTGGCGCGCGCGGACATGATAATGGCGCGTCTCGCTCGATCCGGGCGCAATCCGTTCGGTAATCACCGACATGTCCTCGCGCTTGACCAGATGCCATCCGTCATTCACCTCGCCCCAGACATAATGTTCGGCGCTCGATCGGTCGATGGGGGCGGGGTGAGGCGCGGCGGCGGCAGCAGCAAGGGTGATGAGGATGTGCATGGCGCCTTGAACGAACCATTGCGGTAGGTCCGCCATGCCACTGGCGCAGGGCCAGCGGCCACCCTATAGCTATCCCATGACATCAAATGATAAGAAGGTTTCGTCCCCCAAGCGCCCGGCTCGCGACAAGGTGCGTCCCGCCGGTTTTCCCACCCGCAATGAAGTGATAGATTTCATCACCACGTCCGACCAGCCAGCGGGCAAGCGCGAGATCGCCAAGGCTTTTGGCCTTAAGGGCCAGGAAAAAATCGCCCTTAAAGCCTTGCTGAAGGATATGGCCGATGAAGGCTTGATCGACGTCGGCCCGGCGCGCGCGTTCCACAAGCTGGGCGGCGTGCCCAAGGTTACTGTGCTGCGCATCATCGATGTCGACGACACCACCCTGATCGCGACGCCCGAACGGTGGGAAGCCGAAGGCCAGCCCGCCCCCCGCCTGCGCGTGGCGGAGCGGGGCAAGCGCGGTGCGCTGACCATTGGCGACCGCATCCTTGCCCGCACCGAGGAAGCCGGGAAGGGCTGGATCGCCCATCCGATTAAGAAGCTGCCCAAGGCGACAGAGATGCTGCTGGGCGTGGTCGAGGAAATGGCCGACGGCAAGCTGTGGCTACGCCCGGTCGACAAGCGCATCCGCAAGGATATGCAGATCAGCGATGTCGGCACTGCCAAGCGCGGCGATCTGGTGCTGGCCGAACCAACCGGCCGTCCGCCCCGGATCAGCGCGCGGGTCACCGATATTCTGGGCGACCCGTTCGCCCCGCGCAGCTTCAGCATGATCGCCATTCACAAACATGGCATCCCCCATGTCTTTCCCGACGCGGTAGAGGAAGAAGCCGTCACGGCCTCCGCCCTTCCGCTTCACGCGGAGAAGCGGGAGGATCTGCGGCATTTGCCGATCGTCGCCATCGATCCGTCCGACGCGAGGGACCATGACGATGCGGTCTGGGCCACCCCAGACGAGGATGAAGCCAATCCCGGCGGCTTCCGCGCGATCGTCGCCATCGCCGATGTCAGCTATTATGTCCGGCCTGGCAGCGCGCTCGACAAGGAAGCGCGCAAGCGCGGCAACAGCGTATATTTCCCCGATCTGGTCGTGCCGATGCTGCCGCACCAGCTTTCGTCGGACATGTGTTCGCTGCGCGCGGGTCAGGATCGTGCGGCCATGGCCTGCCATCTGGTCATCAACGCCGCTGGCAAGGTGACGTCATGGCGCTTCTCCCGCGCGATCATCCGCGTCGCCGCCGTGCTCGCCTATGAGGATGCGCAGGCCGCGATCGACGGCAAGGCTGATCATCCAATGCTCGACATCGCGCTCAGGCCGCTTTGGGCCTGCTGGGCGCTGCTGCACAAGGCGCGCGAGAAGCGCGAACCGTTGGCGCTCGACCTGCCCGAACGGCGCGTCGTACTGGACGAATGGGGCAAGATCGTCAGCGTCGCTGTCCGCGAACGGCTCGACGCCCATATGCTGATCGAAGATTATATGATCGCGGCCAACGTCGCCGCGGCCAAGGCGCTGGAGCAGAAGAAAGCGCCGGTCATGTACCGCGTTCACGAGCCGCCCAGTCGCGACAAGCTGGTCGCGCTCAAGGATTATCTGGCGACCTTCGACATCGAATTCGCACTTGGACAGGTGATCCGCCCCGCCACTTTCAACCAATTGATCAAGCGGGTCGGGGAGGCGGAGGAGAAGCCACTTATCATGGAGCAGATCCTGCGCAGCCAGACCCAGGCCTATTACAGCCCGGTCAATATGGGCCATTTCGGCCTGGCGCTCGGTTCCTACGGGCATTTTACCTCGCCCATTCGCCGCTACGCCGACTTGCTGGTCCATCGCGCCCTGGTGGGCGCTTATGGCCTGGAACTGCCCGCGCCCAAGGGCGGCAGCATGCCCGCCAAAACCGCGCTGAGTGTCGAGGATTACGAGAATATGGGGCGCGTCGGCGAGATGATCAGCCAGTTCGAGCGCCGCGCGATGGAGGCGGAGCGCGACACGGTCGATCGCTACGTCGCGGCTTTCCTGGCGGCCCATGTTGGTGAAACGGTGAAGGCGCGGATCACCGGCGTCCAGAATTTCGGATTTTTCGCGACGGTCGAGGAATTGGGCGGCGACGGGCTGGTGCCTGTATCGACCATGGGCAGCGAACGCTTTTTCTATGACGAGGCAGGCAAGGCGCTGGAAGGCGTGGAAAGCGGCGATCGTTATACGGTAGGCCAGCGGCTGGAACTGCGACTGGCGGAGGCCGACCCGATCAACGGTTCGCTCCGCTTCGAACTGCCCGATACGCCGCCTTCACGGGGCGGCCCGGTCAAGCGCGATCGTACCCGTCCGGGCAGCCGCACTCATCGCGGGCGGCCGGTCAATATCCGGCATATCGGCTCGAAGCGGGGCAAGCATAAGCGGTAGCCGTCATCCTTACGGGCACGCGGGGCCATGAAGCGGTGGAGCACGCTCGTCACCGCCTTGCCGGGGAGGATTGATCGGCAGGATCAGCTCAGCCGGTCGATCGCTTCGGCGTCGAGCCCGCCCGGAATGATCATGATGGGGCAGGGCATGCGTCCCGCGTCAGCCCCGGCAAAATGCGATACCAGCGTGCCGGGTGGGCCGCTTGCTGCCGCGCCCAGCACCAGGGCGGCGACATCCTCCATCTCGTCCAGCGTTTTGCGTACGACGGCCACCGCATCCCCCTGCCGCACGGTAATGCTGGGGCGGATGCCGGACTCGTCGGTCAGCGTGCCTGCCGCGCTCGTCACCAGCGCTTCGGCGCGTTGCAGCGCCTCATCCTCCATCGTCGCCTGCACGCCGCCCCACTGAACGAACTCGGCCGGGGGAATGAGGGCAAGGATACGGACCGCGCCACCCGTTTGCGCAGCACGTCGCGCGGCAAAACGCAGGGCCGTTTCCGCTTCGGGCGATTCGTCCACGACAACCAGATATGTCCGCACTTCCATCGCCCCCCATGTCGCTTTGATGGCCCCGGCAGGGGGTCATTTTCGGTCCAACGAACCAGTGCGGTGAAATGTGGGCCATATTTGCCCCTTCCGCAAGCGCTCGCTTGACCGATCCGGCGAATGGGTGAAAACGGGCAGCCATTGGCGCGCGCCGTAGAGATAAGAAGAGGCCCCGAACGCATGAGCAAGACGATCCAGATGCCCGCTTTGTCCCCGACCATGGAGGAAGGGACTCTGGCCAAATGGCTGGTAAAGGAAGGGGATACGGTATCGTCCGGCGATCTGCTGGCGGAAATCGAAACCGACAAGGCGACGATGGAATTTGAAGCGGTGGATGAAGGCGTCATCGCCAAGATCCTCGTTTCCGAAGGTTCCGAAGGCGTCAAGGTTGGCACCGTCATCGCCATTATCGCTGAAGAGGGCGAGGATGTGGAGGCGGCGGCTGCCGGCGGCGGCAAGCCCGCGCCCAAGGCCGATCCTGTCCCCGCCAAGGCAGAGGCGGCGGCACCCGCCGCTGCCGCGCCGAAGGCTGACGCCGTGCCCGCTGCGCCAGCCTCCAGCGACAAGCGCGTCAAGGCCAGCCCGCTGGCGCGCCGCCTGGCGCAGAGCAAGGGGATTGATCTGGCTGCGGTGTCGGGGACTGGCCCCAATGGCCGTATCGTCAAGAGCGATCTGGACGGCGCAAAGGAAGGCGTCGCCGCACCGGCCGCCGCGCCCGCGTCGGCTCCCGCCGCCAAGGCAGAGGCGGCAGCCCCGGCGCCCGCCGCTGCCAGCGGCGCGCAGGATTTCGGCATCCCGCACGAAGTGGTCAAACTCAGCGGCATGCGCAAGACGATCGCGCGCCGCCTGACCGAATCCAAGCAGCAGGTGCCGCACATTTATCTGACGGTCGACATTCAGCTCGACAAGCTGCTCAAGCTGCGCAGCGAGCTCAATGCGGGCCTGGCCAGCCGCAAGGTCAAGCTGTCCGTCAACGACCTGCTGATCAAGGCGCTGGGCGTCGCGTTGATGGAAGTTCCCGAATGCAACGTGCAGTTTGCGGGCGACCAGATGCTGCAATTCAAGCGTGCCGACATCAGCGTCGCCGTGTCGATCCCCGGCGGTCTCATCACCCCGATCGTGACCGGCGCGGATGGCAAGGGCGTTGCCGCGATCTCGACCGAGATGAAGGATCTGGCCGATCGCGCCAAGGTAGGCAAATTGTCGCCCAACGAATATCAGGGCGGTACTGCATCGCTTTCCAACATGGGCATGTTCGGCATCAAGCAGTTTGAAGCCGTCATCAACCCGCCCCAGGCCATGATCATGGCGATCGGCGCAGGCGATAAGCGGCCCTATGTTGTCGACGACAGCCTTCAGATTGCGACGGTCATGTCGGCCACCGGCAGTTTCGACCATCGTGCCATTGACGGCGCCGACGGTGCGCGCCTGATGAAGGCGTTCAAGGAACTGATCGAGAATCCGATCGGCATGCTGGCCTGATGGGGCGTATGGACGAACAGCCGCCGGAAGCCAGTCCGGCGGTGCGCGTCATCGCCATGCCCGCCGACACCAATCCCTATGGGGACATATTCGGCGGCTGGTTGATGAGCCTGATGGATTCGGCCGCGGGATCGGTCGCGGCGCGCCACAGTCATGGCCGCGCCGTCACCATCGCGGTGGAAGGCATGACCTTCCTGCGCCCGGTCGTCGTGGGCGATGAAGTTTCGGTGTTCGCGTCCCTCAAGTCGGTCGGGCGCACGTCGATGAAGATCGACGTCGAAGCATGGCGGCGTACGCGCCACGACGATCGCAGTTATCGCGTTACCCGCGCGACCTTCACCTTCGTGGCGATTGGCGAGGATCGCCAGCCCCGTTCCGTTCCGCCGATTGCGGAAGCCTAATATACCAGAAGCGAGTGTGACCCATGGCTGATACCTACGATCTCATCGTCCTTGGCTCCGGCCCCGGCGGCTATGTCGCCGCGATCCGCGCCGCGCAGCTTGGCCTGAAAACCGCCATTGTCGAGCGTGAAAATCTGGGCGGCATCTGCCTCAACTGGGGCTGCATTCCCACCAAGGCGCTGCTGCGGTCGGCCGAGATTTTCCATTATATGCAGCACGCCAAGGATTATGGCCTGGCGGCGGAAAAGATCAGCGCCGACATCGAAGCGGTGGTGAAGCGCTCACGCGGTGTCGCCAAGCAGCTTAATCAGGGCGTGACGCACCTGATGAAGAAGAACAAGATCGCCGTGCATATGGGCGATGGCAAGCTGACCGGAAAGGGCAAGCTGACCGTCACCAAGGACGGCAAGTCCGAAGAACTGACCGCCAAGCATATCATCATCGCGACGGGCGCCCGCGCCCGCGACCTGCCGCAGCTCAAGGCCGACGGCAAGCGCGTGTGGACCTATCGCCACGCCATGACGCCACCGGTAATGCCGACCAAGCTGCTGGTCATCGGTTCCGGCGCGATCGGCATCGAATTTGCCAGCTTCTATAACGACATGGGCGCTGACGTGACCGTCGTGGAGATGATGGACCGGATCGTCCCTGTCGAGGATGCCGACGTTTCCGCCTTCCTTGAAAAGGCAGTCAAGAAGCAGGGCATGACCGTGATGACCGGCGCGAAGATCGAGAAGATCGCGACCAGCGACAAGGGCGTGACCGCGACCATCAAGGACAAGGCTGGCAAGGCGATAGAGGCTGAATATAGCCATGTCATCGTCGCCATCGGCATCGTCCCCAATGTCGAAAATCTGGGTCTGGAAGATGTCGGCGTCGAACCCGACCAGCGTTATCATATCAAGACCGATGCCTATGGCCGCACCAATGTCGAGGGCTTCTGGGCGATCGGCGATGTGACCGCCCCGCCATGGCTTGCGCACAAGGCGAGCCATGAGGGCGTGATCGTAGCTGAAGCCATCGCGCAGGCGCTGGGCAACAAGGATGTCCATCCCCATGCGATGGATGTGCGTAACATCCCCGGCTGCACCTATTGCCACCCGCAGATCGCCAGCGTCGGCCTGACCGAAGCAAAGGCCAAGGAAGCGGGTTACGAGGTCAAGGTCGGCATGTTCCCGTTCATCGGCAATGGCAAGGCAATCGCGCTTGGCGAAGCGGAAGGCTTCACCAAGACCGTGTTCGACGCCAAGACCGGCGAGTTGCTGGGCGCGCACATGATCGGCGCGGAAGTCACGGAGATGATCCAGGGCTATACGATCGGCAAGACGCTGGAAACGACCGAGGCGGAACTGATGCACACGGTATTCCCGCATCCGACCATTTCGGAATCGATGCATGAAAGCGTATTGGCGGCCTATGGCCGTGCGCTCCATATCTGATCGCTGGACAGCGCAGAAAGGCGCGGGGGCTTTGGCTCTCGCGCTTTTTTGCGTCCTGGGCGTTGCGTTGATGCAGCGGGCGGGATGGCTCGACTGGCTGAATGTCGGGCTGATGGGCTGGGCGGGGACGGCGCGGGACGGCGATATTGGTCGCCATCTGACGCCGCTCATGCGGCTGGCGACTGCGATCGGCGATACGATCGGCAGGCTTGCGATATTGGCGCTGGTCCTGCCTGCGCTGCTCTGGTTGCGTCGCCGCGGTGACGCGCTGTGGCTTGCCCTGATGATGGCGGGCGGGACGGCGCTCAACCTGATCCTCAAACAGATTTTCGCCGCACCGCGCCCGGACCTGCTGCCCCATCTCGACATCGTCCATAGCTATAGTTTTCCCAGCGGCCATGCGGCGGGCAACATGATGATGTTCGGCGCGCTGGCCATGCTGGCGCGGCGGCGCGGCGGCTATTGGGCGGCGGGCATGATGATCGCGTTGATCGGAGCCAGCCGGGTCTGGCTCGGCGTGCATTGGCCAAGCGACGTCACCGCCGGATGGATCGAGGGGCTGGGCTGGCTCGCGCTGTGCCGCGTCTGGCTACCAGCGCGGCGAGGGTAGCAACAACGCCCGCGTCACGCTGTCATGCGGCGGCATCCCGTCGCTGGTGACGAAGCCATGGACCCAGAAACTGTCATAGGCGCTGGCCGCCGCAATGAGCAGCAGCAGGCAGGCCGAGGCGGCAAACAGAGTGCGCGCGCCGCGCACGGCCCGGTCGGGGGAGAGCGCCAGCAGCACCAGCGGCAGGATTGGCAGGAAATAGCGCCCCTGCGTTCCCTGAATGAAGTCCGCGCCCGGCGGCGTGCCGGTCAGGTACATGGCGGTCTCGATCAGCACCGCGACGCCGCCGGCGACCGCCAGCCACCAAAGGCGCTGCGCTCCGCCAAAGCGGGCCTCCGCGCCGCTGAGTATCGCGGCCGCCAGCATGACCGCCGCCAGCGGGTAGGCGATCAGCGGCAGCAGGATGGCGTTCCAGCCGAAGCGCCCGACGATCTGGAGCGCATAGACCGGCGCGCGCTCGATCACGCTGGACGTCAGGATGCGAACATAACCGACGGGATCGTTCAGGATCACCGCCAACTGGTCGGCCAGTGGCGCGGTCAGCACGCTCTCACCCGTCTTGCGCGACATGATATGATAGAGCGCCTGACTGCCGCCAGAATATTTCATCCAGCCGATGAAGGCGGCCGCGCCCAGCGCCATCGCGCCCAGGACCAGCCACATCCGCATGTCGCGCCGATATTGGGGCCAGCGCAAACCCGCCGCCATCAACGGCAGATAGACGCCCTTGGCGAGAGCCAGCAACGGCGCCGCCAGAACCAGTCCGGCCGATCCACGGTCCATGAAGCCGACACGCAGCGCCAGCGCGAGTCCCAGGAAGCCCATGCCGTTGATCACGGCATCGGGCGACATCGATCCGATCTGATAGGCAAAGGTGGGCAGCAGCGCCGTGCCCAGCATCGCCATCCGGCCAAAGGGCAGCAGCCGTAGCGCGGCGATCAGCAGCGCCAGGGCGACCAGCGCGTTGACGATCCGCCCGGCATAGAAACGGCCCAGTTGCGGCAGGCCGAGCGCGTCGCCGATCAGCAGGCCCGCAGCGCCCGGTGCATAGAGTGTCGGCGCATAGCTTGCGACATTGGGGAATTCGGCAAAGACGGTGCCGGGCCGCGACGCATCCGCATTCCAGCTATGTCCCAGCTTTGTCGCATCGAACCTGCGCACAGTCGCTGGCACGTCGGTGGGAAAATCGACGGCGTGCAGGTCTATGGCCGCGCGGAGCAGCGCCGCGCCGATCGCCTCGCCATGCTGCGTTGTCAACACGCCGCCTTCGGACAGAAGCAGCGCCTTCATATAATGCTGATTTTCGTCCGGCGCCTGAAACGGCGGGGTTGCCAGCGTGAAGAACAAGGTTGCGAGGCAGATCGCAACCAGCAAACATTGTTCGAGCGCAGACCATGGCGCGGCGAACAGCATGTCGCCGCGCACTCCCTGCGCCATCCCGATCCGCTCGTTCCGCATGACTGCCCTGTGCCTTTGCCTTGTCTCCGACAGGCAATAGGCCGCCAGCCCTTAACATTTCGCGCCGGTAAATGAATTTTGCCGGATCATGACCGGAACGGGAAAGGCCCGGCCGCTTTGGAAGCAACCGGGCCTTGTCCTTTTTCGCAGCGCTGAAAAAGATCAGCCGCTATAATACATGTCGAATTCGACCGGCGAAGGCGCCATTTCCCAGCGATACACTTCAGGCCATTTCAGTTCCATATAGGCGTCGATCTGGTCCTTGGTGAACACGCCGCCCTTCAGCAGGAAGTCCTGATCCTTTTCCAGGCTTTCGAGCGCTTCGCGCAGCGAACCGCACACGGTCGGCACCTTGGCCAGTTCCACCGGCGGCAGGTCGTACAGATTCTTGTCCATGGCTTCGCCGGGGTGAATCTTGTTTTCGATCCCGTCGATACCGGCCATCAGCAACGCGGCGGTGGCGAGGTAGGAGTTGGCAAGCGGATCGGGGAAGCGGAATTCGACGCGCTTCGCCTTCGTGCCCGCACCATAGGGGATACGGCACGAAGCGGAACGGTTGCGCGCCGAATAGGCGAGCAGCACGGGAGCTTCAAAGCCGGGCACCAGGCGCTTGTAGCTGTTGGTGGTCGGGTTAGTGAAGGCGTTGAGCGCCTTGGCATGCTTGATCACGCCGCCGATGAAGAACAGGCAGGTGTCGGACAGGCCGGCATAGCCGTCGCCGGCAAAGGTGTTCTGCCCCTTGTTCCAGATCGAAATATGCGTGTGCATACCCGAACCATTGTCGGCCTTGATCGGCTTGGGCATGAAGGTTGCGGTCTTGCCATAGGCCTGGGCAACCATCTTCACGACATATTTGTAGATCTGGATGCGGTCGCAGGTTTCGACCAGCTTGCCGAAGGTGAGGCCCAGTTCGTGCTGGCTGCCGGCGACTTCATGGTGATGCTTGTCCATGGGCAGGCCCATTTCCATCAGCGTGGTCACCATTTCGGCGCGAATGTCGGTGGTCACGTCGACCGGGCCGACCGGGAAATAGCCGCCCTTGGCGCGGGGACGGTGACCCATATTGCCGCCGTCATATTTCGTGCCGCTGTTGGTGGGCAGTTCGACATCGTCCAGCTTGTAGAAGCTGGAATTGTAGGTGTTGTCGAATTCGACGCTGTCGAACATGAAGAATTCAGGTTCCGGGCCGATATAGACGGTGTCACCAAGGCCCGTCGACTGAAGGAACATTTCGGCGCGCTTGGCGGTCGAACGCGGATCGCGCGAATAGAGCGAACCATCTTCGGGTTCGACGATGTCGCACACCAGGATCATCATCGGCGTCGCGCTGAACGGATCGAAGAAAACCGCGTCCAGATCGGGCTTCAGGATCATGTCCGATTCGTTGATTTCCTTCCAGCCCTCGATCGAGGAGCCGTCGAACATCAGGCCGTCAGTCAGCTCATCTTCGCCAATGACGTTCGCGCACATCGTCAGGTGGTGCCAGGTGCCCTTGGGATCGGTAAAACGGACATCGACCCACTCGATCTCCTTTTCCTCGATCATCTTGAGAATGTCTTTTGGCGTATTGGCCATGTGCGCTTGCCCTTCTCGTTTATTACCCCCCCGAAGGGGTAGATGGATGCCCGTTGTTCCGTCGCCCCGATGCCGGGATGACCAGAATTTGCGTGAAATCAGATCGCGTCGCTGTCCCGCTCGCCGGTGCGGATCCGCACGGCGCCCTCGACGTTGGAAATGAAAATCTTGCCGTCGCCGATGCGTCCGGTCTGCGCTGCGGCGCAAATCGCCTCCACCACCCGGTCGGCCAGCGCATCGTCGACGACGACTTCCAGCTTCACCTTGGGCAGGAAATCGACGACATATTCAGCGCCGCGATAAAGTTCGGTATGGCCTTTCTGGCGGCCAAAGCCCTTGGCTTCGGTCACGGTAATGCCCGACACGCCCACTTCGTGGAGTGCTTCCTTCACCTCGTCCAGCTTGAACGGCTTGATGATGGCTTCGACTTTTTTCATCACTAGTATTCCCAACCCATAACGCACGACAGAATGCGGGTGCGACCCGCATTCCTCTCTCCTCAAGTGACGTTCGTCATGCCCCCCAAAAGGCCAGGCGCCGTCCCTCTTGATATCCAATTACCGTGCCAAATGGCGAATCGCTAGAACATGCTTTCGGCGATGCAGCAATCTTTGTCCATATTGCCCGGATTCAGGGCATTTTCTTGCCAGGCTGCCCGTTTTTTAAGCAGTCGTTGGCGCGCGCTCAGCTATAGGGCGGCGCGTCCAGTCCGGCGGGGCTCTTGGTGAAAATCTCGCATCCGGTTTCGGTAATGCCGATACTATGTTCGAACTGGGCGGACAGGGTGCGGTCGCGCGTCACCGCCGTCCAGCCATCTTCCATCATCCTGACGCCGGGCTTGCCGATATTGATCATCGGCTCGATCGTGAAGAACATGCCGGGCTTGAGTTCCGGGCCCGTACCGGGGCGGCCGATATGCACGACCTCCGGGCTGTCATGAAACACCCGGCCCAGGCCATGGCCACAAAAATCACGGACCACGCCATAGCGGTGCTTTTCGGCGTGCCGCTGGATCACATGGCCGATGTCGCCCAGATGGTTGCCGGGCTTTGCCTGTTCGATGCCCAGCATCAGACATTCATAGGTCACCTCGACCAGCCGCCGCGCCTTGATCGGCGCGTCACCCGCGATGAACATGCGGCTTGTGTCGCCATGCCACCCATCGACCAGCGGGGTAACGTCGATATTGACGATATCGCCGTCCTTCAGCCGATAATCGCCGGGGATGCCGTGGCAGATGACATTGTTGATCGATGTGCAGCAACTATGGGTATAGCCGCGATAGCCAAGCGTCGCTGGCACGCCGCCACCGTCCAGCGTCATCCGGCGCACGATGTCGTCCAGTTCGCCGGTCGTCACGCCCGGTACGACATGGGGCACCAGCGCATCGAGTATCTCGGCCGCCAGCCGTCCGGCGCGGCGCATGCCTTCAAAACCCGCCGCGTCATATAATTTGATCGCGGCCGAACGGGAAATCGGCGCATCGGCCGTCATCGTCATATATTCGGTCATGACATGACTATAGGGGCACCCGCGCCATAATGCGAGAGGGGCGGCCAGTGGTCCGATCCCGATATTCGATTGAGCGTGAGGGGATGTCACACGCGCATGCCCGATACGCAGCGGACCATCAGAAATATTTGAGTTCCAGTGGGCTTTACGATGTCAAAATCAATCCACTAGGCAGGGCGCCATGCGCAGGCTATGGACGCGCCATGGCCGATCCTACCCGCATCTGGACCGCAGCGCTGATCGTGATCGGCGACGAAATCCTGTCTGGCCGCACGCAGGACAAGAATATCAGCCAGATCGCGATCTGGCTCAATGTTCAGGGCATCCGCCTGCGCGAAGTGCGGGTGGTGGCGGACGATAGCGACGCGATCGTCGAATCAGTCAACATCCTGCGCGCGCGCAACGATTATCTGTTCACCACCGGCGGCATCGGCCCGACCCATGACGATATAACCGTCGATGCGATCGCGGCGGCGCTGGGCGTGCCGGTGGAAGTGCATCCTCAGGCGCGGGCGATGTTGGCGGGCTATTATGAAACGCGCGGTGGCCTGACCGAAGCGCGGCTGCGCATGGCGCGGGTTCCCGCCGGGGCCAGCCTGATCGAAAACCGCATGTCAGGCGCGCCGGGTATCCGTCATGGCAATATCTTCATCATGGCGGGCGTGCCGCACATCACCGCCGGTATGCTGGACAGCCTGACCGGCACGCTGGAGGGCGGGCTGCCGCTGCTGTCCGCCACGATCGGCTGCTGGGTTGCAGAGAGCGAGATTGCCGACCTGCTGGGCGCGGCGGAGCAGGCGCATGAGGGATGCCAGATTGGCAGCTATCCCTTTTTCCGCGAAGGGCGCACGGGCGCGAACTTCGTCGTGCGCTCGACCGACGCGAGCGCGCTCAACCAGTGCCTCACGGCGCTTAGCGCGGCGCTGGAACAGGGCGGGTGGCCCGTCATCCCGAACGGGATCTAAGGGTCAGCGCTTCGCCGCGAACCAGATGACATGGCGCGGCCCCTTGCCATTGTCGCGCGCCTTCACCGCCACTTCGTCGACGGCAAATTTGGCATTGCGCAGGCGGCGGGTGAAGGCATCGTCCGACCCCGCCGACCAGACGGCCAGAATGCCGCCGGGACGCAACGCGTCGCGCGCAATCGTAAGTCCCTGAGCGGAATAGAGGCGGTCATTCGCCACCATGGTCAGCCCGTCAGGCCCATTATCCACATCCAGCAGGATCGCGTCATAGCTGCTCCTGCCGTCCGCGATCGCGCTCGCCACGTCGCCCATGACGAGTTCTACGCGCGGATCATCCAGGCATCCGGCAGCCAGATCGACCATCGGACCACGCGCCCATGCGATGATTTCCGGCACCAGTTCGACCAGCGTGATCCGCGCGTCGGCGGGCAGGATCGCCAGCGCTGCGCGCAGGGTAAAGCCCATGCCATATCCGCCGATGAGCAGATGAGGCGCCTTGCGGCCCGCGAGCCGCTCGATCGTCATGACCGCCAGCGCCTTTTCCGACCCGCTCATCCGGCTGCTCATCAACTCGTTGCGATCCAGCACGATCATGAAATCGCCGCCCCGGCGATAGAGCTTCAATTCCTCCCCGCCCGGAATGGCGGCGGAGCCAAGATATTCGCGCGGGATCATGCTGGTGTCTTTCCTGGATGATATGTCGCTGGCGCGCATGGCAGCTTGGCAAGCCCCGCGCAAATGCTACAGGCATTCGCAGATGCCGTCTTGCGATGGCCAGACCTATCGAACGGCGGGCAGTTCCTTTTTTCATGCGCTATTTTCTCGACACTGAATTTAACGGTTTTGGCGGTGGGCTGATCAGCGTCGCGCTGGTTCCCGAACATGGAGACCAGGAATTTTACGTCGCGCTGCCGCTGCCGGACGATGTCGAGCCGTGGGTGGCGCAGCATGTCGTCCCCTATCTGCGCCATGTGCCGCCGGGCATATATCTGGAACTCAACCGGGCCGATGCGGCCGATCATGTCGCCGCCTATCTGGAAGGGGATGATGATCCGCTGATCATCGCCGACTGGCCGGAGGATCTGGCCCATTTCTGCGCTTTGCTGGTGAAGGGGCCGGGCCTGATGGCGGGGGTCGATTTCGGTCTGCGGCTGGAACTGATCAATGCGGCGGGCTTTAGCGCGGCCGCCAACAGCCGGGTGCCGCACAACGCCCTGCACGACGCGCGGGCGCTGCGGGATTTCTACCTCGCCGATTGAGGCGCAGCGGCGCGGCCCACCCGCGCCCGCTCCAGCCACCACAGCAGCGCGCTTGCCAGCAACCAGCCGATCGCGAACGGCCAGGGCGATCCGGGGACTGACTTGCCCCTAGCGGCCTTGTCGCCCGATGCTGGCGGGCGCAGCATCAACATGGCGTCCCGATCCCGCGCGGCCCGCATCACCGGCAGGGCATTGGCAGCCTGGACGTAGAAGGGCGTGGCCTGGCCATCCCCCGCCCGGCGCAGCTGGTGCCAACCAGTCTGGTCGGGCCAGAAGGCGCCGCATCCCGCTACTGGCAACAGATTCGCCATTCGTCCATCCGGGCGTTCGACCTCAGCAGGGGCGGTCAGGCCGCACAGGATCATCCGCTCGCCCGCCCATCCCGGTGTCGTGATGGGCGTCATGCCGGGGGCGGGGCGTGCAACGGCCGCCAACATCGCGCTCCACCAGTCGCCATGCAGCCCCCGATGGCCCGTCAGCGTCAGCGCATAGCTGTCGATACCAGTGAACAGCGCAACTCGCCCGCTACCCACCGCCCGCCAGGCCGCAAGCGTCACGCCACCCGCATCGCGCAGCAAAGGTACGGCGCTCTGACCCTCCGGCGTCAGGCCAAGACGGCTGATCTCCGGCAGCGTTTCGTCGGGCAGGGCCAGGTCCGCTGGCCTGTCGTCGCTGCCGATGCCCTGCCGGGTGCGCGCGATGGTGGGGGCAAGGGGCTTGGGCAGGGCGAGGGGAACCAAGCCGCCCTTGCCCGTCAGGCCAAAGCCCAACGCCTGCCATTGTCCGCGGGTCGACGCGTCGATCGGCCCGCTGGGGTGCAGGATCAGACCCAGCCCGTTGCGCGCCGCGTCCATCAGCACGCCGCGCCGCGCTGCCCAGCTGCGGTCGTCGACGATCGCGGCGTCGAACCGGCGGAGCGTTGCTCCGTCCATCGCGATCGGCGCGTCGCCAAGCGCAATGCCGCCGCCCGCGCTCATTTGCGTTGTGACGGCAAAGCCCGCATCGGCAGCCCAGCGGCGCAGATATTTGACTTCGGCATTGGGCGCGGCCGACAGGATCAGCAGGCGCGGGGCTGGGCTGTCAGCGACCAGTAGCGGGACGTTGGCCTGTTCGACGGTGCGGCGGCCATCGCGCACGCGCAGGGTGAACAGCACGGCCCCGGCGGCGCGCGCGGTGCCGGTCAGCGCAAAGCGCCCATCGGCGTCGGCCTGAACGCTGTCCGTCACTTGCCCGGCCGGGTCGAGCAATTCGACGGTGGCGCGGGGCAGGGCGCTCAACTGCCCGCCCAGGCTGAAGCTGCTCCCCGGCGCGACGAGCGTTGGCGGGGCAACATGGCTGATACCCTGACGCAGAGGGCGCGGCTCAAAACGGACGGCGACTCCCCTTGCCGCTTCCATGTCGCGGGGCGGCAGGCCGTCGCCCAGCACGATAATCTCGCTGGTGCCGGGGTGCCGCCGCAAGGCGGTCGCAAGGTCGGGCACATGTTCGCCAGCGCCAATGTCGGGCGCTTCGGGCAGCAGGACCATAGGACCAGCCGCCAGACGAGACGTGCCGCGTGTCGCGATCCGCAGCGCGCCGCTGCTCATGGTCGTCGCAGGGGGAAATAGCGTCAGAAACAACAATATCCCGCACACCGGCTGGAGCAGCAGCAGCGCGATCAATCGCCTGGGCGACGGCGCGCTTGCGCTACGATGCCACAGGATCAGACGCACGCCAGCCACAATCATGGCCACGCCCAACAGGATGGCGGTCATCCATGCGGCGGTCATGGCTTGCCGCCTCCTATCGCGCCAAGATAGCGCGCGCCGCCAGCATCGGCGGGACGGCGCCGGGCAGGCTGGGCGGGCGGTCGTTCCATGGCGGTCCAGAGCAGGGCGCGCAACTTGACGCGGCAGGGCAGACAGGCGGGATCGCGGCGGACGGCGTCGATCGCCCCTGAAAGCGCCAGCGGATCGGGCAAATGGGCGGATTGCCCCCGCGCCCAGCGGTCCAGCGCATCCAGCGCGATCGGCCCCCGGATCGCGCCCGGCCCATCGCCCAGCGCGCGCCAGGCCGCCGCAGCGGGACCGTCCCGTCCTTCGACCGGGCTGATCGCCAGAACGCGACTGGCCAGCCCCTCCCGCTTGCCGGTCATGCGGCGGCTGGGGTCGATCGGCGGGAGTTCCGGCCCGACCCGCGACAGGAAGATGCGGGTCGCCTGCTGCACCTCCTTGATGAAACGCAGCGCGCGATAGGCAAAGGGCAGCGCCAGATCGGGATGGCCTTGCCTCAACTGCACCTCGGATTGCCACATTTCATCGACCGCTTTCTTCAGGATGGCGCGGGTTTCGGGATCGAGGCTGGACGCGGGCGAATCATCATGCGCGTGGCCAAAGTCTGCCAGCACATCCTCCGGCGCGCCAAAGCCCGGCGCGGGTCGCCGCGGTGCGCCGCCATGGTCATGGCCATGATCATGGCCCTGGTCGTGCCCGTCATCGTGATCGTGGTCGTGATCATGATCATGGTCGTGCCCTTGATCGTGGTCATGGCCATCATCGTCGCTATGCTGTTCGCCATGATTGGGGGGCGGTTCCGGTTCGCCTTCCTCTTCGCCGCCCAGAAACTGGCTGTAACGGCCGCGCAATATCCGTTGGTCGCTGCCGATGCTGGCGGAACGGGCAAGATAGCGATCGGCGGCAAGGCGGCGCTTCTGCTTGAGGAGCGCTTCAGCATCGATGATGATCTGTCGCTGACTGCGGAAATAGGCCGGCAGGGTGATATTGACCATACCCTCCAGCCCGCTGCTTTCGGGCTGCCTGGACGATGGCCAGCGCAGGATCAGGCTGGGGCCGCGCACTTCCTGCGCGGCGGGTTGCCGCATGTCGCGCACGATGAGTTGCACCACCATGTCGCCGCCCGCGCTAAACCCAAGAGCGCCGAAATCCAGTCGGGGGCTGAAACGTCTATCGCGTGGTGGTCCGCTGCCCGAAACCGCTATTTCGCGCTCGCTGAAGGTCACATTCTCACCCTCGCCGATCGCCAGCGTGACGCGGAGCCGTGCGGTTGCGGCGACGCCATAATCGTCCGTGGCGGCAAAGACCGGGGTCCAGTTGCGCTGACCGGCCTGTACCATCGTCAGGCTGGCGGCCGGGCTGATCGCGCGCACCTGCGGCGGACTGTCGGCAATGGCGTCGACCCGGTGGAGAGGCGGCGTCGGGCCACGGCCTGATGCGGGATCGACGCGATAGAGGAAGGAAGCGTCGAGCGGGCGGCTGGCGATCCAGTTTGGGCCGTCGCGGCGCAGGGTGATGTGTGCGCCGCCGACCGGCAGGATCGCCGGGACAGTCGCTTGTGGATCAAAACGCAGCGTCCATTCGATCCGCGATCCAACCGGCGCGCGCGCGTCCAGCGATGCGGAATCGCGCGGCGGCAGGCCGGTATAGGCAGGCGGGATGATCCGCAGATTCTGCGCGGTCAGACGCGGGATGCCGGGCGTTGCGGGCAGCGCTTCCGTGCTGGGGGCCAGCGTCGGCGGCCCATGACCGGGGCGCGGCCAGAACAGCGCGAGGCCGACCGCGATCAAGCCCATGATCCCCGCGAGCAGGATCAGGCGGCGCGACCAGTCGGGACGCAGGCTGTCGGGACTGTCGCGGTCGATCCTGCCGAGCAGCCGCGCCTGCTGGAGCCGCTCAAGCGGGCCAAGTAGAGCAGGGTCGGCGAACAACAGGTTGGCGCTGTCCTCCATGTCCGGCCGCTCGCGATCCAGCGTATGGACCAGCCAGGCTTGATCATAGCGCCGGGCACGATAGCGCGCAGCAAACAGGGCGATCGCCGCTGCGATCATGGTGGCCGCAACGGCGGCGATGATGCCCGACAAGCGCCAGCCAATGGCCGCAAGTCCCACGACCAGCGGCACGGCGAGGGCGAGACTGTCGGCCATCACCCGATATTTTGCGGGAGCCGTCCAGCGGGCGAGCAGATTGTTCGCGCTCATGGACTGATCCCCCGGCTGCGGCGGGTCGCCAGCCAGCGTTCGGCGATCAGCAGCGCTGCAATCAGGATCGCCAGCCACGGGCGCATATCCTGCGGCGGCTGATCATAGGCACGTCCGCCAGTCAGCGGCGCATAGTCAGCGGCGGCAACCCGCGCTGGCGGCGGCGGGGCCGGGGTCAGCACGGCACGCAGACGGGTCGGGAAATCGGCGTCCAGCAGGGCCGGCATCATGGCCGGGGTCAATGGACGGGTGAAGCGCAGCAGCCGCCCCTGGCCCAAAGGTATAGCCTCTACCAGCGGTGCGCCAAGTGCGTCACGCCAGAGCGGCGCGCGCGGCGTGTCGGCCGGAACCAGCATGTCCGACGCGACCAGCGCGGTGCCGCCCTGCTTGGTCCAGCGGCTCAGCCCGTCCGGCACTGTCCCGCCGCCCAGCCAGATCAGGACATGGCGCTGGTCCGGCAGTGGCGCATCTATCGCGCCTGTGTCGACCGCGGCATCGCGACCAGCGGGTTGCCATGCCAGCGCGGCGGCGCGCAGATAGCGGATGCCGCCGCGGTGCTGCGCATCATATCGGATCGCCAGCGGCGCTATTGGGGCAGGCTGGGTGCGCGGGGCAGACATGGCGCCCGGCACGATCCGCCATTCCGGCTTGCGCGACAGGCGGAGACGGTCGGCATCCGCTCCTTCGATGACCTGCGGCGTGATAATCGTCAAGGGAACATCGGCAGGCATTTCCGCGTCAAGCTGACGGATCAGGCTGGCGACGGGGAATGGGCCGGATGGCGACGGCTGGTCGATCGACGGAAAGCCGGGGGCCAGCCAGACCGATCGGACATCGCCAGTGGGCGCACGGGTGGGATCGACACCGGGGACCAACGCCGCGACGGGCTTGCGGTCTCCGGCCCCGAACAGCACGGGCTGGGCAAGCCACAGCGCAACCAGCGCCAGCAGGAGGAGGCGCAGCAGCAGCAGCGGCCATTCGTCGAACCGCAGCCGCGATCGAGGCCGGGGCTTTTGCCGCAACCAGCGCAAGGCGGCGAAGTCGGTCGGCACCTGTTCGCTGCGCCGGGCGATATGGATGACCAGCGGGACGATGAGCGCCAGCAGCGCGGCCAGCGCGCCGGGCAGCAACAGGGCAGGCATCATTGATATTCCGCCGCTTCATGCGCGCCGAACAGGCGGCGCAGCGGCACGTCGATCGGCTGGTCGAGCATGTGGGTGGCGTAACGGATTCCCACCGCGTCCAGCCGATCATGCAGCGCATCGCGCGCCGCCCCGAAACGGGCAAGAAACTCGCTGCGCAGGGCGGGACCGTCCGCCAGCAAGGC
>NZ_BARE01000045.1 GCF_000367345.1 Sphingobium xenophagum NBRC 107872
GCCGAAAAGCTCAAGAACGAAGCCTGCGTCCTTTAATCCGGGTTGGAGCAACCTCCATGACCATTCTTCTTTTCGCCGAACATGACAATATCAGCCTGTCCGAACAGACGGCACGCGCGCTGACGGCGGCGGCCCTGATCGGCGGGGACATCGACATAGTGGTGGCCGGGAAGGGAGCCCAGGCGGTCGCGCAACAGGCAGCTCGTCTTGATGGCGTGCGCCGGGTGCTGCTCGCGGAATGCGACGCTCTGGAACATCGGCTGGCAGAACCCACCGCCGCGCTGCTCGTATCGCTGGGCGCGGAATATGACGTCGTGATCGCTCCGGCGACCACCACGGGCAAGAATGTCCTGCCGCGCGTCGCGGCGCTTCTGGACGTGATGCAAGTCTCCGAAATCGTGGAAGTCGTTGCTGCCGACACGTTCAAGCGACCGATCTACGCCGGTAACGCGATCCAGACCGTGCAGGCGACCGATGCCAGGACGGTCATCACCGTCCGCACCGCCAGCTTCCCGCCGACAGGAACGCAGGACGCCCCCGCGCCGATCGAGATTGTTGAGAGCGTCGGGAACGCGGGCCTTTCGCGGTTCGTCGAAAACCGGTTTGCGCGCAGCGAACGGCCCGAACTGGGGTCGGCGCGGATCGTCGTTTCCGGCGGACGTGCGCTGGGTTCCGAGGAGAAATTTGCTGAAATCATCCTGCCCCTGGCCGACAGGCTGGGTGCCGCGGTCGGCGCATCGCGTGCCGCCGTCGACGCAGGCTATGCGTCCAATGACTGGCAGGTGGGGCAGACCGGCAAGATCGTCGCGCCCGACCTCTATATCGCCTGCGGCATTTCCGGCGCGATCCAGCATCTGGCGGGCATGAAGGACGCCAAGGTGATCGTCGCGATCAACAAGGATGAAGAAGCGCCGATTTTTCAGGTCGCCGACTATGGCATCGTCGGCGACATTTTCGACCTCGTTCCCCAGTTCGAGCGCCAGCTGTGATGCGGCCCCACACCCTTTCCGAAAAGGAATAATCATGAGTGAAAAAGCCTATATCATTCAGCTGAGCTGCGACGACCAGCCTGGCATCGTTGCCAATGTCACCACCATTATCGCTTCGCTGGGCGCGAACATCTTGGAATCCAATCAGTTCTGGGACCGGCAGGCAGATCATTTCTTTCTGCGCATCGCCATCACCGTGCCGGCGGAAGTGACACGCGAAGCCGTTGCACGCGCGCTGGAGCCTTCGATCGACCGTTTCAAGCTCGACCTTAAGGTAACGGACGTCGATCAGCGCCCCAAGATCATCATCATGGTATCCAAATTCGACCATGCGATGCATCACCTGCTTTATCAGATAAAGGTAAACTGGCTCAATGCTGAGGTCGTTGCGATCGTGTCCAATCACGAAGCATCGCGGGCGGCAGCGGAAATCGAAGGCATAGCCTATTGTCATTGGCCGGTGACCAAGGAGAACAAGGCGGAGCAGGAAGAGAAGCTGCTTAACCTGGTGTCCGAAACCGGCGCTGAACTGGTGGTGCTGGCCCGCTACATGCAGGTTCTGTCCAACGAACTGTCCAGCAAGCTGTTCGGCAAGATTATCAACATCCACCACAGCTTCCTGCCCAGCTTCAAGGGCGCCAAGCCCTATCATCAGGCGCATGAGCGCGGCGTCAAGCTGATCGGTGCGACGGCGCATTATGTGACGCCGGACCTGGATGAAGGGCCGATCATCGAACAGGAAACCCAGCGCGTCAGCCACAGCCTGACCAGCGAGGATTTCGTCGCCACGGGTCGCGACATCGAATCGCGGGTACTGGCGCGGGCGGTCAAATATCATCTCGAAGGGCGCGTGATGCTCAACAGCCACCGAACGGTGGTCTTCACCCCCTGAAGATGCTCGCCGGGCCGAGCAAGAGCGTTGATCAGCAGGGAACATAATCGATGACGAAGATCATTGACGGAAAGGCATTCGCGGAAGGATTGGGCGCGAAGATTTCCCAATCCATCCCGCATTTTGCGGAACAGACGGGTCGGCGTCCGGGTCTGGCCGTCGTTCTGGTTGGCACCGACCCCGCCAGCGAAATCTATGTCCGCAGCAAGGGCCGGATGGCTCGCAAACTGGGCATGGAAAGCTTTGAGCATATACTCGACGAAGGCGTGTCGCAGGAAGAATTGCTGGCGCTGGTTGGACGGCTCAACGCCGATGACAGCGTCGACGGCATTCTGATCCAGCTTCCCCTGCCCGGCCATCTCGATTCGCTTGAACTGGTGTCGGCGATCGACCCGGCCAAGGATGTCGACGGCCTGCATCCGGTCAGCGCGGGCCTGCTCGCTTCCGGCCTGCCCGGCCTTGTGTCCTGCACCCCGCTGGGATGCCTGATGCTGCTGGAATCCGTGCTCGGTTCGCTTTCCGGTCTCGACGCCATCGTCGTGGGCCGTTCCATTCTGGTGGGGAAGCCGATGGCGCAGTTGCTGCTCGCACGCAATTGCACCGTGACGATTGCCCATTCCCGCACCGCCAACCTCGCAGCCAAGGTCGCGCAGGCCGACATCGTCGTCGCCGCCGTGGGACAGGCGGACATGATCAAGGGCGACTGGATCAAGCCGGGCGCGACAGTCATCGACGTCGGCACCAGTCGCGTCATTCGCGACGGGCAGCAGAAACTGGTCGGCGATGTCGAATTCGCCAGTGCCGCCAAGACGGCGGGCGCCATTACACCAGTGCCTGGCGGGGTCGGCCCGATGACCATCATGACCCTGATGCACAATACGCTTCTGGCCGCCTATCGGCGCAACAGCCTGGCGGACCCGGCGCTATGACCGGCGCCGATTATTCGCGTCCATCCATCATTGCCCCCCATCCCTGACGAAGAGGAATGAAAATGTCTGCATTTCCTGAGAAGGCCCGTATCCTCATCGTCGGTATCGGCGGTATCGTGGGCGCATCGGTGGCCCATCATCTGGTCGAACGCGGCTGGGATGACATTGTCGGCATCGACAAGTCCGGCATCCCCACCGACATCGGTTCGACGGCGCACGCTTCGGACTTCTGCTACGCCACCAGCCATGATTATCTGACGACCTGGACCACCCTCTATTCGGTCGATTTCTTTGAAAAAATTGGTCATTACGCCCGCATCGGCGGGATCGAGGTCGCGCGCGTAGGCGACCAGCAGCGCATGGACGAAATCAAGCGCAAGGTGGCTTCAGGCAAGGCCTTTGGCACCCGCGCGCGGCTGATCAGCCCAGCCGAGATCAAGGAAAAATTCCCCCTTATCGAGGAGGATCTGATCCAGGGCGGCCTGTGGGATCCTGATGCGGGCCTCGTCATCCCCCGTTCGCAGACGGTCGCGGGCAAGCTGGTCGATCAGGCGGTGGACGCAGGCAAGCTCAACATCTTTGCCAATACATCGGCTCTCTCGCTGATCGTCGAGGATGGACGCATCAGGGGCGTCAAGACCACGCGAGGCGAAATCCGCGCCGATCATGTCGTCGTCTGCACCGGCCTTTGGGGTCGCCTGGTCGCGGAAATGGCGGGCGAGGATCTGCCGGTCTATCCGGTCGACCATCCTTTGACTTTTTTCGGCCCGTACAAGGAATTCGAAGGCACCGGCAAGGACATCGGCTGGCCCCTGCTGCGCGATCAGGGCAATTCAGCCTATATGCGCGACACCGGCGATCCCAGGACGGCCGAGGGCGGCCAGATCGAATGGGGCTATTATGAGGAAAAGGCGCCGCGCCTCGTCCATCCGCGCGACCTGCTCGAAAAGGAGTTCGCCCGCCTGTCGCCTTCACAGCGCGATCTGGAGATGGAGGAAGTGCTGGAACCGCTGGAACGGGCGATCGAACTGACGCCTATCCTTGGCGAGTTGGGCTATAATGAGAGCCACAGCTTCAACGGCCTGCTCCAGACCACCACGGACGGCGGCCCATCGATCGGCGAAAGCCAGAAAATCCGTGGCCTGTGGTATGCGGTCGGTATCTGGGTCAAGGATGGGCCGGGCATGGGCAAGCTCGTGGCCGACTGGATCACCGACGGTCGCACCGCCATCGACCATGCCAGCATCGATTATTCCCGCTTCAACCCCTATCAACTGGAAGAATCCTTCATCCGGGCGCGCTGCCTGGAAACGGCGGCCAAAATCTACAACCCGCCCGTCCACCCGCGCGAGCCGTTCGAAGGTGGCCGCAACATCCGCCGTTCGCCCTTCTACGAACGCGAGAAGGAACTGGGCGGCTATTTCATGGAACTGGGCGGCTGGGAACGCGCGCACGGCTATGCCGCCAACGAACATCTGCTCGACAAATATGGCGATCGCATTCCCGAACGTGAAAATGAATGGGACAATCGCCATTTCTGGCGGGTTTCCAATGCCGAGCATCTGGAACTCAGCGAAAATTGCGGCATCATCAACCTGTCGCATTTCCATATCACGGACATTGAAGGGCCGGACCATGTCGCGCTGCTGGAATGGCTTTGCGCGGCGAAGATCGGCGGCGACAATAATATTGGCAAGGGCATCTACACCCACTTCCTGGACGACGAAGGCAATGTGCGCGCCGACTTTACCGTGATCCGCATGGCGGACCGCGGCCGCCTGATCAACGGCGCGGATGCCGGGCCGCGCGACATCAATTATATGCGCCGGGTCGCGCAGGATAAGGGTTTTGATGTCACGATCACCGATGTGACGGAAAAATATATCACCATCGGCATCTGGGGCCCCAATGCCCGCGAAAATCTGCAGAAGGTGGTCGCTGATCCCGATGGCCTGTTGGCGGAAAATTTCCCGTTCGCCTCCATCAAGCCGATCAGCATCGCGGGCAAGGATGTCGCCGCCTTCCGCATTTCCTATGTCGGGGAACAAGGCTGGGAACTCCACATGGCCTATGAGGATGGCCTGGCGGTGTGGGATGCACTGCGGTCGACCGGAGTCATTGCCGTGGGTGTCGAAACCTATGCCAATTCGCGCCGCCTGGAAAAGAGTCTGCGCCTACAGAATGCGGACCTGCTGACCCATTACAATCTGCTGGAGGCAGACCTGAATCGCCCCAAATGCAAGGAAGCCGACTTCCGGGGCAAAGCGAAGCATCTGGAACATCGCGCACGCGCACGTCAACCCGCGAAGCTCTGCACGCTCATCATGACCGACAATATCGATGACAAGGGCGTGGCACGCTATCCGGTCGGGATATTGCCGGTACTTGATCCGCAGACAGGCGAGACCCTGATCGACGAACTGGGCCGCCGTTCCTACACGACGTCGATCGCCTACGGCCCGACGATCGGCAAGAATATCGCATTGGCCTATCTGCCATGGTCTTACTGTCAGGAAGGTCGCCAGCTTCAGGTCGAATATTTCGGCGAAATCTATCCGGTGGAGGTCGCTTCCATCGGGTACAAGCCGCTCTACGATCCGGAGAATAAGAAGCCGAAAAGCTGACGCGGTCGGTTCGACACTGCATGGCGCGGCACGACGTTGCCAAAGGCCGCGCCAGCCATTTCTCCGCTCCATTGGCGCAGGGTTTCGAAGGACGACATGATGCTAGAGTTGACCCAATGTCTGAAGGCGAATGATCCGCCCCGGCTTCGAGCATCTGAAACCCTGTACGTCATACGTCTGAAGAACTGCGCCTTTTACGCCAATCATGGCGTGTTCGACGAGGAAAAGGCGCTGGGACAAAGATTCCATGTCGATGTGGAGTTGCACGTCAACGCGCTCCAGAGCCTGGAAAATGACGATATTCGCGGCACGATAGATTATGGGGCCGTGTTCGCCGCTATCGAACAGATCGTCTCAGGCCAGCGCCGCTTCCTGATCGAGGCGCTGGCGCTCGACATGGCCAAGGCGCTGTGCCACCGCTTCACGCAGGTCGAGGCGGCGCAGGTGACGATCAGGAAACCCAATGCGCCCATCCGTGGCGTCCTCGATTATGTGGAGGTCGAAGTGCGTTGGCCGTTCGCATGACAGGATGGGCTATTTGCGCTTCGATACCGGCCGCTGGCCATGTCGCGGATCGGTAGAAAAATGTCGCATCCGTCCTATGGAATGGACGATGTGGCGCGATAGCCTGAATCTGTCAGGGGGATCAGTACAGGCCGGGATAAACGGCCGTTCCGATCGGGGTTGAGCACCATCAACCCAGAGAATGTAAGCAACATTGCCGTACTGTGTGAGAAAATGTCATCACCAATCGGCAGGATCTGAAATAGTGGGGAAGGAAGCGATATGACCGCGCGTGACGAGATGCTCAGCCTTATCCAGGGCCGCAAGCCCCAATACTCGCTTCCCCAGCCCTTCTATGTCGATCAGCAGTTTTTCGACCTGGACATGGAGCTCATCTGGTATCGTGACTGGTTGTTTGCGGGGCATGATTGTGAACTTCCCAAAACGGGCAGCTATTTCACACTCCAGGTCGGCGCCTATCCGATCGTCGTCCTGCGCGACAAGGATGGCGGGATTCGCGCGTTCCATAACAGTTGCCGCCATCGCGGTAGCCGGGTCTGCAACCAGCCAAAGGGGACGGCGCCAAAGCTGGTTTGCCCCTATCATCAGTGGACCTACAATCTGGACGGCAAACTGGCCTTCGCCCGCCAGATGGGCGATGATTTTGACCCTTCAGACCATGCATTGAAGCCCGTCGCCTGCGAAAGCGTCGCCGGTTATATCTTTATCTGCCTGGCGGCAGAGCCGGCCGACTTCAAGCCCTTCCGCGATCTCATGTCACCCTATTTCACCCCGCACAATTTGTCGGAAGCAAAGGTTGCCCATGAATCGACGATCATCGAGAAAGGCAATTGGAAGCTGGTCTGGGAAAATAATCGCGAATGCTATCATTGCGCTGGCAGCCATCCAGAATTGTGCAAGACCTATTCGGAATCGCCCAATGTGACTGGCGTCAGCGGGGGCGGCGAAGATCCGGAAATGGCGGGACATTGGGCGCGGTGCGAAGCCGCAGGCCTGCCCGCGCAGTTCCAGATCCATGACAGTGGCCAGTTCCGCGCGATCCGCGCTCCACTGCTGCGCGATGCGGAAAGCTACACCATGTCGGGCAAGCGGGCGGTACGACGCCCCCTGTCCGATGCCGTGACGGCGGAAAAAATCGGTGCGCTGATGCTGTTCAACTATCCGTCGACCTGGAATCATGTGTTGATCGACCATGCGGTCACGTTCCGCGTCATTCCGATCGGGCCCAATGAAACCGCGGTCACGACCAAATGGCTGGTGCACAAGGACGCGGTGGAAGGCGTGGACTATGATCTGGACGAACTGACCCATGTCTGGAAGCAAACCAACGATCAGGACCGCCGCATCGTAGAGGAAAATGCCTTCGGCATCCGTTCGCCCGCCTATGAGCCTGGCCCCTATTCGGCCCTGCATGAAGGCGGCGTGGTACAGTTTGTCGACTGGTATGCCAGCTTCATCGAACCGCGCCTGAAGGGTTCTGCGCCGAACCACCTCAAGCAAGTCGCATAACCGGCGCGGGCCGGACGCTTTCAGCCCGCCGAGGGAAGAACTGCGCATGGCGTCGGTTTCGCCATGAAGCCTTTGCGGTGGGAAGGTTCCCGTAACGCTCGTAGCGGCGGTCTCCCTGAAGCATCCCCCGTCGTTGTGGCAGGTGTGCCGCGACGGCGGGTTTTGCCCCATCGGGTATAGGGAATGCGCGGCCAGCCGAGAAACGCTGTCGCGCGTTCTTACCCATAATCGCCCTGCGCTCTTCGAAAGCGCCCGAGCGTCAAATTGACCGATAAGCGTCTTTGCGCGCCAGATACCGATGCCGGAGCTGCGTCAATCCCGGTCGCCGAAAAACAGACGGGCAACATGCCGCGCCTGGCTATTCAGACAGGTTAACCAGTAGAGATAGAGGAACACTCAGCGCAGTCGCTCCAGAAATCACTGATTATTCGATGATTTCTGGAGCGGGCGAAGGGATTCGAACCCTCGACCCCAACCTTGGCAAAATATTTCGGCCACTTTTCCCAAACTTTCCCAAGTACGATTATCTACTCTAAATCATATGGTTATGATGTTCCTCTTTACGATTGTCTCCGCCCATAATACCCTTGAAACGCTTAAATCTGGAGACAAAATGGAGACAAAGCACCCCTCTGAAATCTTTGTCTCCAAATGGAGGGTCAAACATGCCGACAGCGAAGTTGAACAAGCGCAATGTGGACGCATTCGCGCCGCCTAAAGATAAACAGGCCGTCCTGTGGGACAGCGAGATTCGGGGTTTCGGCTTGCGGGCGCTTCCGTCGGGGCTCAAGACCTTCATTGTTCAGTACCGCAACATCGAAGGGATCAAGCGGCGCATCAATCTCGGCCGCTACGGTGTCATCACGACCGAGCAAGCTCGGGATCTGGCGAAGATCAAGCTTGGCGAAGTTGCTGGTGGTCAGGACCCAGCAGAGGCAATTCATCAGGCCCGCAGTGGCATGACGGTCGCCGAGATCTGTGACTGGTATCTGGTTGAAGCCCGCGCCGGCAACATTCTTGGCCGCAAGAACCGTCCAATCAAGGCCTCCTCGCTCGCGATGGATGAGAGCAGGATCAACACTCACATCAAACCGATTCTTGGCCATCGCATGGCGAAAAGGCTGACAATCGCGGATGTCGAGCAGATGCAGGCTGATGTCCGAGACGGTAAAACTGCGAAGGCTCGAGGTAAGGGCCGTGGTGGGCGGCCCGCTGGCGGACCTGGCGTCGCGTCGCGATGCCTCGGGTCGCTGCAAGCCATTTTGGGTCACGCCAAGCACAAAGGGCTGATTGCGGAGCACCCAACCAGAGGAGCCAAGAAACTCGCAATCAACAAGAAGACGAGGCGGCTTAGCACTGCCGAACTCGTCGCGTTCGGTAAAGCCATCGCCTATGCCGAGCGTAACGGCGAAAATCCGACAGCACTTGCAGTGGTGCGGACACTTGCGCTGACAGGATACAGACGGGAAGAGGCGCAGTCGATGAAGCGCGCCTGGGTGCATGCGGAAGGCGGGTTTGTCTCCTTCCCGGATACCAAAACCGATGCACAGGTCCGCTCGATCGGACCGGAAGCACTGAAGGTCGTGCTCGCTCAACCAGAGATCGTTGGTAACCCCTACGTGTTCCCATCAATGACAGGCGCTGGCGCATACCAGGCTGCACCAGCCTGTTTCCGGAGAGTTTGCCAGTGGGCGGGAATTGAGGGCGCAACACTTCATACCCTTCGCCACACTTTCGGCAGCATCGCGGGCGAACTCGGATTCACGGAACTGACGATACGGGCCATGCTCGGGCATGCTTCGCAGAACGTGACGCAGGACTACATCCATATCGATGAAGCGCTGAAGCTAGCGGTGCGCAAAACGTCAGACGAGATCGCCCGCCTGCTTGCCGAAGGCGCTGCATCTTTGCGCCCAGTCAGACAAACGGCGGCAGTTGAAATTTAACCTTAAAGGTGTATTGGCAGAAGCCAGAGAGAGCATCTCGCGCTGGGGTTTGCCGGCGAGATGCTGAACGATATTCGATCAACATCGGGCAAGGAGGTTTGAAGATGGGTCAGACTCGGATTCATCCCAAGACCGGTGATGTGCTTCGCCGTGACGCGCGGATGCAAACGCTGAGCGTTGGCTCGTTGTCACGCGAAGTGGAGGTGCCGGGCTGGTATCCTGAAGGCGATGGCGATTCCATCCATTCGGGCGCTGAACTTCAAGCGATAGATCAAGCCTATCTCGAGTTGCGAGCGGCCTATGCCGCACGGGTCAAAGCCGTGCGCAAGAAGCTTGGTCTCACTCAAGAGGAGGCGGGTAGGATCATTGGCGGCGGACGGCGTGCTTTTCAAAAATATGAGAGTGGTGCGACACCGCCAAGCGAGGCTGCGGTGGGCTTGATCGAGATTCTCGATCGCCACCCAGGAGAGCTGGAAACCCTTCGCAATTTGCGCAGGATTGGTGGGAGGGATAGTGGTCACACATCACTGACGCCGGTTGACAAGAAGGTCAACTTCACGAAAAAGGGGCGCAGTTCCAGTGCCTTGGCCTGACGTGTCTGTTTGGCTCCAGCATGTCCTTGGTCCCAGGACGGCGGACAGGTGCCCGCTCCGTGGACAAGACTGTGCCGACGGCTGATATCGGAATTGTGCAAGGCTGAGAGGCGTGACCACTATCGGCCTTGCCAGGCAGCTCAAAAAAGAACCGACACGTACACATCGCTGTGCAGAGGTGCCGGTCATATTGCGTCTACATATCTTGCTTGATCGCGGTTTGGTCAAGCGGGTTGATGGCCCAACACGTTCGCCAACGCCCGGGGCCTATTGGCGTTCTCCACGCCAGCCTTCAGAATTAACGCGCATGTGAGATGCGAAATAATTCTTGCATATCGCATCCATCCGTGGGATTAACGCGCATCTGAAGTGCGAGATAATCCTATGACAGTCCATCTGGTCGGCGAAACGATCGATGCCAAGCGCGCGCACCAGCGCGCGCAAGCGGGCGAGCTCGTCCAGCTCGTGCGGGGCATATATGTCGATCAAGATGTCGATGCGGACGCTGCCATAATGGGCCACGCGATCCGCATCGCACAGTATCTCTATCCCAATGCCTATCTGTCGTCGGCGAGCGCGGTCCTGCTTGCTCCGACACCCGATGGCAGGCTGTTTATAAGCGGAAAACGCAACCAACGCACGCGGCTGCGCAGCCTGGAGATCGTCCAGAACGAAGCGCCGAAGCACCCTTCGACCGCATCAGCGGTGGTTGGTGATGATCAGGGCGAGCTGCGCATTCATGCATCCTCCCCGCGGCAACGCTTTCTGGAAGCATTTCGGCTGCGCAGCGAACATGCCAGCGCCGTCACCGCCGAGATGCGCGTCCAACTGGGTGCGCGTCTCGTCGAGGAGCACGGCACGCCCAAGGAAGCCGCCGATGCAATCTGGGCACTGGCCCGCGAAAATGGCTGGTATCGCGAAGGCGAAGCCGCTGAACGCTTCCTTATGGCGCAGCCGGGTACGGCTAAAGCGCCCGTCAACAAGGCAGCGCTGGATCTGATTATCGCCTGGCATGGCGAGCCGCTCGGGAACCTCGCCCATGACGGTTTTGAGTGGCGCTGGAAGCCAGCCCGGCGCTCAGGGCCGACGCTCATCCGGGAGACAACGCCCGGCAAACTTCCGGCTTTTGTCGAATCCCTCCTGCCGGAAGGCTGGCTCGCAAAGGTGCTTCACGAGCGGGACGAGCGCGAAGCTTTGAAGCGTGGACGGCGTTATATGTCGAACATCACCGTGGTGGAGGCGCGCGACGATCTGACGGCATTACCGGCTGACATTCTCACGACGAGGCTGAGCGGCTTTGTCGAGGCAGGCCGTTTCATCGGCCGCTATGATGGCCCGGCGCGCGGCGCCATCGAGGAGAGTTTCGAGCAGAATCTCGCACGCATATTCGCGCGCGCGGAAACACCGCGCTTGTCGGGCGTTCAGATCAAGGCGCCGATGCATCTGGCACCCGATGGCACACTCCTTCCGGCCATCGATCTGCCATTTACCCATATCCTCAAGCCGGCAGGCACCGCTGGCTTCAAGATGTTGCCGATCGTGGAATGGCTCTGCCTTGAACTTGGCCGCGCTGCAGGCTTTGCCGCGCCTGATGTCGCCCTGACGATGATGCCCGATGGCATGGCTCCCGCGCTCATTGTGGAGCGGTTCGACATCCGCCTGGAGCCGGATGATCAGAGGCGGATCGCGCTTGAGGATTTCTGCTCGATCCTCGATCTTCCTGCCTCGGCCAAATATGACGGGACGATCGAGCGGATGGCGCGGGGACTGCGGCCGCTGTCGAGTGACCCTGCGGCGGATCTCGATATCCTGTTCCGTCGTGCGGTTTTCGCCTGGCTGATTGCCGATGGCGACATGCACCTTAAAAATCTCGCGCTGCTCAAAATCGCCGACACGGATGCCAAGGCTTTCACCTCGGTTCGCTTCGCTCCGCTGTACGATGCTGTCACGACGCGCGTATTCCCGGGTCTTGGCGGCGATCGCATGGCGCTCAAGCTCAATGGCAAGGATGATCGGCTGACGCGCGGGGATTTCATGACGCTGGCACGCACGATCGGCCTGCCCCAAGGTGATGCGGAAACGGCCATTGCCGAATTGACCGGCAGCCTCGCACAAGCCGTCGGAACCGTCCGGCTACCGGCTTTCGCGGCGGAGGCCGAGGGTGCCGCTGCCGTCCAAGGCCAGGTATTGGCTCTTACCAGCGAGCGCTGCACCGCACTCATGATCGCCGCTTGATAGTGAGGGCGCGCAGGTCGTTAATTGGCGGTGGCCCTTAGTTCCTGCCCTGCGGGTTGTAACGGTCAGTCATGAGGCAACCGATGGCTCTGGCGCATGATGGCCCGGTGTCTCCTCGACCGTCTTGCCATCGCGAATATTGTACAACCGCTTGAAGGTTGGGATGATTTTTTCATCATGAGTGACGATGATGATCGCGGTATCGAACTGCCGGGCCATGTCATTGAGCAGACCAACCACGGCTAGCGCGCGTTGGCCATCCAGTGGCGCGGTGGGTTCATCGGCGAGGATCACTGGCGGACGATTGATCAGGGCGCGGGCTATGGCCACGCGCTGCTGCTCCCCTCCCGATAGCTGTGAGGGCATGGCGGCGGCGCGGTGGCCGACATCAAGCGCATCAAGCAGATCGCGCGCCATCTTTCGAGCCTCTGCATTCGGCTTTCCGGCTAGCATCGGCAGCAGCGCGACATTGTCGGTCACATCGAGGAACGGGATCAGATAGGGGGCCTGAAAAATGAAGCCGATCATATCGCGGCGCAGCGCGCGCAGATCGCGAACCTTCCAGCCATTGTCATAAATACACTGATTGCCAATCGTCATCTTGCCTGACGTCGGTTCGATCACTGCGCCAAGGCATTTGAGCAATGTACTCTTACCAGAGCCTGATGGCCCGATCAGCCCGATAACTTCGCCCTTGGCCACGGCCATATCGACGCCGCGCAGGGCATGAACCGCCGTGTCGCCGCTGCCATAGGTCTTAACGACATTCTCAAGGATGATGCCCTCAGCCACCGATCGCCTCCGCCGGATCCACCTTGATCGCAGCCTGGATGGCCAGAAAGCTGGCCACTGTGCAGATCAGCATCACCGCCACGAAGCCCAGAATCGAGTCCGATGGCAGCAGCAGAACATATTTAGGGAAGAAGGGCGCCCACAGGCTGGCGGCAATCTTGCCGACGATGAAGCCGATCAGTCCCAAGCCCAGCGCCTGTTGCAGGATCATCCACGAGATCGTGCGATTGCGCGTGCCGATCAGTTTCAGCACCGCAATTTCGCGGATCTTGCCGATGGTCATGGTGTAGATGATGAACGCTACGATAGCAGCACTCACAATCGAAAGGATGACCAGAAACATTGCGATCTGCCGGGCCGAGTTGGCAATCAGTTTCTGAACCAAGATTTCTTCCATCTGAGCTCGGGTATAAACCGTCAGGCGTTGCCAGCGGCGGATGGCGGCGGCGACTTCATCGGGATCGGCATCCGGCGTGATGGTGACCAGAATGGCGTTGACGTTGCTATTGCCTGATTGGATGGCGGCCACGGCCTGGGCCACCGCCGGATTGCCCGGTGGATTCAGTTGGGGATTGGCATCCGTGCGCGCCCTCTGACGGACAATGGCATCGCTGTCCTTCTGGAACTGGGCGGCCTGGGCGTCCTTCAGCGACAGGAACAACATCGGGTCGCCGCCCGATGACACCATTCGGCTGGTCAGCCCGACGATGGTGTAGAAGTTGCGGCGCACTTTGACGCGATCACCAATCGCGAAGCCGGTCTTCACATCGGCCACAGCTTCATAGTGGCCACGCACGATCTGGCGTCCGGAGATCAAATGGGTGGGCTGTCCGGGCAGTCCCGGCTCGCCCATTTCCGCCCCGACGACCATTACCCGCACATCCTTGTCACCGTGCGCAATCTGCATGGTGAGGTAAGTTACGCCCGCGGCTTGCGCGACACCGCGCATCGCCTGGATCGGGCGTTCGCTGTCTTCGGTCAGGCTGGACGGTTCGGCATAGGGACCGAGCGTGTCCTTCTGCACGACCCACAGGTCGGCTCGGCTATTGTCCAGCAAGGCCTGCGCATCATCGACCATGCCGCGATAGACGCCCGCCATCGACAGGGTGACGCCGATCAACAAACCCAGTCCTACACCGGTAAGAACGAATTTGCCCCAGCCATGCAGGATATCGCGCCCCGCCAGGCTGATCATGGCAATGCGTCGACAATGCTGAATCGGCTGCTAGCCGATAGCGCCCGCGCGCTGTGAATTACTATGTCCTCGCCCCGGGTGAGGCCATGCAGCACCTGCACCCAGCCTTCCAGATCCTGAGCGCCCAGCCTGACGGGCGCGAAGACAAGATCGCCGTCACGGACCACCCAAACGCCAACCTGTCCATCAATCCGGTGTACAGCTGCATTGGGAATGGCCAGTGATCGTGCCTGTGCCGGCAGGGCCACGGTTACCTCGGCCAATTCACCGATTGCGGGCAATCCGCCGGTTATAGTGAACCGTGCCTTGGCCAGCACTTCCTCAGTCAACGCATCTGCCATCGGTTCAACGCGTTCGATTATGCCGGAAAGGGGGGCATCCGGCCTCGATCGCAAAGCAATCCGCACCTGCTGGCCCGCTGCCAGACCAGCCGACTGGGTCTGGTCGAAGCGTACATTGATCCACAATTGCGATGGATCGATAATCTCAATCACAGCCTGACCGGCCACTACGGTTGTGCCGGGTTCCACAGCTCTGCGCACCACCAACCCGGCGTGCGGTGCGACAAGGCGCAGGTTGGCACGTTGCTCAACCAACGCCGATCGTTCAGCGCCCAGACGTCCCCGATCCATTGTAGCAGCATTGCGATTGGCCTGCGCCGCCGCAACTCCTGCCTGCGCAGCGGCCAGTTCCTGACGGCGTTGATCAACCATCGCATCGGTGACCCAGCCACCCCGTTTCAACTCTTCCGTCCGTGCGGCCACGGATCGAGCGAGAACCACCCGGGCGTTCGCATCCGCAATCTGAGCTACTGCGGCCTGTTCCAGCGCGGCTGACCGCGCAGTCCCGCCAGCCGCTGCATCAATGCGCTGGTCGAGGTCGATGGGATCGATTTGCGCCAGCAATTGCCCTGCGACGACTATGTCGCCCACATCCACGGCGACCATTGTCACCCGGCCCGCAGCGGTCGGCCCGACCTTCTGCGTGTAACGCGCTTCGACGGTGCCGATGCCGAACATGGCTGGGGAAATGCTGCGCTCCTCTACTTGCGCGATCGTCACATTAACCGGGGCAAGCGGGCCAGAGCGGAATGCCACCCAGGCAAAGAGCAAAAGCAGTGGAACCAACACGGCCAGCAATGTCCAGCCGCGGCGGCTCATGGTGAATGGCAAAGTCATTTGGCCATTCCCAGTCCATCAAGATAGAGGTCGAATAGCCTCCCCGAAACGGTGGGCATCGTGGTGAAATCACTGGCTGCCATCGCCTGCATTGCCAGCCCTTGCACCATGCCAAGGAACATTGTTGACGCAGCGGAGATGTCGACTCCTTCGGCGATCCGCGATTGCGCTTTTGCTTCAGTCAGTAGGTTCGTCACACGTTCGCGATACGCGGCCATCAGTGCGCGCACGCACATCTTGCCCTGCGCGTCGCCATCCCGCTGCAATTCGCCAAACAATATGCGGGGCACGCCGGGGTGGGTCACGACGAAATCGATATGCGTGGTAAACATGGCACGCAGCCGTTCAATTGGCGTCACCTCTGTAACGGCATCAAAGCGCGCGAGCAGCGTGGCGGCGGTCCAGTCCATCACTGCCGCCCAGATCGCTTGCTTGTCGGCAAAATGGCGGAAAAGTGCGCCCTGCGTTACGCCCATCTGTGCTGCAATCTGCGCAGTCGTAATGTCCGCCGGATTGGTGGCTGCAGCCAAGCCAATCACCGTTTCAACAGTGGCGGCACGGCGTGCATCGGCAGAGAGTTTGGTGCGGGGCATCTGGCCACCTTGCGCTTTTGTGAGTAATTAGTCACTATCTTTTATGGCGGATTCTGACCTATGGTTCTGCAATCTTGTGAGAGGGAAACGGCATGACGGAACAGTCGGGTGATAAAACCAGCACGATCAAGGGTGAAGATTGGGCCGGGGAAATGGGCACCAAGTGGCTAGCCAATCTTGCGCGGTTTGAAGGGATGATCGCACCCATAGGTGCAGCTCTACTAGCCCGCGCTGATTTTCAGCCTGGTGAGCGTGTGCTGGATATTGGCTGCGGCGGTGGCGGCACAACCATTGCCATTGCAAATGCGGTGGCTCCCGGTGGTGAGGTGTTGGGCATTGATATTTCGCCTGATCTCACCGTGTCGTCAACGAAGCGGGCGAGCGATGCAGGTGTTGGCAATATCCGTTTCATCTGCGCTGATGCCGGAAGCGTCCAATTGCCCGATGCGCCGTTCGATCGTCTCTTTTCGCGATTCGGCAGCATGTTCTTTGCCAAGCCGCATCAGGCTTTTGCAAACCTGCGCAGCCTTTTGCGGCCCGATGCGCGGATCGATCTCGCAGTTTGGGCTCCGCCGCGCGACAATTTGTGGATGATGGAAATGATGGGCGTTGTCCGCAGACATGTCGATATTCCACCTGCTATTCCGCGCGCGCCAGGACCCTTTGCATTCGAGGATCTGGAGTATCTGAACGAGGTTCTTACGGCTGGTGGTTTTTCCTGTCCCGACATCATGGCCTATACAGGGCAGCAACCGGTTGGCGGCGTTGGAGCAACGGCGCAAGAAGCGGTAAGTTTCGTGTTGTCCTCCATGGCCGTTGGCAAAGCGCTGGACGAGCAAGGAACAGATGTCCGAGCTGCGGCGGAAGGCGAATTGCTGGAATTGTTCGCAAAGCACCATGTGCCGAACCAAGGGGTGATGATGCAGGGCAAGGCTTGGCTGGTGTCAGCCAAGGCTTAACATCGCCTGCGTTGGATGACCTCTCACTAAACGAATCACGCCCAGACAGAAGTGGCCCCGCCCGAAGGCGGGGCCGACGCTGGCGCCTTAGCTCGGCGGATTCCAGATGATGACCTTCTTCGAAGGGTCATCACCCGGCGCGTTGGCGATGTTGCCATAGATGGTGCCGAATTCAGGAGCCGAGAGCGAGACCGAGACATATTCGGCGCCGGTGTTCTGCGAGAAGCGCTTCCAGCCTGCGCCCAGTTCGAAACCGTTCTTGCGGCTGACGATGCGATAGTCGGGTTCGCTGTCCTTGGTCTTGCGGTTGTTGGGGATGATGGCGATCGGCGCGGAGACGGTCAGCGTTGCGAGGTTGCCTTCGAAGCTGTCGTCGGACTTCACGGTGAGGTTTGCGATGGTAGCCATGTCGTTTCTCCTAAAGGTGGTCGGGGACCATCCCCGATGGCGCCAAAAGAAGGGGCCGGGAGCCGCCGTCACCGCAGCGTCAGCGAAGGGCGAACCCCGCACGGGGTTGACGGCATTAGGCGTGACGAGACCCGCAGACAGGCGACAAGGAGGGGTGGTTTTCGCTCCGCCCGAGAACGAATGTCAGTGGGCAATCGCCGTTTTCATCGTCCAAAAGTGGGAGGCTTCCTCTCCTCCGGATCATTGCATGAAGCGCAGCAGCAATCATCCCTCACATGCAGCCAATGGCTGATCGAGAAGCGTCGTCGCCGTGGATAGCGGACGGGCAACAGCAGAGGGCTCTCGCTGAAGCACACAGGTAGAAATGTGCAATATCAGCTCTCATATTGACTTTTGTGCAGAATATGAGCATATGAAGCCATGAAGGGACGTGTCGATATGGGTATCCAAGCTGCAGCCAAAGCGCCTGCAAAGGGACTTGATCGCAAGGATCTGACGGGGCCAGCCCTGCGGACGTTCTTCCGCATTGCCGATGCCTGGGGCCTGAAAGAGCAGGAGCAAATGCGTTTGCTCGGCCTGGAGAGCCGCTCGACCTTCCAGTCATGGAAGCGCGGCGTGGTCGCGGCGCTGCCCAAGGATGCGCTGGAACGGATTTCCTATGTCATGGGTATCTACAAGGGCCTGCACATCCTGCTGCCCAAGACGGCCGATGATTGGGTGCGCAAACCCAACAAGGCGCAGGTTTTCGGCGGCGCCTCGGCGCTCGAACGGATGATGTCGGGCAATGTCGCCGACCTCTATGTCGTGCGTCAGTATGTTGACGGGCAGCGCGGCTGACCCGTGGACATTCCCACGTCTGAAGTCCGCTGGACACCCTGCTACCGCATCATCCCGAGCCGATTTCCGCCGATCTCGCTGTTCGAGGCAGTTGCCGATCCTGCCGATCTTGAAGCGGTCTATGCCATCGAGGCGATGACCAATGACCGCCTGCGCGACGAGGCAGGCGAGCTGTCGCTCGTGCCGCCTGAGGACCGAGTTTCAGGCCCCGGTTCCTCGCCGATCATGGCGGCGTTCACCCACCTCAATCCGGTCGGCGACCGCTTCACCGACGGCAGCTACGGCGTCTTTTATGCTGGAATGACACTGGCAACCGCAATTGCCGAAACCAGGCATCACCGCACGCATTTCCTCGAGGCTACCGACGAACCGGCGCAGGAACTCGACATGCGGGTTTATGCCGTCGATCTCGCCGCGAACCTTCACGACATCCGTGGGCAACGGGAGGCGCTGCCAGCTCTGTACCATCCGAGCAGCTATGCCGTGTCTCAGGAAACCGCGCGGACCTTGCGCGATGCCGGGTCGGACGGGATTGTCTATGAAAGCGTCCGCAATCCCGGCGGAGAATGTGCCGCTGTGTTCCGGCCCCGGCGGTTGTCGAATTGTCGGCAGGAACGGCATCTGTGCTATGTTTGGGATGGTAGCGGAATCAGTACCGTCTACGAGAAGCGGTTGCTGGAAAATTGAACCGTTGGAAGCTGAACGCAGTCGCGGCGGACACACTTTCAGGGCACCCGGACGAAGCCATAGCGAAGTCCTTCGCCAAGTAGGTTGAGGACGGCCTCGCCTTCCTCGCTCATCGGATTTGGCAACATCTCCACCCTCGCCTGGGACGGAGTTCCGATATTGCTGACATAGGCGATCCAATATTGCGTCCCGCTTCGAGGGCGAGCAGCGGCCCTGCCAGCCCTGACTTCCGTTTCGCCGAGGATGAATGCGCAGGGATCGGAAAGGCTCGCCTTTACCTCTATCTGCCAGCGCTGCCCGCGGAATCCGATCTCGAAGTCGTAGCCCAAGCTATCACTTCCCTCGCGGTTCGTGATCGGTCGGGCATTTCCAGACACCCAAGCAGCATCGATGTCTTGGTCCGGCAGCCGGCGGCGTAGCCAATGATAGACGGCCATCTCTCCTAGCCGCCCGATCATGTCGGTCTTCTGGGATGGCGCTCGCGAAGGTGGCGGCGGCGGCTTCTGCTTGCGGTCCTCCTCGCGTGATCTGGGTTTGTCCCTAGCTCGCGAGGGCTTCAATTTCGCGGCGCTACCGATCGCCATGCTAAGCAGCTTCGAAGACAATGTTGCTGACAGTTCGTCGCAAACCGACGGCCAATCCGCTTCCTCGGGGTCAATCTTGCGGCCATTGAAGGAAACCGACCGGGCCTCGCGCTTTCTGGCATCCGCCTCGGCGCGGACCCTTGCATGTTCGGCGTCCAGGTCCTTGTCACCGATTCCGAGGACATCGCGGTTGAGGCTCTCCGGCATCCCTGCCGGCCAAGCCCCCAGGATCGCGAGCCAGCGTATAACGGAGGTCTCAGATAGGGTCTGAAACTCGAATGCACCGCCCTTGTCCAAAACGGTGCGTATCGAGGAATAGCCGCCATCGCCATCGATCCACGGGGCTGGAACCGTCGCGCTGTTTTTGACGCACCAAGCGCGCACGAGGGGTGTGGCCGTTGCCACGAGCTTGCGGGTCATTGCCGCGTTTGAATCCCGGACTTCATCGAGTGGCTCGAGCCCGGCGCCACCCTCGGCAAGAGCTGGCGCACGATGTGACAACAGCCAGGCATCCACATGTGCGGCTAGAATCAGCTCCGGCACATCGCGAAATTGCATGAGCCAGGCAGGATCGGTTTTGAGTTCATACAGCGCGTCGCGCGCCGCCGAGTAGCCGGGGGCCGGCTCAAAGCGCGCCAACGCACCCGCGTGCGTGATGCGTAGACAGTCCAGAATCGCTCGGTCGTTGTCCCGGATGAAATGGACGAGCTGGCCGGCATGGACTTCCGGATATGTGTCAGGTGCCTCTCCGACTGCGACGAGCGCGTGGTTCAGAACTGCGAAGTCCATTCCTAGTGCTTCGCGAAGTTCCGATATCGTAAGTGAAGTCCTACACGCGTCAAGGACACGCTCGACGTCCATTTGCGCCGGTGCCAGCCACAGCGAGAGAAATGAACGAAGGCGGCCGACATCCTGCACGATGGCGGCCTCGTCCTCCTCGAAGGCGTCGATCGCCGCTTGCCCGCCAGCAGCATGCAGCACCGCCTTGAGCCAAGGTGATTGCCGTTCGATGCTCGCGCCTAGGGTGTCGCGGACAACAGATCGGGCCTGCGCACCCAGGCGAAGCCGATCCGCCAGCGGCTCAATCTCCCCCTCTAGGTCCGGTTCTTGGTCCACTGCCGCCCCGGAATATCGGATATCCGACAGGAGCAGGCGCAGATTGGGCTCGAGCGATTGCTGCTCGATGGCCTCACATATCGAAGGGAGCAAGTCGTCGACAGACTGCCAGTCGAAGGCACCGGAAACGCGCGTGACGACGACCGTGCGCTCGTCTTCCAGCTTAACCGTGAAGGCTCGGCGGTGCTCGACGTCTCCCTCGATGTCGACCCCATCGAACTTAAACCGGATCATGCCAGCGCGTTGGATCAGCAAGCGTTCGAGCTTGGCAAGGATACCTTGTCGATCTGCTGGAAGCCGCTGGTAGTCCGCACCCTTCAATGCCTCCAGTGCCACCGCGACAAACAGGCGCAAGCGTGGGCATAGAGAGAGTACGGGCACGGTTTCGCCCTCACCAAGCGCTTGGCCGTCGGCGATCAGCTCGTAGCCGACGCCGGAAAGTAGGCGGACGCGGTCGCCGTAGAGTGCCGCCATGAGGCGACCGATCGCTTCCGCATCACCCGAACCCGCATCGAACAGACTCACCCCAGCGGCTTCCGCAAGGCTTACGACCGTGTCGTCGCGTGTATCCCGCACGTAGACCGCTGGCGAACCCGCCGGGGTCAGGTCAGCGGTGCGGAAACCGTTGCCCTCCTTCACGACGATCAGGCTTGGGGCCTTGGCTGTCGCCGTGTCTAACTTTCCCGCAGTGTGACGGGTGGCGAGTCGGTGCCAGCCGCGATGATAAAGGTTCAAGAAGTGTCGCTCGAAGTAGCGATCAAAGCCAACGCTGCCAAACTGGGTGGCGAGGAATGCAGCTTGCTGGACCAGGGTGTCCGGAGCGAAAAGCTGACTCATCCCAGTCCGCTTTAGAAGCTCACCAGCTTGCCCCTTCGTGACGCGTTCGAGCGCACGCATCACCGGGATGGTGGGGCGCCTCAAAAACGGCGGAAAGCGCTCCCCGTCCTCGGTCCGCCATATATCGCGAGCCCGGACGGTCACATGCTGCGTGCCTTCCGTCGAAGGCTGATCAGCGGGTATCCATGCCGATGAGCGCAGGAACGATCGGATCGGGGTAGGCCAGTCGCGGGCGTCGTCGTGTATGAAATGATGGTGATGGACGTCGATGGCCCAGCCCTTCGCAGGCGGAGCCTCGAGCCATGCGATGATCAGCTGGGCGAAATGCTCCAGGCAATCGCGCGTGAACCGCTCGACATCGCCCTGTCCGGGAAGCCAAAGGATTTCGCCTCGCAGGATATAGCCGCCGGTAGAGGACTTCAACTTGAACGCATCGGGGACATGCTCGGTGATATCGGCGCGCCATGCCTGGGCAGCTGTTTCGGGAATGCCAAGATCTTCGCAGAACGAAAAGTCCTTCAGTCGACGAGCGGGAATGCTTGCCGGTGGGGTCTTGCGGATGGGATGGAGGCCTTTCTGGACCCCAAGCTCGGCGAGGAACTCTGTCCACAGTTCGCCGCTCGATCCTTTGAAGCAATAGTGGTTTCGATCCCCCAATCGACGCGCTGCGAGTGCGTCAATGTCGGCCGAGCCGGTGGGTGCGCTCCCGATGAACCGATGGATGAGCGGTCCAAGTGTCTCGTCCGGCCAACTACGCGAGAACACGGCTTCCCGGGCATCGACGAATTCGCCACCCACCGTCGGCACCATGAACCGATGCTGCGCCTGCAACTTGAAAGCACGGCCTTTGGTGCGGGGCCCGCGCCAAATTTGGAATGCCAACCGAAGGCCAGCCGCCCGTGTGGCATTCCTGCCATCCGCACGGACGATCCGAGAGAGCTGCGCAAGGATAACGTCGCGGTCGAACTCCAAGGCAAGTTTGTGTTTCTCTAGGTATTCGCGGGCTTCGGAGAGGTCGCCGTACCAATCGAGGCCGTGCGACAGGAAGGCGAAGTTGTCGGCAAGGCTCGCGGGCAGGACAAGGTCATCTTCGTCTTGGGCTCCTCCGCGCCGCGCCGGCGGGAAGAACACCGACACCACGACCGTGCCACGCTTGCGGCGGACCGCCTTGCCCTCAACCTCGCCAGCAGGCGTCATCGCCTTTCGCAACTTCCCGTCGGCATCGAGCAGGACGAGCGCTCCGGCTAAGCCAATGCCCGCTCGATCCAGAAATTTTGGAAGTTGGCGATAGAAACCGGACCAACGCGACATGGTGGATTGCTTGCCGCTCGCAATCTCCCTTGCAATTGCGACGACAAGGGCGACCCGCTCTTGGTCTCTGGGCCTATCGACATACCCGATTATTGCTCGTGCCAGGAACTTCCCAAGCCGGACGATGCGCGGGCCCAATCCCGGCCAGATGGGCGATACACCTGTGCTTGGCGCGTTTCGAGCCGCAGCGTCGGCACCGAAGAACTCTCCCTCTTCAGTCCAGTGGCGAGTCCTCGTGGCAGACGACCAACCGAGAAGCTGAGCATCCTGCAAAAGCGCCGGCACGATCGGAGCATCGCCGAGACATTCGACCCCTAGGATAAAAATCAATTGTTCGACGATGATGTCTTCGAGCGGTGCGTCGGTTGCCAAACTGTCAACCGGCTCCCATGCTAGCAGGTCAACAACCGCGTTAGCACGGCACGCGTGGTCCAAGCTTGGCGATGCTCCATCCGCAGCAGGGGAGACAAGCGTCGCTATGGTCGCCGCAGCAAGGGCTGCCGCTGTCTCGGCGAGCAGGGCGTTCAACCTTATGGACGCGTCCACCGCGGTTCTGCTCGAGTTAGGAAAAAATGTACCGTGGAGGAAGCCATTGAACGGCGAAACAGCCTGCGTTCCCATTGGCAGGTAGGTGTAGAGGCGGGTTTGAGGGACCATCGCATCAAGGCGGACAGCCAGGGCGACTTCGCCATCGCCCTCCCATTTTTCCCAATGCTTGTGGAGTTGCTTGGTCTCGATGCCATCCTGAATGGCGCTGAGCATCTCGGTCTCTGGAACCGTTCTTCTGGCGATCAGGTACTTACCCGCGCTTCCCAAGTCGGCGACCGATAGCAATTGGCCGCCGATTTCGACAGGGTCTTCCGTCCGTTCGAGAATGATCTTGTCCTCGACTGTGCCGTCAGGCCCCAGAACCTTGACGGTCAAACTTGCGAGTCGAGACAGGAACAGCAGGAGTGGCACGCCGCTTTCGCGAACGGAGGCAAACTCGCGCCGGACGTCTGCCACGGCGTCCGTCGATCTCAGCGGCAGTGCGATCACGCTCGAGTAACCTTGCCTCGCGAAGTGGGTAACAGCCTCGGGCTGTTCGCTCACCCAGACAGGGATATGGAAGAGCGGCAGGTCGCTTTTTGCCAGCTCTCGATGTCGAGGATTAGCGAATAGACGGTCCAGATCGTCGCTTCCTGCGAAGCGGAAGCAGAAGCCGTCGAAGTGGTCAGCCTTAGCGTCGGATGCGCGGGAGTAGACGTGCGGAACATCCGTAACGTGGTGCACGCTGCGAAACCCCAGTCCCTTGTTGCCAATGGACTCGCCTGGCGGCTTACTGGAAAGGCCCATATCGCAAAGCGCGTCGACGTTCTTGGGTCGGAAGGGCGTGCCGCCGTTTGCCACGTAGAGAACACCAAATGCCCCCTCCGCTAGATCCAAGACGACCTCGATCGCGCCGTCGGATCGGTCGTCGGGATGCACGTCATTCGCATTCTGGATGAGCTCGATCAGGAACCGGCCATGATAATCCGACGCGATGCTTTCACCCATGCTGGCGCTGCCGGCATAGATCTTAGAATAGTATTCCCCGTCCTCGTCGATCGTGCCGGTGAAGCCAGTGACCTTACGACGTGCCACTTCATCAATGATTCGTCTAAAATCCATCGGTTACTTTCGTCATAGCCGTCTTTCTGTGACCTCACCCATACACGCGATGGGTTCACAAACGACTCGCCAATTTTAACGAAGATGAAAAGCGAACTGCGGATGATTTCAGTCTAAATCGAACTATTGGGACGGGCCCGTTGCTGCCCAGCTAGCGTCAAACTTCCGAATGGCAGGGTTCGGCGTATGCCGACATTGCACTTCGCACATGTGAGGGGAGCCACCTCACTTTCTGAAACTTAAACCGGCCATTCTAAGTGAGACTGGACGAAGCTAACGGTCTCACCGCTTCTCGCGGAAGTCCCAGAGCGGAATCCCCATCTTGCGGGCTTTGTCAGCCAAGTTGTCCTGAATGCCAGTGCCTGGAAAGACGACCAGGCCCACCGGCAATGCTTCGAGCATCCGGTCGTTGCGCTTGAACGGCGCGGCCTTCTTGTGCCGGTTCCAGTCGGGACGGAAGGCGACTTGCGGCACACGGCGCGTATCGGCCCAGCAAGCGGCGGCGCGTTCGGCACCGGTGGGCGTTGCTCCATGCAACAGGACCATGTCGGCATGACGCCCATGAACCCGGTCGAGGACATCCCAGATCGCCGAGTGATCGTTACAGTCGGGACCACCGGTGAAGGCAATACGGGTTCCTTCGGGCAGCAGCACGCGGGCATTCTCTCTTGCGCGTTTGTCGAGGAAGTCGCGGCTGTCGATGATGGCTGAGGTCATGGCCTTGCGGTTGACGCGGGATCCGGTGCGGGGCGTCCAGGCCTTGCGTGCGTGAATGCGGAATTGATCGGCGGCAGCTTCACGGAAGAATTCCATCGTGTCGCGGCGTTCGATGAGCGAGATGCCTTCGGCAATTTGGCGCTCAAGTTCGACCGAGCGTACTTCGCTGCCATCCTGTTCGCGCTGAAGGCGTTTTTGCGCCTGTTCATTGTCGTCGAGATCGCGTTCGACCCGCTCGCCGGCGCGGTGGAAGATGTTGACGACGTTCCAGAGCAGGTCTTCGAGATCGGGTTCAATGCGGGTGTCGATCAAAGCTGAGACAAGCCCGTCGAACATGTCGGCGACCGCGCCACCGGCAAGGCGGGCATCTGGTAGCGGCCTGCCATCAGGTTCGTCCTCGAAGGGCCGATAGCCGTAAAGCTGCATTTCCTGAAGGAGATAGGCGGTTGGGCCGAGTTCGGGGGTGGTGTCTTCAAGGGGAAGATCTGGGGCGCTTGCCATGATGGTCTCCGTGTCCTGAGCCGCGCCTCTCGCGGCCTTCGTGGCGACGACCAGCGGCGGAGGGCACGGGTCTGCACCGCGCGGAACGCGCGGCCGGAGCGCCAGCGGAGGATGGCGAAGCAAGGCTATTTTGTTTCGCGATGCAAAGGGGCGCAGCCCCGGCGGAAAATAGCCGCAGCGCAGCCATTGCGGTGCCCGTGTTCGCTGCCGTAGTCGCCCCCTCCCGAAGGCCGAGGGCGTGGCGACCTTCAAGGACCGGGAGAGGTGGCCATGCGGCCCACTTCCCTGGAAAATCCCCCGCTTACCGGCCAGCTTCGCTCACTCTTTGAGAAACCGCACGGCATCGGCGACGCTGAGCTGCACCCGAATGGCCGCTGCCAACCGCTCGTGGCCATAGGCTGTAAGGTCGCTGTTGAAATCGTCGAGCCGGGGTTCAAGCGGTATGACCGCAATGCCCAACGGTTCGCATCGCTCGGTCAAGGTCGACAATGCCGTTGCCCCGGCTGGATCATCATCGCGCGCGACATAGAGGCAGCGCAGCGCAGCAGGGAACTGGATGGCAGCGAGGTGGGCGGCCGATAGCCCTGCGATCATCGCCATGGATGGCAGCACCTGTCGCAGCGACAGCAGGGTTTCGAGGCCTTCACCGGCTACCATGACACCGTCCGCTTTGCCGAACCGGACGCCCGAGCCGAGCAAGTGACCCATGGCGCGTCGTGGATATGCGACAGCGGCTTTGTCGTAGGATTGTGGATCAAGCCAAGTGCGGTGAACCCCCGTGATAGTGCCCTCATTGTCGGTGACTGCAGCGATCATTGCGGGCCATGCCTCCCGCACACCAGGGACATCATCTTCAGCAGGCCGATAGTAACAGCGCGGATGGAAACGCAGTTGATCAATGCCGGAAAGATCGATGATCGACCGGCGACCAAGATAACGCGCTGCGATGCTGTTCGTGATCGGCTTTGAGGCGGCCCATAGGCGCCGGGCCGCTTCTGGTGTGCCGGTCGGCGCTTTGCGTATGGTCGGGTTTCGGGGTTTGGCCTCAGCAGGCGGCGGCAGACTCAGGAATTGGCGGGCTTCGTCGAGCGTTTCGCGCATGGTCTGGTGGGCACAGCTTGCGGCGATGATGTCGAGAAGATCGCCATGGTCGCCGCTTTGCGCGTCTGTCCATTTGCCTGCGCCTCCCCGGCTCTCGGTTGTCGCAGACAATCGGACGTAGAGACTGCGACCTGGCGAATTGTGAACATCGCCAACTAGCCAGTAGCGGCCTTCACGGCGACCATTGGACAGGTAACGACGGCAGACCGCCTCAGCTGAGGCGGCAAGGCGGCGGGCGATTTCAGTGGCGGGACTATCCACGCGGGGCTCCTTCAGGCGGCTTTGCGTGTCGCGATCCGTTGGATCGGAAACCGGTCCAGCAGCTTGGCGAGCACATCCACCCCGACAGCCCCTGTCGGTATGTAGAGCTTGAGTTTCCACGAGACGATCTCGGAGATCAAGCCCATTGCCTTCAATCGCTCGATGCCAAGATCATTGAAGCCAGTAAGTTCAATCCGCCAGTCATTCATGGCGCGGACGCGGGAGACCGTCTGATCTTCGGCCAGATGCAATTTGGCATCTCCGGCACACAGCATCGCCCAAGCATCGGCAGGCGCGACGGACGCCGTGTCGTGCTCAATCACCGTGGCGACCCAAGCGGGCGACACCTTGCGGCCGATGACGCGCTCGCCAGCATCGGTTTGCAGGCGGTAGACGCGGGTCGATTCATTGGGGAGCCGCCGCCAGATCGGCAGCAGCAGGCCTGAAACCATGTGCAGGGTCGAGGTTTCGAAATCGGGCAAGTCGGCAAGTTCGGCCTGCCAGACTTCGCTAAACCGCGCACGGTCCACCGGCTCCCAATGGCTGGTCGCGAACACCTCGGCGAGGATATTGGTCGCCTCCAAAGGCCGGACGAGGCGGATGCGCGGGTGAATGCCCCCATCATCGTCGATCAGACTGCGCGCGCGCAATTTGACTGCCGCGCGCCCGGAGCGGGTGTTGATCACGAGTTCGGCATCGCGATCCACTGCCATGGCCAGCGCCCTCTCGAGCACAACTGGCTCGATCCGGTCTTTGCGTTCGATGGTCAGGAGGTGGGTCACAGCTCCGGTGCCGGGATGGGTGTAGATGGTCTTGCGGTCGGAGACCGAGAAGCTTTCGGCACGCAGGGTTTCGAGGCCCATTTCATAGGTCCCGCAAGCGATTGCGCCTTCGACCCGGGCCGTCAGAAGGCCCTCGAAGGCCTCGAACAGGATATTCTGCATGGAAATGGTAAGCGCCAGCATCCGGTTGAGGAAGGTCGTGATGGGCGGAAGCTCGTCCTTGAGCCCGCCGTCACTGTCTAGCAGCGACAGGCCGGTGGCTGTTTCGAATTGCCCGAGCGAACAGCCATCGATCTTGCCGCGCACCAGCAATTGGTAAAGCTGGCGCAGGGCATCGCGGGCATAGTAGGATTCCAGATTATCGCTGGCGCTGAACATGTTCTGGCCGCCGGTTTGCCGCTGGCCGCGCGTGATCGCTCCGAGACTGTCGAGCCTTCGGGCGATCGTCGAGATGAAGCGCTTCTGCGCCTTCACGTCGGTCGATACCGGGCGGAACAGCGGTGGCTGCTTCTGATTGGTGCGGTTGGTGCGGCCAAAGCCCTGGATGGCGGTGTCGGCTTTCCAGCCTGCTTCGAGCAGGTAGTGGACGCGGCGGCGCTGGTTCTTCACGCCAAGGTCGGCATGATAGGATCGCCCCGTGCCGCCAGCCTCGGAGAAGACGAGGATGTGCTTCTTGTCATCCATGAACGCATGGGTTTCAGCAATATTGGCTGAAGCGGGCCGGTTTTCGACGGCGAAGCGCACCGAACCATCGCTCCTGGCGCGGGGCACAATGCGACGGGAACGTCCGGTCACCTCGGCAACCGCATCACTCCCGAAATGCTGGACAATCTGGTCAAGCGCGCCGGGCACAGGCGGCAAAGCGGCAAGCCGCTCGAGCATCGCATCACGGGCACGGCAGGCTTCGCGATTGAGGATGGGGTTGCCATCCGCGTCGAATGCGGGCCGCGACGCGAGATTGCCCTCGCTGTCGGTGAAAGGCTCATAGAGCTGCACAGGAAAACTGTGCGCGAGATAGTCGAGCACATATTCACGCGGCGTGATGTCCACGGAAACGTCATCCCATTCGTCGGTCGGGATTTCGGCAAGACGGCGTTCCTGCAACGCTTCGCCCGTCGATACGATCTGCACGACACAGGCGTGACCGGCCTCAAGATCGCGCTGCATCGCCTGAATGGTACTTGGCGTCTGCATTGCGGTGATCAGGTGATTGAAGAAACGCTGCTTGGCGCTCTCGAACGCTGATCGCGCTGCCGATCGGGCCTGTGCGTTCAAGGTCCCATGGGATGCACTCGTAACGCCCGATGCTTCGAGCGCCGCATCGAGATGGGCGTGAATGACCTGAAATGCCCCGGCATAGGAATCGTAAATCCGCACCTGCTCAGGGGTCAGTTGGTGCTCGAGCAGGTCATATTCGACGCCGTCGAATGACAAGGAACGGGCGGCATAAAGGCCAAGCGCCTTCAGATCGCGGGCCAGCACCTCCATGGCTGCGACGCCGCCATCCTCAATCGCGGCCACGAAGTCGGCGCGTGAGGCGAAAGGGAAGTCTTCGCCGCCCCACAGGCCGAGCCGCTGGGCGTAGGCGAGGTTCTGCACCGTCGTGGCACCGGTGGCCGAGACATAGACGATGCGGGCATTGGGCAGGGCATGTTGTATCCGCAGGCCCGCCCGGCCCTGCTGCGAGGCTGAGACATCGCCGCGCGCGCCCTTTCCGCCTGCGGCATTGGCCATGGCGTGCGCCTCGTCAAAGATGATGACACCATCAAAGTCATGGCCAAGCCATTCGACGATCTGCTGGACCCGGCTCGTCTTGCCGCCCCGCTCCTGCGAACGCAGGGTCGCATAGGTCGTGAACAAAATGCCTTCCGCCAGCTTGATGGGGGAACCCTGCCGGTAGCGTGACAAGGGCGTCACCAGCAGCCGTTCCTGCCCCAAAGCCGACCAGTCGCGCTGAGCATCCTCAAGCAGGCGGTCCGATACCGAAACCCAGAGCGAACGACGGCGGCCTTTTAGCCAGTTGTCGAGGATGATGCCTGCGACCTGACGGCCTTTGCCTGCGCCCGTGCCGTCACCCAGAAACCAGCCCCGGCGAAAGCGGACGGCAGCATCGTTATCCTCAGCCGCCGCCGAGACCAGATCCCATGTTTCGTCAACAGTCCATGCCCCTGCCAGGTGCCCGGAATGGGCCTCGCCAGCGTAGATTACGGATTCCAGTTGCGCGTCGGACAACACGCCGTCACCCAACAGGTGCTCGGGCAAGTGCGGGCGATAGGTTGGTTTGGGCGGTGCCACCGAGGCCATCGACGCCGATTGAACCAGCGGCGTCGGGTGCGGCAATGCGCCGGGAATGGCGACCGATTGAAGTCCATATCGTTCGTAGATGCTGTCACCGAGTTGCCCCTCGGGCGGAGCCCAGTCAGCAGTCGAATAGGTGAGTTCCGGCGCATCGGCATCGACCATGGGATTGATCGGGGCAGTTCGAGCAACCGCGCGGCTCACGGCCGACGACGGTGAAGCGCAATGCAGTCCTGCACCGGGCAATGGGGCAATCGGTCCGCGCGGCGGCACCTGCGCTTCGACCCATTTGAGCAAGGTCGCTGTATCAGGAGCGGTCCCTGAACTTGGAACGAAAGTCGTGGGATCGGACGCGGGCAGTTTGTCGATCACCGTCAATCGTGTGTCGATCGTCGTGCCGTGCTTGCGATAGACCTTGCCGTCGATGGCGGCGGTGAAGACCACACGTCCGGTCTCCTGCAACCGGATGAAAGCATCGCGCCATGCTGGAGCATCCGGAGAACAGCCAGCGCCGGTAATGACTACCAGCCGACCTCCATGCCCGAGCCGGGCCAAGGCGGAAGCAATGTGGCGAAGCGCGGCGTCCTTCATCGTCCGCTCAACATGCGCGACAGCCGAAAATGGCGGGTTCATGAGGATAACGCTCGGGCGTGCCGAAATGGGCAAGCGATCATCAATCGAGGCGGCGTCATGTCCGCTAACGGCCACGCCTGAAAACAAGTGCGACAGCAGCGCTGCCCGGCCTTCAGCGAGTTCATTCAGCACGAGCTGCGCACCAGCCAGTTCGGCCTGAATCGCCAACATGCCTGTGCCAGCAGAAGGTTCGAGCACAGTTTCACCTGCGCCAATCGAAGCAGCGACAACGGCCACGAATGATAGACCCGCAGGCGTCGAATATTGTTGCAAGGCCTGGCTGGTTTCAGAGCGCCGGGTGTGGGTCGGCAAGAGCATCGATACCCGATCAATCAGATCGAGGGCGCGAGATCGTGAGGCACAACGCGCCAAGATCGCCGGGCCAAAACGGCGCAGGAAAAGGATTTGTGCAACCTCACAGGCATCGTAGGCGCTCTTCCAATCCCATGCGCCTTCAGCGTCGGTGCCGCCAATGGCTGCCGTCATCGCATCGCGCAAACAGGCGGATTCAACGGGTCGCCCGATTTCGAGCAGGGGAAGAAGTGAGGTAGCTGCGGTCAGTAGCGCACGAGCCTGCGCGTCAAATGAACAATGCGATGCGAGCGACGCAGCGCCAAGCGCTGCGTCCGTAAGAATATGGGCCATTGGTGGGATCTCCGGGAGAGCAGGAAGGGCGGATGACGCCCGGACACTCTCTCTCAAACCCGGGCGGTTCGCCTGCTCCAGGCAAAGCTCTGCCTCGGAATTCAGCTACCCTACGCTGTTGGGGGGGCGAAAACCCCGTGTGGTCAATAAACGGTGTGCCAGTGCTTTTGCGGAAGGTTTCGCCAACATAGCTGTCGCTCCGGAGGGTCGGACCGTGCCATCGACAATCGCCGTTCGTCCACAGGTGACTTGGTGGTCACGATCGGGCAAGTCGCGAGCGCGGGCAATTGTTGCCTACATTGAGGGGCGCACGATCAAGCGACAGGCGAGTTCGCCCCCGGACCACTGAATGGCAAAGGCTTCGCTGATTTCTTTCCAATTTCCCGCAGGCTTACCGCCGCCGTGATTGGTACCGAGGCAAGAGCATTCGCAAAGATCGCGTTTGGCGTTCCAACAAGATTCCGCGCAAATCTCTGTCCGATTAAGTGGCTGAACAACATACACTCGACCATATCGCGTAACGCAGCGGCGAATGAGCGGTCCGAACCAGGCCATAGGAACTTCCCAATGGATCTTGCCGGTTTTTGGGCTGCGGACGCTCTTAGGATTGATTCTGCCGCACGCCTGAAGCCAGGCGCGATTGTCGACAGCATATGGGAGACGCACAAATAGGGGGGGCTCCTTGTGCGGTCGAAGGAGAACGGGGATGCCATGTTGGCCCCAGATTTCGCCAATTCGGCGGGTCGCGCCTTCTGGAATTCTCGGTGCGCGAACCACCCTAGCCACGCTGCATCAAATCAAAAGCATCGGGCTCCTCATCTGCATCCTCCCAAGGACGCCAGACCGTATCGCCGAGATGGATGAGTGAGATTGTGAAATCATAGTGGTCTGAGACAAGCGCGACTTCAGTTGAGGGTTCGCCGAACCAAGCCTCATCATGTTCGGCGACCAGTCTCCCTCCGCCAAAGCCTGCGGTCGCGGCGAGCGAGGAAGTCGGAACCTCAACAGGTGCCCGATTCACCGTTCTATAAAAAGCGCCTGTCTTGAGCGCGCTTTTACTGGAGCGCGCCCAGAGAATGAACCCGTCACGCGAAACAACGAGTACCGAACGGCGTTCTGCAAATTCGATCCAGCGCAACGTTGCCGCAATGAGCGACACCCCATAGCGTTCGCCGCAGGCAGCGAGATCGTCCAGTGTAGGCCGCGCCTTTGCTGGAATTTGGGTGCGGAAATCGTTCAGCGGCATTAGCAGGCCCGCAGCGAAGCAATTCGCCTGCTGCTCGATCTCGCGATATGCGGAGTCCCATCGTACCATGTCCTGCTGGCCGCACTCTATGCCGTCGGGATGCACGAGGCGGTGCAACAGATAGTGACCGAACTCGTGAGCGAGCGTGAAATTGATCCGGCCTTTTGAAGCGATCGCGTCGTTGTAAATGATGCCCCAACCCGATTTCCCCGTAGGGGCCCGGTAGAGGGCCCCGTCAAATCTGCCGAGGCTGGCGCCTTTAACCAGGGTAATAGCATCGCCGGCAAACCGGTGTGCGCTGAAATCGCGAGCAATTATCGGCACATCGACCGGAAACCGCCCTACGCCATCCGCATAGACCTGATCGAGCATCAGCGTGAGGTCCGCCGCCCAACGATTAGCGGACGGCGGATAAGTCACTCGTCATCACCCCACAGCTGGACCATCTGTCGGATCTTAGCTTTGGTCGGCTCATCCATCTTCTGATAGCTGCGGTAGAAATGGGCGTCGGCCGCATTTTCTTGAGAAGTTTCCCCCTGAAGCAGGAATTCTATGGTTGTACCGAGCTTATCAGCGATCTTCGCCAGCTTCTCGGCGGAAGGTCGAGGTGGGCTTTTGTTCTCCAGCTCCCAAATGTAGCTTTTGCTCGACCCGCTTTGCTCTGCGAGCTGATCAAGAGTCAGACCCTTCTCTTTGCGTAGATTGCGAATGCGGTCGCCTAGGGGGTTCGCGGATGCCATTTTTCTCCGGGCCGGGTTATGTTCGGACTAGGCGCACTTTAGCGCCTTGACAAGCAAACAGCAAACATTCAGTTTGTTCGGAGTAGCGATATAAACCGTATCGCCATTATTCAGGAGGTCAAAATGACCAAAGGACCGAAGTCCCACCATGTGGTACCGAACCCAGCTGGTGGCTGGGATGTAAAACGCGGCGGTGGGGAGCGCGCAAGCGGCCACTTCGACACCAAGACGCAGGCAGTTGACCGCGGCCGTGAGATAAGCCGCAACCAAGGCACGGAACTGCGCATCCATAATCGGGACGGCCGCATCGCTAGCAGCGACAGCCACGGTAACGATCCGAATCCCCCGCGCGGCTGAACCGCCGACTCGGATATCGCTACGGGGCCATCTCGAGCAGGCATCCGCCTTTGGAGATTATCAATGTTGCTTGATCATGCTGGGTTCGACCGCAAGGCGCGAATTGTAACCATCCTCGACGAAATGATGGGAGGGCTTGAGATCAGTCCTTCCCAGCGCGAACTTGCGCAGCAGCGCTATGAAGCTGTCGGCCGATGGCTTGCTTCCAGCGGCGTGTTGATGCTGCGGGATCTCTACATCTATCTTCAGGGCTCGACCGCGCTCGGGACGACCGTCAAGCCGATCGGGCATAACGAGCACGACGTCGATCTGGTCGCCCATCGTCCATCCTATGAGGCAGTCGAACCAGCTGTTCTAAAAAGGGCGATAGGCGACCGTCTGCGTGAGAATGGCAATTACGCTCCGTTGCTGGAGGAAATGCCGCGCTGCTGGCGCCTGGTCTATGCCAATGAATTCCATATGGATATCACGCCCGCGATACCAAACGCGCAGTGCTCGAATGGCGGCGAATTGGTCCCGGACAGGGCGCTTCGCCGCTGGAAGACTTCGAACCCGAAAGGCTACAAGCGCGAGTTTGAGCGCCGTGCCGCGCTCAAGCCCCAGTTCCGGTTGAACAAGTCTCTCCAGTTCGACGCCAAACGGGCAGACAAGAATGTCGAGCCCTATCCAGTCGCTACAGGCTTCAAGGGCGTGCTTCGCCGGATGGTGCAGATAGGCAAGCGGCACCGGGACATCCACTTTGTCGACCTGGATCCGTGCTTGGCACCAATCTCGGTTATCATCACTACTCTGGCGGCTTGGTCCTATGAGTATTGCGTCGCCGCGAAAGTGTATGAATCGGAACTCGATCTCGCCTGTGAAGTCGTCCGCTACATGCCTGCCTTCATCGAAGAGCGTAGTGTTGACGGACGGCGCCAGTGGTTCATCTGGAACGACACGACGGCCGGAGAGAATTTCGCAGAGAAATGGAATAAGCACCCCGAACGAGCGGAAGCCTTCTTCTCTTGGCATCAACGACTGATGGCTGATCTTGATGCCCTGAACGAAGTCGAGGGAATGGACAGGCTCAACAAAGGACTTCGCGACGCGTTCGGTGCCGCCCCGGTCGATCGTGTGTTTGGGCGGATCAATGAAGAGGTGGCGACGGCCCGGCGCAGTGGCTTGCTCGGCCTTGCGCCTGCCGCCGGCCTCAGCGTGGCAGCCACATCCGTGCCGGTTCGCGCCAATACATTCTTTGGCGCACCTCCGCGGTGATTCCGAACACGCCTCGTCTGCTCACTGCCGCCCAGCAGTTCGTGCATCTGCGGCATAATGCCACGTGTGCAGGTGAGGGCTTGCTGCACGCCGGCGGCCTGATCTGGCATTTTTCGATGCGGCCGACACCGCTCAGTCGGAACTATCGGGTGAGGCTCGAATATCACCAAGGGTTGGTACCTCGCGTATTTGTCGAAGATCCGGACCTAGTCCTTCTAGCTGACGGCCGTTCAATCCCGCATGTTTATTCCCAGAAACCGACCCGCCTCTGTCTCTACTTTCCCCGAGCGTTCGAATGGCAAGGCTGGATGCGGCTCGACGAAACGATCGTGCCTTGGATCGCTCTGTGGCTATTCTACTTTGAGGAGTGGCTCGTCTCTGACGACTGGAAAGGTGGAGGTGAGCATCCCGAGGTTGGCGTCCGCCGGCGGCCCTTCGGAAGGCGCGAATGATGGCTCGCGCAAAGGGCGTCTCCTCTCGGGTTCGCAACGCGATTTGGGCGCGTGCTGCGGGGCGTTGCATGTTTCCCGGCTGCAACAAGGATCTGACCGGTGATCTGATCTCAGGTCTAGAGAATCGCAATTTTGGGTTCATCGCCCACATCGTGGCGGATATTCCGGGCGGGCCGCGTGGCGATCCTCTCCGGTCACCGGCGTTGTGCAATGACCCGACTAATCTGATGCTTTTGTGCGGCGTTCACCACAAGGTGATCGACGTCGACCAGGTAGATGACTTTCCAGAATCTCGGCTCATCGCGATGAAGGCCCACCACGAACGTCGAATTGCAATCGCTGCTGATATCGATGGCGATCGGGCATCACATATCCTGCGTTACGCCGCCAATATCGGCCATCACCAATCGCCGGTCACGTATGAACAAATGAGCATGGCGATGCTCCCGGACAGGTACCCTGCGACCGGACGACAAACCCTCGATTTGGAAATGCTCGGCTGCACCATCCAGGATCATGAGCCGGCTTACTGGGCTTTCCACCGGGAGAATCTTGGGCGCCAGTTTGCGACTAAGGTTCGCGACCGAATAGAGTCCCGAGAAGTCCGACACTTGTCGGTGTTCGCCTTAGCGCCTCAGCCGCTATTGATTGAACTAGGCCGGCTCCTCGGCGATATTGTTGCGGCGGATGTTCGTCAGCTTCACCGCGAGCCTAAAGGTTGGCGGTGGGCTGGAGACGAGGCACCCCTGAAGTTTATCGGC
>NZ_BARE01000044.1 GCF_000367345.1 Sphingobium xenophagum NBRC 107872
CCAAAGTGCGACAAAATCTCATTCGTATGATCGTTGACGTCGACCAGATTCGCAAAGATTTTCTGGCCAATCAGATTATCGCGAGGCAGCAGAAGAAGGTCGGCGTTTTCTGCCTTGTAGTAAGGGCGAATCCGGCAATTTCCGACAGTCTTCGATCCAAGGCATTATGAACCAGATCAAAACCAAGGATATCAAGTGGTGATCTATGAACCCGCGATGCAGAAAGAGCCATTTTTCGGTTCGCGTGTGCTCCACGACCCCATGGCCTCCAAACAGGAATGCGACATCATCATCGCCAACCGCATGACTTCGAATAAGATCTTTACGCGGGATCTGTTCGGATCGGACTGATAACGATCCTTGCTGCAGTTGCAATTTCTGTCCATCATCATGGAATCGCAGTCCAATATCGCATGGAGACGTTAATGATCAGGCTTCCTCGCTTGCTTCGAAGGAAGCATTCCGCCGCGCAGGGCCATCAAAGCCATTCCGTCCGCGATTACCAAGCGCTCGTCCGCGCAAAGCTGAAATCCCTTCCCCACAACCCGACCTTGGCCCTGGCGCAGGCGATCGGCGCGCCGACAATGGCGGATTTTGTGTCGATTGGCGATGGCCATGTTGCAGTTCTGCGGCATCATGGGCTGACCGACGGTATGACCGTCTATGATCTAGGCTGCGGCTGTGGCCGCACAGCACAGGCGCTACGCCGCGCTGGATGGCACGGCGGCTATACCGGCGCGGACGTTGTGCAAGAACTGATCGACGAACTGGCCCGCCAATGTCCGGGCTATGATGTCCTGCTCAACGTCGCCCCCCGGATTGTTGCGCCTGACGCCTCGCTCGACATAGTCTTCCACTGGTCGGTCTTCACCCATCTCTATCCAGGTGAGTCCTATCTTTATACCTTGGACGCCTTTCGTGCGTTGAAACCTGGTGGCAAGATGATCTTCTCCTTCTTCGAACTGGAAGAAGCCGAGCATGACCGAGTGTGGAATGCTAATCTCGATCATCTACGCACCGGGCATCCTGCCGAACATCTGGATGCCTTCCTACACCGCGACTGGATCTGCCGCTTCGCCCGCGATGCGGGGTTTGCTTCGCCGCGCTTTACCGATGGGCATGACGACTCGGATCATCCACCCTTCTGGCAAAGCCTAGCCATACTGGAAAAACCAGCCTGATCTGCGCTATCCCAAAGTCGGCGCCACTTGCGGACCGTCTCGTGGCTGATGCCATAGCGCTTGGCCACGACACTAGCAGGTTGGGTAGCACGAGCAATTTCCGCTCGCACCGCGGGGGTGGTTCGGGACTGGGGATGATCTGCACCATCACGAAACCTCATCACTAAGAGTGGAAGAGCGCCACGCGTGATCCGCAATAGCGCTACTTACGATGTCCCAATGATAGGTCGCAAACCCGACATCTTACACCGTCCCGCAACGGCGTAGGCGAGCAACAGTTCCACGCCTCCCGTTTTACGCCGATTGGCATTAGAAGGGCGATCCTCATAGCCCATATCAAAGCATATTGATGTATTGCCGGCAGACAGTCTATGGTACCGCTATCAGAATCGATAAGCTGCTTGATCGAGGGGATGATAATGAAAAGATTTTTGGCGCTCGCGCTGAGTCTGGTGTGCGGCGTGTCTGCGGCGTCGGCAAATGAATGGCCCAATGGGGCCAAGGCGGCCATTGTGCTGACATATGACGATGCGCTGGATTCCCAACTCGACAACGCCGTGCCGGTACTGGACGAGGCCGGGTTCAAGGCCACCTTCTTCCTCGCCAGCGTAAAACCCTCCGCGCTGTCGCGTTGGCGCGATGTGGCGAAAGAGGGACACGAACTTGGTAACCATACCAAATATCATGCCTGCCCAGCTTCCAGCAACGCCACCGATCTCAGCCACACATCCAACGTCTATACAACCGAGCAGATGCTGAAGGAGATTGAGGAACAGAATGTGTTTCTGACCTCGCTGGATGGCAAGTCGACCCATGGGTTCGCGTCGCCATGCGGTCAAACCCTGGCAGGCGGCGTGAATTATCTGGAGGCGTTGCGGGACGCAAAGCTGGTGACATATGTGCGCGGCGTCTACACATCGCCCGAGAATTTGCGCGCCGACGTCGCAAAGATGGACCCAATGCGCATGCCCTCGCGCGGGTTCGAAGAGGGCGTCACGGGCGCAAAGCTGATCGAGTTCGCCAAGGAGGCGGAAGCCGGTGGCGGCATGGCCGTCTATCTGTTCCATGGTGTCGGCGGCGATTATCTTCAGGTTTCCAAAGCGGCACACCGCGAACTGATCGACTGGCTCGCCGCCCATCGCAGCGATGTCTGGGTGACCACCCTGCAGGGCGCACTGGACTGGGCCAAGGCGCATCCAAACCCCTGAAATAGAGCGCCCCATCAACGGCTCGCGGGGGACGGAGGCAACATAATTGGGTGCGCAAGAGGCTACCATAGCAGCCGTTATCACGGGAATGCATGTGATTGGCCGGAACGGTTCAAACTCCGCCCCCCCTCCCGGCTGTGCGACGCAATGACATATGGCAGCGTGGTACGCTGGACTGTGCCGTCCATCGACCTGCCTGGACACACCAAATGAAACGGAGATGACGATGATCAGGCTAACCGCCCTTGCGACCATCGCATTCACCACCGTTCTGCCTCAGAGCGCCGCCGCCGGGGACGCACGCTTTGACTATTTCAGTTATGCCGGTCGCAGTCAGGAAAGAATTACGCTGGGGCCAAGGCAATATCGCAACCCGATCTTGTCAGGCTATGCACCGGATCCAAGCATCGTCCGCGTAGGGCGGGACTATTATCTGGTCAATTCCAGCTTCACCAACTTTCCCGGCCTACCGATCTATCACTCTGGCGATCTGGTGACGTGGCGCCAGATTGGTAACGCCATAAGCCGTTTCGGCCAGTTCGATTTTTCAAATCAATGGGTTTCGGGCGGCATCATGGCGCCTGACATCTCCTATCATAACGGCACCTTCTACATCGTCTCGACAAATAACCGCAATTTCGTGATTACGGCAAAATCTCCGCAAGGCCCCTGGTCGGATCCGGTGTGGCTGGATTTTGACGGGATTGACCCGTCATTATTCTGGGATGAGGATGGAACGGCCTACATTGTAAACAATGGCCCGCCAGACGGCCCTGCAAAATTTCCCGGACACCGGGTTCTATGGCTTCAGGTATTCGACCCGGTTGCCAAAACGACGGTCGGGCCGCGCATCCCCCTGGTAGGGGGCGGGGAAAATCCGCCGCATCTGTTCTGGCCAGAGGGGCCGCACATTTTCAAAAAAGATGGATGGTATTATCTGATTGCTGCCGAGGGCGGCACAGGGCCGGACGAGAAACATTCCCAAATCGTTTTCCGCAGTCGCATGATCGGCGGGCCTTATGAGGCCTTCGAGGGCAATCCGATCCTTACGCAGGCCGATCTGCCGGCGACGCGGCCCCACCCGGTCGAAGCCGCCGGTCATGCAAAGTTCGTTACCACGCCGTCAGGTGACTGGTGGGCGGTCTTTCTGGCAGCCCGCGCCTACGCGCCAACCTTCTATAATATCGGGCGGGAAACCTATCTGTTGCCCGTCAACTGGTCGGCCGACGGATGGCCCACCATATTGCCACATGGGACAGCAATCCCTTTCGCTCTGGACAAGCCAGCATCGGCGGGCGCGACTGAACCCGGCGCACCGCAGAATGGCGATTTCTCCTTTGTCGACAATTTCGACGAAAAGCGTCTGGGTCTGGGCTGGATGGGCATTCGCGTACCGGCCAAGTCCTTTTACGATCTTAGTGAAGGCCGCCTGATCCTGGCGCCGGGTCATCGCTTCGGCGATCTTTCCGCAGCGCCAGCCTTCATTGCGCGCAAACAGGCGCACGCGACGGCAGAAGTATCGACCGCGCTGGACTATGAGCCTGACCATGAAGGCGACCGTGCAGGCCTCGTCGCGCTGCAAAGCGATAATGCCTATCTCTTTCTCGGCGTGATCAAAAGTCAGGGCAAGCGGCAGATTGCCGTCATGCGCTGCGAAACGGCGGGCGATCCGCAGGCCGGGAAGGCTGTTTCGTCGGTGGTCCTGCCACGCGGGGCACGGACAGTCCGGCTCAAGCTGACAATCGACGGTGGAGCGCTCAGCGCATCCTATGCCTGGGGCAGGTCGGGATGGAGGCCTTTGCAGACAGGTGGGGACGCAACGTTCCTCAGCACGAAAAAGGCGGGAGGCTTTGTTGGCACGATGATCGGATTGGCGAACGAAACCAATCGGTCGAACCACCCTGCCCCCGCCGCACCTTAGGCATATCGCTCGCGGCCGTCACTCTCGGTCCATCCGTCGCCTGTTGGCCATTTCACGCAGAATATGCGCGGGGGTCGTCGTCTCGGCCAGCGGCATAGACCCATCCTGGTTCGGACAGGTTTTGAACTTTCGCAGTCCAAACCTGTCCGAGCCTCATGAAGGCCGCGCAAATCTGCGCTATCACCCGAAAAACGTCTGATCGAGGCCGATAGCCCGTCCTTCCTTGTCGGGGACGTCCTAAAACGGGTGCCGGATCAAAGCCGCGATGGTCAGTTACCTGCTCTCTCAAGCTTCACCAGCAATACATCATTGCTTCGGAGCGGAATGCTGCGGCGCATGCCGCCATCTGCGCCCACCTTGACAGTCTGGTCGATCTCCGGCGCGTCGCTGGTCAGACCCTGCAAAGTGCTGATCTGGTCCGACGTCAATTTGTCAGGGCGGCCCCATTCCATATATTGCGTATAGGGGTCATTGGCCTTGTAACCAGTGCGATAGACCCGCAACCTGTAGCTGCCCGGCTTGAGCGAAGAGAGTTTCAGGTCAACCGGCGCCAGATTCGTCGCTGGATGGACCTTAGTGAAATAGGGGCGGTTGCTCTCTTTCTGGTCGGGGATCGTATAATTCCAGATCACCCCGGCGAAATTGTCTCCATCGCGCGTCAGCCAGGATTCCTGGTCGCTGTTGCGCAACTCCTGCGAACCCAGCGCATGCAGATATTTATAGGCGAAGAAGGCAGATTTGCGGATGCCTTCCCGGTTGACGAGGCCAAAGCCGCCATGGAATGGCGTCGGCGGCGGACCGGCTTCCTCGAACAGATCGGAATAGACCCAGTAGCTCATCGACTGGGCGTCCTTTTCCGTCCCTTTCAGCTTGTTGAGGATGAAGGGAGCGCTCAGATAGGCATCGTGAATGGGGTCACGCGGATTATAGCTGGTGCTCCATTCCGTAATGTAGAGCGGCAGACCCGGCTTGGATGACGCATCAATCTGGCTGCGCGCCCTGCGTATATCGCCGATCACGGCATTTCGATCGGGCACCAGCTTGTTGTCGCCCTGGCCCTTTTCGTCGAGGAAGCCCCCCGCGACACCATAGGTGTGGGTAGCGATGAAATCGACAGGGAGCTTGTTCGCGTCGGCATAGGCGATGAATTCGGGAATCCATGCGACGCCTGCGGTAGCCGGACCGCCAACTTTCAGCGCGGGGTTTACGCCCCTTATGGCCTTCACCGTTTCCCCGTAGAGACGAAAATAGGCCTGCTGGTCGGCATTGACCCAGAACCCGTCGAGATTTGGCTCGTTCCACATTTCGAAGCGCCAGCTTTCGACCTCTTTCCTGCCGAAATTGGCTTCCAGATTCTGGACGAATGCCGTGATGAAGTCGGACCATTTCTTCCAGTCCTTGGGCGGCGACACATTGCCCCGCCAGTAGAAGATGGTGCGGTCCTGCGACGCCAGATCCTTGGGCATGAAGCTTACTTCGATCATCGGCTTGAAACCGGCCTTCAGCACCTCGCGGTACACCTGGTTGACCCGGTCGAAATTATAATAGGGCCGTCCGTCAATCTCGCGATAAGCATCCGTATATTCGGTAAAAATGCCGTGGAAGCGGATATATTCGAAACCAGTCTCGTCATGCACCAGGCGCATCTGGTCCTGATTTTCCTTGCGCAGCAACAGCCCTGCATGACCCGAACCCACGCAATCCCGCCATACCGTGCTCATAGGCCCGGAAATCGACTTCATGTTGGCAGAAATTGTGCGCGTGCCCTGTGCCGACGCCTGCGCGGACGTTAGCGAGACTATTGCAGCCATCGTCGCGACCGTTATTTTCCCGGCGAGAGATTTCATTGGAAAGTGCCTTTCATTCATTCTGAACTGAAAGAGAAAATCTCTCTTCCCTGTTGCCAAGCCTACATCGCGCCGATGATGCGGATGTCGGCAACACCCGCAGCAGCGCCAGCCGGCGCCATGATTTTCATCCGCAGGCGCGATCCGACGACCCGTTTCACATCGATGATCCGCTTCTCTGCCGTCTCAGTGGTTGCCGATTGATCGGCCACGACGACCCACTGTCCATTCTGATCTTCCACTTCAGCGACGAAGCGATAGTTGCCGGGCTGCGGGAAAATGATTTCCAGCTTTCGGAACTGCAGAATCTTTTCCGGACTGACCGAAACCCATGGCGCATCATCGCCCTTCGCCGCCATCCACGACGTTCCCGGATCGCCGTCATTGACCAGTCGGGATGAATGCCCCTGTTCACTGGAACTCGCGCCTGTCGGGTTATCCTTCCCAAAACTGGCATCGGGTGCGAACATGAATTCAGCGTCGGTTCGCTTGGCTTCGGTATAAGGTCGATCGGGCGCAATCGGCGTTACTCCGGGGACGAATGCCGGTCCGCCGATCGTTTCGATCGTCAGTATTGCGTCCTTGAGGCCGGGCGAACGGGCGCGCAAAATACTCTTCCCCGATTGCCAGCTCCGCATCGTGATGGCCGCCTGCCCATCGCGGATGGGAATGTCGCTGTCAGGCGCAAAGCGGATCGTCCGGCCGGTGGGCAATTCGCCCGGCCCCGATTCGATCGACAGCGTTACAGGCGGGCTGTTGCTCAGCGCGCGGCCCTGCGCGTCGAGCACGGTGACAACCACATGCACGTCATCGGTCCCATCGGCCCGTTCGATTACTGCGCTGTTAGACGTCAGGCGCAGCGCCGCTGGCTCACCTTGTACAGGCCATTGGGGCGGCGCGACGCCGCGATAGGCCTGACGGTACCAATAATAGCTGCGTTTGGGCAGGCGGGCATAGTCGACCACCCCCATGGATCCGAATTTGCGTCCCACGATGGAGCCGTGATCAAACCCGGCCCAGACAGCTTCACCCGACCGCCACCCTAGGCGCCAGGGGTAATCCCCTTCCCCCTCCGCCGCGCCGGGCGTTCTGGGCAAGTCGCCCCAGCCTGGATCGAATTCGCCGGGCCTATCCAGCATGGTGGAGCCATATTCCGACACCATGTTGGGAATGCCCGGATTGGGGAAAAGCGCAGCCCCGTCGCCATTATAACCGGCCACATCGCCCAGCTTGTCGATCTCACCGCGCTGCGCGCCACCGATTGCGGCGGGCCTTGCAGGATCAAGCTTATGGCTCAACGCGACCAGATCCTTCAGGAAATGCCGCACCTCCGGCATGACCTCGCCCGCCGAGAAGAATGGCTCGTTGCTCATGCTCCAGGCGATGACCGACGGATGATTGCGGGAAATGCGGATCATCTCCCCCAACTGCTGCTTGACGCTCTCTTCAAAGCCCGCCTTGTATCTGGGATCGACCGGGTAGGCGCTGGACATCCAGCTTCCGTCAGGCCCGAAACCGCCAATCCCCCAGAACGACGCTTCGGACCAGAACAACATGCCGATCTGGTCGGTTGCCTCGGCGAAGTGGGGATCGTGGGGATAGTGCGAACCGCGGATGAAATCGAAACCGGCATCCTTCATCATTTGCACGTCGCGTTCCATGGCGCGGTTGGACACGGCATCGCCCCAACCAGCCTGGTCCTGATGCACGTTCGCGCCCTTCAAATAGCGGTGTTTCCCGTTCAGGAAAAAACCGCGATCGGCGGTCCATTCGAACCAGCGGAACCCGAATGGCGTTTCGTATCGATCCACCCGCCGGCCATTGGCCAGCACCGTGGTCACCGCCTTGTAGAGGATGGGTGTTTCCGGGCTCCAAAGTGCTGGAGCCGTGATCGGCCCGGACGACTGGCTCAACGTGGCGAGCGCACCGGCTTCAAGCCGCCGTCCGCGATCGTTCATCGTTGCAACGATCTTGCCGGCCGGATCGTGGATATCGGTGCGCAGCGATACGGTCACGGCCTTGCCGCCATCATTGCGCACTTCGGTATCGATCGCAACGCTGCCGCTTCGTTCAGACAGTGCAGGCGTCGTCACCCTGGTGCCGTACCAGGCGACGTGCACCGGATCGGTCGTCACCAGCCAGACGTCTCGATAAATGCCACCCTGAAACACATGCTCGCCCGCTCGTGGGGCGAGGGTCGGGTCCCATAGATTGTTGACGCGCACCGCGATGCTATTCTCGCCGGTCCTCACGGCCGATGTTATGTCGACGGAAAAGCCGGTATAGCCGCCGCGATGACGCCCGACAGGGATGCCGTTGACGAAGATTTCAGCGTCCTGAAAGGCACCCTCAAATTCCAGGGCGATCCGTCGGCCGCGCCATGCGGCGGGCACGGTCAGACGTTTCCGATACCAACCATAGCCGGTGTAGAACTGGGACGCCTGGAAATATGGGATGCCAAAGCTGTGCGGCAGGCCAATAGGCTGCCACGCACGATCGTCATATCCCGCCTCCTTGGCACCGGGCGCATCGCCAATTTGGAAGCGCCAGTCGGCGTTGAAATTGCTGCGCAGGCGCGCGATCGACGCCGGCCTTTCCTCACCGGGGCGACTGGCGGCCTGCACCGACATGACCGTAGCCATGCCAAGAAACGCCGCTGCTGGCGGCGTCAACCATTTCCTTAGTCGATTCATCGGCCTCTCCGCCGCGGATGGCAGAACGCCTGAAGGAGCGGGCGCAGCCAACCAGAGTGTGGACCGCTTTACGGCGCAGGCGTTTCTCGCTGGGTTTCGAGCACCTGGGGATCGCTGGCCAATTGGTGGATATAGTTCCGACGCGCATCGGCGCCGCCCTTCATGCTGCTATATTCGTTGCGCTGATCCGCGGTCAGGACGATTTTGGCGTAACCGCGATCAAGCATGCATTTGCGCACGACCGTGAACATCTTTTTCTTGATCCCAGCATACTGCTCCTCGGGCCGGGTGGCGGCTATCACGGCTTGCTGATCCGCAGCCTGACGCGCAGCAATATCCAGCCCGTTATGCACTCGGATCGAGCCCGCTCCAGCTTGCGTGTCGCCCATCTGCCCGGCATCACGGCCTAAGGCGGCCTGAGCGGAGGCATCTATCGCTTCCAGCTGCTTGGATGCCTGCGCCAAAGCCTTTACTTCCTCGGTATTATCGATGTTCACAGCCAGCCCTTGCATCCCGCATTCTAGAGCCTCAGCGTTGAACTGGTCGTAGCTGACATCAGCCTTCGCCCAAATGGTAAGGGGAGCGGCCACCTTCGCGTATGCGCCGACGGCGGAGAAACTCACAACAGCGGCGCATGTCAGGAATCTGGAGCCGAAAAACACGAACTGGTCCTTGCGGTTACTCTTCACTGCGACACTCCATGTGATTGCGTTTCGACTAAAGTTCGCCAAAGGCCGGAACGGGAGTATGTTCAGACGCCCCGGCGAAAGCATGGAGATAGTCTCCATGCAGGGGCATGGCTCCCACCACTGAGCGCACCCTGCCGTTGAAGGCTTCAAAATAAGCCAAGACTTCCTGGTCGGTGAGTCTATCCAGCTGAGGCACAAGGCCATTTGCCCGAAGACCTTGGCCATGCATCACCGACAGCCAGCTATTATAATTAAAAAACTCATCCGGCTTTACGAACAGGCGGCCGTGCGGCTTGAACATATCGATCCGCCTTTGCAGCGTATCGGGCACCGCCATATATTTACAATATTTCCAGAATGGCGTGTCTTCCCGGTCCGTCACCTTGTAGTGAAGGATGATGAAATCCCGGATCTGCTCGATTTCCTTCTGCATGTCCGCATTGAATGCGTCGATTTCCGCTTGAGCGAAATTCTTGTCGGGGAAATAGGAAAGCAGCTTGAATATAGAGGATTGAACGAGATGAATATTCGTCGATTCCAGCGGTTCGAGAAAACCCGAAGCCAATCCTATGGACACACAATTCTTCACCCAGACTTCGCGACGGCGGCCGGGTGTGAAACGCAATCTCCGCGGAGAAGCCAACGCTTTACCGTCGAGCACATCCAGCAGTTTTGCCTCAACAGCATCGTCACTTTCGGCGAAGGCTCCGCTGTAAACCATTCCGTTGCCGGTGCGATGTTGCAACGGAATGCGCCAACGCCAGCCTGATTCCTCGGCAGTCGATTTTGTATAGGGGACCGGTGCTTCCACCCTGGCGCTGGGTACGGCAACCGCCCGATCGCAAGGAAGCCAGTGCGACCATTCCTCATATGGGCTCTTCAGCACCTTTTCGATCAACAGACCGTATAGCCCGGTGCAGTCGACAAACAGGTCAGCCTCGAATTCGCGTCCATCCTGAAGACGAACCGATCGGATGAAACCATTTTCCGGATTCTGTTCGACATCGATAATCCGACCGCTGACATGCCGCACGCCGCGCTGGGTCGCAAAATCTCGCAAATAGCTGGCATATAGCGTGGCGTCGAAGTGGAAGGCATAAAAGTGCGAGGGCAGGCCTGACTTTTCTACCGTCTGCGGGTGACGAAAGCGGTTGTTGCGCGCGGCGACCGCCCCGACGTTGCTGTCTTCCAGAACTGTTTCCACGCCTTTGGCCGCCATGAGTTCAGCTTGGCGCAAATACATATGGTAGAAGGACACATCTTTGAAATTTGGTCCGAAATGGGCAAATGAATGAAAGTAGCTTTCGTTCAAATTGCCCCAATTGATAAATTCAATACCCAGTTTGAATGTCGCGTTGCACTGTTTCATGAAGTCGGCCTGATCAATGCCGAGCATCTTGTTGAATAGATGGATGAATGGAACGGTCGCCTCGCCAACACCGATCGCACCGATCTCCGGAGATTCGATCAGCTCGATCTCCACGCCAGCACCGGCCAGGTCGACGCTCATGGCGGCCGCCGTCATCCATCCTGCCGTGCCGCCACCCGCGATCACAACCTTGCGCACTGCGTTCGGATTTAGCGTGTTTTTTTCATCTCGCATGGGCCGCCCGTTCTTTCTATCCGGATACGCCGATCAACTTCTGCGGCGGTTTCGTCATGCCGCCGAAACAAGCTGCGCTACTAACATCGTTCACACAAGGTCCTAAGAGCGCCGCTGCATCTTGAATATCGCCGGGTCCTGATAGGCTCATAACCTACCAAGACCCGGCAGCAGTTCATCAGAAGCGAGCACGCAGCGTCACATTGGCCCGTCGATCGCTTATGTTCGTGTTATAGGGCAAAAACACACCCGGCAGCGGCTCCTGATACGTCCGTGACTTCGTATTCAGGACATTGTTGAACGCCGCGTTGAGTGTCACCTTGTCACTGAACTTATAGTCAAAACTCAGGTCAAGATACCCAGCCGACGCGCCCCACAATGGAACCATATTGAAAACTTCGAACGCATATGTCTCGCTATAGTCCGTAGGGCTCAAAATTGCCCAGTAAGGATTGCCGCCGGAGGTCGCGAAAGACAGTGGATTGGCGTTTGTGGAGAGTAATTGCTTTGAACGCCAGTTATAAGCCGCCCGCGCGTTCACCCGACCTTTACTATACAGCAACTCGGCATTGTACGCATATTTGGACAGGTTGAAAATTGGCAGTTTATCAAAATCATTACCCAGAACATCGGTGGCCATCGGCCCGGGATTCTTGCTGTCGACAAAGGTGAAGTTCAGATTGACGCCGAACCCGCTGAGAAGACCTGGCAATTTGTCAAAGAAGGTGCGTGCGCCTACTTCAAACCCACGAAGATGTGATTTTTCCGTCGTCGTCTGATTTTGCAGATAGGTCCACGGAATATCGACCGTCACCGTCTCGCCATTGCCGTTGACAATCGGCGTTGGCTGCACCTGCGTGAAAGCCGTGAATACATCCTGATCCCGTACCTGCTTGGCAAACAGATTCAGGTACAACATCGTGCCGCCACGGGGATACCACTCAAGAGAGATATCCTGGCTGCGGATCATCACCGGTTTCAACTGGGCACCCGACGATTGGTTGACAAAGTTGGTCAGGATCGGCTGCGAAACAGGATCGCCACCTCCTGGAGCAGCATAGGTAATCGTCATCGTGGTCGGGTTAATATTACCGCCGGCACGAATAGCATCGAGATTGGGCGGAGACACGGATTCGGATGCCGCGCCTCTCAGGATAACCTGCGGGGACAGGTCGAACTTGATGTTGAACGACGGCAGAACCCGGAAATAGCTATACTCGATCGTCCTGGGCACGCTGGACTGAGGCGTACTGAAAATCGTCGTAGGATCAGGGTCTTGACCATTGAATTCGGCCTGAGCGGCTGCTGCCGCAGATGCTTCATCCAGATAGAAATTCGAGGCCTGATTCTGTGAGAGTTGACCAAAGCTTCGTAGCTTGGCGCCAATCAATCGCACGCCGATATTGCCCGTGAAACGAGGGACAGAGCCGGTCGCTTCACGTCCGAACCTCATCTGAACATATCCAGCGAAATTCTGTACCTTTGTATCGGTAACCCCGTTTTGATTCTGGAGGAACTGGTCGTAATATTCATCCCGCGTTCCGGGGGTGATCGACCCATCAGGGTTCGTAACGTTCAAGGCGGTGTTATACGCTGACTGCAAACGATACCAATCGAAATTCTTCATCAGCTTTGCGCTGGGAAGCAGAACAGCGCCCGGCGACGGCACCGCACCGCCAAAGAAATTGGGGAAATCGTGCAGTTCGTAATCGTCGGAAGATCCAAGCGGCGACGCTCTATCCCCGGAAAGATAATATTTAAGCCCAGCCCAAGGCTGCGCTAACGGCGCCCAGTAATTTCCGATGAAATTATCATCTTCGTTACGTACCGATGCCCGCGCGCCGACCGATACGCTCTTGAAGAAGGAATCGTCGCCAAAATCATAATCCAGGTCGAGATTGCCCGCGAGCATGCGGCCTTCATTGTCCACGCCACTATAGGCCATGCTGGACCAGAATGCAGTTTCCGTATTCGCCAGAGCATCCGCATCAAATCCGCCGACAACGGGAATGGGGCCCCTTAGATCAAAACTCGCCGATGAAAGATTGGGATCTTCCTGTACGATCGTGGCGAATATGTTTTTGCTCTTGGCCTGAGACTTCACATATTGCAGCGCACCACGAATTCTTACGCGATCACCGGGTGTCCAGACAAAACTTTGGCTGATGTCCATGGTCGAGTTCTTGCTTTTGCCGACCGATCGCGAACCGGTGAAGCCCTGCAAATTGGTCAGCGGTTCCGTGCAGCCATAGACACCGTTAGCCCAGTCTGCCGTAGCCGTGGAAACCGGCCCGCCATATCCGGCCTGGGATCCGCAATCCAGATCCGGCCGCGGCGACCATCCAGGAGAATACTGCCCCAGCCAGGTGTTGCCGCCCTGACCGTACACGACCTGACCCGTCGCACCATAGCGCAGCGAACCCGCAATCATCGCGCCATTATCATCATAAACGGGATCGACCGGAATATAGACAGCCGATGCAGACGGCCTTGCACCAAATCCGCCATTGGAACTCAGACTATCCACGTCATATTGCGAATAGAAAAAGGTATTGGTGAACGTCAGGTCGGAGTTGGGCTTCCATTGCAGCGCCTGATAGGCACCAATGCGATCGCGCTTATACTGGCTGTTGCTCCAATCATATCCGTATGGAATCAGGCCCACATCGGGCACGTCGACGGTACCGCCCGCCCCATCGGGCCGGGTAACAACCAGAGGCGAACCCGGCGCATGCTCGGCAAAATAGGTCCTCATCTTCATATCGCTGCTCTGCGCCTGCAAGCGCGCGAAGGCGAAGTCTTGAAGTATACCGAACTGACCGATGCCGGTATCCCAGGTCTTTGACCAGAGAATGGACGCATTAGGAGAATATTTCTCGCTCAGATCCCCGTAACTGCCGCCAATCGTGACCGCGATTTCCGGCTTCTTGAGATCGAACGGGACGCGGGTGCGAAGATCGACCAGCGACGCGCCGCCTTCAATAAGGTCCGCGCGCGACGCTTTGTAAACGTCTACAGCAGCCATCAGTTCAGGCGTAATGTCGTTCCAACTGATGGCACTTGCGCCGCTGGCGCTGAACACTTGGCGGCCATTAAGCATACTGGAATTGTAAGGAAGGCCGCGAACAGAAATACCGCTACCTTCGATCTGGAAGGCCGGATTGCCCTGCGATACGGCAAAGCGCGACAAGGCGACCCCGGACACGCGCTGGAGAACCTCGGTCACGGATGTGTCGGGCAGCTTTCCGGCTTCATCGGCGACAACGGAATCAACGATCGTATCGGAGTCTCTTTTGATGTTGATGGCGTCTTTCAAGCTTCTGCTGTCGATTTTTCTCGGTCTTTCTGGCTTGTTGGCAATGGACGAAGCCTTGGCGGCGGAGCGCGGAAGGACGCCAATTGACGCCGTCTGGTCCTTCCTGCGCGCAGATGCGCCCGATGCTGCGTCGCCCGATTTTGACGATTCAGGCTGGTCGCGGGTAACCCTGCCCCACAGCTTCAATGGCAGCGATGGCGATGATGGCGGCAGCTATTATCGGGGTCCGGCCTGGTATCGCACGAATGTCGTGATGCAGGTAAAGGCGTCCGATCGCCGTTACTTCCTGGAATTTGACGGCGCTGCGCTGGCCACCGACCTATGGGTCAACGGTCGCCGGATCGGTCGGCACGAAGGCGGCTACGCCCGCTTCCGCTTCGATGTCACCGATGCGTTGCAGGCTGGCCGCAACAGCGTCGCTGTCCGCTTGGATAGCACCCGCCTGCCCGATATCGCTCCGCTGGGTGGGGATTTCACGGTTTTCGGGGGGCTATACCGCCGCGTCTGGCTGGTATCGGCCGATGCGCTGCATTTCGACATGAAGGATAGCGGCGGTCCCGGCGTCTATGTCTCCACACCTGACGTAACGGCGGGCGCCGCCCGGATTCGCGCGCGGTTGCGGCTGGCCAACGATATGAAGGCCGACGCAGGCGTGCGCTTTCATATAAGCCTGCACGATGCCGATGGCCGCGAAGTCGCGCGTGCGGAAGACCGGACCCGCTTGCGATCGGGCCGCACGAGCGAGGTGACAGCAGACATGGCGCTGTCAAACCCGCACCTCTGGAACGGCATCGCCGATCCCTATCTCTACACGGTCGTAGCCACCCTTTCCGACGCCAGGGGCAAGGTCCGTGACCGTATCGAACTGCCGCTCGGCATCCGCTCGATCAAGGTGACCGCCGACAAGGGGCTGTTGCTGAACGGCAAGCCCTATCGCCTTCATGGCGTGAACTATTTCCACGCCCAGCGGCCCGGCCGGGGAACAGCCGTCACTGACGAGGAAATATCCGATGACATGCAGATCATCGCCGATATGGGCGCGACCGCGGTCAGGTTCGTGCATTACCAACACCCTCAGCGCGCCTATGAAGAGGCGGATCGCCGGGGCTTGCTGGTGTGGACGGAAATCCCCCTGAACGGCGTGATCGACAAGGGCGAGGCTTTCGAACGCAATGTGGTTCAGCAAATGCGAGAACTGATCGCCCAGAACGCGCAACATCCCTCCGTCGCCGTCTGGGGGCTTGGCAACGAGGTCTATGAAGTAAGCGACGATGTGCTGCGCCTGCTGCGCGCTGCGCAGGCGACGGCGCAAGCCGCCGATCCGTCGCGTCCGACCAGCTATGCGCATTGCTGCCAGAATGACGACAACCCCAAGGCGCTCGTCGCAGACCTCAGCGCCTTCAACCGCTATTTCGGCTGGTATCCCGACCAGAAGGGCTCACTGGGCGATTGGGCGCGGAAATTCCATGCCGCTTTCCCCGACCGTCCTTTCGCAATCGGCGAATATGGCGCGGGTGGCGGTATTCGTGCGCAGGAAAGCGACCCCGCCCCACCTGTCACGACCAGCGCCTGGCATCCCGAACAATATCAGGCGCTTTCCCATGAACAGAGCTGGCGCGGAATCCGGGATCTTCCCTATCTGTGGGGCTCCTTCATCTGGGTCGCCTTCGATCTGGCGTCCGATGGGCGAAGCGAAGGGGATCGTAGCGGCATCAATGACAAGGGATTGGTGACATATGACCGTGCGGTCAAAAAGGACGCCTATTACTGGTATCAGGCAAACTGGTCCGACCGGCCGATGCTGCACCTGACCGAACGCCGCCACAGCTACCGGACGCGGGATCGGGTGACGGTCCGCGCGTACAGCAATCAGTCGTCGGTTCGCCTGAGCGTGAACGATCGATCCTATCCCGAAGTCCCCGTGGTCGATCATGTGGCGACTTGGACCGACGTGGCCCTGACGCCGGGAAGCAACCGGATCGCTCTGTCGTCGGGTGACCTGCGGGACGAGGCCCTCTGGACCTATGACCCTAACGCCCCGCTCCCCAATCTGCCGGTCGGGAATGTCGATCCTCCGGCCAGACAATGATGGCGGGCAGCGGCCGGATCGCCGCATGGCGCGGCGAACGGTCCGCATCTCCGAGGGTGGGAAATGATACCTGCGGAGAATCGTAACAAATGACAGGAAGGCCGCCATGCTTACTGAGCATGGCGGCCTATTTTGTTGCGTCAGCATGGTTCAGGAAACGGGCCTGATGTGGATGACGGCACCGCCCCCGGCGCTCATCTGGACCGACAGCGTATCGCCGCTGGTGACCTGCCGCGCCGTGCGATCCACCATGTTGGGCGAGGCGCCGTCCTGCCAGACCGTCGCTTCAAAACGTCCCGATCCCAGCAGGGAGAGCGGAATGTCGACGCGCCGCGCGGTTCCGTTCGTCATGGCCCCGATGTACCAATCCCTCCCCTTGCGCCGGGCGAGGACGATATGGCTTTCCGGCGTGCCTTCGATGAAGCGGGTTTCGTCCCAAGCGGTCGGCACTTGCTTGATGAAATCGAAGCCGCTGGCATTCACATAGGCTTCGGGTGCATCCGACACCATTTGCAGCGGACTGTCATAGACCACGTACATTGCCAGCGCCTGGCCGCGACTGTGCTGCGATGTAGGCATGGAGCCGTCGCGCGGTCCTGGCGCTGTTGCGCCATTGCGGAACCCACCCGGCGTGTAATCCATCGGCCCTAGCAGCATGCGCGTATGAGCGAGCCTCACATTATGGGCCGGGTTTACGCGGCCCCAGGCGAACTTGTCATGTTCCGCACCCATCACGCCCTCTTGCGTGATATAATTTGGATAGGTGCGCTGAAGCCCCGAAGGCGGGAAGGCGCCGTGCATGTCTAGCAGCATATGTCGCTTCGCTGTGGCCTCCGCGACCCGCACATAGAAATCGACCATCTCCTGATCGTCGCGGTCCATGAAATCGACCTTGATGCCCTTGATCCCCCAGCGCTGGTAGAGGTCGAGCGCCTCGTCGAGCCGCGCATCGAGGGGGAGCCAGTGCACCCACAGCAGCAGGTCTACGCCCTTTCCCCGCGCATATTGCACAAGGGCAGGAATATCGATGCCCGCCTCCGCGCGGGTGATGTCATTTTCGGGATGGGGCCACAGATCGCAACACTGGCCGGTCTTATAGGCCCAACCGGCGTCGATCAAAAAATAGGGAAAGCCCGATTGCGCGGCGAAATCAATGAAATGCCGATAGCGGTCCATGGTAGGGGGCGGCGTTTCCATCGGGCCCGACCACCAGTCCCACGCCGCCTTGCCCGGCTTGACCCAGGAAAAATCTCCACTGGCCTGTTGCGAGAGATTGCCCACAATCGGGGAGGCGATCAGGTCGCCCGCGCGGTCGCCCGCGCGGTCGCCCGCCATGATGACACGCCAGGCGCTGTGCAGGCCGTCAGGCGATTGCACCGCCACATAGGGGCGTCCCTTGCGCGGGAACAGGCGAACGTCGAGGCCACCTGCGACCGGCTTCAGAGCAAAGCCAACATAGCCGCCTATGCCGGCCTGGGTAAGCGCGAAATGCGTCTTGCCCGATGCGGACGCACAAAGCATGGGAAGATCGTAGAGCTTCGAGCGATCCAGCGCGGACACCGCCTTCAATTGCCACGGCCGTTCGTGCGAGCCTGTCAGTTCCGAGACTTCGCATTGCGGATCGCCGACCAGGCGGAACCCGGTTTCCTCACCGGCAATTTCCACAGGCTTGCCGCCGGGCAAGACATAACGGAAGGCCACCCCTTCATTATAGGCGCGCGCTTCGATCGACAGGGTCCGGCCGCCTGCCGCACGTTCGCGAAAGCGGATGACCGCACCATTATAATGATCCCTGGCCTCGCTCGCTTTCGTGGCGACGAGGGGAATGGTGCGGTCCACCCGTTGCTTCGCGACATCAACGAGCGTCAGCGGCCCCAAGTCCGGTTCATTGGCGATGTCCAGGCCCAGCGGCGCATCCTTGACGATCATCTCGCCCTTGCGCGTCACCGAATAGCTTTTGCCATCCGGTGCTACGCTGATGGCAATGCTATGATCGGGCGACAGAATGGCGACGGGCGCTGCTGCCGCCAGTAGCAGGGGAATCATCACGATTGTCCTTTGGTGGAGCCCAGGCTGGCGTGTCGCACCAGTTAGCGGATGGGTCGGATATGGATGGCAGCACCGCCCCCAGCGCTCATCTGGACCGACAGCCTATCACCGCTGGTAACCTGCCGCGTCGTGCGCGCCACATCGTTGGCCGAAGCACCATCCTGCCAGAGCGTCGCTTCAAAGCGACCGGCCCCCAACAAAGACAGCGGGATTTCGATGCGCCGCGCCGTCTCGTTGGTCATGGCTGCGATATACCATTCCTTCCCCTTGCGACGGGCAAGGACAATATGGCTCTCCGGCGTGCCATCGATGAAGCGCGTTTCGTCCCAGGCAGTCGGCACCTGCTCGATGAAATCGAAGCCGCTGGCGTTCGCATAGGCTTCCGGCTTGTCCGACACCATCTGGAGCGGGCTGTCATACACCACATATTGGGCCAGCGCCTGTCCGCGCGTATGCAGCGTCGTCGGCATGGACCCATCGCCGGGTCCTGCGGCCTTCGCGCCATTGCGGAACCCGCCAGGCGTGTAATCCATCGGCCCCAGCAGCATCCGCGTGTAGGTGAGCTTCACATTATGGGTTGGCGTTATGCGACCCCAGCCGAACTTGTTCCATTCAGCGCCCATCACGCCTTCCTGCGTGATATAGTTGGGATAGGTGCGCTGAAGCCCCGAAGGCGGGAAGGCGCCGTGCATGTTGAGCAGCAAATGCCGCTTTGCCGTCGCTTCCGCCGCGCGCACATAGAAAGCGACCATCTCCTGGTCGTCGCGCTCCATGAAATCGACCTTCACGCCCTTGACGCCCCAGCGCTGGTAGAGGTCGAGCGCCTGGTCCATGCGGGAATTGAGATGTGCCCAATGCACCCACAGCAGCAGGTCCACGCCCTTGCTCCTGGCATATTGCACCAGAGCGGGGATATCGATGCCGGGTTCGGCGCGGGTGATGTCGGTATCCGGGTTCGGTTCGACCCCGCAGCACTCGCCCGATTTATAGGCCCAGCCAGCATCGACCATGAAATATTGAAAGCCCGATTGCGCCGCGAAATCGATGAAGCGGCGATACCGATCCATGCTCGGCTTTTCCGACGTCGACGGACCGGACCACCAGTCCCACGCCGCCTTGCCCGGCTTTACCCAGGAAAAGTCACCAGTGGCCTGCCGCGACAGATTGCCGATGATGGGGGAGGCGATCAGGTCGCCTGCACGGTCGCCGGCCATGATGACCCGCCACGCGCTGTGCAGACCATCAGCGGACCGGACAGCCACATTCGGGCGATCCTTGGGCGAAAACAGATGAACGTCTAACCCGCCCTCGACCGGCTGCAACGCCGAGCTTGCATAGCCTGCAATCCCCGACTGAGCCAAGGCGAAATGGGTCCGTCCGGTGGATGAGGCGCAGACCATGGGCAGGTCATAAAGCTTGGCCCGATCAAGCGCCGCGATCGTCATCGAACTCCATGGCAACTCGTGCGAACTGGCAAATTCGGTCACCTCGCAGCGCGTGTCGCCAGTCAGGCGAAAGCCGGTTTTTTCGCCAGCGATGGCGACCGGCTTGCCGCCGGGAACAACGTAGCGGAAGGCAACGCCCTCATTATAGGCGCGCGCCTCGATCGACATGGTCCGCCCGCTGCCGCCCTTTTCGCGAAAACGGATGACAGCGCCGTTATAATGATCTTTGGCCTCGCTTGCCTTCGTGGCGGTGAGCGGAATCGTGCGATTGACCGCCTGCTTACTGGCATCGACGAACTTGAGGTTGGAGAATTGCGGCTCGTTCGCCATCTCCAGGCCCAGCGGCGCATTGCGGATGATGATTTCACCCTTGCGAGTCACCGAATAGCTTTTGCCATCGGGGGCGACGCTGATGACGATGCTCTTGTCGGGCGACGCTACGGCCACCGGCGCAGTCGCGGCTGCCAGCAAAATGGGGATCACGTCCGTCTTCCTTTCCTTATTCGTTTATCACTGCCGCCGTGGGATATTGACTTGCGCCGACGCGGTTTCGGGCATGTCCTTCTCTCCCCCATGGCGCGCACCATTCCGTCGGAACATTGCGCAACGATTTTGATCTAGCTGGCGGTCAGGGCGACCTTGGGTGCCGGAAGGCCCGGCACATCCACACGGAAACTGAAAAGGTCGCCCGCACCCGGCTGCTGCGCACGTTCGGCCGCCGACAAACCCTTGTGCGCCGTCGTCGCATAGGCCGTGCAAAGATCCGCACCGCCGAACGCGATCTTCGTCACATTGGCCACGGGGAAACTGACGGTGTCCAGCAATTCCCCTGTCGGGGCATAGCGATGGGCTTTCCATCCACCGAAAAGGCCGATCCAGATGCAGCCTTCGGAATCGACGGACGGCCCGTCGGGATACCCTTGTGCGGGGTCGATGGTGACAAGACGGCGTTGGGAAATGGGCAAGCCGTCATCGCACAGCGTACAGGCGTAGATGGATCCACCCAGCGTATCGACATGATAGAGGGTGCTGCCGTCAGGGGACAATGCAGGGCCGTTCGTGATCGCGCAGGGCGCGATGGTCGTGGCGACGACTTTCCCGTCAGCGAAGCGGTAAACGCGGCCCGTCGACCGCGTCTCGCCATCATCCATGCTGCCGAACCAGACAGCGCCAAAACGATCGATGACGGCGTCGTTCAGCCGGTTGCCGGGCTCGGACGCTTCTGGCGCGGCGAGCAACTCAAAGCTGCCACTTGCCGGATCGAACATATGGATGCCGCTTTGCAGGCCCGCCACCATCCGTCCGCTGTCGGTCGGAAAAATCCAGCCGGGCTGGGCAGGGGCATTCCAGCTTTCGAGCCGATCCGCCCCCGGATCGAAACGATGTATCTTTTGTTCCTTGATATCGACGAACCAGAGCTTGCCTTCACTCTCGGACCAATAGGGTCCTTCGCCCAGCGTCGCGCCGACCTTGCAAGCCTGTTCGACAGGGCCAGGCATCAACGCCAGCCCGCGTCGACAAAATATTCATGGCCCGTGCACATGCGCGCATCGTCAGAGGCAAGGAACAGGGCGAGCGCGGCGACATCATCGGGCTGGATTCGATCCTTGAGGCACTGTGCTGCAACGATCTCCTTTTCGCCCTCCGGCGTGTACCATTGCATCTGGCGCGGAGTCTGGACATTGCCCGGAACGATCGTGTTGACGCGGATATTGTCCGGCCCAAGATCGCGCGCCAGTGCGCGGGTTAAACCTTCGATCCCCGCCTTGGCGGTCTGGTAGAGTACAAGATCGGCCAGCGCGAGATGCCAGCTGATCGAACCAAGGTTGATGATGGCGCCGCCACCCGAACGCCGCATTCCCGGAACAACCGCCTGCGCCGCGAAGAACTGGTGCCGCAGGTTCACGGCAATGCGGTCGTCCCAATATTCGGGGGTAATATCGTCAATGCTGTGGCGGTCGTCATTGGCAGCGTTGTTGACCAGAATGTCGATTGCGCCCTGTTCCCGTTCAACATCAGCAATCGTCTGCCGGATCGCTTCGATGTCGCGCAGGTCGCAGTAGCGGTACAAGGGCGCGTGCGCCACGTCGCCGCTCAGCCGTTCGACAAGATCGTGTGAAGGGGAATCGAGAATGTCGATGAACAAGACCCTGGCACCCTGACGGGCAAAGGCTTCCACCAGCGCCTCTCCGATACCGGCGCCGCCGCCGGTCACAAGCACATGCTTGTCCGTCAGGCTGGGATAGACAGCGCGCACAGCTGTCGGGGTCTTGAGCTTCAACAATGATGGTCTCCGGCAGAAACGGGGAATTGGAATCGACGGGCCGGGCGCATGTCAGGCATGGTCCTGCATGACAGGCGGCTGCAACAACCCACGGCCAGCAAGGTTAGCCATCAACGTGGCGATACCCGTCGTCCAGGGCGGCGCGCTCTTCGACGTCGTGACGCGATTGACCAGGGTAGCGAGGCGCTCGGAGGAAATGCGCACGACGTCGCCGGTCCTGTGGGTAAAGCCGCGGCCGGGCACGTCGCGGTCCTGCGTCGGCGCGAACAATGTGCCGAGCATCAGCGCGAAGCCGTCGGGATATTGATGTTCGCTAAGCGCCTGACGGACGAGTTCTTCGGGATCGCGGCTGATTTCGCGCATGGAAGAAACACCGGCCAGATGATAGCCGTCGCTGCCCGTGATCGTCAGTTCCACCACCGCATCGCGCACATCATCCATCGTAAAGTCCTGATCGAACAGCCGGATGAACGGACCAAGCGAGCATGACGCATTATTGTCCTTTGCCTTGCCCAGCAGCAGCGCGCTGCGTCCCTCGAAATCGCGCAGGTTGACATCGTTGCCCAGCGTCGCGCCCATGATACGCCCGCGCGGATCGACGACCAGGACGATTTCAGGTTCTGGATTGTTCCAGGATGAATCCGAACGCACGCCGATTTCATCACCCCAACCGACGGTCGAAAGGACGGGAGCCTTCGTGAAAATTTCCGCATCAGGGCCGATCGCGACTTCCAGATATTGCGACCAGAGGCCCTCATCCGCCAATGCGGTCTTGAGCACAGCCGCCTCTGCCGAGCCCGGTACGACGGAACGGATGCTACCCCCGATCCGGTCTTCCAGCTTGGCGCGCACCGCCGCCGCGGCATCGGCGTCGCCACGGGCCCGTTCTTCGATCACCCGCTCCACCGCCGAGACGGCAAAGGTCACACCTGCGGCCTTCACGCATTGCAGATCGACGGGCGAAAGGATTTTCAAGGCGGGAAGCAAGTCGTCAAGCGCGCCCAGATGGTCGCCCGTTGCGGCGGCGGGATCAGGCATGGCAAGCAGCGCGGAGACGGTCGGTGCCGTGGTCGCGACATCATAGACCTCGCCATCGCGGATGAGGATCGGTGACGGTCCCGCAACTGTCGCAATTCGCCCGACAAATACCGCCGACCGCCAGTCGGCGCACAGCAAATCTGCCGCTGTGGAAGCGTCCTTCACCTACTGTTCCTCCCGCTAGACATTATGATAACGCTATCATTTCCTTTGTGTACGTCTTTTGTCAAGAGAATTTCAATTTCGACCTTGGGCAGGCCGATCCGTTCAGCATCATAGATGCGGCCTGACGGGGGCATTGAGTTCATCGATGCCGGTTCGCTTCGACCGGGTCCCGCGCAACCCCCGGATGGGCCATCAAGAGCCGAAGCTTTGGCGCCGCCAGCGGGATGCTCAGCATCGTGCTGGCAATTGCCATCAAAAGCAGGGCGGTAAAGCTTTCCGGCGAAATGATCTGCCGGTCCAGCAGGATGTTGGCGAAGATGATCATGATCAGCGCCTTGGTCTGGAGCAGCCAGCCGATAAGAGCGGCTTCGCCCTTGCGCCATTTCAGGACGCGGCCCGCGCACCACAAACCCAGCAGCTTGCCGCCAACGGAAGCGATCAGCAGCAGCGCCGCCGCGCCGAAAACGGCGATGCCCCCGACGTCCCACTGCGTCTTCAATCCCGTGCTGAGGAAAAAGACCGGCATGACCGCCAGCAGGACATGATCGCGGAAGAGGTCCATCCGTTCCCGATCGAACCATTCCGCATCGAGCACGGCACCGGCAAGGAAAGCCCCGACCATGAAATGCAGTCCGCACCAATCCGCTGCGAACCCGCAGGCGGCGAGCCAGATAAGCGCGCCATACCAGCGATCGCGCTCAGCCAGCCGCGGGACCACCCGACGAACCAGCCATGCCGCAGCGACGAAGGCCATGATGAACATCGCTTGCCGACCGATGCGATCCCAGTCGAGAAGGATCAGCGCCAGCACACCCCAGATAGCGATATCATCCAGGCTTGCATAGCGCAGGATCCGTTGACCCAGGGGCTCTCTCAAAATTGCGAGCTTTTCCAGAAACAGGACGAGGATAGGAAGCGCCGTCACCGCACAAGCCATGCCGATGCCGAGCACAACCTGCCAATCTTCGCCAAGCGGGCCGCGCCAACCGTCGTCAAGCGCCAGCAGCACCAAGGCTGCCACGCATCCCAACACAAGCGGTACCATCAGCGCCAGGCCGGACGTCACACCCGTTTCATAACGATGCCGCCACGCATGTCTCAAATCTAGCTCAAGGCCGGCAATCCATACGAACATCATCACCCCCCACCAGGCGATGCCGTTCAACGCGGCTACCACTTCGGGCCGAAATACGAAGCTGTAATAATCGGGGAAGGCCGCACCGATGACACCGGGGCCAAGCACCACGCCGCCGATGATCTGCATGACGACCAAGGGCACATAATAGTCGATACGGGCGATGCGCCAGACGAGATAGGGGATCGAGAAAATGATCAGCAACGCAATGAGGAAGACCTCCGTCGTCGACATGGTTCCGTGCATGCGTGCTCCCCTCCCAATACCCCGGCCAACTGGGGAGTTCCACGGATCGGCACGCCGATTCCCCATCCTCGACTCGGTGTTTATTTCTCGCACAAAATATCAGGCAAAAAGCATCCGCTTTTTGCCGCGGTAGAGACATATGGCGAACGTTAAAGGATAACATATTTCGTCGAGAGCTTGCACCCGGAGGAATCTTCCAGCCATGGCGGGCGTCAGGATGCAGACTCGAAGTCGTCCCGCCATGTTCAATCCCCTCCAGCTACAAAATATTATGTGCGCCAAACCGTCCGAATCATTCTGTAATGTCGGAGTTATCATCCAGATATGGAGGAGTCGAATGGTCGGTGGTAATCACCGGGATGTCATCATCGCCCTCTTCCGAAGGGGCTGATGCCTGCCACATGAGTGAGCAAAGTGAATTGGGACATCGCGCTGCGCAGGCCAGCGGGGGTATCAGTGATTGGCGACCGCGACCGGCTGGACCAGCCCCCCCGGCTTGGCGGCTTCATTTTCCACCAGCAGCGTCACAATCCGTTCGCCATTCCCCGGTGGTAGCGCAATGGCCAGCGCAGCCTCGTCATATCCCGGTTTGGTTGCGACCTGCCTGCCGTCCAGCCAGATTTCCGCGCGACCGATGATCCCGCCGAATTTCAGCATGCCGCCACGCGCCTGCACTCCGCGGCGCGGCGTGAAGCTTGTGCGCAGCACGATCCAGCGCTTGTCTTCCGGGGCGGCCTGAAGCTCGCCCGCGCCCAGCCAAAGCCAGCTGTTCATGTCGGTTTCGGCAGGCTTCATGTTCGGATCTGGCTTTTCGGGGAAAGTGGGCGACTGGCGCCAGCCCTCTATCACCTGCACCGACGCCGTCGGCGGAACCTGAGCGCGTGGGGTCGCTGGAAGGCGGCCTATGCTAGTCCGCGCTGGACGCACACCCGGCGCGTTCACCGTCACCACCAGTGGCCCCGCGCCCGCCTGCGTCCGCACGATCAGCTGTGCCAGACCGTTGAACAGACGGCGGCTTTCACCCTTTTCCGCCTCATGGCTGTTGGGATCACCATTGCCGTGCCCGATAATCTCCCCGCCCGAAATCGTGAAGCTGACCGGAAGATTGGCGGTGGCGACGTGGCGTCCCTTGGCATCGATCGCGTCGATCGTGATCGGCTGCACGTCCTCGCCGTCGCCCGCCATCAGCATCCGGTCTGGCGTCAGGCGCAATGCCACGGGCGCACCTGTCGTCTCCACCACCGCGCGCGTGACCTCCCGCCCGCCGCGATAGCCGATCGCCTCGATCCGCCCCGGCGCATAGGGCACTTGCCAGCGCGGCATCTCGAACCGATCAACGTCCTGCTCGCCTATAGTCTTGCCGTTGAGGACGAGCCGCACCCGATCCATATTGGTCAGCACCATCACCGTGACAGGCTGTCCCTCGCGCCCCGGCCAGTTCCAGTGCGGCACGATGTCGATCAGCGGCTGGTCGTCCACCCATTGCGCGCGATGGAGCAGGAAAGCGGTCTTGGGAAAGCCGCATAGATCCATGATCCCGAAGAAACTCGACCCCGACGGCCATTCATAGGGGGAGGGTTCACCCCGATAGTCGAACCCGGTCCACACAAACGCGCCCGCGACGAAGGGGCGGGTGGCGATCGCCTTCCACGCCTCGCGATGCGTGTTGCCCCAGCTTGACCGCACATCGTCATAAGAAGCAAAGACGTGCGCCGCCTGGTCGCTTTCATAGGCGCCGCGCGTCATGAAGGCGCTCGTATCTTCCGAACTGATCATTGGCAGGTGAGGATTGGCGGCATGGAACCGGTCATATTCGCCGGGCTGGTAGTTGAACCCCACCACATCGACCGCCTGGCTGACATTTTTCGGCGCATAGAGGCCCGCGTTCATCGCCGCCGTGACGGGCCGGCTGTCGTCCAGCGCCTTCACCTCGGCGACCATGCGGCGGACCATTTCATAGCCCGCTTCGCTGCCCTGCATCGGTTCTTCGTTGAACACCGACCAGATGAAGACGCTCGGCCGGTTGCGGTCGCGCCGGATCAGCCAGCGGAGTTGCTCGATATAGTCAGGGCTGGTGTTGAAATTGCGATTCTCGTCCATGACGAGCATCCCCAGCCGGTCGCACGCATCGAGCAACTCGGTCGCTGGCGCATTGTGCGAACAGCGGATCGCGTTCGATCCCATCGCCTTCAGCCGCCCAATCCGCCATTCCCACAGCGCATCGGGAACGGCGACGCCCACGCCCGCATGATCCTGATGATTGCAAGTGCCCTTGATCTTGAGCGGCTCGCCGTTGAGGAAAAAGCCCTTGTCGGCATCGAAGCGAAAGGTGCGAAAGCCGATCCGCAGGGTGCGCCGGTCGTCCGGCTGACCCTCGCGCGTCAGACGGGCGCGCAGCGTGTAGAGGTTGGGCGCATCGACGGACCAGAGCTTGGGGTCTGGTACCGCCAGATCAAGATGAGCCTCCTGCCTGGCCAGTGGCGGCACCGTTACCCCAGTGCTTCCCTGTGCGACCACACGGCCTCCGGCGTCGGTCAGTTCGACCGAGAAAGTCGCATTTGCCTCTGCCTTCAATATGTTGCCCAGCGTCGCCGTGACGGGCACGCTCCAGCGACCGTCCGGCCCCAGCCGTGGATCGGCATGAATGCCATCAGTCTCGATATAGACCGGCGGACGCTTCGCCAGCCACACATGGCGATAAATGCCCGCGCCTTCATACCACCAGCCTTCCATCTTTTCGGCATCGACGCGCACGACGATGCTATTCAGATGATCGCCGAACCGGGCGGTTGGCGTCAGGTCCAAATAGATGGAGTTATAGCCGCTCCAGTTATGCGCGATGACCGATCCGTTGAACCAGATCGTCGCATGGGTGGCGATCGCGCCCAATTGCAGTTCGAGATATTTGCCCCGATCCTCCGGCTCCAGCCGCAGGGTGCGCCGATACCAGGCATAGCCGCGTCGACGGTATCCCTGCGACGGGTTGGCGTCGCTGTCGAACGGCATAGCCACCGCCCAATCATGCGGCAGATCGACATTCGGCCAGTCCGAATCGTCGAAATTGGTTGCCGCCGCGCCTTGCGCCTGCCCTGCCTTGGCATTGGAATAGCTCCAGCCATGGCCCTTGATCTCAGGAGCGGGGATGTCCCCCTGATGGAATTGCCAGGCGCGATCCAGCAGCAGGCGTCCCGGCTCATCAGGCTCCGGACGGGAGGGCAGGACCGTTCGTGAGGCTGGCATTGGCAGGCCCGGATGCGGACCGGTCCTGACACTGGCCGCCTCGGCTCCCGCCACAGGAGCCATCGCGGCGACCGATCCCGCAGCCACCATGAATTCCCTGCGTTTGAGGACAATCGGCGACTGGCTGCCCGACACGGACTTTCCTCTCAAACCTGTTATTTCCCGTCTGGCATGACGAAGGATCAATGCTGCTGTGGCGGGAAAATGCCGTGCCGGGCGGCGAAGGCCGCAAATAATGTCGGCCATATGGACGCGGGTTCGCTTGCCGGCAAACGCACGCCGAATCCGTGCCCACCATGCTCGAAGACATGCAGCGCGACTGGCCGTGCCTTGGCCTGCATCGCCTGAAACAGGGCGATGCTGTTGGCCACCGGCACCGCTCCATCGTCGGCGGCGTGCATCAGGAAAACTGGCGACGTTTCATCCGTGACCCGCAGCTCGACCGATCGCGCCTTGCGGGACGCTTCCGTCGGGTTCTGACCGAGCAGGGCCGCGCGAGACCCCTCATGCGTGAACGGCGCATCGACGCTGATCACCGGGTAGATGAGGCCGGCAATATCGGGCCGCGCCGAAAGGCCATCGGCCGCATCGACCGGGGCATAGACGGGCTCGGCATGGCATGTGGCGAGCGATCCTGCCAGATGACCGCCAGCCGAAAAACCGAGCACCCCCACGCGCTCCGGCATGATGCCGAACTGCTGCGCCCGCGACCGGATCAGGCGCATGGCCCGCTGCGCGTCCTGCAAGGGCACATTTTCCCGCTGCCGCCAGCCTTCGCCCGGCAGACGATACATCAGGATGAACGCGGTCACCCCTTGCGCATTGAGCCAATCGGCCTGACTGACCCCTTCATTGTCATAGGACAAGAACCAGTAGCTTCCGCCTGGAACGACCAGCATCGCAGTACCGTTGGGATGTTTCGGGCGGCGCACGACCAGGAAGGGCCGATCGATCCCGCTGATCCAGCGGTCAGGTTTGGCGGGATCACGCGATTGATCGTCAACCTTGCGGGCGATCTTGTTTCCGGATGCACCGGGTGGGGAAGCGGGCCACAGGTCGATCACTTCGTCGGCGGGCGCCGACTGCGCCAACGCTCGTACGGGCACCGTCGCCAGAACCGCACCGGCACCTATCACCATACGTCGGGTGATCGTCATACTATCCTCTCTGTCGGGTGGCTGACGGTGATGACCGCGCCCGTCCGATCCTGCGCCCATCACATTTACGGGCAAATATATTTGTATGAGTATAATCGGATAACCAGTTCGTCAATATGAAAGCCGACCGGTTGGCATGCATTTGGTCTCATACCGGGTCGATGATTGAATGCGCCATATCAGCAGGACATGACGACCCGCTGCCCACAGGCGTATGGCCAATATGCGTCAACTGCGCACACTTGAATGCCATGTCTCCATCATTCAACCGCCGCTCAACAGCGTGTTGCCCCTGGCCCTGCGGTTTTCGCTCTCACCTTGAACTGACGTCTCAGTCATGACATAGCCGGAAAAACTACTCATACAATTTGAGGGTCAGGATGCCGAATCGGTTATGCTTGTCTGTGGCGATTGTTGGTCTCGCGCTTGCGCTGCCAGCAGCGGCCGAAGAGGTCCATAGCGGGCTTACCGCGACCGGCGAGATCGCCAATGTCGCGATTGCGTCCTCGCCCGCCTTCCATTTCGTCCAGTTGCGGAACGGCGTTCAGTTTCAACTGAACGGAACGGTCAAGACGGTCCTTTTCTACGGGCCGGACGTCGTGCGCGTAAATGCAAGCCTTGGCCAGTCACACTGGGGCCAGCCAAGCCTGGTCGTCACCCAAACGCCCCAGCCAGTCCGCTTTGCCGTGGCGGAATCGGACGCAACGCTGAGCCTGACTGGCGACAAGGTGCGGGTGGCGATCGACAAGCGCGACGGGGCAATCAGCTTCTTCGACGCAAAGGGTCGGCTGTTGACGCGCGAAAAAGCCGGCGCGCCGCAGTCCATCACCGCACGCACCGTCGCTGACTCCCCGACCTATGAGGTCGAGAATCGCTTCACCTTGAAACCCGGCGAGGGCATCTACGGCTTCGGCTTTACCGACGATGCAGAGGTGAACCGGCGCGGCAAGGATCTGCTGCTCGTCCAGACCAATATCGGCATCATCATCCCCGTCATGCTGTCGACCGAAGGCTATGGCGTCCTATGGGACACCTATTCGCAAATGCGCTTTACCGACAATGCGCAGGGCGCGCGCTTGTGGGCCGAGGACGCGCCGGGCGGCGTCGACTATTATCTGATGGCGGGCGACGGCATGGACGATGTGGTCGGCGCCTATCGCCGGCTGACGGGTCAGGCGCCCATGTATCCCAAACAGGCGTTCGGCCTGTTCATGAGCAAGGAGCGATACCCGACGCAAGACCGCCTGGTCGAGGTCGCCCGCTCCTTTCGCAAGGAAGGCTTCCCGCTCGATTACATCGTGCAGGATTGGCAATATTGGGGCAGCGACAAGGATGGCACCTGGTCGGGCATGATCTGGAACCCGGAACGCTATCCGGACCCCGAAGGGATGACGCGGGCGATCCACGAACTCCACATGAAATTCATGATCTCGATCTGGCCGTCAGTGGGCAATGACACGGCGCTGGCGAAGGAGTTGGACCAATATGGCCTGCGCTTCGCCCCGCTGCACTGGATTTCGAAAAAGGCGCGCATCTATGACGCCTACAGCGCCAAGGGACGCGAAATCTATTTCAAGCACATCAAATCGGGCCTGCTCGACAAGGGCGTCGACGCCCTGTGGATGGACGGAACAGAGGTGGAGGCAAGCTCCGCCATGTGGGACCCCCACTCCAACGTCGTCGATACAAAGGCGCTGGGCCGCAACGCCATGGGCGATTTTTCGCGATACCTGAACCCATATACGCTGCTGACGACGCAGGGCACCTATGATGGGCAACGCGCGACAACTGACAAGCGCGTGCTGACGCTGACGCGATCCGCGTGGGCGGGCGCACAGCGAACGGCGGCGGCATCCTGGTCCGGCGATACAAAGGCAAGCTGGGATACGCTCAGGAAGCAGGTCGCGGGCGGCGTCAACGTCACCGTCACCGGCAACCCTTATTGGACGCAGGATATTGGCGGCTTTTTCGTCGATGATTTCCCCGGCGGTGAAAAGAACCCGGCCTACCGCGAACTGTTCGCGCGCTGGTTCCAATATGGCGCCTTCAATCCGTTGATGCGCGTGCACGGCACCAGCATCGAGCGCGAACCCTATATCTTCAAGGATATGGACCCGGCTATGTACAAGTCGCTGCTCGATACCGTCCATCTGCGCTACCGCCTGCTACCTTATATATACAGCCTGAGCGCCAGAGTGACGTCGGACGGCTATACGCTGATGCGACCGTTGCCGATGGACTTTGCGAACGATCCGGCAACCTACGACATCAACGACAGTTTCATGTTCGGATCATCGCTGCTGGTCCACCCCGTCACGCGGGCCATCTATCATATCCAGCCGCCGCCACCCCCGACGATCCCCGCGGCCTATCTGCGCACCGGGGACGGCAAACAGGGGTTGACCGTGCAATATTTCCAGGGTCGCAACTTCGACACGCCCAGGGGGACCGGGCAGGTCGACGAGCGGGTCGACCATATCTGGCCGGGACCGCCGCTTGCGGAAATGCCCGCCGGACTTACCGCCCTCACCGACTTTTCGGCACGTTGGGAAGGGGAACTGGTCGCGCCAGAGGACGGCGAATATGAAATCGGCCTGTCGGGCGATGATGGCTATCGCCTGTATCTGGACGGCAAAAAGGTCTTGGAGGACTGGAACGACGGGCCCAATCGCCATGCTGGCGTGAAGCGCGTGCTGCGCAAGGGGCAGCGCGTCCCCATCCGTATTGAATATTATCAGGGCGGGGGCGGTCGATCGCTGCGGCTGGCGTGGCGCACGCCGGGCGAGCTGCGGACCATGGCGGCGACCAAGCCGGCGCAAGACCTGTCGATGACCACCTACCTGCCCAGGGGCAGCGACTGGTATGATTTCTGGACGAACCAGCGCCAAGCGGGCGGGCAAAGGGTAACGCGCGACGCACCGTTGGACGTCATTCCCTTGTACGTCCGCGCCGGGTCGATCATCCCGATGGGGCCGATCGTGCAATATGCGACCGAAAAGCCGGACGCTCCGCTGGAAATCCGGGTCTATCCCGGCGCTGACGGCCGCTTCACCATCTATGAAGACGATAATGAGACCTACGCCTATGAGCATGGTCAGTCCGCCCGGTACGATTTGCACTGGAACGATGCGAAGCGGACGCTGTCCATCGGCGCACGGCAGGGCAGCTTTCCGGGCATGGTCGGGCGGCGACAACTTAATATCGTCATCGTCGATCCCGCCAATGCGACGGCCATAGCCCCCGCGCGCGCCGACCGCAGCATCACCTATGACGGGCACGCGATGACGTTGCGGTTCGGCCATTGAGGGCAACCGCACAGATCCAGGCGTCCATTCGGCATTGAAGGAGATGGGGGCGAACTCGGCTTGCGCTACGACGGCGCGGTCCATCGGGTCAAACTGGCAGAAAATGGCACTGGTCGGCTCACGCTGCTGCAATAGCGCAATTTCATGTTCAAAGATTTTGTCTGAGTATTTACAGGCCACCTTCGCGCAGATAGACTCGGCATGATCTCGACAATGCATGGCAGAGGATTTGGATGAGCAGCTTTTCGCGGCGCGGGGTCCTTGCAGGGATGACCAGCCTGACCACCATGGCCAGCGCCGGACTGGCGGCGGAGGAGGTTGGCCAGTTGGCTGCGGCCAACGGGCCAGCCAAGCCCTTTCCCCTGTCGCAGGTCCGCCTGAGGCCATCCATTTTTCTTGATTCGGTCGAAGCCAACAAACGTTATCTGCTCTCGCTCGATCCAGACCGTTTGCTCCATAATTTCCACCTGTTCGCCGGTATCGCGCCCAAGGGTGCGAAATATGGCGGCTGGGAAGCGCAGGGAATCGCCGGACACAGCCTAGGCCATTATCAATCCGCGCTCAGCCTCGTCTTTGCACAGACAGGCGACAGCCGCTTTCGCGACCGTTCTCTCGCGATCTCGCGCGAACTGGCGGCGGTGCAGGCGGGACATGGCGACGGCTATGCCGGGGCGACCACGGTGGATCGCGATGGCAAGACGGTGGACGGCAAGGCCGTGTTCGAAGAGCTTCGACGCGGAGACATTCGTACATCCGGGTTCGGGCTTAATGATGGCTGGGTGCCCATCTATACCTATCACAAGGTCTTTGCGGGCGCGCTCGACTCCCATCTGCATTGTCAGGACAGTGTCGCACTTGATGTCGCGATCGGCCTCGCCGGCTATCTCGGCACTATTATCGAAGGGCTGAGCGATGATCAGGTTCAGCAGATACTGGTCGCCGAACATGGCGGTATCAATGAAAGCTATGCCGAACTCTATGCGCGCACTGGCAACGCGCGCTGGCTGAAGATTGCGGAACGCCTCCGCCATCGCGCGGTGCTCGATCCGCTGGCGCAAGGGCGCGACGAACTGAACGGAAAGCATGCCAATACCCAAATTCCCAAGCTGATCGGCCTGGCGCGCCTGTACGAAGTCGCGCCATCGGAACAGCATCGCCATGACAGCGCGGGGGCGGCCATGTTCTTCTGGGACACGGTGACGCGCGACCACAGCTATGTGATCGGCGGCAATTCCAACTATGAACATTTCGGGGAGCCGCGCAAACTTGCGGGACGATTGGGCCAGCAAACCTGCGAGGCCTGCAACAGCTACAACATGCTCAAGCTCAGCCGCCATCTTTACGGCTGGACCGGGGATGCGCGCTATTTCGACTTTTACGAGCGCGCGCATCTCAATCACATCATGTCGCAGCAGCATCCTGCGACGGGGATGTACAGCTATTTCACCCCGCTTGCGTCCGGTTTCGGCCGCGTCCGTTCCACGCCGGATAATTCCTTCTGGTGCTGTGTCGGCTCCGGCATGGAAAGTCATTCCAAGCATGGCGACAGCATCTGGTGGCATCGGGACGACAGGGTACTTGTCAACCTGTACTACCCTTCCTCGCTCGACTGGACGGAAAAGGGCGTCCAGATCGAAATGGACACGGGCTTCCCCTTCAAGGACAGGGTGCGCATCCGTCTGGTCAAAGCGAATGCCGCCGTCGACCTCGGCCTGCGCGTGCCGCTCTGGTGCGCAGCGCCCCGGATCAGGATCAATGGCAAGCCAGCGCGGGCGAAGATCGCGAACCGCTATCTGATGCTGGACCAATTGGCGGCGGGCGATGTCATCGACCTGACGCTGCCGATGGGCCTTCATCATCAAACAATGCCCGATGACGACCGCATTCTGGCCTATCTCTACGGGCCGATGGTCCTTGCCGCCGACCTTGGCCCGTCCGACAAGCCCCGCGATCAATATTTCGATCCCGTGGTCGTTTCCGGTAGCGCCAAAGACGGTGTGCGCCAGATCGGCGGTGAGCCCGTATTTGCGCTTGGCGGCCAGAGCAGGCCGGAAGAGCTGATGCTCAAGCCCTTTTTCAATCAGCACGACAACCGCACTGCCGTCTATTTCCGCCACTTCACCCCGACGCAATGGACGACGGCGGAGGCCGGCTATCTGGCGAATGCGCGAGAGCAGGCCGAAGCGCTGGCGCGAACCATCGACACGATCCGATTAGGGGAAATGCAGCCCGAGCGCGACCACGCCTTTTCCGGCACGCCCAACACAGGGACGGTCGAGCATCTCGCCGAGCGCGGCCGCGTCGTCATGAAAGGCTTTTTCCAGTTCAAGCTGGCGATCCGGCCTGGGCCGGTCGAACTGCGCGTCGTCTATGCCGGGCCGGATCGCCACAGAGACTTCGCCATCCTCGTCAACGGCGAGCCGCTCGTCAGGGAGAGGCTGGCCGGGGAGCCGACCGTTCAGCGAAACATCGTCAGCTATCCCCTGCCCGATCATCTGCTGAGCGGCCGCGACATCACCGTCCGTTTCGAAGCGAACAGCGACCAGTGGGTGACCGTCTATGAATGCAGGACCGTTGCCGGCGGGAAAGCGCCATCAACCTGACATGCCACGGCCGTCTGAAGCAATTGCCAAGCCATCGGCCGCAAAGCCGGAAACCATCATGAGAGGATTTAGGACATTGAGAAACAGGCGTTATTCCGGATCGATCCTGACAGCCATTGCCGCACTGGGCGCAATGGCATCGGCAAGCGCATGGGCCGGTTCTTCGCAACCGGCCGGGTTTCGCTGGGAATCCTCTCTTCCGCTGATTACGCCCCCGGCGGATGGCGCGCCGGGCTTTCACGGCGTGAAAGACCCGTCGATCGTCTATCATGACGGCAAATATCATGTCTTTCTGACGACAGCGACGAGCAACGGCTGGGGGGTCGCCTATACCTCGTTCGCAGACTGGAAAGACGCACAGAAAGCACCGATCATCGGGCTGGAAAAGGCGCCAATGGGGCCGGGCTACCGCGCCGCGCCGCAGGTCTTCTACTTCGCGCCGCAAAAGCTGTGGTATCTGGTCTATCAGGGTGGGGATCCGCTCTATTCGACCAGCAGCGACATCAGCGACCCCACTTCGTGGAGCGCGCCCAAGCCCTTTTACGATACGGTACCCGAAATCGTGAAGCAGCCGAACGGCAAGCCGGGATGGCTTGATTTCTGGACGATCTGCGACGACCAGAACTGCTATCTCTTCTTCACGAACGACAATGGCAGCTTCTACCGCGCCGAAACATCGCTGGCGGAATTTCCCAAGGGATTCCACAACACCACCCGCGTCATGGAAGGCAGGAAGGAAGATATATTCGAAGCCAGCAATACCTATAAGATCGCCGGCACGAACAACTATCTGACGCTGATCGAAGCAATTGGTCCCAAGGGCCGCTATTTCCGCGCGTGGACCAGCGACAGTCTGGCCGGCGAATGGAAGCCGCTAACCCCGGACCCGATGAATATATTCGCCAGTGCCGACAATGTGCGCTTCAAAGGCCGGGTCTGGTCAGAAGGCGTTTCCCACGGTGAAATGATCCGCTCGACGAGCGATCAGACCATGGCGATCGATCCCTGCAAGCCTCTTCAGTTTCTCTACCAGGGACTCGATATGGAGAAGGGCAAGACATATGAATATATCCAGTTGCCCTACAGGCTCGGCGTGATCACTGCCAAGGGCCCCAATCCGATAAGCAAAATGTGCCCCAAATAACCTGCCGCTCATCGCAACTGCCGTAAGAGACTGTAGCAGGATAGGGTACGTCGTCTTGGGACGCATGGAGCCTCAATTGAGGCTCCATGCGATCGACAATATTGGCAGGTCAATCAGGTCGCCTGGCGCAGCGCCTTTATCGTGGGGTCGCCAGCAGGATCGAGGCAGGCGTGGTGACGTCGATTGTGCAGTCGCCAGTCAGCAGCAGGCAATCGCCCTTCGCCCATACCTCCCCATTGACCGTCCCCGCCCCGCTCAGCGGCGTGAACCACATCTGCTTGCAATCGGGCAGGCTCACCGATTTTTCGCCGTGCCAATGCACCAGGTCGAGCGTGAACGGCGCCTCAGTATCGGCGATAATGTGGCGTTCAGTGCCTAACGGCGCTTCGATTAGGTCGCGCGCATATGGCGCAAGGTGGCTGACGGCAGCACCATCCTCCAGATGCAACGCACGCGGCCTGCCATAATCATAAAGTCGGTAGGTGATGTCTGCATTTTGCTGAATCTCGACCAAGGTGATGCCTGCCCCGATCGCATGAACCGTCCCTGCAGGAATGAAATAGCAATCGCCCGGTTTCACCGGCTTCCAGTCGATAAGCTGTTCGATCGATCCATCCGTCGCGGCCGCGCGAAAAGCCTTGGCCGTCATGGGGCGGATCAAACCGATCCCCAATACTGCGCCCGGCTCGCAATCCAATATATACCAGATTTCGGC
>NZ_BARE01000043.1 GCF_000367345.1 Sphingobium xenophagum NBRC 107872
AGCCGGAATGTCGCGAATCCTGATCGTCCTGGCGCTCGCCATCCTGCTGCTGCCCGCCCCGCACAACAGCAAACCTGCAACCGTGCAGCCGGGCGCGCTGCTCGTGACGGCGCGCGCGCTGCCGCTCAGCACCAACGACCCTGCGCTGCGGCGCATGGGCGCGCTTGCCTATCTGGGCGGTTGGGAACTGCGCAGCGCCAATCCGGGCTTTGGCGGCATTTCCGCCATGCTGGTCTCGCCGCCGGGCGATGTGCTGGCCTTGAGCGATTCCGGCATATTGATGGGGCTGCATGTCGGGCCGGGCGAAGCGCGCCGCCGCCCGTTCATCGCCCCCCTGCCCATTCGGCCACAGGACCGCGATCGCCCCTGGTGGGCCTGGGATTCAGAATCGCTGACCCATGATCGTGCGACCGACCGTTATTGGGTGGGGTTCGAATTGCAGCAGGCAATCTGCCGCTATTCCCCCGGCTTTGCGCGGGTGGAGGCGTGCCGCACCTGGCCGCAGATCATGGCATGGCCCCCGACCGGATCGATCGAATCGCTCGCGCGCCTGCCCGATGGCCGCTTCATCGCGATCGGCGAGATGGGGATGACGGCCGATGGGCGTCATGACACGCTGCTATTTCCCGGTGACCCGGCAGAAAGCGACACCGCCGATCCGATCCATCTGCGCTACACCCCGCCGCAGGGCTATCGCCCGACCGACGCTGTGGCGCTGGACGCGCAGCACCTGCTGGTCCTCAATCGCCGCCTGACCTTGCAGGAACTGTTCACCGCGACGATCGCGATCGTCGACCTGCCCGAACGGCTGGAACCGGGCATGGAGCTAAAGGCCCGCACCCTCGCCCGCCTCGCCCCGCCGCTGCTGGCCGACAATTTCGAAGGGCTGGCGATCAGCCGGGAGAACGGGCGGACAATCATCTGGGTCGTGTCCGACGATAATCACGAATTTTTCCAGCGGACCTTGCTGCTGAAATTCGGGCTGAATTGATAGCTGCGAATGGGGTGCAGGGTGGATCGCAAGTCGTGAATTTCGAGAACCGGCGCGCAGCGTACTTCAGTACGTGAGCACCGGAAGCGCAGAAAGGCGCGGCTTGCGGGCCATCCAGCGCCCCATTCGCACGCAAAAAAGCGGCCCGTTGCGGGGCCGCTTCTTATGCCGAAACGAATCGAGAAATCAGGCGGCTGCGGCAGCCTGCTTCTTGACGATGTCGCGCTTCAGGCGACGCGCCTTGAGCGACAGCTTGTCGTCGCTAGTCTTGAGCAGCCAGTTGTCCAAGCCGCCATTATGTTCGACCGAACGCAGACCATGGGTCGACACGCGCAGCTTCACGCTGGTTTCCAGCGCTTCGGAGATCAGCGAAACATTCTGCAGGTTCGGCAGGAACACCCGCTTGGTCTTGTTATTGGCGTGGGAAACATTGTGACCCACCTGGCGACCCTTGCCGGTCAGCTCGCAAATGCGCGACATAGTCAATCAACCTTGTAATTCGGGTTCGTTCGGAAAGCCGCGCCGATAACGGGATTCCCTCTGGCCGTCAACCCGCCGCTCGGCGTGTCGCAACCCTTTTGCGCGGCGAAGCGTTGTCGCCCCGTAACATATGGGAGGTTGAAATGCGATTCATTGGCGGGCTGTTGATCATTCTGTTGCTCGTGCTGGCTGGCGGCATCGCCACCGGCTTCATCGACTTGCAGAAAACGCGGGACGGACGGCTTCCCGAAATCGCCGTCAAGGAAGGCGCGCTTCCCAAATATGAAGCCAGCGTCGCCAAGGTAGAGGTTGGCACCCGCAACGAAACCGTCGAAGTGCCGACTGTCGCCGTCAAGAAACCCTGAGTTCGCGTGACGGGCAAGATGCTGTAAGGGCGGGGATGTCATGTCCTCGCCCTTTCCCTTGCCTGATCCGATGCGCCGCGCGCTGGCGCTGGCCCGCGCGGCCGAAATGGCGGGCGAGGTGCCGATCGGCGCGGTGGTGACCAGAAACGGCATCATCATTGGCGAGGGCGAGAATCGCAACCGCCGCGACCATGACCCCACCGCCCATGCCGAAATCGTCGCGATGCGGGCGGCGGCCATCCATCTGGGCGATTTTCGCCTGACAGGCTGCGACCTGTGGGTCACGCTGGAGCCTTGCCCGATGTGCGCGGGAGCCATCTCCCACGCTCGGATCGCGCGGCTATATTATGCCGTGGGCGATCCCAAGGGCGGCGCGATCGAGCAGGGGCCGCGCCTGTTCGCCCAGCCGCAATGCCTGCACCGGCCCGAAGTCTATGGCGGATTGGCCGAAGCCGAAGCCTCAGCGCTGCTCAGGGATTTTTTTGCTGCCCGACGCTGAATAATCGATGCGGTAGAGCTGATAGGGCAATGTCATGCCGCTGTTCAGTGTCACCGGCACCAGCCAGCGCGGAATTGCGCCCCGCATCAGGTCGGCATAGAAACCCTGCGGGCTGCGCGACTGATAGATCGTCCCTTCGGGGAAATTGGGGCACACCAGCAAATAGGTCGCGTGATGCCGCGCCGCGATGGGGCGGAAGGCATCGGTCGGGCCGTCATAGGCGTGGTGCATGTCCAGGATCGTCGCACCATTGCGATGATAGGGACCGGCCAGCGCACTATGATGCGTCGTCGCGATCAGGCGCGGCCCCAGATCGACCATGGTGAAGATGGTTGCGGGGGGCAATTGGTCCAGCACCTCCAGCGCGGGCAGCGTGCGGCACCGGCTATTGGCTTTCTTGATCGCATCGTTGCGAGCGATGGCGGATGGCCGCCAGGGCCTGGGCTTGTTGCCGGTCAATTCCGCCCATCCGCGCATGATCTGCGGATAGAGCGGATAGGCGCAGGCGATCGCCGCCAGCAGCGCCACCCCTGCCCCCGCCGCGATTCGCACCCGGCGCGTGCCGGTAAAGATCGCGACGACAAGCCGGTGCGCGGCCCAGGCGGCAGGCGGGATCGCCAGCAGCTGCGCCGCTGGCCCCGCGCGCAACTGCCAGAACAGCAAGGCGGTGGAAAAAAGCATCATCAGGCCGACCGTCGCCCAGGCCCATAGCCGCTCCGCATCGCGCCGCGCATCCCACAAGGCCCAGATCAGCCCGACCAGCCCCGCCAGCGGAATCGCCAGCAACGGCACGACCAGGCTTTGCGCCTGCGCGGTGATCGGCTTGGCCTCCCGGATATTGGCCAGCCACAGTCGTTCGAGTTCGGGCGAAATCTGATAGGGGCTCAGGCATTGCGGCCAGTTCAGCCAGAAGAAGGCCGCCACCGCGCCGCCCACGACTGCGCCTGCCGCCAGCCGCATCGCCCAGCCGCGCAAAGGGGCAAGCGAGAGCAGCACCATGCCCGCCGACGCCGCGCCGAACACCGCCACCCAGATGGGCGAAATCGCATCGCACACCATCGCGCGATTGGCATAGCTGGCAAACAGCAGATAGCAGAGCGAAGTCGCCCCGCCCAGGCTGAGTGCATAAGGCAGCATCCGCCGCTCCGCCCCTTCGCGGAACACCCAGCGCAGCGCGATCAGCCCGCCGCCCGCCGCCAGATAGACGATCATCTCCATGCCGATCGCGATCGACAGCGCGCTGCTGACGCCAGCCATCACCCCGCCGCGTAGCCGGTTGGCGTCGATGACGCCGGCCAGCATCGTCACTGCCAGCGCCAGTTGCCAGCCATGATGGTCGATCCGCATCGGCGCATACATGCCCAGCCCCATCTGCGCAGCCAGCGGGGCAAGCGCGGCCAGCAACCAGCCATGCGGCCCGGCCAGCCGCCGCCCGATAAAGCCCAGGCTGAGCATCAGCAGCAACAGCGGCAGCAGCGGCGCGATGCCGCAGGCCAGCCGATCGGCCAGCCCCTGGTCGATAAAGGCGCGGAAGAACAGGATCAGCCCGGCAATGGGAATATCGACCAGACGCGACCAGTGGATATTGGCGCCGCCCGGCGGATCGAGCCGATATTGGCGCAGGTCGTACCACCCCTGCCCGGCCAGCCAGTCCTTCACCTGCACATAGCGGATATTGTCGTCCGTATCGCCCAGCACCAGCCAGTGGATGGCGGGCCAGCGGCTGACGACCATGGCGACCGCAATCGCGATCCAGATGAGGAAGGTCAGCCACTTCCAGTGCCGCGCGCTCCACGCCAGCAGGACAGGCCAAATATGGGTCACCCGCGCGCGCAGGGTATCGGCGCTTTTCAAGCTCATTCTTGCCCCCTAAACGAGCCGTGGCAAAGCGCAACGGGGACCATGGCCATCATCAACCGACTTTCACCGCAGCATCGCGCGCTCTTCTGGCAAATCGTCCGCTATGGCGTGACCGGCCTGTTCGTCACCGCCTGCCAGGCGGTCATCTACTGGAGCCTCGCCGCGCTCGCCGGTCTGCATCCGCAACTGGCCAATCTGATCGGCTATGGCGCCGCGGTCGTCATCGGCTATGTCAGCCACAGCGCCTTCACCTTCCGCGGCCACGGCACCCGCGGCAAGGCCGCATCGCGCGGCATCCGCTTCGTCGCGGTGTCACTGGTCAGCTATGCGCTCAACGCCCTGTGGGTATGGCTATGCGTGACCCATATGGGCTGGCCCGAATGGTCACCCATCCCGGCAATGATCTTCGTAACACCCGCAGTCATGTTCGGACTGAACCGCCAATGGGTGTTCAAATAGTCCATTGGGCGATTTTTAACACAGCGTGCTGCCGCGAAGGCGGGAGCCTGGTTCCGCCCTCTGGACTGGGTTCCCGCCTGCGCGGGAACACGGTAGAATTTCGGCATGGCCAAACCCGGTTATGTCTATCTGATGGCAAGCAGCCAGAACGGGACGCTATATCTTGGCGTGACCAGCGATCTCGTTCAACGGGCCTGGCAACATCGCAACGGCTTTGGCGGTGAATTCAGCGCCAAATATCGCTGTCACTTGCTGGTCTGGTACGAAGCCTATGACGACATTCAGGAAGCGCGCCAGCGCGAGTTGCGGATGAAGAAATGGGAGCGCAAATGGAAGCTGCGCATGATCGAGGAAGTGAACCCAACGTGGCGTGACCTGTTTGAGGATATCGCCACATAAGCCGTGTTCCCGCGCAGGCGGGAACCCAGTCCCGTCCTGCGAACTGGATTCCCGCCTGCGCGGGAACACGATGTTCTATTTAATGCACGAACCGCGCCACCACGTCGCGGTAGGAGCGGCTGACCTTTACCTGGGCGCCTGATTCCAGCACTAGGAAACATTCGCCATTAGTGTGCGGCTTGACCTGCTTCACTTGGCTGAGATTCACGATGGTGGAGCGATGGACGCGCTGGAAATTGCGCGGGTCGAGCCGCTTTTCCAGATCCTTCATGGTTTCGCGCAGGATCAGGCTGTTGTCGGCGGTGTAGATGCACATATAGTCGCCTGCCGCGTCGATCCGCTCGATCGAATCGACATCGACGCGGAAAATCTGGCCGCGATCCTTGATGTTGATGAGCTTTTCGAAGCGATTGGACGCCGGGCCTTCCTCTTCCGCCACGATGAAGTCGCTCATCGCCTGGGGCGCGACTTCAGCCAGCACCTCGCGCAGCTTCTCCGCTTCCTGCACCTGCCGCTTGTCCGACAGGCGCAGGCGCACCCGGTCGAGTGCGTCGGCCAGACGGCCTTCTTCCACGGGTTTTAGCAGATAATCGACCGCCTGCGCCTCGAACGCGCGAATCGCATGGTCCATATAGGCGGTGACGAAGATGAAGAGCGGCGGTTCGACTTCCATGATCCCCTGAACGACGGAAAATCCGTCAAAACCGGGCATCTGGATGTCCAGGAACACAAGGTCGGGCTTATGCGTCTTGATAGCGCGGATCGCTTCGCGCCCATTGTTGCAGGTTTCGATAATTTCGACATCCTCATGCGCTTGCAGACGCAGCATAAGCCCTTGCGTAGCAAGGCTTTCGTCGTCGACGAGGATTGTTCTGATGGTCATGCGGCCACTTTCGATGAATCTTCCAAATTGAGCGGGATTTCGATGATCACCGAAAAACCGCCGGGACTTGAACGTGTTTCAAAGCTCTGTCGTTCCCCGAAAGCCTGAATGAGCCGGTCGCGGATGTTTGGCAGGCCCACGCCCGTCCCTTCGCTGACGGCAATGTGTGGCTTCATTCCGCTTTCATTCAATCCCGGCCCGGTATCGGATACGACGATCCGCACATTTTCACCGGCAGGCTGCGCGCTGACGGTTATGTCCGCCCCCTCCTCCTTGGGCGTCACGGCATATTTGATCGCATTTTCGACCAGCGGCTGAAGCAGCAGGGATGGCAGGCGCGCCCGCGCAACCGCCGGGTCGATGGTGAATACCGGACGCAGCCGGTCCTCGAACCGCATCTTCTCAATCTCCAGATAGAGTTTGAGCGTTTCGATCTCCTGCTCGATCGTCACCTGCGCGGTCGGCTCGTTGATGAGGGTATAGCGCAGGAAGGAGGACAGGCGCGAGAGCATCGCATTGGCACGATCGGTCTGTTTGAGCAGCACCAGCGTGGAGATGGAATTGAGCGTGTTGAACAGGAAATGCGGGTTGAGCTGATAGCGCAGCATCGCCAGCTGCGCGCTCGACGCCTGATTTTCCAGATGGAGCAGCTGGTCGGCCTGTTCCTCCACCGTCAGATAGAAATTGATTGCATAATAAAGCGCCGACCATGCGCCCAATAGCGTCATCGACAGATAGAAAGCGCCCAGGAACAGTTGCAGCCCCGCCGTCTCGCTGCCCTTGTTCTGGGTCGAAAAGACCCAGGCGTCGATAAAGGCGACCAGCGCCGCGGCGGCCACGACAGTCAGGATCGATGCGCCCCAGGTGACGATCGGTTTGCGCTTGAGCAGGAAGCGAAACATCACCGCGATCAACAACGTCACCGAATAGCCGGTGACGGTGGAAATCAGCACCGGCACCAGGCTGGATAGCGGCTGGCCATTGGCGATGGTGGACGATCCGCGCAACAGGAACGCGCCGGCCCAGCCCAGCGATTGCAGGTTCCAGAAGGCGCGATTCTTGTCCGCGAAAAAGGGCTGGGGCTGAAAGGGATGAACAGACATTGCAGGCAGCCTAGGCGATTTGAAGCGGCTGGTGAAGCCGCCGCCGCCCAGGACGTCCTCACCCTGGCCGCGCTGCGCCCGCCCGTCAGGCGGCGGCAGCGGAATCCTCCGCCATCGGGGTGACTTGGTCGGGGCACAGCCAGACCAGGTCGTTCAGGTCCAGTTCGCGCCCGTCATGCGCCTGTATCGTGACCCTGCGGATCGGCAAGCCGTCGCGCCGGTCGGCCAGCACCTGGCACGACACCGTGCCGCAGCTCCATTTTTCGCCCCACTGGCGCAGGGCGATCATGACCGGGGCCAGTTCCCGCCCCTTTTCCGTCAGGCGATATTCCACCTTGCGCCGGTCGCACTGCATGGGTTGCCGCAGCATGATGCCGTTTTCGACCAGCCGGGCGAGGCGGTTGGCCAGGATGTTGCGAGCGATTCCCAGCGTCGACTGAAACTCCTCGAAATGGCGGATTCCCGACAGGGCGCCACGCAGGATAAGGAAAGACCAGCGCTCTCCCATCGCCTCCAGCGCACTGGGGAGCGCGCATTGTTCCAGATCCTGTGCCAGATTATGTTTCATGGTGATGACTAGATAGCCCAAAGCAGCGACAGTTGCAAAAGCGCTGTGTATTTAGGGCAGATGGGATTTTTTTGTTGCGCTGCAAGGCACTTCCCACACAATCGGGAAACGATGTTACGCCAGTATGAACTAGTCGAGCGCGTCAAACGCTATGATCCCAACGCGGATGAAGCGATGATCAACCGCGCCTATGTCTTTTCGGTCCAGAAGCATGGCAGCCAGAAGCGCGCCAGCGGCGACCCCTATTTCAGCCACCCGATCGAGGTGGCGGGCATCCTCACCGACTTCGGGCTGGACGACCAGACGATCGTGACCGCGCTGCTGCACGACACGATCGAGGATACGCTGGTCACCTATGCGGAGATTGAGGCGGCGTTCGGCAAGGATGTCGCGCGCATGGTCGATGGCGTCACCAAGCTCTCCAAGATCGAGGCGATGAGCGAGAATGAGCGGGCGGCGGAAAATCTCCGCAAATTCCTGCTCGCCATGTCGGACGACATCCGGGTGCTGCTGGTCAAGCTGGCCGACCGGCTGCACAATATGCGCACGCTGCATTTCATCAAGAATCCCGACAAGCGCCGCCGCATCGCCAAGGAGACGATGGATATCTACGCGCCGCTCGCGGAACGGATCGGCATGTATGATTTCATGCGCGAAATGCAGTTGCTGGCCTTTCGCGAGATCGAGCCGGAAGCCTATGCCAGCATCACCCGGCGGCTGGAGCAGCTCAAGGAAGGCGGCCATGACAAGGTCGACCGGATCGGCGCGGAATTGCAGCTGTTGCTGGGCGGATCGGACATTCCGGTCACCGTGTCGGGGCGCGAAAAACATCCCTTCTCGATCTGGAAGAAGATGCAGGAGCGCCATATCAGCTTTGAACAGCTGACCGACGTGATGGCGTTCCGCGTGATTACCGAGACGACCGCGGACTGCTACCGCGCGCTGGGCGTCATCCACCAGACGTTCAAGATGGTGCCGGGCCGGTTCAAGGATTATATCTCCACGCCCAAACGCAACGGCTATCGCTCGCTGCACACCACCGTCATCCATCAGGACAATGCCCGGATCGAGGTGCAGATCCGCAGCCGCGACATGCATCATGACGCCGAACTCGGACTGGCGGCGCATTGGGCCTACAAGCAGAAGGGCGACGCGAGCGACCGTAATGCGGCATGGCTGCGCGACCTGGTCGAAATATTGGAACAGAGCCAGGATGCGGACGAGCTGCTCGAACATACCCGCATGGCCATGTATCAGGACCGCATCTTCGCCTTCTCGCCCAAGGGGGAACTGCACCAGCTGCCCAAGGGATCGACCCCGGTGGACTTCGCCTATGCGGTGCATACCTCGCTCGGCAACCAGACGGTGGGCGCGAAGGTTAACGGACGGGTCGTGCCGCTGCGCACCAGCCTGGACAATGGCGATCAGGTCGAAATCCTCAAATCCGACGGGCAGGAACCGCAACCGGGCTGGCTGACCTTCGCCATCACCGGCAAGGCGCGCGCGGCAATTCGCCGCTATATTCGCCAGAAGCAGCGGGGCGAGGAAGTCGCGCTGGGCGAAAAACTGTATGAGGAAATTGTCGGCCGCTTCTCCCCCGATCTAGCCAGCGAACTAGGCGACAAAGCGCTCAAGGCGGCGCTCAAGCGATTGAAGCTCGATGATCGCGCCGCGCTGATGGTGGCGATCGCGACGCATCGGCTGCTCGATTCGGAAGTGATGGAGGCGCTGGTTCCCGGCTCCACCACCGGCAAGGACATGGAACAATCCCATCCGCGCCAGCACGCGCCCATCTCCATCCGTGGGCTGACACCGGGCATCGCCTACAGCCTGTCCGATTGCTGCCACCCGGTGCCGGGCGACCGCATCGTCGGCATCCGCCGCACTGGCGGGCCGATCGAAGTGCACACGATCGACTGCCGCACGCTCGAAGCGGGGCAGGATGACGACTGGGTCGACCTGTCCTGGGACAGCAAGTCGAAGGGTGGCACCGCGCGGTTGCAGGTCATCGTCCAGAACCAGCCGGGCGCGCTGGCCGCGGTCACCAAGGTGTTCGGCGCGACCAAGGCGAACATCCTCAACCTGCAACTGGTCAACCGCGAAGGCCCGTTCCACACCGACATCATCGACCTGGAAGTCGCCGACGCCCAGCATCTGATGCGGATATTGTCAGCGCTGCGCGCGCTCGACACAGTGGTACAGGCGGACAGGGTTTAAGGCATCAGCCGTTCGGGCTGAGTGAAGTCGAAGCCTTCCCCTGAGCGGAGGCGAAGGCACCTTGCTTCGCTCAGGGCGAACGGTGTCAGGAATTTCCGCGTGACATTGCGCCCCTTCCCCGCTAATGGCCCCGCAGCGAACCCCTTGCGGGTTCACCGTCCGAGACAGTTGGTGAGGGGAATTCGCCCCTCTTAATGTCCAGCCTAGACGGGGAAAAGTTCTTTACCGGGCGGGCCATCATGGTCTGTTTCGGGTCTGCCGCCTTCCTTCATACGGACGAACGGCCAGTCGATCTCTCCCCTTCGGACTAACATCCCGTGTGCTTGCACGCGGGTTTTTGCCGTTCATCGGGTTTTCCGGTGGACATGAAGTGGAGAATGGCATGGATCGTAATCAGAAATCTGAGGTCGTCACCACGCTGAACGCTACTTTTGCCGACCTGGGTGTTGTCGTGGTCACACGCAACCTGGGCATGACCGTCGCACAGTCGACGATCCTGCGGCAGAAGATGCGCGAAGCTGGCGCGTCCTACAAGGTTACGAAGAACAAGCTCGCCAAGATCGCGCTGAAGGACACGCAATACGAAACGATCAGCTCCATGCTGACCGGCCCGGTTGCGCTGGCCACCTCGGCCGATCCGGTCGCCGCCGCCAAGGTGGTGATCGATTTCGCCAAGACCAACGACAAGCTTGAGATCGTTGGCGGCGCAATGGGCGGTGTGCTGCTCGATGCAGAGGGCGTCAAAGCGCTCGCATCGATGCCCTCGCTGGACGAACTGCGTGCAAAGATTGTCGGCCTCATCCAGGCGCCGGCAACCAAGCTCGCTACCGTCATCCAGACGCCGGCTTCGCAGCTCGCTCGTGTCTTCAACGCCTATGCGGAGAAGGAAGCGGCCTGATCGGTCGCAACCAGCTTCCTGTAATCGTTTCAACATATTGCGGGGTTCACCCCGTTTAGAAGGAAAAATATCATGGCAGACATCAACGCACTGGTCGAACAGCTTTCGGCCCTGACCGTCCTCGAAGCCGCCGACCTGTCGAAGGCTCTGGAAGAAAAGTGGGGCGTTAGCGCCGCCGCCGCCGTCGCCGTCGCTGGCCCCGCCGCTGGCCCCGCCGCCGCCGCCGCTGAAGAGCAGACCGAATTCGACGTGATCCTGACCGGCGACGGTGGCAAGAAGATCAACGTCATCAAGGAAGTCCGCGCCATCACCGGCCTGGGCCTGACCGAAGCCAAGACCCTGGTTGAGTCGGCTCCCAAGGCGATCAAGGAAGGCGTGAACAAGGAAGAGGCCGAGAAGGTCAAGAAGCAGCTTGAAGAAGCCGGCGCGACCGTCGAACTCAAGTAATCGGGATGCCTCGCTTCATGCGAGGCTGACCGGCTGGCCTTAGGGTTGGCGAATAATGGGGCGGTGCCGAAAGGTGCCGCCCTTTTTCTGTATTGCGACGTTGCGTTCGCACTCTCCGTCATCCCGGACTTGATCCGGGATCCATTCACCGGGCGGTCGTGATTCTACGAGAGGTAGAGCCAATGGATCCTGACTTCCGTCAGGATGACGGCGGCGGTGAATGGCGGGAAGCCGACCAATAGCGGACGTCAGCCCGTACCTGCTCCGGTGTCGGTCCACCAATGAAGATCGGTTGCCTGTCCGCTATCGCGGACGATTTTTTCAAGCGCGGTTGCCAGCCGCTCGACAATCTCAGCGGTGGAAACCCGCTTCAACCAACGTCGAACGTATGGCCGTGAAGGCTCGATGAAACAGAGGTGGCCATCGGGGTACTCTTCGTAGTGGCCACAACCGATCCACAGCGGGAAAGATGGATTGACTAAGCGAACGAGCCAGCCCCAATCGTCCTGCACGATACGTTCGACTTCATAGCCATATGCCGGAAGCTGCGTCGCGAGCATTTCGGCAACTGGCTTGCCATATGGCACGGCTTCGTCGTTGCGGGTTAGCAGGTCAGGTGAACGAAATTCAAAGTGGGATCGCATACGGTAAGGCTACACCAGAAACGACCGCCATCCACCCCCTCCCCGTCATGCTGACGAAAGTCAGCATCCAGGGTCGCGCAGCGCTCCCCGCTGTCTCCCGCCGTACGCCGCAATCACGAAGCCCCTGCGCAACCGGCCCCCTCGCCCGCCCCACAGTGGCACGCCCCTGTCCCAAAAACCCGTTCCCACTTTCCCCCAGTCTGTTCTACAAGTGGAACAGATATGCCGCGCGCCCTTTCATCCGAAACGCTTCATGCGACCAGCGTAGCCATTGGCGGCCGCGCGGTGCTGCTGTGCGGGGTGAGCGGGATCGGGAAGTCGGACCTGGCGCTACGGCTGATCGACCGGGGGGCGGTGCTGATCAGCGATGATTATACGCTGGTCAAGCGGGTGGACGGGCAACTGGTCGCCACTGCGCCCGCGACCATCATCGGCAAGATGGAGGTGCGCGGGCTTGGCATCGTGGCGATGCCCCATGTCGCCGATGTGCCGGTCGCGCTGATCGTCGATCTGTTCGACAAGGTGGACCGGATGCCGCTGGAGCCGGTCATGCGGACGGTGGCCGGGATCAACGTGCGCGTCGTCAAAATCGCGCCGCTGGAGGCCTCCGCGCCGATCAAGGTCGAACTGGCGCTGCGGATGCTGGATCAGGGGGCGGGCACCCCATGACCCAGTCTCACCCCAAATCCATCCTCCTCCTGTCCGGCGTGTCGGGCGCGGGCAAGACCACGGCGCTCAAAACGCTGGAGGATATGGGCTGGGAAGTGGTGGACAATCTGCCGCTGGTGCTGCTCGACCGGCTGCTCGACACCCCTCTGCCCGCGGGCCATGCGGGCGCGGACGACCGGCCATTGGCGCTCGGCATCGACGCGCGCACACGCGGTTTCGATGCCAATGCGATCGTCCAGCGGATCAAGGCGCTGCGCGACAATCATGGCCATGATGTCGAAACCCTGTTCCTCGACTGCTCCGGCACCGAACTGGAGCGCCGCTTTGCCGAAACCCGGCGGCGCCATCCGCTGGCGCTCGATCGCCCGGCGGCTGACGGGATCGCGCGCGAACGCGAACTGACCGAGCCGCTGCGCCGCTGGGCCAGCCAGGTGATCGACACCACCAGCTTCTCCAGCAACGCCCTGCAACAGGCGATCCGCGACCGTTTCTCGCGGGAGCGGCTGTCGGACCCGGTGCTGACCATCTTGTCCTTCGGCTTTTCGCGCGGGATGCCGCGCAACGCCGACCTGATGTTCGACATGCGTTTCCTGCGCAACCCGCATTGGGACGACGCGCTGCGGGACAAGACGGGGCAGGACGCGGATGTCGCCGCCTATATCATGGCGGACCCCGCCTATGAGGAAGCGGTCGGCAAGATCGAGGAACTGCTCAAAATAGTGTTGCCGCGCTACGCAGAGGCCGGGAAAGCCTACATTACCGTCGCGTTTGGCTGCACCGGGGGACGGCATCGGTCGGTCCATGTGGCCGAACGCGTCGCCAGATACTTGCAAGACGCGGGCTTTTCGCCCACGGTCTCGCACCGCAATATGGAATCGGCGCCACAGGATAGTCTGGAGAAGCGCCCACCGGGAGGCCCGAAAGCAATATCATGAAGCAGGTGGGCCGCAAAAGCACATGATCGGACTTGTACTCGTCACCCATGGGTCGCTCGCGACCGAATTCGTCGTCGCGATGGAGCATGTCGTCGGCCCGCAACAGCAGATCGAAACGATCTGCATCGGGCCGGATGATGACATGGAATTGCGCCGCGCCGACATCGCGACCGCCGTTGCGCGCGTGAACGACGGCAGCGGCGTCATATTGCTGACCGACCTGTTCGGCGGCACTCCATCCAATCTGGCGATTTCGCTGCTCAAGGCGGGCGAGATCGAGGTGATCGCGGGCATCAACCTGCCCATGCTGATCCGGCTGGAAAGCGCGCGCAAGGTGATGGACGTGAAAGCCGCCGTCGCCGCCGCGCGGGAGGCGGGACAGAAATATATCAGCGTTGCGTCGGAACTGTTGGGCAGCACCACATGAATGAAGTCAGCCAGTTAGTCCTCATCAGCAACAAACGCGGTCTCCACGCCCGCGCGAGCGCCAAATTCGTGACGCTGGCCAGCGGCCTGCCCGCCAACATCATCGTCAGCAAGGATGGCAGCGACGTGACCGGCACGTCGATCATGGGGCTGATGATGCTGGGCGCGGCCATGGGCGACAGCATCACTATCAAGGCAACCGGGCCGGACGCCGCCGATTCCCTGGGCAAGCTGGTCGGCCTGGTCGAGGACAAGTTCGGGGAAGAGTAGACATATCCGTTCGCCCTGAGCGAAGTCGAGGGGCTCAACCGACCGCAGGGAGGCACTTCGCTCCGCTCAGTGGATGGCTTCGACAAGCGCAGCCCGAACGGATGTAGCCTGCGGCCCTATTGCCCCACTTCGCCTTCCCGCCGCATCTGGGTAAAGATGTTCCACGTCGCGATGAACAATGCCGCGATCACCGGGCCGATGACGATGCCGTTAAAGCCGAACATCTCGATCCCGCCCAGCGTCGAAATCAGCACGACATAGTCAGGGATTCGCGTTTCGCGGCCGACCAGTATCGGGCGCAGCAGATTGTCGACCGATCCGATGATCAGCGCCCCGGCCCCCACCAGCACCGCGCCCTGCCAAATCGCCCCGGTCGCAAACAGATAGAGGGCGACCGGCGCCCACACCAGCGCCGATCCGATGGCGGGCAGTAGCGAAAATGCGCCCATCAGCACGCCCCACAGCAGCGCGCCCTGAATGCCCAGCATCCAGAAGATGACCCCGCCAATAAAGCCCTGCACGATGGCGACCACCAGGCTGCCTTTCACCGTGGCGCGGATCACCACGACGAAGCGATGCAACAGCGCCTCGCGCTGATGCGGGCGCAGGGGCGCAGCATCGGCGAAGCGTTGCGACAGCCGTTCCCCGTCGCGCAACAGGAAGAAGGCGAGATAGAGCATGACGCCCAGCGCAACGATGAAGCTGAACGCCCCCTGCCCGATCAGCAAAGCCTGCCCGGCCAATGTACGGAAACTGCTGGTAATGCCGTTGGTCACGGTGACGCGGGCGGCGTCGAAATTGCTGAACCCGATCCGCCGCAACATGCCATGCGCCCATTCCGGCAAGCCGTTCTGCATCTGCGCGAACATGCGCGCAAAATCGATCTTGCCCGACTGGATCTGGGCATAGAAATGCACCGCTTCCTGGATCAGCGCGACCGACAACAGGATGGCGGGGATGATGACGATCGCGATGATCAGCAGCAGCGTCAGCAGCGCCGCGCTGTTGCGGTGCCCCGGCATCCGGGCAGCGATCCGCTGGTTTATGGGCCAGAACAGGACCGCGATGATCACGCCCCACAGCACTGCGGCGAAGAAAGGCTCCAGCACAAAGGCAAAGGCTATCGTGACCAGAATGACGAGGCCGAGGAAGAATCCGTCCTCGATGCGGTTGTGGTTGGTATGCGGCGTGGTCATTTCACCCCCGTAAGCAAGATCGGGCGGCAAATCCATGGGGGTGCGCGCAGGTTCCATGCCCCCTGTCCTTTTATGCAATCCGCCGGTAGAGAAGCCGCTTCTTCCGCCAATCGGGAACAGACGCAACGTGGCACGCGAAATCACCGGATTTTCCAACCCGCTGGTGAAGCGCGTCCGATCCCTGCGCGAAAAGAAATTTCGCAAGGCCGAAGGGCTGTTTCTGGCCGAAGGCTTGCGCATCCTGACGGAAGCGCGCGAGGAAGGCGTGCTCCCTGAAATGCTGTTCCATGCCGGGTCCACCCACCCGCTGGCGATCGATCTGATCGCGGCGATGGAGGCGGCAGGCGGCGACGTCATCGAAACGTCCGCCGACATCCTCTCGAAAATCAGCGGCAAGGACAATGCGCAGGCCGTGGTCGGCGTCTATCGCGACCGGCTGACCCCGCTGGACAGGCTGGACCGCAACAGCGCCGACATCTGGATCGTCGCGCAATCGCTGCGCGATCCGGGCAATCTGGGCACGATATTGCGCACCGGCGATGCAGTGGGCGCAGGCGGGCTGATCCTGATCGACGATTGCGTCGACCCCTTCTCGGTCGAATCGGTGCGCGCATCGATGGGCGCGTTGTTCACCCAGTCGATCACCCAGGCGCGCTGGGGCGAATTCATGCACTGGTTGCGGCAGGGACCGGGCGAACTGATCGGCACCAGCCTGAAAGCCACGCAGGATTATCAGGAACCGCGCTATCAAAGCCCGTCCTTCCTGCTCGTCGGCAATGAAGCGCAGGGACTGCCCGAATCCTACGAGGCGGAATGCGATCTGCTGGTCAAGATGCCGATGCTGGGGAAGGCCGACAGCCTGAACGCGGCGGTGGCGACCGCCGTGATGGCCTATGAACTGCTGAACCAGAAAAGAAGGGGTTGAGGATGGCGGGTGCGGGGGCACGGATGAGCGGCATCGGTGAAATGTGGCGGTACAAGCGGGTGCTGACCGCCAGCCTGGTCGGCACGGCGGTCGAGTTTTACGACTTCTACATCTATGCGACCGCCGCCAGCCTGATCTTCCCCTCGCTCTTCTTTCCCTCCTCCTCTCCCACGGCGCAGCTGATGGCGTCCTATGGCAGCCTGGCCCTCGCCTTCTTCGCGCGCCCTGTGGGCGCAGCGGTGTTCGGCCATTATGGCGATCGCGTCGGGCGAAAGGCGACGCTGGTCGCATCGCTGATGCTGATGGGCGGCTGCACCCTGTTGATCGGCTTCCTGCCGACCTATGCGATGATCGGCTATTGGGCGCCGCTCATCCTGTGCGTGCTGCGCTTTGGTCAGGGCTTCGGGCTGGGCGGCGAATGGGGCGGGGCGGCCCTGCTGGCGGTGGAAAATGCGCCGCCCGGCTGGCGCGCGCGCTTCGGCATGTTCCCGCAACTCGGCGCGCCGGTCGGCTTCATCGCCGCCAACGGCCTGTTCCTGATCCTGGGGGCGCTGCTCAGCGAACAGGATTTCCTGGCCTGGGGCTGGCGCTTGCCATTTCTGGGCAGCGCCGTGCTGGTGATATTGGGCCTGTGGGTGCGGCTCAAACTCACCGAAACCCCGGAATTTGCCGCTGCGCAAAAGGAAACGCCGCCGCCCGCCGTACCGCTCGCCACCCTGCTTTCCACCCATCTGGGCGCGGCGATCGCCGGCACCTTTGCCTGCGCCGCCTGCTTTGCGGTCTATTATATCGCCACCGCCTTTGCGCTTGGTTACGGCACCACCGCGCTGAAGATCGACCGGGAAATCTTCCTCGCCATCCAGTTGGGGGCCATCCTGTTCATGGCAGCCAGCATCATCCTGGCCGGATGGTGGGCCGACCGCAGCAGCCCCACCACTGCCCTGGCCTGGGGCTGTGTAGGTACGGTCGGGATGGGGCTTGTCTTTGGTCCGCTGATGGGCACCGGCGCGCTGCTGCCCATCTTCGTGGCGCTCAGCCTCGCGCTCTTCATGATGGGCTTCATCTACGGCCCGCTGGGCGCCTATCTGCCTGCCCTCTTCCCGATCCAGTTGCGCTACACCGGCGCGTCCTTCGCCTTCAATCTCGGCGGCATCATCGGCGGTGCGCTGGCCCCGATCGTCGCGACCTGGCTGATCGGGGCGCAGGGCGTTGCGCTCGTCGGCCTCTATATGTCGCTGGCCGCGTTGATCAGCCTGGGCGGCCTGTGGTGGACCAGCCGCGGGCGCAGCTTGCCGGATCACTGACAAACAGCGTTAATTCAGGCTTTACCATGTCGTGGCAAAGCCGGTCGGATGACGATCCGACGCCTGATCCTGGCTGCCAGCATGATGCTGGCACTGGCGACCGCCCCGGTCGCCAGTGCTGCGCCTGCGACCGGCGGGTCCAGCGCGACGATATTGGGCGCGCTGCGGATCGAGAAAACGAGCGATCTCAATTTCGGGCAATTGGCGGTGCCCGGCCAGCCGGGCGTCGTGCGGATCCGCGCCGACAATAGCCGCGTGTGCAGCAACGGGCTGGTCTGCATGGGCAGCGCCAGCGCGGCGGCCTTTACCCTGAATGGGCGGCCAAATGAGCGGGTGGAAATCAGTCTCGACAAATCGACGGTGAACCTGACCAACGCGGCTGGCAACCGCATATCGGCCAGCCTCAGCCAGTCCCATTCGCACATCCGCCTGAACGGGGGCGAAGCGGTGTTCCAGATTTTCGGCACGCTACAGGTCCGCGCCAATCAGGCGCCCGGCGCCTATCGCGGCAGTTTCAGCGTATTGGTCCAATATGATTGACCGCACGGCCGGTCAGGCAACAGCCTTGCGCATCAGCATCATCGGCACGCCGCTATCCTCAAAAGCGCGCACGTCGACAAAGCCGAAACTGCGATAGAGCGGCGCGCCCGCCAATGTGGCGGACAATTCCAGCGCAGCAAAACCTTCCGCCCGGGCCGCGGCCTGGCAAAGCGAGAGGACCAGCGTACCCACGCCTTTGCGGACATGGTCGGGATGGGTGTACATCGCCCGCACCTTCGCCGCCTCCGTCGCCGGATCGAGCAGTCGGTCGTCACGCCCCGCGCTGTGATTGCCGCCATAGGCTGTCGCGCGACGGCTCCAGCCGCCACAGCCCGCGATCGCATCCCCCACCTCCACCACGAAATAGGTGCCGTCGGCGATCAGGCGGCTGTCCAGCCCCATGAAGGCATGGCTGGCCTGCACCTGATCCGGCGTCAGGAACGGCCGTTGCAATTCATCGATCGCCCGCCGCATCAACGCGGCAAGCGCGGGTTCGTCAGTCAGCGTGGCAAGGCGGTGGGTCAGAGTGCCAGTCATCATGAGCGCCTCTTGAAACAGCAAAGGCCGGCCCCGCAAGAGGCCCGGCCTTCACCTGTCAGAACCGGATCAGAATTTGAAACCGACCTTGCCGTACCAGAAGCCACCGTTGAAGCCGAACGGCGAGACGTCAGGATAGATGTCGCCAGTAAAGCGCCCCCCGGTCGATGCATAGACCGGACCCAGCGTCCCTTTGGTGTTGGAATATTTGTCGGGATAATTGCTGAACAGATTCTGCACCCCGACGCTCAGCGTGAAATTGTCGTTCACTTCATAGCTGGTTTCAAAGTCGAACACGAATTCGCTGCCGAAAGTCTGCGACACCGGACCATCATCCGTCTGGGTATATTTGCCGTACCAGTTCATCCGCGCCAGCACGGACAAGGGGCCGCTGCTCCAGTTTTCGGTCAGGATGAGGCGGGTCTTTGGCAGGGTCTTTTCCAGCTGGGCGACACGGACATCGGACACGATCGTCGGATCGCGCGCGATCACTTTGGTCTTGTTATAGTTGAACGCCAGCGTCGTGTTGAAAATGCCCATGGTTTCGGTCGCAAAGCGATAGCTGCCGACGACATCGACGCCCTGGGTGCGGGTATCGAAGGCGTTGGTCAGGAACTGCACTTCGTTGACGGTCGCATAGTTGGCCAGCCCCAGCGACTGAAGCGTGGGCCGCTGCGCATCGTCGATCACGAACGTGCCCGATGTGCCGATACGGTCCTTCACCTTGATGTTGTAATAATCGACCGACAGGGTGAAGCCGGGTGCGGGCGTGAACACGGTGCCGAGCGAGAAGCTGACCGATTCTTCCGGCTTCAGGGGCGTCGCGCCCAGGAACGCGGCGACCGGGCTGGTGACCGGCAGCGTCATCGATTCGATTGCATTGGGATTGCCGGGGTTGAACCCGGTCGCGATGCTGCTGCTGTTGACCTGCCCCGGCGTGGGCGCACGGAAGCCCGTCGCCACCGTGCCGCGCAGCGCCACGACGTCGGGCACCACGGCATAGCGGGCTGAAAATTTGCCGGTGGTCGAATTGCCGAAGTCGGACAGATGTTCGTAGCGGCCGGCAATGCCGAAAGAGAGCTGATCGGTGACGTCCCCTTCGATGTCGATATACAATCCCTTGGAATTGCGCGCGCTTTCGCCCGCAATCGCCGGGCCGTAACCGGGAAAGCCATTGGCGCCGACGGGCAGGGCGACCGACAATTGCGTGCCATCCGCGTTCAGCACCGGCGTGCCGTCCTGATGAAACACCAGATTGCCGGTATAAGGCCCGATCGCCCAGGACGGCTGGTCACCCAGGCCCAGTTCATAGGATTCGCGGAAATATTGGCCGCCAAAGGCGATCGTGACGGGGCTGGCGAAACCGACTTCCCAGGGATAGCTGAAGTCCGCGTTGAACAGCGTTTCGCGCTGTTGCAGCTTGCCGAGGTAAAATTCGTTCGGCGACGCGATGCCCAGCGACGGGTTCATCGTGCCATTCATCGTATAGCGCAGGGTCGACTGGCCGTAGCTTCCCGAGATATCGTAATTCAGGCCGAAACCGAATGTGCCCTTATAGCCGAGCGTGCCCGAAATATCGTCGATCTTGCCGAAGAAGATCGGCGTGAAGCCGCCGGGATAGACGCAACTCCAATTCTGGACCAGCGGGTCGGAACAGGTGGCAACCTTGGTATAGTCGCGCGTGGTGACTTCATAATCGTTGGGCGCATAGACATTACCGCCCGCCGCGCCCGTCTGAATGCCGGGCAGCATATTGTTGAAGTCGGTGAAATAGTCGTTGAAGATGCCATTCTTGCCGAAACTGTTGCCTTCAATGTCCACGCCCGACGTATTGACCGACTGGCGATAGTTGAAGCTTTCTTCCTGGAAGCTGTGGCCATAATTGCCGAAGAAATAGATGGAGCTTTCGCCCAGATCAAAGCCGCCATTGACGAAGAAGCGATAGGATTCCATCGCCGGGTTGCCGTAGCGCTGCGCCAGCTTGGGCACGCCGATCGTCGGCTGCTCCTGCGCCAGCAGATGCGCGCCAGCGCGGGTCACGCCCCGGCTGGTCTTGCCCGCATTCACATATTCGCCGCTGATGTTGATGAAACCAGCATCGCCCAGCTTGAACCCGCCATTGAGCGCGAGCTGATAATCCTCACCATCGCCACGATAATATTGGCCATAGCGGGCATAGCCCGAAAAACCGTCCGTATCGTCGCGCAGCGTCATGTTGATGACCCCCGCGATCGCGTCGGACCCATATTGCGCCGACGCGCCGTCACGCAGCACTTCGACCGCGCGGATCGCAATCGCGGGCACCTGCGCCAGATCGGCGGAATGCGCGCCCGCCGATTGCGCGTTGGCGCTGATCTGGACCAGCGCGGAACGATGCATCCGCTTGCCGTTGATCAGCACCAGCGTCTGGTCGGGGGCAAGGCCGCGCAGGTTGGGCGGCCGAACGAAGGAGGAGCCATCGCCGATCGCGTAGCGCGCGACGGAGAAGGAGGGGACGAGATTCTGGATCACCTGATTCATGTCCGCCGTGCCCTGCTTTTGCAGTTCGACGCCGGAATAGACGTCGATCGGCGTCGGCGATTCCGCGACGGTGCGGTCGGTGCGACGCGTGCCGGTGACGATGATGGTCTGGCCGGGCGCGTCCTCGACAGCGGCCTGCGGCGCGGCGTCCTGCGCCAGAACGGGCATCGAATAGAGCAGCGCAACGGCTATGGCGCCGCGCGAAATCAGTCCCTGATATGTCATCAAAAAAGCCCCCTAATTTCTCTTTTGCAGAGGCCTTCTCGACATCCCGTCCCTTTCCCGACTTTTTCCACCCAACAAGGTTACAGATCACCGCGCCCGAAACCGCGAGTTTCAGTGCAACATCGTTCAGCAACATTTGGAAACGTTAGGCTGACACAAATCCACTATGGGCGGAATGGCCCTTTTTTGGGCCTGCGCAAATCCGGTCAGGCTCGTGTCGGGCGGAGACTTCCGCCGCAGGGTCAAATATTTGTAACATATAGAAAAAGGCGGCAGTCCATTGGACCACCGCCTGTTTCTTTTTTACAACTGTCAAGAATTGATTTTTACAATCAACCCTCGGTGCGCACGTCGCGGCGTTCGGCGATGCGCGCGCGCTTGCCGGTGCGGCCGCGCAGATAATAGAGCTTCGCACGACGCACGACGCCGCGGCGGACGACGACGATCGAATCGAGGTTGGGCGAATAGAGCGGGAACACGCGCTCCACGCCTTCGCCGAACGAAATCTTGCGGACGGTAAAGTTGGAGCCCATGCCCTTGTTCGAACGCGCGATGCACACGCCTTCATAATTCTGGACGCGGCTGCGGTCGCCTTCGACGACCTTCACGCCGACGCGCAGCGTGTCGCCGGGGCGGAAATCGGGAATGTCCTTGGCCAGGGCGGCAATGCTTTCCGCCTCGATCTGCTGGAGGATGTTCATGAAACGTCAGTCCTTCAAGTCGCGTTGCGCGCCAGAGGGCGACTGGACCCGAACGCCGATGTGACGTTCCCAAAGGTCCGGCCGCCGTGACCGTGTATCGACCTCCGCCTGTTGTTTCCGCCAGGCGGCGATCTTCGCATGATCCCCCGATCGCAACACTTGCGGGATCGTGCGCCCCTCCCATTCGACTGGTCGGGTATAGTGCGGATATTCGAGCAGCCCCGTTTCAAAGGACTCCTCCACCCCACTGGAAGCCGCGCCCATTACACCGGGAAGCAGCCGGACGCAAGCATCCAGCAGCATCAGCGCGCCCATTTCCCCGCCCGACAGGATGATGTCGCCCATGCTGACCTGCTCGATCGGCCGGGCGTCGAAGATTCGCTCGTCAAACCCCTCGAATCGCCCGCATAATATCGTCGCGCCGGGACCATCGGCCAGCGCGCGGACACGCGCCTGGGTAATTGGCGCGCCGCGCGGGGTCATGGCGATGACCGGCAGGTCGGGCCGCTGCGCAATCGCATGATCGACCGCGCGCGCTATGATGTCCGCACGCAGCACCATGCCCGCGCCACCGCCTGCTGGCGTATCATCGACCGTGCGGTGCCTGTCGGTGGCAAAATCGCGGATCTGGATCGGCGCACAGGACCAGCGCCCTTCCGCCAGCGCCCGCCCCGCCAGCGACACGCCCAACGGCCCCGGAAACATCTCCGGGTAGAGCGTCAATATCTGCGCGGAAAAGCTCATCGCCGGCGCGCACGCAGCCAGGCCGCCGACACCCCGCCCGCCAGGCACAGCGCACCACAGGCCAGCAGCGCCAGTCCGATGGCGCTCAGCAGGTCGGCAAAGGGGCGCTCAGGATGGATCAGGCCGGGCAGCAGCACCAGCAGCGGCACGGGGCACACCAGTCCGAACGCCGCCGCCAGCTTCGCGCCCCGCGACCAGCCAAGCCCGAACAGCCGCCAGCCAGCGGCCAGCATCGCAAGGAGATAGAGGGCGGTAAGGATCTGAGCCATGATCGCCGCTTAGGCGATGCGGGCGGCAGCGTCCAGTTCCCGGCGGAAGGGAAGCATCAGCGCGTCCAGTCCTCGATTTGCAGGCCGGCTATGTCGGCAAAGTCGGCTGCGCTGCGGGTTACCAGTGCGGCGTCCAGCGACAGGGCATGTGCCGCAATCAGACGGTCGAAACTGCCGCGCCGAAAGGGAAGCGCCGCATAAGCCTGCGCAGCCGCCTCGTCGAAGGGAAGAATAGCGATCTCCGCGACAAAGGCCGCCAGTACATCGGGCGGCGGCGGCTTGCCCCGCACCGTCCCATAGGCCAGTTCCGCATAGGTGATGGACGATATGAAGAGGCTGCCAGCCGCCTGCTCCGCCATCCGGGCAATCAGCGACGGATAGATGCCGGTAAAGACATAGATGCAGCTATTGGTGTCCAGCAGCCGCATCATGCCCCGGACGCATCACGACCCATCAGGTGCCAATCGCGGGGACTGTCATCGAAATCCTCGCGCGACAACGGCTCCAGCCATGGTGCCTTGCCCGCGAATTTGCTGACATCGATCTTGCGCTCGTTCTGAGCTGGCTCGAACGTGAAGCGGCCATGATCCTCGCGCAGGGTCATTTCGGCCCCTTCCTTGAAGCCAAGAGCCTTGGGCAGACGCAAGGCCAGGCTGTTGCCCGACTTGAAAATCTTGGCCTTATACTCTTCGCTCATCGCGGATCTCCGTATATACGTTCAGTATATACTATTCCACGAAAGCCGCGTCAATCACCGCCCGTTCGGCTTCCAGCGTGACGGCGTGCATCGGGGCCATGAAGCGCTTGCCCGGCTTGCCTTCGACCGATGGCCGCTGAACCTCGATAATGTCGCCAGCGCCGAAATTCTCTATCGCGATGATCTCGCCCAGCGCTTCGCCGTCACTCGACAGGCAAGGCAGGCCGATCACGTCGGCATGATAATATTCGCCCTCGGCCAGCGGCGGCAGGGCAGAGCGCGGGACGGTCAGCGCCGTGCCGCGCATGGCTTCGGCCGCGCTGCGATCGCCGATTTCGGCGAAGCGCGCGACCGCACCATTGGAACCGGGGCGCACCGACTTCAATGTCAGCTTGCGCCCGCCCGCATCGAAACTGCCATAGCTTTTGAGGCTTTCCACCCCGTCGCCAAACAGTTTCAGGCGGACTTCGCCCGCCACCCCATGTGCGCCGATGATCGCGGCGAGAGTGACGGGCTTGTCGGTCAAGAGAATCAGCCCTCGGCCTGTTCGGCAGCGGCTTCTTCAGCAGGCGCTTCTTCGGCGGCAGGCGCTTCGGCAGGTGCCTTGGCGGCTTCTTCGGCGGCGATGCGGGCTTCTTCCGCCTCGGCCAGCTTGGTCGCGCGATCTTCGGCGCGGTCCTTGGCCTTCTGGCCCGGCACGCCCTTGTTCGGGTTGTTGCGCACGATCCGCTCCTTCACGCCAGCGGCGTCGAGGAAACGGGCGACGCGGTCGGTCGGCTGGGCACCGGCGGCAACCCAATGCTTCGCGCGTTCCACGTCCAGAACGATGCGCTTTTCGTCGCCCTTGGGCAGGACGGGGTTATAGCTGCCGATGCGCTCGATGAACTTGCCATCACGCGGCGCGCGGCTGTCGGCCACGACGATGCGATAATAAGGGCGCTTCTTGGAACCACCGCGCGAGAGACGAATGGACGTTGCCATGGAACTTACCTTTCTGACGTAAACTACGAATATACTTGCATTAATCGTCATGCCGGGCTTGATCCCGCATCCAGAACGGCTGGTCATTCCCACCCGACACTGGATTCCGGTATCCGCCGGAATGACGGGCTACTTCTTCATGAAATTCTGAAAGCCGGGCGGCAGCTTGGGCATGTTGCCGCCCAATCCGCCAAGGCCGCCCAGCCCGGACAGATCGGGCGGGCCGCCCTGTCCGCCGTCGGGACCGCCCAATCCGCCCATGCCACCGCCGGTGAACATCTTGGCCAGCCCTTTAAGGCCGCCCATTTTGCGGATCTTCTTCATCGCGCCTTCCATTTCCTGATGCATTTTCAGGAGCCGGTTGACTTCCTGCACTGTAGTGCCGGAGCCTTTGGCGATGCGGATCTTGCGCTTGGCGTTGATGAGCGCCGGGCGTTCCCGCTCCTTGTGCGTCATCGATCCGATCATCGCGTCGAGATGGATCAGCGTCTTGTCGTTCGCGCCACTATTGGCCATCGCCGCCTGCGCTTTCTTAAGGCCAGGGATCATCCCCGCCAGCGCGCCCAGCCCGCCCATGCGGCGCATCTGACTAAGCTGCGCGCGCAGGTCGTTCATGTCGAACTGACCCTTGGCCATTTTCTTGGCCAGCTTGTCGGCTTCGTCCGCATCGATGCTCTCGGCGGCGCGCTCGACCAGCGACACGACGTCGCCCATGCCCAATATGCGCTGCGCCACGCGCTGCGGATGGAATATCTCGATCGCGTCGAGCTTTTCGCCGGTACCGGCAAATTTGATCGGGCGGCCGGTGACCGCGCGCATCGACAGCGCCGCACCACCGCGCGCGTCGCCATCCATCCGGGTCAGCACTACGCCGGTCAGCGGCACCTGCGCGGTAAAGCTCTGCGCCACATTGACCGCGTCCTGGCCGGTCAGCGAGTCGACCACCAGCAGGATTTCGGCAGGCGTCGCCACATCGGCCACCGCCTTCATCTCGTCCATCAGCGCCTGATCGACATGCAGACGCCCGGCGGTGTCGAGCATCACCACGTCGAAGCCCTGAAGCTTGGCCGACTGGAGCGCGCGGCGGGCGATGTCCACCGGCTGCTGCCCGGCGACGATCGGCAGGGTCGCCACATCGCACTGGGTGCCCAGCACCGCCAGCTGCTCCTGCGCGGCCGGACGCTGGACGTCGAGCGACGCCATCAGCACCTTCTTGCGGTCCTTGTCCTTCAGTCGCTTGGCGATCTTGGCCGTGGAGGTCGTCTTGCCCGACCCCTGCAAACCGACCATCATGATGACGGCGGGCGGGGCCACGTCGATCATCAGGTCCGACGTGTCGGACCCCAGCGTTTCGGTGAGCGTGTCGGACACGATCTTGACGACCATCTGCCCCGGCGTGACCGACCGCAGCACGTCGCTGCCCACTGCCCGCTCGGTCGCCTGATCGACGAACTGGCGCACGACAGGGAGCGCGACGTCGGCTTCCAGCAGCGCGATTCGCACCTCGCGCATCGCGGCGCGGACATCGTCCTCCGTGAGCGCACCACGCCCCCGCAGCTTGTCGAATACCCCACCCAGACGATCGCTCAGCGAATCGAACATCATCACCTCAATTGGCCCAAGGGCCTGAAAATCCGCGCATCCCTGCCAAACGACAAAATCGCCGGTGGGCGAAACCTCGCCAACCAGCGTCCATACAAAGCGCCTGATGCTGACCCGTTTGCCGGGCGCGCGCTCAATGGATATGTCAGGGACCGGACGTCAAACCGCCCGATTGCAGTCGCGCCCTTAGCCCAGCCACGCCCGCGATGCAACTATGACCGTGCAAGCGCCTCCGTCAGCGCAATGACGGGCGGCGTCGCGGCCAGGATCGGGACGGCCAGCCCCTCAATAGCGATCACCGCCGCGCCGATCCAGCAGGCGGCATGCACCCTGCCCCGGCTGCGCAGATCGTGAACCATGGCGACCAGCACGAACAGCAACTGCCCGCTCATCACCGCCAGTCCACCCCATGGACCCAGCAGCGGCATCGGCAATATGCGTCCGAAGGCCGGGCCGATCATCGCCACCATCGCGCACAGCATCAGCCGCTTGTGCCAGTCGGTCCGGCGGCGCAGGCGGATCGCCGCGATCAGCAGCCCACCAAAGGCGGACACTTCCAGCAGGTTCAGAGCCACGAAGATCGTGTCGGGGAAGAAGGGCGGCACCCGGCCCATCCGCACCGACATCGCCGCCGTCCCCAGCGCCAGCGGCACCATCACCACCGCCAGCCCGGCTGCGATCCAGCCAAGCCGCCGGTGCAAGGCCCGCGACCCGCGCTGCGCCAGCACGGCCTGCGCCACGAAGATCAGCGTCCAGGCCATGAACACCGCGCCATGGACATGCACCCAATAGGGCACGCGCGCGATGTCCACCTGCCCACGCAGGGCGAAGGAGCCGAAGCCGCCGATCACGGTCGCCGCGATCGCAACCGCCATCCCGACATGGAAACCATGATCGCGCGCCACCCCATGCGATCCGGTCACGATACGCCCCCGTCCATCCATTGCCGCTACTCCCCCATTTCCGCAATTTTACACCTGTCCCACCACCCTGTCTTGCAAGAAGTCGTCGCATGCCAGCACAGCCCTTGCGCGGGCCGTCGCTTTGGGTCAGCAATCGAGCGACACAGAAAGAATGAGGGGCCGAACATCATGAGCTGGACACGCCGCAAGCCGATGGAGGCGATGACGCCCAGCGGCGACCAGCACCGCATGGCGCGCACCCTGTCCTGGCCGCATCTGCTGGCGCTGGGGGTGGGCGCTATCGTCGGCACCGGCATCCTGACGCTGATCGGCGTCGGCGCGGACCGGGCCGGTCCCGCCGTCCTCCTCTCCTTCGCCATAGCGGGCGCAATCTGCGCCTGCGCCGCGCTTGCCTATGCCGAACTGTCGACCATGATGCCCGCAGCGGGCAGCGCCTACAGCTACTCCTATGTCGTGCTGGGCGAAGGCATCGCCTGGATCGTGGGGTGGAGCCTGATCCTCGAATATAGCCTTGTCGTATCGACCGTCGCGGTCGGCTGGTCGGGCTATGCCGCGCCATTGCTCACCGCGATAGGCTTTCCCGAAGCGCTGACGCAGGGGCCGGAGCTGGGCGGCCTCATCAACCTGCCCGCCATCTTCATCATCGCCGTGGTCGCCGGGCTGCTGATGCTCGGCACGCATGAAAGCGCGCGGCTGAACAGCCTGCTGGTGCTCATCAAGATCGCGACGTTGAGCCTGTTCGTCTGGTTCACCCTGCCCGCCTTCGACGCCCAGAATCTGGAACCGTTCATGCCCTTCGGCTTTGCCAAGCATATGGGACCGGACGGGGTCGAGCGCGGCGTCATGGCAGCCGCCGCAATCATCTTCTTCGCCTTTTACGGCTTCGACGCCATCTCGACCGCAGCGGAGGAAGCCAAGAATCCGGAACGCGACCTGGCCATAGGCATCGTCGGATCGCTGGTCGCCTGCACGCTCATCTATGTGGCTGTCGCCGCCGCCGCGATCGGCGCCATGCCCTTCACCCGCTTCGCCGACAGCCCGGAACCGCTGGCGCTCATCCTGCGCGAAATGGGCCAGGGCAGCGTGGCGCGCATCGTCGCCATCGCTGCCGTCATCGCCCTGCCGACCGTGCTGCTGGGCTTCCTCTATGGCCAGAGCCGCATCTTCCTGGTCATGGCGCGCGACGGCTTCCTGCCGCAAAGCCTCGCCAAAATCTCCAAGCGCGGCACGCCCGCCCGGATCACGATGGTGACCGCCATATTGGTCGCGATCATCGCCGGCCTGCTGCCGATCGACGAGATCGCGGCGCTTGCCAATGCCGGTACGCTGATCGCCTTCACCTCGGTCGGCCTGTGCCTGCTGGTGCTGCGCAAACGCCTCCCCGACATGCGCCGCCCCTTCCGCACCCCTGCCGCCTGGTTCGTCGGCCTCGGCGCGATGGGCGGCTGCGCCTATCTGTTCATCAGCCTGCCGATGCAGACGATATTGGCCTGCCTTGGCTGGAACGCCATCGGGCTGCTCGTATATTTTCTGTATGGGCAGAAGCGGGCTGTGGTGGCGTGAAAAGGATTTAACTTGAGCATTGTTCTTGCCGCACTCGCTACGACCGCATTGTTGCGAGCATCGCCCGCTTCATACCCCGGCACTTGGGCTAGCAATCTAGATTACCCACCCGAAGCCATCCGACTCTCACAAAGAGGGACGGCCTCTTTTCTCGTCTTGGTTTCACCACAGGGCAAAGTGGCCAGCTGCTATATAACGCAGTCCAGTGGCGTTCCAGAACTCGACAAAAGAACCTGCGTGCTGCTGTCCGTCCGGGCATCATTCAAGCCTGCCGCCGATGAAAATGGCCAACCAGTTTATGACACCTACAAAGGGAGTATTAACTGGCGTCATATGGATCGACCAAACCGTAGTCTAGCGCCCAAACCGGAACTGGACGACACCGATTTTGAGCTTCAAGTCGCGAAGCTCCCTAATGGATTACAGCAGCAGCGTGTTGTGGTGATTGTGCGAATGGACACGTCCGGGCGCGTCGCATATTGCGAACATCATCCGCAAACCGCTGTTTCTCCACAATTGGCAGCGGTCGCCTGCGCTCAGGCCAAGGCGGGCTATGTGTCGATAACAAAGGACGCTGCCGACCAGCCAATATCGGTCATCCGCTCTTTACATATATTGTTCAAAGCCGCCGCTGGATAAGCAGTTTTTCCGACGCTCTGGCCTTTTCCCTTCCCCCACATTACATGCGCCCCCATCATGGGACGCTTTTCCAAAATGCATGGCCTGGGCAATGATTTCGTCGTGATCGACGCGCGCGCGCACGCGATCGAGATGACGGAAAGCCGCGCCCGCGCCATTGCCGATCGTCATGCCGGGATCGGCTGCGACCAGTTGATCCTGATCGGCAATGCGGCCGACGCCGACGTGTCGATGCAGATTTTCAACGCCGATGGCAGCGAAGTCGAAGCCTGCGGCAACGCCACGCGCTGCGTGCCGCTGTTCGTGGGCCGCGACGTGCTGATCCGCACGCGGGCGGGCCTGCTGGACGCCAAGGCCGTGGATGGCGGCGCAAGCGTCGATATGGGCGCGCCGCGCTTCGATTGGGATGCGATTCCCTTGGCCTACGCCATGGACACGCTGACCATGAGCGCCAGCTGGGAGGATCTGCCGCCGCCAGCCGCCGTCAATGTCGGCAACCCCCATATCATCTTCTTCGTCGATGATCTGGACGCAGTGGACACCGCCCGGCTTGGCCCGATCATAGAGACGGACACGCTCTTCCCCGCCCGCGTCAACGTCAACTTCGCGCAGGTCGTGGGCGACAATCATCTCCGCCTGATCGTGTGGGAACGCGGCGCTGGCCTGACCCGCGCCTGCGGCACCGGCGCCTGCGCCACCGCCGTCGCCGCCATCCGTCGCAAACTGGTCAGCGGACCCGTGACCGTCAGCCTGCCCGGCGGCGATCTTGTCATCGACTGGGCGCCCGGCGGCACGATCCGCATGACCGGCCCCGCCACCCATGTGTTCGATGGCGAGGCCGACTGGTCACGCTTCTAATGAGCGGCCCGGACATCATCACGCTGGGCTGCCGCCTCAACATTGCGGAGAGCGAGGCGATCCGTGAAATGGCGGGCGGGCAGGACGATCTGATCGTCGTCAACAGCTGTGCCGTCACCGCCGAAGCCGTGCGCCAGACCAGGCAGGCGATCCGCCGCGCCCGCCGCGATCGGCCCGACGCGCGGATCATGGTGACCGGCTGCGCCGCGCAGACCGAGCCGGACACCTTCGCCGCCATGCCCGAAGTCGATGCCGTGATCGGCAACCGGGAAAAGATGGCGGCGGCAACATACCAACCCCCGTTTGGCGCACTGCCAGAGGTCCGCGTCGCCGACATCATGGCCGTGCGCGACACCGCGCCGCATATGGCCAGCGCCTTTGCCGATCATGCCCGCGCTTTCCTGGAGGTGCAAAATGGCTGCGACCATCGCTGCACCTTCTGCATCATCCCCTATGGTCGGGGAAACAGCCGCTCCGTCCCTGCCGGGGCGGTGGTTAAAAAGGCGAAGGAACTGGTCGCGGCGGGCTACCGGGAAATCGTGCTGACCGGGGTGGACGTCACCAGCTATGGCCCCGATCTGCCCGGCAGCCCCTCCCTCGGCCTGCTGGTCGAACGCATATTGACCGGCGTGCCCGACCTCCCTCGCCTGCGCCTGTCGTCCATCGATAGCGTGGAGATTGACGACAGGCTGTTCGACCTGATCGCCCATGAACCCCGCATGATGCCGCACCTCCATCTATCCTTGCAGGCGGGCGACGACATGATCTTGAAGCGCATGAAGCGCCGCCACAGCCGCACCGACGCGGTCCGCATCGTCGATCGCCTCCTCGCCGCGCGGCCCGACATCAGCATCGGCGCGGACATCATCGCCGGTTTCCCGACCGAGGATGAGGCGATGTTCGAAAACAGCCTCGCGCTGGTGTCCGATTGCCGCATCGTCCACGGCCATATCTTCCCCTATTCCCCGCGTACCGGCACGCCCGCCGCGCGCATGCCGCAGGTGGACCGCGCGACCATCAAGGCCCGCGCCGCCCGTCTCCGCGCCGCCTGCGAAGCCCGGCGCGCGGACTGGCTCGCCAGCCTTGTCGGCACCCGTCAGTCGGTGCTGGTCGAACGCAGCGGGCTGTCCGGCCATGCCGAAAATTTCGCCCCGGTGCGCTTTGCGACCCCGCAGACCCCCTCCGCGATTCTGCACGCAACGATCACCGGCCTTGAGAATGGCGCGCTGATCGCGCAAGAGGCGCAGTAATGACCGATAATGCAATTTCCTGGCGCGATCGCCTGTTCGGCGGCCTGAAGCGCACATCCGACAAGCTGGGCGAAAATCTCACTGGCCTGTTCGGCAAGGCGGCGCTCGACAATCAGACGCTGGACGAGATTGAAGAAGCCCTGATCATGACCGATCTTGGCCCGGCCATGGCCGCCAGGGTGCGCGACCGATTGGCCGAAGGCCGGTTCAACAAGGAACTGACAGAGGAATATCTGCGAGAGATTATCGCGGAAGAGATTGAGAAGGTGCTGGCCCCCGTTGCCCGCCCGCTGGAGATAGAGGCTTTTCCCCGCCCGCAGGTCATATTGGTGATCGGCGTCAATGGCTCCGGCAAGACGACCACCATCGCCAAGCTGGCGCATAATTTCCTGGAACAGGATTATGGCGTGATGCTGGCGGCGGGCGACACGTTCCGCGCGGCGGCCATTGGTCAGCTCAAGGTCTGGGCCGACCGGCTCGGCATCCCCATCGTCGCTGGCAAGGAAGGCGGCGACGCGGCGGGCATCGTGTTCGATGCGGTCAAGCAGGCGACGGCCACCGGCATCGACGTGCTGATCGTCGACACGGCGGGCCGCCTCCAGAACAAGACCGAACTGATGGACGAACTGGCGAAGGTGCGCCGCGTGCTGGGCCGATTGAACCCGGCCGCCCCCCACGACGTTGTGCTGGTGCTGGATGCCACGACCGGACAGAATGCATTGAACCAGATAGAGGTTTTCAAGGAAGTCGCCCATGTCACCGGTCTGGTCATGACCAAGCTGGACGGCACCGCGCGCGGCGGCATGCTGGTCGCGGCGGCGGAGAAATATCGCCTGCCGATCCATGCCATCGGCGTGGGCGAAAAGATCGAGGATCTGCGCCCCTTCGATCCGGGCGACATGGCGCGGGCCATCGCCGGGACTGCCTATGCACGGTGACATCGCCGTCATGCCGGACTTGATCCGGCATCCAGAGTCCGCCACGCAGCGCTTCGACGCCCTGGATCCTGACGTTCGTCAGGATGACGATAGGAAAAACAGCCATGGCTGACACCAAACCCGCCCAACGCCCCGGACATGGGGGCACGCTTAGCCTGGCGCTCGATTTCGGGCCGCTGCTGGTCTTTTTCCTGGGCTATAAATTTCTGGGGATGATCGTCGGCACCGCAGCCTTCATGGCGGCCATCGTCGTCGCGGTGATCGTGTCGAAATGGAAATTGGGCAAAGTCTCGCCCATGCTCTGGCTGTCCGCCGCGCTGGTGCTGTTTTTCGGCGGCCTCACCATCTATTTTCATGATCAGCGTTTCATCCAGATCAAGCCGACGATCATCTACAGCTTTTTCGCGCTGATGCTGTTTGGCGGGCTGATGCGCGGCAAGCCGCTGCTCAAATATCTGCTTCAGGCCGCCTATGATGGCCTGTCCGAAACAGGTTGGCGCAAATTGTCGCGCAACTGGGCGATCTTCTTCGTCGCCATGGCGATCGCCAATGAAGTGATGCGCCGCACGATGAGCTTCGACAGCTGGCTGGCGGTCAAGGTATGGGGCGTGACCATCGTGTCGGTGGTCTTTGCCGCCGCCAACATCCCCATGCTGATGCGCCATGGCCTCAATCTGGGCGACCGGCTGGACAGCGACGAAATTGGCGGCACATCGCCACCGCAGGGCTGAACGGCCGCCGCGCAAGGCCCGACAACCCGACCTGTAAGTCTAGGCGATCGTTACGCTGATGTCACATGGATATTTCCGTAGATGAAAAGCGAAAATATCCTGTTTTCGGTCGCGTAATAAGCCTGCTAGTGGCACGGAGCCTTCAGGTCGCAGTTTCGTTATGCGATCGTCCCCATCAACGAACCGAGGAGTTTTCCCATGGCTTTCACGCTGCCAGACCTGCCCTATGCCAAGGACGCTTTTGGCGAAATCCTGTCGGCCGAAACATTCGACTATCACCATGGCAAGCACCACAACGCCTATGTCGTGAAGGCCAATGAACTGGTCGCCGCCGACGCGTCGCTCCAGGGCAAGTCGCTGGTCGAGCTCATCAAATCGTCCAAGGGCGGTCTCTTCAACCAGGTCGGCCAGATCTGGAACCACAGCTTCTACTGGCTGTGCCTGTCGCCCGAAAAGAAAGCACCGTCGGGCAAGCTGCTCGACATGATCAACGACAGCTTCGGCTCGGTCGACGCCCTCGTCGACAAGCTCAAGGCCGAAGCCGTTGGCCATTTCGCCAGCGGTTGGGCCGCGCTCGTCCTCAAGGACGGCAAGCTGGAAGTGACGTCCTACCACGACGCCGACACGCCGGTCGCGCATGAAGGCCATGCGCCGCTGCTGATCCTCGATGTGTGGGAACATGCCTATTATATCGACTATCGCAACCTGCGCCCGGCCTATGCCGAAAAGCTGCTGAAGGAAGCGATCGACTGGGACTTCGTCGCGCTCAACCTGGATGGCGAAGGCGTCAGCCGCGCCGACCAGCCGGGCTGATTCAACGGCCATGGCCCTGCGTTCTTGCGACGTGGGGCCATGGCCGAATTCCGTACCGGAATGACGGGTTTCGAAACGCTTTTTTAAATCGCCTCGACCATCATCGGCTTTCCGTGGGTACGGAAAGGGTGAAGCGATGGACATGACCGAATTGCGCCGGCAGCATGACGAGATCAGCCACACAGCGCACAGACTGGCGCTGGCGACCGCCGATCATGCAAACCCGCGCAGCGTCGGCGCGATACGCTGGCAACTTGCGCGCCAGCTCATGGGGCATCTCGCGCTGGAGGACCGCATCCTCTACCCGGCGCTGCAACGCGCCGACGACGCGCATACCCGCACCACAGCCGCCGCCCTCCAGGCCGAAACCGGCGCGCTCGCCGAAAGCTTTTCCAGCTATATGACCGCGTGGAGCGACGATCGCGTCGCACGCGAATGGGCCGATTTCTGTATCGCGACGCAGGCCATTATCCGCGCGCTGACCGAACGGGTCGACCGCGAGAACCGCACCCTCTACCCCCTCGCCGACAGGATCGACAACAGCGCCCCGCCGATCGCCCGCGCCGGCTGACCGGGTCAGGCAGCTGGCGGCGTCAAGGCCAGCGTCCGCGCCAGCTCATCCAGATCGGCGCCGGGCCGGACCAGCAGCCACTCCCGGCTGGCCGCGCCGTTCACCACCGTCACCGCGCCCTTGGGACACACGCCCAGGCAACTGACCTCGATGATGCCCGCCGCGGCCTTGCGTCCTTTCTTCAACGACAGGTGCCGCCGCAGCGCCTTGGCCAGCCGCTCGTCGCCATCGGGGCCAAAGCCGCCATCCAGTTTCTTTTCGCATTTGCGGCAGACAAGGATGGCATTCTGCCAGTTGGACCGGACCAGATGTTTCAATCCACCGCCCCGCGCGGCTTCCACGTCCGCCGTTCTTCCGCCGCGCGCAGCACTTCATAGGCGGCCTGGATCGTCTGGAAGCGGGCGGCGGCCTGCGTGTCGCCGGGCTTGACGTCGGGATGATTTTCCTTGGCCAGCATCCGCCAGCTTTTCTTCACCGCCTCGAAATCGGCGTCATCCTCCAGGTCCAGCGCCTTTAGCGCATGGAGTTCGTCGCGCGACCGGCTGCCATCGCCCGGACCGCCCCAGCTATGATAGGCGCTGCCCTGATAGCCGCCTGCGTCGCGCCGCTCGTCCCGCTCGCGCTGTTCGCGCTCTTCCTGGTCCAGCCCCTGAAAATAGTCCCAATTGCGGTTATATTCCCCGGCATGTTCGGCGCAGAAATACCAGCGTTCCGGGCTGTTGGGGGATTTGGGCGCGGGGCAGTCGCCCGGCTTGTCGCACCCGAAACGGTCGCACATACGCACGCGCTGCGCCTCACGCGCTGCGCCATAGGCACGCCAGCGGGGAAATCCCCAGTCATTGGATCGGCTGTTTCGTGCCATTTGCCCGAATTAGGGAAGGTGCGGACGGAATGCCAGCCCATCGCGCCATATTTTGAACATGCGCGAAAGAGCGCATTTTGACGCCCGTACCAGCGGCAATACTCAAATAAATGCCAGAGGGCCTGTAAGCCGGGTTCTGTCCACCCCGTCAAGCCGTGAAGCCGGCGGGGATAGGCGACCATTCCTCTAGGGAACGGATTGCTCCGTTCCTCAAGCAACCAACCCGGACGGTCTCGGTCGAAACAGACCTAGCAGCATGAAGCTGCGCGCCGCCCCTATTCGGTCTTGCTCCCGGTGGGGTTTACCATGCCGTCTTGCGTTGCCGCAGACGCGGTGCGCTCTTACCGCACCCTTTCAATGTCACTGGGTCGAAACCTTAGCGACCTGCTTTCTGTTGCACTGTCCCTTGGATCACTCCAGCCGGTCGTTAACCGGCACCGTCATTTCGTGGAGCCCGGACTTTCCTCGCCGTGGAAGTTACCCGCCACGCCGCGGCCGCCCGGCCCTCTGGCGCGACGGTTCCTAGCCTCGTTCCGCTATCGCGTCACCTGCTTATTCATCGCCCCTTGGCTTGGGCAGCAGCAAAGCCAGCAGGATGGCGCGACATTCACCGCAAATCACCCCGTCGATCAGTTCGGGACGGAAGCGTCGCTGGAACGCCACCACCGCCGCCTGCGGATCGGCGATGTCATAACCAAACCGTTCGAGCGCCAGCATGAAGCCGCCATCGGTCCAGTGCGGGTCCATCAGATTCTTGGTCGGGCGCGGCAGGGCCAGCCGCAACCGCGCCAGTTGCCCCCAGGGGAATAATTCGCCCGGATCCTGCTTGCGCGCGGGCGCAATGTCGCTGTGGCCGACGATGTTGCCGCGGGTGATGCGATGGCGCTGGACGATGTCGTGGACCAGCGGGATCAGCGAACTCATCTGGGTTTCGGGAAAGGGCCGATAGCCCCATTCATGCCCCGGATTGACAATCTCTATGCCGATGCTGGCGCTGTTGACGTCATCCACCCCGCGCCAGTGGGACCGTCCCGCATGCCAGGCGCGCTTGGCTTCGTCGACCATGCGGATGATCTGGCCATCCTCGGTCACGACATAATGGGCGGAAACCTTGGATTCGGGATTGGCCAGCCAGTTGATCGCGCTCGCCGCGTCCGGCATCCCGGTATAGTGCAGCACCAGCATCGTGACCAGCAGGCTGCGCTCGTCGAAATTGGGCGACGGCGTTTCGATTATCGGCAGCTCGTTCATCATGCCCTTTCGGCCCGCCCGTGCAGTCGCGCGGCCTTGGCACGACATTGGCGCAGCGCGGCGCGGCAATCAAGCATGGTTAAAGCAGGCGCGAAGCTTTAACCCGCCCGCCGCACCCGGCCGATCGCGCCCTCCGGCAAGGCCGCCTGCCGCGCATAGGCGCCGCGAAATTCGGAATGGGCAATGAAATCATCGCCTTGCCCCATCACCGTTTCCCCCGCGCCCAGCAACAGGACCGATCCCGCATGGCTGTGCCGGGCCAGCAGCGACAGCACCGCCTGCCGCCGTTCGGGCGTGAAATAGAGCAGCACGTTGCGGCAGAGCAGCAGGTCATAGGCGCCGGTCGGCGCTTTCGCATCGAACAGATTGTCGTGGCGGAAATCGATCATCCGCCGCAATTCGGGACTGGCGCGCCAGTCGTCGCCCGACGGTTCGAACCATTTGAGCAGGTCGCCCACTGCCAGCCCGCGCTGCACGTCCATTTGCGAAAATATGCCCGACCGCGCCTGATCGATCGCGGCGGTCGAAATGTCGGTCGCCATGATCTCGATCCGCCATCCGCTCCAGCGCGCCGCGTCGTTGCGCAGGCGGATCGCCAGCGAATAGGCTTCCTGCCCGGTGGAACAGCCCGCGCTCCATATGCGCAGCGTCCGGTCGGTCTTGGTGGCATGGATGGCGGGCAATATCTGCCGCTGGATCATGTCGAAAATCTGAAGGTCGCGGAAAAAGCTGCTTTCATTGTTCAGCAGCGCATCGACGACATGCTGTTCCAGCCGCGCGTCGCCCTTGCGCAGTAACCGGGCGGCCAGTTCGTCCATGTCGTTCAGGCCATGATTGCGCAGCACGGGCCGCAGCGCGGTTTCCATTCGCCAGGCCCGGCCCTCGGTCAATATCTGCCCGGTGCGCGCTTCCAGCAGCCCGGACAGGATGCGCGCCGCGCCCTGGAGTGTCGATGCGGGCGTGGGAGGCATGACCATCAAACAAGAACCTTTCCGCGCCGCGACACGAAATCCATAATGGCATGCGGTTCCATCACCGCGCAGGGC
>NZ_BARE01000042.1 GCF_000367345.1 Sphingobium xenophagum NBRC 107872
TTGACGGACAGGTGAAAAGCCGCTAGATTGTTTTGCACAATACAAATGCAGGAGGTCAGATTGTTCCGTCTCGTCAAGCCGCTGCCGCCATGCAACCAGTGCGGAAAGCCGACCGCCAATCTCAAATCCCGCGTGTGCGAGGAGTGCAAGAAAGAGCGCGCCGCGCGTGCCGTCACGACCGACCGCCAGTTGTTCACGGCCGTTCGGGCGCTGCCTCATATGGCGATCACCAAAAAGGAAGGTGAGTATCGGGTGACGCTCCGGCTCGCCTCGATCGTGGAAGCCGATCAGGACCGCCATGATGCCGACTGGCACCGGGACCATGCCGAACGGGTCGCCTACTACACGGATGACCGCGACGACGCGCTAGGTTCGGCCAAGTCGCTTTCTGACAATATGGTGCGCGTCATGGCCCGCCTCGCTGAACAGGGAGCCAGCCAATGACCCATGAGGATCAGCAGCGCGCCTATAACGCCGGGTGGAACTGTGGCCGCTGGCCCGATGATCCCCGCTATCAGGGCTGCGAACCGACCAACCCCGACCTTTGGGAGCCTTACGAGGACGGCAAGGCCGATGGCTACGTTGAACGACGCCGCAATGAAAGGGGGGTCTGATTATGGCGAAGGAAAAGCCCCTCAAGGGGCACAAGCTGGCAGGCTATAGCTTTGGTGTTTCGGTAAGCTGCGAGTGCGGTTGGCGCTCCGGGACGTGGTTCGGGAAGGGTGGTCGCGGTAGCGCGCTGGGTGAATGGTATTCCCATAAGGATCGCTGCGCGGCCGAAGCGAAGGCGCTGGGCGCATGACCAACCCGACCGCGCAAGCCTATGCTGAATTGCAACTGGCGTTCGACCATTACAACCGGGAGCTGTTCGCGGGCGAGCTGCCCTCCTGTCTGATTACGATGCAGAGGGAAAAGCGGAGCTACGGCTATTTCTCATCGGAACGGTTCGTGCATCATCACGACAAGAGCAAGACCGATGAAATCGCCATCAACCCGGCATATTTCGCCGTGGTCCCCCTGCTCGAAGTCCTCCAAACTGTAGTGCATGAAATGGTCCACGCATGGCAGTTCCATTTCGGCAACCCGTCGCGCTCCGGCTATCACAACCGGGAATGGGCCGACAAAATGGAAGCTATCGGCCTCATGCCGTCCAGCACGGGCCAGCCCGGAGGCGCTAGGACAGGGCAGAAAATGGCCGACTATGCCATTCCGGGCGGCCCCTTCATGCTCGCCACGGATGCCCTGTTGACGCAGAATTTCCGCATTTCGTGGCTCGATCGGTTCCCGGCGATCATGCCGACGCCGGCGATCGACGCCGGCGCCGGCGCCGGCGCTGCTGACGGCCATCTAGCGGACGTGCTTCAGCCCGCCACGGGGAACCGATCGAACCGGATCAAATATCGCTGCCCTACATGCGGCGTGCAGGCATGGGGCAAGCCCGCGCTGCGGCTCCTGTGCGGTGGCGACGATTGCGCCAGCGCGCCCCTCGCCCCTGTCGAATAAAGGGGCTAGGATCGGCCCATGACGATGCGCAGCCTATTCGACGGGGCTTTGACGATGATCCTCTATGTCCTCGCTTTCGCAGCGGGGACAGTGTTCGTGCGGGCCAACTATGATCTGATTGAGGCGCACCCGCTTCTGGTGTTCTTTGTCGGCGCGATCTTCGCCTACCAGCTATTCAACCTGATCCCGCTTGCCGTTGCGACCATCAACGATCACATTCTAGGCCAGCCTGAACAGCGTCATAAGCGAGACTAGAGGCTATCCCTTCGGAATAGCGTTAATATCGAGCGCAAGCGGCTCGGTTTGTCGGGAGCTGCATGGTCCGGGGCCGGGGCCTCCGTCGCTGCGGGGTGCGCCTCATCCCATAGAGCTTTCCAACGCTCCGCCTCAATGCGGCGCGCCATTGCGCGGTTCTCAACCGCGTGCAGCCTTCGCGCTTCTCCGGGATCGCTATCCATGAATCTCGCGCTGCACGATTAATGGTAAGGTTCCGTTGCACACCATGATTAACAGCCTGCCGACGATAGATTGAGCATATCGCGCTGGCGCGGCTCCTTCGCCCTGCCAGCGCCGTGCCTGCCCGATACGGTTCTGCAACAACTCTGCTTTCGGGTCGCGCACAACCCCCGTTGTGTCCGAAAGTGCGAAAGCCCGGCCCTGTGTCGGGCTTTCTTATATTCGTGCTAGACCACGCCCCAACAAATAGTTCTGGTTCTCATAGACGCCTGCGTCTATGCCGGATCTGACAGAGGAAGCGGGATGGCATTGGAACCTATCAGGGTATTGGAGTTCGCGGACGCCGATCGCGCGGACGTGCAACGGCGCGTGGTCGATGCCGTGCAAGCTGCGCCCGAACGGTTCCTGACGGACTATGCGGCCCGACCCGGCACGTTCGGGGGGCGCTACGTCTGTGCGGACGCCATGAAAGAGCTGCTTCCCGAATATACCGCCTCAAGGGAGGCCCGCGGCCGATACAACGCGCCCGTCCACAATGCCGCGGCCGTTCTGGCGGCCGAACAATACCGCCGTGTAGTGGCCGATAGCTCCGATCCAGCCCGCAACCTGGTGCTGTTCGTAACCGGGATGCCGGGAGCCGGGAAAACCTCTGAAATCCAGTATGCGGCGCTGCATGAAGGAAACCGGCTCGGCCGTGACGTGCGCGCGATCTTTGAGGGCCAGCTTGTCGATCCGCAAGCAAGCATAGCCAAGGTCGAACAGGCATTGAGCGCCGGATGCAGGGTCGGGGTAATAGCGGTTCTGCCTCGGCCAGAGGAGGCGCTTGCGCACACATTCCAACGCTTTGAGGAGCTGGGCCGGGGTGCGAGCGCGGCCGTGATGGTGCGTATTCAGGAGGGCACGCCTGACGGCCTAGAGGCCCTTCTAGGTCGCTTTGGCGATCAGATTTCGGTTGCGGTCCATGACGTGCGCGATCGTGCGAATGTTCATCGCCTAGAAGGCATGGACGGTGTAAATATCTGGCGGAAGGAATTGGAAAATGGACCTGTCCAAGAAAGACTTGAAAGAGAGTTCGACCGGCTCAACCAGCTCGGCCGCGTCAGCGCCGATTGCGCCCTCCAATTCAAAGGACAGTCTCCCCACGGGCAACTTTACGCGGTTGGAAGCCCTGATGTTGGTGGGAGCCTCGCACATGGCGACGGACGAAAAACTACGCCGGAAAGTGGCCGAACGTCTCTCCTGAACGCAGCGCGGGGAAGCTCGCTCGCCGGACTCTCCGACGCCCTCAAGACAGGCCAGAGCGAAGGCGACGGCAAAACCAAATCCGACGAAATCGGCCACGGCCTGCCTAAGCCGCCGTCGCCCCGGCGTTCCAGATGAACGCCCCCAGCCTTAACCTTCCGTTTGGTGTTAGCCGGGGAGCGTTGCGAGGGGCTGGCCCCTTGCTGTGGGGGTCGAGCGGGACGCTAGGCGGCCCGATCGCAGGGGGACACTTCCCCCGCCCGCCCCTTCCTTTCCAGTAGTTGCCATGACCGGCTATCTCGGCTCGAAACAGGTTTCGGGCGCATATCAGGCTGTGATTGCCAATATGCCGCCGCACGATACCTACATTGAGACGCATCTAGGCTCCGGCATCGTCCTCCGGCGCAAGCCTCCCGCTGCCCGCTCGATCGGCCTCGAAATTGATCCGGCTACCTTTGAGTGCTTCGGCTCGATCGCGGCGGAGGAATCGAGCGCGTTCGATGGCGCGGCCGTTGAAACCTACAACGTCGATTGCCTCGCCTTCCTGCGCGATTTCGACTTTTCGGCCGCTGGGCGCGTGCTGATCTATGCTGATCCGCCCTATGTCCTCGCCACGCGCTCCCATCCGGGCACGCGCTACCGCTATGACTATACGGACGCGGACCATAGGGAACTGCTGGCCGTCCTCGATGCGCTGCCCGCCTCGGTGATGATTTCAGGCTATCCCTCGTCCCTGTATAGCGAGCTGCTGCCCGCGCCGCGCTGGCGCGTCCTGTCCTATCAGGCCATGACGCGAGGCGGGCCGCGCACCGAATGTCTATGGATGAACTATGCGCCCGATGCGGCGCATTGGGCCACCCATGCCGGGGTGGATTTCACCGATCGCCAGAGGATCAAGCGCAAGGCGGCACGTTGGAAACGCATGTTTAGCGAGCTGCCTGCGGGCGAGCGAATTGCGATCCTCGCCGCGCTGCTGGAAGTGGACTCATAGCAGGCCAGCACCGCACTCGTTGCCGTTGTGAAATGATTAACCAAAGCATCCTAGATCAGCCCTGCGACCCGAAGAACCTTTCTCGATCATTTAGGTTCTTTCACTGGACCCGGCTGCATTAGCTGTCGGGTCCATCTTTTTGCGCCCCCAGCTCGTCCACCAACATTTAACCAAGGCGGGCAAGGGTCCGATTACCGCTCCTGTGTCAAAAGAGGCGATGAACGGCGATAACAACAGGCCCTTTTCGCGCGGCGATTTGTCGGCGCTTCTGCTGCTGCTGTTCACGCTCGCCATGATGGCCTATAATTATTCGCATCCAGAGTGGGCGAGCCAAGGCGGCATATGGGCCTACATTGTTCCCCGCCACGGGACAGCATCATAGGCGTGCGCGCCTATCCGATGACTGAACGGACAAAGCGGACGATCGGCGGCCCAACGCCCGCGAGGAAGGCAAGCCCGGTAAGCGCCAGCAATCCCCAAAACTCGATGTGGATAAGCAAGTCGCTGCCGGTATCGTCGTTCGGATCGGGCCATTCCTTCATGGCACCGGATGATTACGGCTCCGGCTCGATGCTGCAACCTCCTAAGCCAGCAAGGAGGCTTCACCGGGATCGCGTCCCGGGACGTGGTGTAGGATCTGGTGGTAGCGCTGCTGGCCGGACGCGCGCTTTGGATATTGCACTGTAGCGTCCGGCCAGCAGCGCGGGTGGTCACCGTGGTTTTCGGATAGGTTTGGGTTGCGAAGCTCGAACCTGGAGAACCACGATGACCGATTCTATGATGCACCTGCGCGCGCTGGTCGAGAAGGCCCCGGACGCGGATATTTTGCGCGAGATGATCTCGTTTGCCGCCGGGCGGTTGATGGAGATGGAGGTCGGCGGCTTGACGGGTGCGGGCCACGGCGAGAAGTCCACCGATCGGCTTGTCCAGCGCAACGGCTATCGCGACCGCGACTGGCAAACCCGCGCGGGAACGGTGGAACTGCGCATCCCCAAGTTGCGCAAGGGCAGCTATTTTCCCGGTTTTCTGGAGCCGCGCCGGATGGCCGAGCGGGCGCTGACGGCGGTCATCCAGGAGGCCTATGTGCATGGCATCTCGACCCGTTCGGTCGATGACCTGGTCAAAGCGCTTGGCATGGACGGCATTTCGAAGAGCCAGGTCAGTCGCCTGTGCGAAGAGCTCGACGAGAAGGTCAACGCCTTCCTCGAACGCCCGATCGAGGGCGACTGGCCGTACCTTTGGATCGATGCCACCTATGTCAAAGTCCGCCAGAACGGTCGGATCGTCTCGGTCGCGGTGATCATCGCGGTGGGCGTCAACAGCGACGGTCGCCGCGAAGTGCTGGGCATGGACATCGGGCCATCCGAGGCCGAACCCTTCTGGACCGCCTTCCTGCGCAAGCTGACGCGCCGGGGCCTGCGTGGGGTGAAACTGGTGATCTCCGATGCTCATGAAGGCATCAAGGCAGCGGTGTCCAAGCTGCTGTGCGCAACATGGCAGCGCTGCCGCGTCCACTTCATGCGCAATGCGCTCGCCCATGCTGGCAAGAGTGGCCGGCGCGTCGTCTCGGCATTCATCGGCACCGCCTTTGCCCAGGACACGCCTGAGGCAGCCAGCCAGCAATGGCGTTCCGTCGCCGACCAGATGCGCCCAAAGCTCCCGAAACTGGCGACTTTGATGGACGATGCCGAACCCGACGTGCTGGCCTACATGACCTTCCCAAAGGAACACCGCGCCAAGTTGCACAGTACGAATCCCATCGAGCGCCTCAATGGCGAGATCAAGCGCCGCACCGAGGTCGTGGGCATCTTCCCCAACGAGGCTGCGATCACCCGCCTGATTGGTGCCATTCTCATGGAACAGTCCGACGAATGGGCCGTCCAGCGCGGGCGCTACATGTCGCTTGAAACGATGGCCCCGGTGAGCGACAATCCCATCGTCATGCTCTCGGCTGTGCCCGGTGCATGATCGGCTCAAGCTGATGCCGAAATTGGCGGTGGCCCAGATAAGCTACACCACGTCCCGGGACGCGATCTTCACCGGCCCGCATCATAGACGGGAACGTCTATGCCACCGGCGACATAGACGCGGGCGGCTATGCTGCAGCACATAGACAGCGGCGACTATGCTTCAGCGGCCAACATTTCCGAGACAGGGCACCCGATCGCGTCCGCGAGCTGCGCCATAACATCCAAGGTCGGATTGGCCTTCCCGTTCTCGATAAACGAAATGTAGGAAGCCGTGACGCCGGTTTGCTCATGCAGCATCGCTTGCGACATTTTGAGGGCCTGCCTCCGCGCCCTCAACCGCTTCCCGAATAATTTGCTCAACGGGTGCGCCATATCGTCCAAACGTAGGTATATTGCCATTCTGGAACCTGCTTCGGAGTCGGGTGATGATGGACTTGAACGACGAACAATATCACCGCCTCCAACATGCTATAGCCCTCACGCGCGAAAGCCTCGCTATCGCGGCGGAGCTGGGCGACGATCTATCAGCCTTCCAACTGAAACACGCGCTCCATTCGCTGCATTACATTAGCGAGCTAGAGGCCGAAGGCCATGACGATCGGGAGCCTGTCACCCTGACCGTGGATGAAGCGAAGGCCCCGCGAACTGCGAGAACAATGCGAGACACGGACTTGAGCGATGAACAATATCGCCGCCTCCTCCACGCTATAGACCTCGCACGGGAAAGCCTCGTTATCGCGGTGGAGATGGACGACGACATAACCGCCTTCCATCTCAAAACCGCGCTCCGTTCCCTCGACTATTCTAGGAAGTTGGTTTCCGCTTGATCTAGCGTCGAACGCTGCGGCGCTGGGCCGGTTGATCGTCTCCGATAACCGGCCCGGAACGCTTCCTTTCGCGTTCGTCGTCCAGCTTGATCCGGGGAGCCTCCCGCTCCTGCTGACGCGGGTTCTCGATCGCCGCCCTGATCTGGCGCACCGCGCCTTCACGGCCCAAGCGGCTGTTCTGCTGCAAGTCGTTGAAGTCGGTGAAGCGTGCCGGGTCGGCCTGCTGCTCGCCGGGGGCGAAGGTCGGGAAGACCGGAACGCCGTTCACGGCCTGCGCCGCTTGGGTCGCCTTCTCCTTGCCGGGATTGTAGCCGAATTTCTCCAAGACGCGCTGATCGTCCTCGCCCATGATGAAAATCGGCTTGTCGGGGTAACGCTCGCGCAACGCGGCTGCGACGGCGGGGAGGTTGCCGGAATCGAACGCCGCGACGGTCGCATGGTCCACCACGCTAGAGACGGTCGCCATCGTCGCGTAGCCTTCGCCAATCATAATGCGCGGGGCCTTGTCGAGCGCGGCTAGTGCGGCCTGCGGCGTCACGCCCCCGTTGACCACATGGAAACAGCTTTCCTTGTGGCTCTCCTTCGCAAAACGCTTCGTGCCGTCTTCCTGAATATATTGCGTCGTCCAGTGCTTGCCGCTGGTGTCGATCGCCGGAAGGTGGATTGTAGTATCGCTGGCGCTGGCGAGCGCGCCGATCGTCGGCGCAATACCCTTCCTCTCCATGTAGGGCGTTGCCTGCTCGATCTGACGGCATTGCGCGGCGCGCTGCTGCACGCGCTCGGCCGTCGCATCATATGTCGCCGCCCGCTCCCGCTCGCGCTCCTCTCGCTTGGTGGCGGCCTCGGCGTTCAACCGGGCCTTTTCCTCCTCGCTCAACGTGTAGCCGGTGCTTTTCCATCGCATATCCAGCCCCGAACGGTTGTTCTTGATGTAGCCCGCTGGGTGGCCATCGGTGAAGGCGACATAGAAACCCGCCACCTCGCCCTTTCCATCGCCCTGTGCCGGAACGCGGTGGGTCTTGCCGTCCATCATCGGGTGCCCTGCGGGAACCTCAAGGCCAAGAGATTTCATCGCGTCGGCAAATTCGACCTCCGGGCTTTTCGCCTCCTTCTGGCGCGGCTGATTGTCTATTTTCCAGCGCGCCAGCTTCTCCGGGTCCGCGCCCTCCGGCGCATACCAGCTCTTGCGAGCGGCATCCCATTTCGCGCCGTTGGCTTTGGCAAGGGTTCGTTCGCCATAAGGCACCGCCAGATATTCGCGTGCCTGTCGCGGGGTTTCCTGCATCGTTTGCCCTTCCTGCGGCTGCTCCGGGGCCGTGGGGCGCTGCGCGCGCTCGCCGGGGAGCGATTGGCCTAGATCTCCTGCGGGTGCCTCTACGGCGCTTGAAAGCCATTTCTGGAACGGCTCGACATTAGCGCCTGCCGGAACATACCACGACTTTTCGGCCTTATCCCATTTCGCGCCCAAGGCTTTCGCCTCGTCCTTTTCCCGATAGGGGACCGCAAGATATGTGCGGGTGGAAGGCTCTGGCGCGGCGTCCCGCTGGTCGGTCGCGGCGATGCCCAAGGGCGGCGAATTGACCGCATAGAGAGGGGCCAAGCCCTGCCGCTCGCGGCGCTCATCGGCATATTGCTCGGCCTTCAAATTGACAAGGCGGGCAACGTCCTCCGGGTTCTGGTCGCGGCCGTCAAAATCGGTGATCTGGTTCGGCCCAAGCGACAAGGCGATATAGCGGCGGCGTTCGCTATCTGCGGAATAGCCCGCCATAAGGTTTCGCTCGCCGTTCGGGGTTATCATCGTGCCGACCGGCCCGACGCCCTCAAATTGCCGTCGAACGGTGTGCATCGGCCCGCCACTATCAACCGGCTCCCAACCGTGCTTGTCGATCAGCGCGCGCAAAGTGCGGTCGGAATAGTGCTGCTGCGGCTCCGGTATAGGATCGCCTATGGCGGCAACGGCCCCGGCTGCGGCGGCCCATCTGTCGCCGCTATGGTCTGTCAGCCGCTCGACCGTAAACCCGGAGGCATTGAGCGCCGCCGCAAGCCCCGGTCTGGCGAAGGCGGCCTTTATACGCTCGTCCAGCTCCATATTGAGGTCGTCGGATATTACTAGGTCCGCTTCCTCGTTCCCCTCGAAATGGGGGCCGTTCTGCCACTCCTCATAGGCTTGAACAGTCTTGGCCATGTCCGCGACCGCAAGCCGATCGCCCTCATCAAGATCATTCTGGCGATACTCCTGCGCCTGCTGGAAGTCTGGCGGTAGAGTAACGCGGAACCTGTCAAAATCCTCGCGCGTGGCAGGCCGGATTTGATCTAGCGGACTGGCATAGAATGGCCCGTTAATCGGGTTGCGCCCGTCTATATTGCTGGCAAGAACGCCCAACATCGCCATGCCCGGCTGCTGATAGCAAAGCGTATTTTCGTTGCTGACGAAATATTGCGTATGGTCGTGTGCCTGCTCGACCTGCTGAACCTGTTTTTGTTCCAGCGCCAGAACATAGGTGTGAATCTTCTCGGCGTCCGATGCGGCACGGACAATCTCAAGCGGGTCTTCCTCAAGGACTTTGATCCATGATCCGACATAGGCCGCGTGCTGCTCCGGGTCGTGGCCGATCTGCAATTCCTGCCCGGTTATGAGGCTCGCAATCTCGGCCCGCAATTCTTCGCGGGCATAGCCTTCCGAACCGAACGGGTGCGCCAAATCCCGGTCAAGGCGGTTGGGGTGGCCAGTCCAGTGCCCCAGCTCGTGCAGCGCCGTGGCGTAGAACCGATCCGCGCTCGGAAACTGGCTCCGCAACGGCAAGGTGATGCTGTCGGTCGAAGGCCGATAATAGGCGCGGTCGCCCGCTTCCTCGGTGATTTTCGCGCCCGACGCCCGCAAGATGGCCTCGGCCCGCTCCACCGGATTCCATTCGTGCGTAGTGGTGACGATCGGGGCAAGCCCGTCGATCTGCTCGGCGTTGAACACCACGGCATAAAACGCACGGGGCCGCTCAAGCTCGACCTTCTCTTTCCTCTGGCGACCCTCGGCATCCAGAACGGGCTTACCGCTCTCGTCCCGAACTACCCGCTCCTCCTCGAACTGCCAGTATTGGACAAGGGAGCCTTTCTCGCCCTTCCGCACCTGTGCGCCTTGGGCTGCGGCCTGCTTGTATGTCAGCCAGCGATTATCAGCCCGGCCCTCGGACATGAGATTGAGGACATTGACGCCGCGATAGCGTTTCCCCGTGGTGGGGTTGAACGGCAACCCGCTGCTGCCCGTCGCCTCCCAAGGCTTTTGCCAAGGGGCGGTGCCCTGCTTCAACTGCTCTATCAGCTTGTCGGCAACGCGCTGGTGAAAAGGTATCTTGCCCTCGGCCATATCCTCGCCTCCTCCCGATTAGTCGGCGTTGCGCGCTGCCGCGATCAATTCGCCGCGTCCCGTGGCGATCGGCTCCGCGTCACCATCAAGCCCTTCCTCGGCCTCGCGCGCGTCGGCCTCGCTCATGGCATCCTCAACAAAGGCCCCCGCCCGCTCCGCCTCCTCCGGGTCGAACTCCACAACCGCGCCGGGAGTCTCGGCGTCGGCAAGTTTGCGCGTCACCAGCTCGTCAAGGGTGGGCACGTCCTGCGCATTGGGTTGATCCGTCATGCTCGTTCTCCTTTGCTGAAATCGGGCTGTCCCTTGTTGTCGAAATAGGTCTGTTTGCAGCCGGGATAGGCGCTGCAACTCCACCAGAAGGCCCCCTTCTTTTTCGCGGAAGGACGCCGCACTAGGCCAGCGCCGCACGCTTGGCATTTGTGCTGCTGCGACGGCACGGGCGCGGGAGCCTTCACCAGCTCCGGCTTGCCCGCCTTGTCATTGGCGGTGAATTTACAGCCGTCGGCATAGCCGGTGCAGGACCAAAAATAGCCCTTGCTCCCTTTGATCCGGCGCAGCGGCTTGGAACATGACGGGCAAGGCGGCGCGTCGATCGCTATGGCAAGGCCCTGCTCTTTCACCCGCGCGACCTCGCGGCCGACATAATCGGCCAGTCCGCGAACGAATGTCATGGCATCGCTCTTGCCCTCGGCAATCGCGCGCTGCTGTTCGTGCCAAATGGCGGTCATGTCGGGAAATTTCGCCTGATCCGGCAAGGCGTCATAGAAGCCGCGCGCCTGCGGGGAGCTGACGATATTCTTGCCCTTCTCGATCAAAAAGCCGCGATCGAAAAGCGTGGCTATGATGCTGTCGCGGGTCGCCGGGGTTCCAATTCCGCCATGCTCGCCCGCCTTCCCCTTGTCCTTCTCGATCAGGAGTTTCCTAAGCCGCTCGTCCCGAACATATTTGGCCACCCGCGTTAGGTCGGTCAAAAGCGTGGCCATCGTATAGAGCGGCTTGGGCTTGGTTTCCTGCTGGTCGGCGCTGGCGGAAAGGCATTGCCCGGCCATGCCCGACGCGATCGAACGCAAATCGGCCGCAAGGGTGTCCTCGTCCTCGGCAATGTCCTCATTGCCTACATCGTTCTTATAGAGAACCGTCCAACCCGGCTTGGTCACAACCTTGCCCCGCGCGGCAAAGGCGTGACCCGCAACCTCTATCTCGATTTCGGTCTGGTCATATTGGTTCGCGGGCCAGAACTGCGCGACATAGGCGCGCGCGATCAGCATATAGATTCGCTGCTCCGGCTCTGTCAGCGCGGCAAAATCGGCCGTGGCTTCGGTCGGAATGATGGCGTGATGCGCGGAAACCTTCTGCGAGTTGAAGGCCCGGCTTTTTATCGCCGGGTCCGCGCGCTGCGCGATCGCCGCCAGCATCGGGACCGTCGCGGCGACGGCCGCCAGCACGCCGGGGGCGTCCGCGTGCTGCTCATCACTCAAATATTCGCTGTCGCTGCGGTTGTAGGTGATAAGGCGATGCTTCTCCCGCAACGCCTGCGTAATGTCCTTCACCTGATTGGGCTTATAGCCGAATTTCCGTGCGGCATCGGTTTGCAGCTTCAAGAGGTTGTAGGGCAGCGGCGGCGCTGCCTCTTTCGCCGTGGTCTTGGCGCTGGCGATGCGAGCCGGTTGCCCCTGCACCGCCCCGGCTACCGCCGTCGCAAAATTGCGGTCGATCAAGCGGCGCTGCTCATCAACCGGGTCGCCCTCCCCGATCTGGTAGCGCGCGGGAAAGGTCAGCCCGGCGAAACTGAACTGGCCCGAAACCGTGTAATAATAGCTCTTGGTGTGCGCCTCAAAATCGCGGTCACGGCGGACGACAAGGCCCAAGATAGGGGTCTGCACGCGGCCGACGCTAAGAACGCCCTGAAACCCCCGCGCCTGCGCCGCGAGGGTATAGGCGCGGGTCATGTTCACGCCATAGAGCAAGTCGCCCACGCTGCGCGCCTCGGCCGATGCGGACAACCCGGCAAATTCACGGTTATCCCGCATGGACGCCAAGGCCCGCTGCACAACCTTTAGATTGTTGTCATTGATTAGCAGGCGTTGGACCGGCAACCGGCTCCCGGCCCATTGCAGAATCTCGTCAACAATAAGCTGGCCCTCATCGTCGGGGTCGCCCGCGTGAATGACGCTCCGCGCCGATTTGAGAAGTTTGCCGATCGTGCGGAGCTGGGCGCTCGTCTTGGCGACGGGCCGCTTTTCCCACGGGATGAAGCTGATCGGCAGCGCGGCCATGTTCCACGGGTCTTGCGGGTCCACCAGCTCAAGCATGTGGCCGATCGCCCATGTCACATAATGACGGCCGCAATCTATGAAGCCGTCTTGTCGCGCCCCTCCCCCAAGGCCCTCGGCAATGGCCCGCGCGAGTTCGGGCTTTTCAGCAATGACAATGATCTCCCCGCTCATGCCGTCACCACGTCACTACGGGTTTGATAGGGGCGGTCACTTGCCGCGCGCTGATCGGCCCGAAATAGCGGCCGTCGAAAGAGGCCGCGCCATCGCCAAGGACAAGGATTTCCCCGTCGCCTAGCGTCCAATCGGCATTGAGCCGGGGCAAGGCCCGCCCTGCCCCATCGGCAAGTTGCGGGGCGCTGTCGGGGACAAGGCGGCCGTTGATCCGCACGCCCTGCCCGCCAATCTGAACGCGGTCGCCTTTAGCGGCTAAAATCCGCTTCATCATTTCATAGCTTCCGCTGGGGCAGTCGCCGGGTTCGATGTAGCGCCTACGCAACGCCTCCAAAAAGGGCGGCGCTGCGGGCGGACAGAACGCCACAAGATCGCCCTTTTGCGCGGTCCCGCCCGTCGCCCGATAGACGCCTAGCGGGATGCTCGGCGTAGCGTTGAAGCGAAGGCCCGCCGCCTTCGCGCCAAGCATGGCGATCATGGCCCCCGCCACGCCACAAACCGCATAGCGGCTGACCTTGGCGAAGCTCGGCCGCTTCATAGTTTGATCCTCCGGCCCCCTTCGGGCGGCTTCGGCGCTTGATTGCCCCTGATCGTGTCGCTCCGATCCGGCGCGGGAATCTTGGCGCGGGCACTAAAGGTCGGGTCTTGGAAATAGAGGGGCTGACGGCCGTAGATCATGGGATAGCCTGCGACATAAATCAGCATGTCGCCCGCTTCCGAAATATCTCCGTCCGGGGTCTTCTTCGGCCCCGGCATCCTCATACACTCATCCGGCGTCAAAAGCGGGCGCTGGGTTTCCTGCACGGTCTTGGACACGGTGCCACCAAAGAACCCCCCGCCCCCGCGTCCCGTGCTTTTGGTGATTTGCTCTTTAAGAACGGTGGTCTGGCCGGTGAGTTTGGAAAGATGCTCGGCCGTCTCAACGCGGTTGGGCGGATAGGCGTTCTGGATATGAGCATTGGAGGTTATCAGCTCATCCGGCCCATAGCCGGTTTCCCGGCTCCTAAGCTGGTTGGTGTCCTGACAAATGAGATAGAATTTCAGGCCGTAGCCTGCGGCGAACGCCAAGGACTCCTGAATGATTCCAAGTTTCCCAAGGCTGGGAAACTCATCAATCATAAATAGCGCGCGGTGCTTGTAGCTCTGAACCACCCGGCCCTCCTCGAACTCCTGCTTGGGCGCGAGGATACGCACCATCATGTTGAGCATGACGCGGACAAGCGGGCGCAGTCGGTCCTTATCCGTGGGCTGGGTGATGATGTAGAGGCTAACCGGCCTCTCGCTGTTCATCAGGTCACGAATGAGAAAATCGGAAGTGGCGGTATTCGCGGCCACAACCGGGTCTTGATATAATTCTAGATAGCTCTGCGCGGTCGATAGAACCGATCCGCCCTCATCATCGGGACGATTGAGCTGGGCGCGCGCGGCTTTGCCGACAACGGGATGATTTTTGCCGCCCGGCAAATGGCCGAACGTAAGCATTTCCTCCCAAACTTCCTGCGCGGGCCGAACCGGATCGGCCAACACGGCATCCACTTCGGCCAAGGTCGCCGCGTTGCCGCCATGCTTGGCTTTGTAGATGACATGCAGGATCACGCCTACCAGAAGCGCCCGCGAGGTCTTTTGCCAGTGGCTTTCGACCCCCTTCCCGTCCGGGTCCACTATCAGCGTAGCGAGATTCTGAACGTCTGCGACTTCGTTGTCAGTCCCTACCCTGATTTCGTCCAGCGGGTTCCAGTGGGCGGAGCCGCGCGAGCTGGCCGGTTCAAATCGCATGACGATCTGGTTGGCGCGTTGCTTCCTCCAACCGGCGGTCAACGCCCATAGCTCGCCCTTCAAATCGGTGATGACGGCGCTATGCGGCCACGAAAGCAGCGTCGGGATGACAAGGCCCACGCCCTTCCCCGATCGGGTCGGGGCATAGGTAAGGCAATGCTCCGGGCCGGAATGGCGTAGATAGACCGTCTTCCCGTTCTTCTCCTGATAAGCGCCAATATAGACCCCATCATTTTCAACGAGGCTGGCCGCGCGAATGTCCTCCATGTCGGCCCAGCGGGCCGATCCATGCAGATAGGCATTGCCCTTCCCGGCGTTCGATTTCGCCAGTTTGACAGCGGCGGTTATCAGGACGCCCACGCCGAAAACCACGGTGCCCACGCCCACGGCTTGCCCGAAGGCGGGTTTCAGCGCCGGAACCTCGCTCCATTTGCTGAACCATTGCAGGAAACGCCACGGGGCATAGATATGGCCCGCACTCGGCCCCAAGGTTGCCTGATAGGCCATCTGGTGCGCGAACATCTGCGTTGCGCTCCATAAGCCTCCAAGGGCGGAACCGGACACAAGGGCCGCCAGCAACGGACGATTATCGCCCTTGCTTCCGCGCTCCCGCACTTGCGGCCCGATGGCTGTATTGCGCTTCTTTGCCATGCTTTGCCCTTCTCGCGGCCGTTACCGGCTGCGCCCCTTGCTTTTGACGGTGCCATTGCTGGCAATCTCGATCGGCTCGCCAATCGCCAGCTTGCCCGCGCGGGCGGCGCTACGCGCGTCTACGGGCAGCACAAGCATGTCAGCGCCATCTCTTAGGAGTATCAATTTCTGCCCTTCGATTTGTCGCGTCCCGGCGTAAATCAGCGGCCCATGATCGCCAGTGAACAGCCGATGCGCCGGTATATCCATTCCAATGTGACGCTTCGCATTACGTTCCGCAATGTATTTATCCGCTGCTATGGCCTGATCGTCGCTCATTCGCGGCCGATCGTCGTCCCGTCGCACAACACGATCTGGCCGGGCTTTTTGGTCGTCCACGTCTGAATGAACATCACGCGGCAATAGCAAGCGACCTCGCTCGGCGTGCTGAACCAGACCGAGTTGGGACAGGTCGCGCAAACTACCTCGGCTTTCGGGCGGCGGCTCTCGTCCAACGCGGCCAATGTTGGGCTTAACGGCGCGCTCGCTGGGGGCCTCGGCTCCTCCGGCGCTAGAATGTCCATTTCTGGCGGGCTGTGCGTGACCAACTCCAACGGCGGCGGTGCTGGCTCCTCCGGCTGCAAGTCCGGTTCCGGCGTTGGTTCCTCCGGCGCTGACGGCACCGGGTCGGAATGTCCCGTTTCGACCTGGTGCTGTGGCGCTGGCGTCTCGTCCAGCGCCATTGACGGCGTTTCGCCCAACAACGCCAGCGCCGCCTCTATCTCCTCGTCCAATGATTTGTCTGTCACGCGCACGCTCCTCTTGCCTGATATTTTGACGGCGGGCCTCTAGATCGGGGTCCGCGAAAGTGATGGGCATGGCCGAACGGGCGGCGGCTTCCACCACAAGGGCCTTGAATTGATCGCTGCCGCTAATCGCCAGCCTGTCGCCATAGCGTTCGTGCGCAAGCCGCAAGGCGGCAACAACGCCCTCGATCTGCGCCCCGCGCGATACATGCAGGCGCTGGCCATCATCGCGCACCGCTGCATTGGCGGTGCGGTAGATGATCGTCCCGCGCTTAGTGATGTGGTCTTGCCTGATCGCTGCGGGATGCGCTGCGGTCGGCATGGCGGCTATATGCAGCGCGTCATTGGGGGCTGTGCGCCGCCCCTCCCGCGCGCGCAGGGCCTCAAGGGCGGTCTGGTCGCCTGCCTTGGCCTGCTCCTGTAGCCAGTCATTCCACCCGCGCCGGGAATTGCGCGACGCAATGCGCTCCCGTTCCCGCCCGTGGGCGGCGACAATCTTGGCAATGGCGGCCTTGGTGGAGCGGGCCGCCAATGCGTAATTGAGGCGCTTAACAACCGGGCCGCCACCTAGCAGCTTTATCGCCGCCCGCTTCGTCCTCCCGATGCGCTTCACCTGTTCAATGGCCGCGCGGCGCTTGGCTGCGGCCTCGGCCAGCTCGACCTTTCGGCGCGTGGCGCGTGTGCCCTGCTGCTCGCGGTAGGCGGAGAATAGGGCGCTGGTGTCGATACGGGAGGGCACGGGGCGCTTTTCATAGGTCTGACGGGCCTTCGGCGCCCCCTCCCCTCCCTGTGCGCTCTGGAAGGCTCCCAAGCGTTTCTCTAGCGCCCCTTTTGACAGCTCGCGCGCGATGGAGCTGGCCTTTACGGTCGTTCCGTCCATCGCCGCAAATATCAGGCCGTTGCCGCGCGCCTGCACCGACAAGCCGAAATTGGCCGCGATCTGGTGCAACTCGGCCCAACTCGCGGCGGCCTTCAATGGCTCGGCGCAATTCCGCTGCGCCCAACCTATCAGGCTTTCCGTGCCCGCGATCTGCTCCATGTCGCGCGCGCGTGCTTCTCCCGCGCGCTGCCGGGCCGCATGATTATCCGGCTCTAACCCGTGCTTGACCTCTAGCCGCTCACAAACAGCGGCAAGGGTTTGATAATCCCGCAACGGCGCGTGGATCGTGTGCCGGACAGGGTGAATCTTGTTGATCGCTAGATGAATATGCGTGTTGTCGGTGTCGTGGTGGACGGCGCTAACCCGTTGATGCTCGGCAAAGCCCAACGCGGCGCATACCGCCTCCTCTATGTCACGCATAACCTCGGCGCTGGGATTCTCGCCGGGCCGGAAGGAAATAATCAAGTGGTAGGTCTTATCCGACGCCGCCCGCTGGTTGGCGGATTGGACAAGCATAACGTCCTGCGCAGCATCTTCTGGCGTATGGCCGTTGCAGTTGGTGACAGTCACCAGACCCACGCGCTCGTCACGTCCCTGCGCGCTGGTGATGTATCGCACCAACCCGCCAAAATCGCTCTTGGAAGTCGCCTTCATGGGGACGTGTTTTGCGATCATCGGCGCGGCCCCTTTTTTAGCCGCTAAAATCTTGCCGGGAGCGCAAGACCTTCCGAATGATGCCGGATAACTCCTCCTGATTGGCCTCGATTTTGGCCAGCACGCCCCGGATGATAACCGGCATCCGCTCCGGGGCCATCTCCTCCAACTTGGCGTCGTCGGTAAGCCATAGCTTCAACAGGCCGCCAAGGCGGCCAAGGTCGCCATTCACGCGCACCAACTCGCGCCCCTGTTCTATGTCGATCAGAGGGCGCGGCTCATGCCCTAATCCAAGGACGCGGAGATAGGTGGATGCGCTCAAGCCGGTTGCCTGCGCGGCGGCTTCGATCTCCGCTTTCTCCTCCGCGCTGCACCATATCTTGACGTGGTGCCGCTCGCGTTTGGCCTTGGGCTTGTCGTTCAACTCTCTCCCTTTCGACGCGGTAGCGGCGGGCCTCGCAGAGCAGGATTCCCGTTGAGCGCCCCCGGTGCGAATAAGGGGAGTAATGGGGGTGTCCGCGCTTGCGTGGATGCCTCCATTACCTATCCTGCCCCGTCTTCGACGTTTAGACGCCAAATAGAAACTGTTGCTGGAACGATCATATATCGTTCACCCCCGAAAATATCTAGCGCCACCCGGCCCAATCTGGCAGAAAAATAGGATATAGCGGGAGTTCATCGGATCGTAGCCGGTTTATGAACGCTTTATAGCCGATTGTGCGCCGAAAAATATCGTAGGTGGAAATGACAGACAGCGGAAAATCCTTCACGGAGCGATTGCGCGAACGGGCGGCCTCACGGGAGCCGGGGGGCAAAAACCGGAACCTCGCACAATTCCTCGCGGCTCGATCGGACATAGATGCAGCCCTTGCGGAAGGATGGCCGGTGCGCGGCATATGGGAGCTGCTGACGGAGGAAGGCCGCATTAGCTTCGGCTATGCGTGGTTCGCCAAATTCGTTCGCCGGTATCGCGCGCCAGCTACCGGGGAACCGCCCAAGGCAGCGCCAGCGCCCCCCTCCCCTTCCCGATCAGCGGCGGCCTCGGCCGACGCTGATCCGCCGCCCCGGCCCAAACCGGCGCGCTTCAATCACCCGGCCACTCCGAACAAAGAGGATTTGGTATGAGTAACGTCCACATAGTTTTGCAGGGCAAGGGAGGCGTCGGCAAATCGCTCGCCGCCTCGATGCTCGCCCAATATCTGACCAAGCGGGGGGAAAGCCCGCTCTGCATTGATACCGATCCGATCAACGCCACCCTCGCCGGGTTCCAGTCCCTCAACGTGTCCAAGGTCGAGCTGCTGGAAAACGGCGACATAAACCCGCGCAAATTCGATGCGATGATGGAAATGATCGCCGGTTCCAAGGAATCGGTGGTCATTGACAGCGGCGCGAGCAGCTACAGCGCCCTATCCTCCTATATGTTCGACAACGGCGCGCCAGACGTGATTGCCGATCTGGGCCATAAGCTCATCCTGCACACTATTATCGTGGGCGGGCAATCGCTGATCGACACGCTTCAAGGCTTCGCCTCGGTAGCCGAAGCCTTCCCCGATCCGGCTGCAATCGTCGTGTGGCTCAACCCTTATCATGGGCCTGTGGAGGCAGAGGGCAAGAGCTTTGAACAGCTCAAAGCCTACCGGGAGCTAAAGGATCGGGTCGCCGCGATCGTCACCCTTCCCGATCTGAAAAAGGAAACCTTCGGGGCGGACGTTCGGGACATGCTGGCCGCGCGCAAGACTTTTGAGGAAACGCTTGCCGATGGCGACATAGCCCTGATGCAGCGTCACCGCCTCGGCCGCGTTCGTGATGCGGTCTTTGCCGAACTCGACAAGGCTAAGGTCGTGTAATGGCCGATCACGAAAAAATCGCGGCGCTGATCGCGGAAATCTCGCGCCAGCACGGGGTCACGCTGTCCGCCGATGATCCCTTGATGATCCTCCAAACCATCAACGCGATGTTGCTGGGCGAAAGCGCCGATGCGCAGGAGGAGCAACTAAAGGCGTTCAAAAGCGAGCTGGAAGACATGAGCAATCGTTGGTCGATTGCCATCACCGACAAGGCAGAATCGGTGCTGAACGCGGCGCTGGATGCCTCGGAAGCCGCCATGAACGAGCGTATGGAGGCCGCAGCGAAGGCGATCATCAAGGAAGTGGGGGAGCATATCGGGACGGGGCTGCAAAAGCCCCTGAACGATGGCCGGGCCGTCGCTAACCGTAATCTCCTAGCGTCGGGCCTGACGCTGATCGCGGCGCTGGTAGTGTTGGCCGCTGCCCTGTTCCATCATTGACGCCAGCGAAGGCCCCTCCCCCATGTCGCGCTATCCCCCGTCTCTCGCCAATCCGCGCGCGAGCGTGCGCCCTGCCGGTTTCCGATCGTCCGCCCCGCGCTCGACCGTCTTTTCCCTGATCTGTTCCTTCTCCCGCTCCGCGCGCATGTGCAGCTCATGCAACCGGCGTGCCTGCATCAGCTCCTCGAAATCATCGACAAGTTTCGGCTCTCGATATTCGAGCTTCGCCGCTGCGATCGTCTCCACGCGCGGGCCATGAACGGCCATGCCGTCGCGGATTTCGCGCACGGCTTCCAGCCTTACCGCGATCCGCTGCACGGCCGCTTGCGCGTTGGCAATCCGCGCCTGCCATGCTTGGCGCTTGCCGGGCAGGGACAGGAAGCCGGGGGGCTGCTGCTGGATTTGCTGCAAACGGGCGGTTTGCTGCTCCATCATGCTTTCTAGGCGGTCCTCGATCTGGTTCGCCTGTTCAACCTTCTCCTCAATGACCGTCTGTAGCTGGGCGTTATAGGTTTCCTCGGTTGGCGCGGTGGCGATAGCTGCCGTTTCCTGACTATCCAGCGTGCGCGCCTCGTCTAACAGCCGGTCGGCGTCGGCCTGTGGGTCGCCCGTTCCCTCGTCCAGCGAAAACTTGTCCGGGTCTGCAATCGGCGTGTCCTGCATGGCCGTTCCTTTAGCGGCTAAAATTTCTAGCTTGCACTATATCCGATTTTCTTACCTCTCGCGCCATAAAAAAGGCCCCGCACAAGCGGGGCCTGTAAGGCTGGGCAGGGGAGGGGACTATCCTTCAAGAAGCGCAAGAAGCTGCACTTTTCCAAGATCGGCCTCGGTTTCCTCGCCGCTGTCTTCATACTTGATCCACGCCACGCCATCGCGCGAGGGCCGCTTATTCAGGATCAGACGGGCAGGGCGCTTGTTATGAGAAACCTGCACAATGGCCTTTTTCAGCTTTAGCGGGTCTTCCTCCTTCGGTTCCTTCTCCTCTCCGGCCCCGGCGTCGTCACTAGCGCCGCCGTTGCCCTCGTCGTCGCCCGATTCCTCCTCGGCCTCGCCGCTCAAGCCGGACTCAAGGAACTCCTTGAAGAGCCGCACCGATCCGCGCGTAATCTCCTGATCGGCATCGGCCAGCCAGCGCGCAACGCCCTCGCTATGCTTCTTGTGGAGGCCCACAAGGTCATAGATCAACGTCACGTCCTTGCAACGCCCGCTCTGGAACGCCTTGGCGATCGGCTCCGGCAAATCGAGCAATGCCGCGTGCTGCGTGACAAAGGCCGGGGATTTCCCGATGGCCTTGGCAATCTCGCCCTTCTTTTTCCCGTTGGCCAGCTCGCGGCCGATGTAGTCGGCAATCTCGCGGGCCGTGAGAGCGTCCCGCTGCAAATTCTCAATGACCTGATCGGCCTCGGTATAATCCGGGTCGATGAAGCCCGGAATTGTCACTTTCTCGGCCAACAGGGACGCGCGATAGCGGCGCGCGCCGTGGTTGATGAGATAGCGCCCCTCCACCTTGGGATTGGGCCGAACGGAAATAGGCGTCTTCACGCCGCGCTCCCTGATCGTCTCGGCCATTTCCGCCAGCGAATTTTCGTCAAACTGCTTGCGGGGCTGGTTCGGGTCTTCGTCAATCAGCGCCAGCTCCAATTCGAGCGGAGCGCCAGAACCGCCCTCCGGGGCCGCAGGAGAGGCTAGGAGGCTCGAAAGGTCGCCCAACCCCTCCAACCCTAGCCCCGCGTTCTGCGCGGGCTTCTGCGCGGCTTTGGTGGACGATTTGCCCGGCTTCTTGTCCTCGGTGTTGTCGGCCATCGTCAAATCTCCATCTTTTCCTGAATGTGGCGGGCCATCGCTCGCATTTCCTGCGCCGCTTTCCGCGCCGAAGTCCGTTTGATCGACCAAACCGGCACGCCCGACGCCAGCGCGTCCGCAACGCTGCTCCGGTTCCCGATCGGCGTCGGAATGACCAACTGGGGATAAGCACGGGTCAGTTCGTCAAGGTGCTGCCCGTGACGGGGATTCCGGCCATCAACCTTGCTCGGTATCATGCCAAGGAATTTCAGCGCCGGGTTCGCGCGCCGGATATTGGCGATCGTCGTCACCATCTTCTCAATGCCCTGCAAGCTGTAGGCTTCAAGCTCGATGGGCGAGGCGGCGAAGTCGGCCGATAGCAACGCCGCTGCCATTCGGACCCCAAGGGAAGGGGGGGTATCTATCAGGCACACGTCAAAGCCTTCCGCCTCGATCACGGCCAGACTGCGCTTGAACGCGCCAGCAGCCGCACCGAGATCTAGTTTCTCAAGATCGGCCAACCGCGCGTCGGCGGAAAAGACAGCGATCCCCCCGGCGTTAGCCAGGTCGAATTGTGACACGGCATCGAAAAGGCCGCTCGCCAAGGCTCCGCTATCATATTCGCCAAGGGTGAAGCTGGCATTTCCTTGGGTGTCCAAGTCAATAACTGCGACCTTCAATCCCTGTTCTTTGAAGTAATAGGCAAGATGAACGGTCGTCGAAGTTTTACCAACGCCGCCTTTCTGGTTCGCTATGACAAGTGTTTTCATCGTTTGGCGTCCAATCTTTCCACCGCCTCGCGCTGCCATTGCCGCACAAGGAAGGCTTTATGTTTCGGTAAAATCGCCGTCACACGCTCGAAACCTTCGGGAACCTCGCTATGCGCGTTCCAAATCCGGTTGACCGCCAGACAAACGGCATTGCGGGACACGCCTTCGCGCTTCGCCACGGCCGATTGGGCCTCGCCGTCCACCAGAACGGCGCGCGCCATGTCGAGCGGACGCGCCGCGATATTGAGCCGTCCAGCAGCTTGCTCAAAGGCCGACGCGCTCAAGCGTTTATCCATTGCACCTGCCGCGATTCTTCTCGCGGTATAGCTTCGGCTCATAGACGCCGAGGAAGATGTAGAGGGCGATATAGACCGCATAATAGGCGAGGAACTGCCAACCGGCATGAACATCCGGCGTGTTCCAATACCAGAGCATCCGGCAGAACTGCCAGAAGACGACAAGCGGGATGATGAAGCGCGCGACGGTCCAGATCAGGACTCCGAACGTCCAGACGGCCGCAATGACGTAATCCACGCGGTTGCCCTCCCATGCGGGTGGAGGATTGGGAAGCCGCATGACCGCAAAACGTGCGGGCAGCGGGGGAATTTTCGCCTTCATCGGAATACTCCGGTTTCGACCTTGGCGGGTTGCCCGGTCACAACCGATATAATGACAGCATCCCGAACCGTGTCAAGCCCCCGTAAAGTCTGAACGGCAATAATTTTAGCCGCTAAAATCGTCGTTCTGGTGTTCCCAAATATTTCCCAAGCCCGCAGCCGCGCACAACAGCGCCCATGCCGAATAGGGAATCTGATCGTCGCCGCCCGTCCAGCGCCGAATAACGCGGGTATTGCTCAAGCCTAGAAACTTGGACGCGCTGCCCCCTGTCATGTCCGCTGCTTTGAGGACCGCCCTTACCTCATCCGGCGTCGGCTGCTGCCACCCCTGATCGGCGGGCAATAGGCAATCTGGCCGAACATCAATCATGCGCGCGTCTGTTCCTTCGCTGGCGTTGCTCCTCATGGCGGCCGAATGAGGAATATGCCCGATAGGCAGGGAAGGGAAGGGGGGCACGCTGCCCCCCTGTGGCGCTAGTCGAGCGCGGCACCGATCGGCCCCGCTTCCGAATGTTGGGCGGCATAGGCAGATGCCCACGCATAGAGCTGGGCAAATTGATCCTCGCCGTATTTTTCGTGCATATGCCCCAGCATGAACAGGGTGGCTATAAGGCCCGCCGCGTCGGCCGAAACGTCGCCAGAGAAGCCGTTGCCGTCCCATTCCAGACGATATTGGGGCTGATCGCCGGGGGCCATGTAGAACCCGCCGTTCGATAGGGTGTAGAAATGCCAATATGCGCCCGTGTAGTCGGCGGATAGCTTGGACATATAGCCATAGGTGACGGCCTCGACCTCGATCATGCGCGCCAGCCCGAACAGCCGGGGCAGGCACATAATCCGGTCTTCTTCGCCAACCAGCACGGCGGCAATTCTCTCTCTGTTGCTCATCGGACTTCTCCGGTTTCGACCTTGGCACCATAGCCCGGCCATATCCGATATATTGGAAGTTTCCCGGTTGCTGTCAAGTTACGCTCGCCCGCCATGAAAATCTTTTAGCCGCTAAAATGGCCTCCATCGCAAGGCATATTTGGTCGCTGCCCCGCAGTTTTACAGAGTGCCGCTATCCGCGCCCCGAATGGACACGCATGTCAGCTCCCCAAATCGGAGCCTTACCCCCTTTTTGGTGTTCAAACAGTCTCAATTAAGCGTTGCGCGACTAGCGCAACTCCTCATCACCTTAGATAAATAAACTCAAGGGGAGGTTCAGAACCATTATGAGACTCACGGCTAGGCAACAACGCCATCACGGGCGCAAATGCCGTTCCATAGGCTGATTAGGGCCTCCGCTGTGGCCTTGCATGTCGTCGTCTCCCGTATGTAATCGGCCTTGCTCAACCGGGAGAGCATCCAAGCCTCATCTTCAAGCCGGTCCTGTAGGCGCTGGGCCTCGTCGTCGGGCACCGGGGCAGGGCGCTTGCGCCGGTCGAGCAATTCGAGAAGCATCCTCGGCAATTCCACCCGATAGGCATTGGAGGTCTGCTCTGATCGCGCCCCGTCCTCTGTGACGGTGTGGACGTAGCGCCGCAGGCGCGCCAGCAAGCCGATGCTGGTAAGGGCGTTCAAGGCCCTTGCGACGGTGGCCCTAGAGACGGTCGCCCATTCGGCTATCATTTCATAGCTGGGCACCACGTTGCCCCTGAAACGCTCCTCCATCCGCAACAGGGCTTGATACACCCGGATCGTGGAATTGGTGATGCTCATGCAATAGTGCTCGAACTGCGTTATCTCGCGCGGCTCGCGACGCAGCTCCGCGCGCAGGGCGCGGCCCTTTTCAAACGCCAGATTGATCGCACGCCAGCATCCCTTGCGCGTCTTGGTGTCTCGCGCCGCGAGGAAGCCCTTTTCTACGTCGCTCCCGGCTTCCTTGCTGCCGCCGCGCACGCGGGCCTTGGTGATGTGCTTCCCGCCCCGGCTACGGTCGCCATAGGCTCGGCCGAAAAGCTGCTGGGTCAGCTCCCCGATCGCCAGCGGCCCTTTTCTTCTGGTGTCACTCATCGTCGTCCCTCCTTTGCGAAGGGCCGGGAGACAGGCAAAAAAATCCCGTTGCGCGAATCAAGCGCCCTTGAACCGAAGTCCGAAAACCGCTAAGTGGGAAATTGTCTGTAGGTTCAGTGTTGGCGCACTGTCCCACTAAGCGGTTTTGAGGGTGCCCGGCTTCGAGCCGGGCATTTTCTTATCCACTCACGGCCAGAAACTCCTGTTGCAGAAACATATCGTCCCCGATCCGCTCTAGGATCGCGTTGATTGCAGCCTCGCGGGACGTGAATCCCTTGCTGGCTTTCACCCTCTCCACGATCTCGACGGCTTTAGGGGACAAGGCCAAACTCATGCGCTTAAAGCCCTGCTCGCTCTGTGCCTTGGCGCGTTTGCGCTGGGACAGCGTGGAGGGTTTGAGTTGCGTATGATTCGCCATAATGCCCCGGCTTAAAGGACATTAAAGGTTCTGGCAATTCAGTGCTGAAAAAATATGCTGGCGACTGAAAGACATATATAGAAAAGCGGTCTGCGTTTACGTCGAAGTCCGCAGTTCAAGAGCATCAACGAGTGGCTTCTTGGGCCTACCAACTGAAAGAATCGAAGCTATAGCCTTACATTATCGAGCTACGCGCTACAGCCGTAATTTTCAAAATTGGTCGCCGCGATCTGATCGGCAATTAGCATCTTGGGGCCTGCGCTCGATCCTGCGAGCATTTACGGAATGGACGCCAAAGAGAATTACGCGGAAGCCTGATCTTGTCTCTCGCGCGTCACTTTCTTCTTTCAATCCGTTCGCTGCCACCCGTTATGCGCGCTCGCGCGCTCGGCCCGGCTCGTCCAAAAATGATGCTATAAACAATCATATTCGGCGTCATACCGCTTCCTTTCTCGCGCGCTCCGGCATATCCTCCGCAGCTACCCGGAATTTTAGCGGCTAAAACCAACCCCCTTGCGGAAGAAAGAAACCGAACCTGTGTATCGGAAGGTTCTCGCGATTAACATTAACCGCTTCTTGGCCTTAAGACGGCTCAAGAAAAAAGACCTCGCGGAGAACGCGGGGCTGTCTGTGTCCTTCGTATCTGACGTTACAGCCGGTAAGGGAAACCCGTCGCTCGAAACAATCGCCGCCATCGCAAATGCTCTGGAAGTCCCGCTCGTCGCGCTACTGGAACCGCCGCCTATCGGCACCGATGGCTGGGACGCCAGCCTAGCTGATACCTTATCAAAAGAAGATAAAAAGCTGGGGCTTCCTCCCGGTTATAAGCGCGTTTCCGCTATCGTCACGGATCATCAAGCGTTTCAGATAGCACAATGGCACAAGGCTGCCCACGCTAAGTTGCGTCGGTCCTGACAATCCCCCCAATCTGAACCTAATTCTTTGCAATCGTTCTGGTTGCCTCCATGAAAATTCCGGTATATCCCTTGCGTCCATTTTGTTTTGGCAGGGACGGTGCTTCATGGAGGCCAAGGGGGAACCCGCTCAAGATACGGTAAAAGAGCGTGCGAAGGAGATGCTTCGCCGCTCCATGCAACCGCTTATGTTGGATGCGCTTGCCGACCCCAAGACCGTTGAGCTGATCCTGAACGCCGATGGCAAGCTATGGCTGGAACGCCTTGGCGAACGCATGATCTGCATCGGTAAGGTCGCCCCAAGCCGGGCCGAGGCGATCATCAAGGCGGTCGCTGGCTATCATAACAAGGAAGTGACGCGGGCCTCCCCGGTTCTGGAAGGCGAGTTTCCTATAGATGGCTCGCGCTTCGCCGGACAGATGCCCCCGGTCGTGCCCGCGCCGACCTTCGCCATCCGAAAACGCGCCGTGGCGATCTTTACCCTCGAACAATATGTGGAGGGCGGGATTATGACGGCAGAGCAATGCAGCCTCATCCATGAGGCTATCCGCGCGCACCGCAACATTCTGGTGATTGGCGGCACCGGCAGCGGCAAAACAACGCTAGTGAATGCCATTATCAACGGGATGGTGGACGCGGACCCGACCGAACGGCTCGTAATCATTGAAGATACCGGCGAGATTCAATGCGCCGCTGAAAACTACGTCCAGTTCCACACGTCCCCGCAAATCACCATGACGGCGCTGCTCAAAACCACGCTGCGGATGCGGCCCGATCGTATCCTAGTGGGCGAGGTGCGCGGCCCGGAAGCCCTCGACCTGCTCATGGCGTGGAACACCGGCCACGAGGGCGGAGCGGCCACGCTGCACGCCAACAACGCCGAAGCGGGCCTTAGCAGGCTCCAAATGCTCATCAGTATGCACCCCGATTCACCACGGCCGATTGAGCCGCTGATTGGTGATGCGGTGCATTTGATCGTCCACATCGCGCGCACGCCAGAGGGTCGCCGCATTGAAAGCCTGCTGGAAGTCGGGGGCTTCGTGGATGGGAAATACATTTTGCGCAAACTGTGAAGGAGCATGACATATGACGTTGTTTTGGAATGACGCCGCCGCCCGCCGTAAGGCGCTCATATGGGGTATGCTGGGGCTGGCGCTCGTCATGCTCCTGCTCTGGCCTCACGCGGCTTGGGCCTCGGATACCACGGGCGGCCTGCCTTACGAATCCTATCTGACCAAGGTGCGCCAGTCGATGACCGGCACCGTCGGTTATACCTTCGCCCTCGTCGGCATCGTCGTTGCCGGTGGTGTCCTGATCTTCGGCGGCGATCTCAACGGCTTTGTGCGAACGCTGTTGCTGATCGTCCTCGTCGCCTCGATGCTCGTCGGCGCTAACTCGGTCCTGTCCTCCATCACGGGCGGCGGTGCGGTGATTACCGGCACCGCTTCGCCCGCGCTGGCAGGCTAAAGGGGAGGGCCGGTCAACATGGCTCTGCGATCAGTGCCTATTCGCCGCTCTGGCGTCCGCAACAATCTGTTTTTGGGTGGGGACCGCGAGCTGGTCATGCTCACGGGCCTAGCGTCGATGGCGCTGATCGTTCCGGCCATCAATTCCTTGAAGGCGTGGGCCGCTGGCCTGCTGATCTGGTTTGCAGGCGTGTGGGCCTGTCGTCTCATGGCGAAATCGGACCCGCTGATGCGGTTCGTTTACATGCGGCACCGCACCTATCGCCCCTACTACCCGGCTCACTCCACGCCCTTCCGCAAGAACGGCCGCCTGCAATTCCGCCGCTACCGGCAACCGGGGAAGAAAAAATGATCCAGACAATCGCTGTCGTCATAGCGATCTTCGGGGCGGCCCTGCTCGCGGTCCTCGCCTTTGCGTCCTTCGCCAACGCGGCCGAACGCAAGCTGGCCCGGTATCGCTCCAAGGATGAAGGGCTTGCCGATCTGCTCAACTATGGGGCGATGGTCGATGATGGCGTAATCGTCGGCAAGAACGGCTCGTTCATGGCCGCGTGGATTTATAAGGGCGACGATAACGCCAGCTCCACCGACCGCCAGCGCGATATGGTCAGCTTTCGGATCAACCAAGCTCTCGCCGGGCTGGGCAATGGCTGGATGATCCACGTTGACGCGCCGCGCCGCCCTGCTGCCGCCTACTCGGCTGCGGGTCTGTCACATTTTCCTGACCCGGTGACGGACGCCATAGATCAGGAAAGGCGCGAATTATTCCAGTCCCTCGGCACCATGTATGAGGGCTATTTCGTCATTACCGCGACCTATTTCCCTCCGGTCATAGCGGAGCAAAAGTTTGTCGAGCTGATGTTTGACGACGATCGGGAGCGGCCGAACAACAAGCAACGCACGGCCGACCTGGTTGAACGCTTCAAGCGCGAAATCACCACATTTGAAAGCCGTCTGTCCTCGGCCGTGAAGCTGACCCGCCTTCGCGCTCACAAGGTCGAAAATGAGGACGGCTCGACCGTGACGCACGACGACTTTTTGCGGTGGCTGCAATTCTGCATCACCGGCAAAAATCAGCCGGTCGTGCTGCCCTCGAACCCGATGTATCTCGATTCCATCATCGGCGGTGTCGAAATGTGGACGGGCGTAATCCCGCGCATCGGCAACAAGTTCGTCCAGACGGTAGCGATCGAAGGTTTCCCGATGGAATCGACGCCGGGCATCCTCTCGGCGCTGGGCGAGCTGCCGATTGAATATCGCTGGTCCACGCGGTTCATATTTATGGACCTCCATGAAGCTGTGAAACACCTTGAGGATTTCCGCAAAAAGTGGCGGCAAAAGGTTCGCGGCTTCTTCGATCAGGTTTTCCAGACCAACAGCGGCAAGATAGATCAGGACGCCCTTTCGATGGTGGCCGATGCCGATAATGCGCTGGAGGAAGTCAACTCCGGCCTTATTGCACAAGGATACTATACCGGCGTCGTCGTCCTGACGGACGAAAGCCGCGATAAGGTAGAACAGGCCGCGCGCCAGCTTGAAAAGGCTATCAACGCACTCGGTTTCGCGGCCCGTATCGAGACGGTGAACAACCTAGAGGCGTTCTTGGGCACGCTGCCGGGGCATGGCGTCGAAAACGTCCGCCGCCCGATCATCAACACCATGAACCTAGCCGACCTGATGCCGACCAGCTCGATATGGACCGGCCTCGATCATGCGCCGTGCCCGATGTATCCGCCCAGCTCGCCCCCGCTCATGTCTGGCGTCACCAACGGCTCCACGCCGTTCCGGCTCAATCTCCACGTCCGCGACGTGGGGCATAGCTTCATCTTCGGCCCCACGGGCGCAGGCAAGTCAACGCTGCTCGGCCTGCTCGCCGCCCAGCTCCGCCGCTATCCCGGCATGTCCATTTTCGCGTTCGACAAGGGCCTGTCGCTCTACCCGCTGGCGAAGGCGGTGGGCGGGGCGCATTTCACTGTCGCCGGGGATGACGAAAAGCTCGCCTTCTGCCCGCTCCAATTCCTCGAAACCAAGTCCGATCGCGCATGGGCAATGGATTGGATCGACACAATCCTAGCCCTCAACGGCGTGGCGACCACGCCCGCGCAACGCAACGAAATCGGCAACGCCATCGTCAACATGCACGCCAGCGGGGGCAAAACCCTCTCTGAATTTGTGGTCACGATTCAGGATGAAACGGTGCGCGAGGCGATCCGCACCTACACGGTGGACGGCTCTATGGGCCATCTTCTCGATGCGGAACATGACGGCCTGAGCCTGTCGGAATTTACCGTGTTTGAAGTCGAGGAGCTGATGAACCTCGGTGAAAAATACGCGCTGCCGGTCCTCCTCTATCTTTTCCGGCGTATCGAGCGATCTTTGAAGGGCCAGCCTGCCGCGATCATCCTTGATGAAGCATGGATTATGCTGGGGCATCCCGCCTTCCGGGCCAAAATCCGCGAATGGCTCCGGGTGCTGCGCAAGTCCAACTGCCTTGTTCTCATGGCAACGCAAAGCCTGTCTGACGCCGCAAATTCGGGCATCCTTGACGTTATCGTGGAGTCCACCGCGACCAAGATTTTCCTGCCGAACGTCTATGCGCGCGATGACGATACCGCCCAACTCTACAGACGCATGGGCCTCAATACACGCCAGATTGAAATCTTGGCGACGGCCATCCCCAAGCGCCAATATTACTATCTCTCGGAACAGGGGCGGCGGCTCTTTGAGCTGGCGCTAGGCCCCGTGGCCCTGTCCTTCGTCGGCGCGACCGACAAGGAATCCATCGCCACCATTAAGGCCCTTGAAGCGGCCTATGGCCCGGCATGGGTCAACGAGTGGCTGGCCATCCGTGGCGTCGAATCCACCATCAATATCGGCCGCGCGGCGGCGGCCCCCTATACCTCGGAGAAGCTGCATGAGTCTGTTTGACAAGCTGCGGGGGCGGCGAGCTGCGGAAAGCGCCCCGGTTGATCCCAACCCCTACCTGAACGCGCGGCGGCAATGGAATGAGCATGTGGGCGGCATCGCTGCCTCGCGGCGCTTGTGGCAGACTATGGCAATCCTTTCGATGCTGATCGTCCTCGCCGCTGTCGGCGGCATCATAGCGATTGGCAGTCAGTCGAAATTCATCCCTTACGTGGTCCGCGTGGACTCGCTGGGGGACGCGATAGCGACCCAGCGGGCCGATGTGGCTTCGCCGGTCGATGCGCGCGTGGTGCAAGCGCAAGTCGGCTCCTTCATCCAGTCGGCCCGCATGGTGACGGCTGACGTTGAACTCCAAAAGCAAGCCATTTTCCGGGTCTATGGGATGCTCGCGCCGAACGATCCGGCGTTGGCAAAGATGACCGACTATCTCAACGGCAATCCCGACAATACGCCTTTCGCCCGCGCGGCGCGGGAAACCGTGTCGGTCGAAATCGCCTCGGTAATTCAGCAAACCAAGACCTCTTGGCAGGTCGATTGGACCGAGACGGAGCGCGATCGGCAAGGCCAGCCTATCCAGCCTCCGGCGAAAATGCGCGCGCTCGTCACGATCCGCGTTGCGCCGCCCAGCTCGGCCACCACGGAGGAACAAATTAAGCAAAACCCCTTGGGCGTGTTCGTCCAAGATTTCTCTTGGTCGCGCACACTCTGATGGGAGGGACAATCAACATGAAGAAGATCGCCTATTTCGCCGCCGCCCTCGCGGCGCTGCCTTCGATCGCGTCCGCGCAGGACGGCCCGCCGCTTCCCGACGACATGCCGCCCGCGAACGCGCCCATGCCTGCCGGTGGAGGGGCGCAAGTAGATCCCAATGCCTATATCAGCCCGCGCAATCCGAACCTGACGCGCACCCAGCGCGAGGGTCTGTCGATCGCGCGGCGCTGGCAGGCGGAAAGCGCCGAAGGCATCAAGCCGGTGCCGGGCACCGAAGGCGCGGTATTGTTCGCCTTCGGCACCTCCGAACCCTCCGTGGTCTGTGCTGTGCTGCAAATCTGCGATGTGCAGTTGCAGCCGGGCGAGAACATCAATTCGGTCAACGTGGGCGATAGCGCCCGCTGGCTGATCGAACCGGCCGTTTCCAATTCCGGGCCGAACGAAACCCAGCATCTTATCATCAAGCCGCTCGATGCGAACTTGAATACAACGCTGATCGTGACGACCGATCGCCGCACCTACCATATCCGGTTGGTGTCGCACCGGACGCAATTCATGTCGCGGGTGGCGTTCACCTATCCCGATGAAGCGCAAGCCAAATGGGCCGCTTTCCGCGCTCGATCGGACACGGCGCGCGCCGAAAACACGATGGCGGTGCCCGATGGCGCGCGCGGGACGGGCAGGGGAGGGAGCGAATATCTCTCCAATCTCGATTTCCACTATAGCGTTGACGGCCGCGCACGCTGGAAGCCCGTCCGGGTTTACAATGATGGCGTCAAAACCATCATCGAAATGCCGCACGCGATGGAGCAGACGGAAGCGCCATCGCTGCTGATCGTCCGGGCCGGGGGCAGCGTCTCCAAGGCGGCTGATACCTCCATCGTCAATTACCGGCTCCAAGATGGCCGCTACATTGTCGATCAGATTTTTGACCAAGCGGTCCTCATCTCCGGTGTCGGCAAGCGCCAAGAGCGCGTCACCATCACAAGGGGGGGCTGATCGTGCGCGGTGCGATTTTTGTATCAGTGGCTTTCCTGCTTACGAGCTGCGCGGGCGTTTCGCACCGGGACAGCTTCGCCGTTCCGGCTCCTCCCGATCAGGCCCAAGCCCTCGTTGACGATTCCGTGGCGGAGCTGGTGAAACTCTACCCGCCTGCGATTAGCCGGGTGCTGATCCCGACTACCGGGGGCGGGGCCTATGGTGACGGCTTGCGCTCCTCGATGCGCCAAGCAGGCTATGCGGTGATTGAGGCGGGCAAGGGCGTGAAGCCCGATCCTGCGGCCACGCCGTTGCGCTATTACGTCGATCAGCCAATTGCCGATTCCTACCGCGTGACGCTGCGGGTCGGCGCGCAAACTTTCTCCCGCATCTATGGCGTGGATGAAAAGGGTATCTACCCGTCTGCCGGGTGGGCGCTCGATCTGACCGGCGCAACGCCGGAGCTGATCGAACGGGCGAACCGGCCCGTAGCGCCTGCCGCACCTCCTCCCGTTCCGTCGCCCGTCGCCAGCACGCAACCCGGCTTCGGCGGCAATGGAACAGAGGCCGGAACGTGGTCTGTCAGCCTGACGGGCTTCTCCTCCGAAAGCGCAGCACGCGCCTATTGGCGCGCGACGGCGCGCCTTCGCCCTTCGTGGGCGAGCGTGACGCCGCGCTTTGTCCAAAACGGACGCTCTCACGGCATCCAATTCGGACAGTTTCAATCCAGCGCGACGGCGCGCGCCAAGTGCAAGGGCATCCGTGCCGCGCGCTGTGGCGTCGTCAAGGCCGGGTAAGGGGATAGGTTTATGTCTGATGCTGATAGCATGTCGCCGGAAGCCTCGCCGGGCGGTGCAGCGGACGGGAACAGCGGGCGCTTGGTGACGGGAGTTCGCAGGGTCAATAATGCGCCGCTGCTGATCGTCCTCGGCATTGTGGCGCTGTTCATCGCCATCGTGGTGTCGATTATGATTGATCGCTCCTCGGACAATGCAGCGACCAAGGTTCAACCGGCTGTCGGTCAAAGCTCGGCCGATGTTGCGAACAAGGTTGCGGGGACCGCTCCAAGCGGTGCTGCGGAAGTCATGGCGAACGCGCCCCCGCTGCCGCCTGCCGATGGCATCCCGGTCGCGCCGGTCGATCCCAATGCGCCGCCAACCGTCACCGCCTCGCCAGCGCAACCCAACGGCCCCACGGCGGCCGATCTGCGCCGGGCACGCATGGAAGCGATACGCGAAGCACGCCTTGCCCAATTTGGCAGCGCCGTGCGCTCTCCTACCGCCCTGAAATGGCAGGACGGCCGCAATGGGGCATCCTCTGGCGCTGGCGGCATGAGTGGCGGCGCTGATCCGGCAACCCAGCTCGTCGCCCTGCAACAGCAAATGGCCGCTGCAATGGCGCAGGGCCGCCAGCCCTCGGCCTCCGACATTGCCACCCTTACGGCCCTGTCAAACCAAGTGGCCGGGGGAGGAGCCGGAGCCGGGCAGGGTGCCGCCAATGCCCGCCCGCCTGCCAACTATGGCCAGTTCGCCAACAATGCGGGTGGCAATCGCTGGGCCTCGAACAGCCAAGTAGAAGCGCCCTCCCGCTACCAGCTCCGCGCGGGCTTCGTAATTCCCGGCACGCTGATCTCCGGCATCAACTCGCAAATACCGGGGCAGATTGTCGCGCAAGTTTCCCAAAACGTGTTCGATACCGCGACGGGCCGCTATCTCCTGATCCCGCAAGGCTCCCGCCTTGTCGGCGCGTATGATTCCAACCCGGTCTTTGGGCAGACGCGCGCGCTCATCGCGTGGCAACGGATCATCTTTCCTGACGGCAAGGCGATCGACCTTGGCGCTATGCCGGGGTCGGACAGCGCGGGCTATGCCGGGTTCCATGACCAAGTGAACGCGCATTGGTTCCGTATCTTCGGCTCCGCTCTGCTCATGTCTGGTGTGACCGCTGGCGTAACCCTTAGTCAGCCGCAAACCGGCCTCAACGCCAATGGCACCATGTCCGCCAGCCAAGCCCTTAGCCAAGCTCTCGGCCAGCAGCTCGGACAGACCACGGCGATGATGATTGAGCGCAATCTGAACATATCGCCCACGCTGATTATCCGGCCCGGCTTCCGCTTCAATGTGGTCGTCGTGAAAGACCTCACATTTTCAAAGCCTTACCGCTCATTCGATTATTGACGCCAGATGAAAGGGAGCAAGCAAAATGAAGTCTCGAATTTTAGCCGCTAAAATTTCTTTGGCGATCACTCTCGCGCTGGCGGCCCCGTCCGCCAATGCGCAAATCTCGGTTATCGACGTTGCGAACGTCCGCCAGACAACCGTTTCCGCGCTGCAAAACGTCGCCACGGTGGCGAAGCAAATCCAGCAGTATCAGACGCAGCTACAGCAATACCAAAATATGATTCAGAACACGGTCGGCGCGCCGGTCCAGCTCTGGCAGCAGGCTACGCAAACGATCGACAGCCTCCAAGGGCAGGTCAATCAAATCAGCTCGTTCGCTCGTCAAGCTGGCGACGTGAACACCTACATGAATCAATTCAAAAATCCGTCTTACTATCAGACCAATGCTTGCACGTTCGGGAACTGCACGGCGGCGCAGCGCGCGGCGGCTCTGTCCGCTACTCGCGCCCGCACGACAAGCCAGATGGCCGCAAATGCCGACGCTATGAACGGCATCAACAGCGCCATGACAACGCTTGCGTCTGACGGCCAGCGCCTCGACCAGTTGCAGGCCAATGCCACGGGTGCGAGCGGGCAAATGCAAGCCCTGTCCTACGCCAATCAATTTGCGGCCCAACAAGCCAGTGAGTTGCAGAAAATTCGCGGCGTCCTGCTCGCGCAAAGCGCCGCGCTGACGGCTCAATCGCAATATCAGCTCGATCGCGATGCTGCGGCAACAGAGGCATCGGCCGCAATGCGGAAAACCAAACCGACGCCGATCGGAACCTATCAGAATTAAGGAAAGCCCATGCCGAAATTGCGTCAACTTATCGCCGCGTCCTGCTGCACCGCTACACTTCTTCTCGCGGCCTGCGGCAAGTCCGAGTCCGAACCGAAAACGATGCTCTATTACTCTCAACACCTAGACGAAGCCCGCGAGAAGGTCGCCCGATGCAAATCCGGCGTCGAAACCGACGCGGAGTGCCAAGAAGCGGGCAGCGCACTAGCGCACGAAACCAAGCCGACGCCGATCGGAACCTATCAGAATTGAGGATAGCACTATGAAGGCTCTGGCTCGCCTACACCTGTCCGCCTTGGGGGTGGCGCTCACGCTCGCCGCGACTCCCGCCTATGCGCAATCGCAAGGTATGCTCGATAATGTTCTGAACAAATATAAGAGCATGGCGGCGGCGTGGGCGAGCGTCTTCACAATGCACGCGACAATTCTATTCGGCACACTAGCGGCGGTCAGCCTCATTTGGACGTTCGGGGTAATGGCGTTGCGCCGCGCCGATCTTGGCGAATTTGCTTCGGAAGCAATTCGCTTCGCCATCTTCTGCGGCTTCTTCTGGTGGCTGCTCATCAACGGCCCGGCGATCGGCTTGGCGATCATTGAAGGGCTGCGCTCGTTGGGTGCGCAGGCATCCGGCCTGCCTAACAATCTCGCGCCATCGGGTATTGTGGACATTGGTTTCGACATTTTCCGCCAAGCTGTCGAAGCGTCCAGCGTCCTAACTCCGGTCGATTCCGCTCTTTCTATCTTGGTTTCGCTGGGCATCCTGATTGTTTTGGCTCTCGTCGGCGTGAATATGCTGCTGCTGTTGGCCTCCGGCTATGTCCTCGCCTATGCCGGGGTTATCTTTTTGGGCTTCGGCGGCGCGCGGTGGACCAGCGATATTGCGCTGAACTATTTCAAAACGGTGGTCGCGGTGGGCGCGTCCCTGATGACGATGGTTCTTATCGTCGGCGTCGGCAAAACCTTCCTTGACCAATATTATGCCGCAACGGGCGAGGGTTCGTCTCTCCAAGATTTAGGGACCATGCTTGTCTTCGCGGTCGTCCTTCTGGCGCTCGTAAACAAGGTTCCCGCGATGGTCGGGGGCGTTATAAGCGGCGGCTCGATCCACGCGGCGGGCGGTATCGGAGCCTTTGGGGCAGGGGCCGCGCTGGGTGCTGCCGGGATGGCCGCTGGGGCGGCGGCCACGGGTGGGGCTATGATCGCTGCTGGCGCGATGAACGCTGCGGGTGGAGCCAGCGCGATCAAGGCCGCCTTCGCTGCCGCTGGTGGGAGCGGTGGTGAAGGCGGCCAAACCGGCATGGGAGGCGGGCAACCGCTTTCGTCGGCGGGCGACATGCCGGGAGGCGGCGATAACGGCGGCGGCGGTGGCGGTGGGGGCGGCGGCACGCCCCTTAGCGTCGCTATGGGCGGCGATGGCGGTTCCCCCCCGGCCAATGACAACAGCGGCCTTCAAGGCGGCTCGGAAGCCGCCAGCGCGGGCGGCGGCACGGCTGCAAGCGCCGCTGCGGGTAGCGAGGCGGCCGATCGTGAAGACGGCAACGGCGGCGGCGCTGCCGGTGGCTCGCCTGCGGGGGAGGGGGAGGCCAGCTCCGCCAGCTCGCAAGGTGAAGGCGCGCCCGAAAGTGGCGACACTGGCGGCACGCAACGCACCGGCCTTAGCCGTGCGGCGAAAACCGCAAGCATCCTCGGCGGCGCTGCCGCTGGTATGGCGGTGGGCGCTTTGAAAGAGCGGGTGGGAAATACGGTGGGCGGCCGACTGGCGGCCAATATCCGCGCGTCGGCCGCCTCGGCATCGTCGGGAAGTGAAACGCTCGCTCCCGCGACCGGCGCGGGCAGTCCCGCCAGCTCGTCCGATTCATCGCCACCCCCCACGGCGCAATTCGCGGGCGATACCATTTCGGCCGCCCGTGATGCGGGCGACATGGAGACGCCAGAGGATGAAGTTGCGGCCTTCGTCCAGAGAAGGGGGGACAGCTAATCATGGCCGCTGATCTGCCTCCGGTTGTCATAGAAGAACGGGTGCAATGCTCGATCGCGGCGGCGCTGCGCTATAACATTCCGGCGAACGTCATGCTGGCGGTCGCGGAACAAGAGAACGGTCGGCCCGGCGCGCGCGTCCAGAACACCAATAACACCGCCGATCTTGGCTCGATGCAGCTCAATTCCAGCTATATTCAATCGCTGGCACGCTACGGCATCCGGCCCGAATATGTGCTTGCGGCGGGGTGCTATCCCTACAACCTCGCTGCATGGCGTATCAGAAACCATATCCGGGATGACAAGGGCGACCTGTGGACGCGGGTTGCCAATTATCATTCCCGAACGCCGGTCCATAATGCCCGCTATCGGGCGCTGATTATGGCGAAAGGTGCGCGCTGGGAGGCGTGGCTTTCCTCGCGCTATAATACCTACAGCGTGAACGGCATCCCGGTAAGCGGCGGCGCTCCTGCTGCGCGATCGGCCTCGATCCCGCTCACGATCACGGCGGCCGACGCGACGGGCGGGGGCCAGCTCGCGGCGCAACCGGCGATCGTCCAGCCCCAAGGCAGCGCCGACGCCTCGGCGGGCTATGTCGCCTCGATCTTGGCCGCTGCGTTCAATGCTCGCATAACCGATACGTGGCGGGCGCTGGAAGCCAATTACGGGGCCGCCAACAGCTTTCACAAATATGGGCAGGCGGTGGATTTCGTGCCGCGTGCCGGGCTGCACACGATCACGCGCGAGCAAATCCGCGCCGTGATGGCGCAACATGGTATTCGCGTGGCGGAGCTGCTGGGGCCGGGGGACCGGGGCCATGCCGATCATTGGCATCTGGCTTTCTATACCGGCGATCAGACTCGGCCGCTCGATCGCGCTCAAATTGTCGTCGCCAGAGCGGAACGCGGGGTA
>NZ_BARE01000041.1 GCF_000367345.1 Sphingobium xenophagum NBRC 107872
ACGGGAAAGTCAGGTCAGGCCTCCGGACCGAGACTATGTCGTGATGCTGAGCGACTGGACCGATGAGCCGCCCTTGCAGGTGTTCCTCAATCTCAAGAAGCAGAGTAATTACTATAATTTCGGACAGCCCACTGTCGGCGACTTCGTCAAGGATGCCAGGGAAGTCGGACTCGCGGCGGCGATCAAGAAGCGGCAGATGTGGAATGCGTCGCGGATGAACCCGACTGACTACAGCGACGTTTCGGCCGCTACCTATACCTATCTTTTGAACGGAACGACGACGGCAGGCAATTGGACTGGGGTGGCCAGCCCCGGCGAGCGGGTACGCTTACGCTTTGTCGGTGCCGGCACCGCAACGTTCTTCGACGTACGCATTCCCGGATTGCCCCTGACGATCGTTGCAACGGACGGCCAGAACGTGGAGCCGGTCACCGTCGACGAATTCCGGATCGCGCCGGGCGAGACCTATGATGTCGAATTTACCATGCCCGATGCCAAGCCTTACACGATCTTCGCGCAATCGATGGACCGGACAGGTTTTGCGCGGGGCACGATCGCGCCCTCACCGGGCATGACCGGCCCGATTCCTGCCCTAGATCAGCGCCCTTGGTTGGAACCTATCGATATGATGGGCGCGATGGCGGCAATGGCAGGCGGACACACTGGTCACGGCATGATGGAGATGCCGCCGCTGGCGAAGCATGCGCGCACCGAGTATGGCGCCAACAATGACATGCGGGTGGATTATCCGCGCACCAATCTCGACGATCCCGGCGCTGGATTGCGCGGTCGTCCATGGCGCGTGCTCACTTATGCCGACCTCAAGAGCCCGAATGGAGACCCTGATCCCCGCGAGCCTGAACGTGATATCGAATTGCACCTGACGGGTAACATGGAGCAGTTCATTTGGTCGCTTGATGGGATCAAGCTCAACGATTCCAAGCCATTGCATTTCCGCCCAAACGAGCGCCTGCGGGTCACCTTCGTGAACGACACGATGATGTCCCACCCCATGCATCTTCACGGGATGTGGAGTGACCTGGAGGACGCGGCGGGCATGTTCCAGGTGCGAAAGCACACGATCGTTGTGCAGCCTGCGCAGCGCCTGAGCTTTCGCGTAACCGCAGACGCCATCGGCCGATGGGCATTCCATTGCCATCTGCTTTACCACATGGCTGCCGGCATGTTCCGCGAGGTTGTCGTCGCATGAGCACCACAACGAACCTTGTTGTTCTTGCCGCTATCGCAAGCCTCGCCGCAGCCTTTCCTGCGGCCGCACAGGAAGCTCCTCCTGCGCCGAAGGAAGATCATTCCGGAATGGATATGTCGGGAGACATGCAGGGCATGGATATGCCCGCTGCTCCCACGAAAATGGAGATGGGCGGGATGCAGGGCGGCAAGGCCCCTGCGGACGCGCGAAACTCCGACGATTATTCTGACGGCTACCGCAATTCGACTTTGCCCAACTACGAAATGGCCGATCAGATCTCGATCCCGAAAGTTCTTGTAGACGAACTGGAGTTTGCCAGTGGCAACGAAGGTCAGGGTATCGGTTGGTCGGTCCTGGTGACCAATGGAACCGACAGCAACAAATTATGGCTCAGGTCTCAGGGCCTCAAAAATAGCAAGGAAGAACGGCTTGATCCCGAATCGAGCGCCGAAGCCCTCTGGTGGCATTCGACCGGGCCTTATTGGGGAACGTTGGTCGGTGTGCGCCAGGATATCGGCAAGGGAGCGACTACCTGGCTTGCTGCCGGCGTAGAGGGTTTGGCCCCGTATTGGTTTGATGTGCAGTTGACGGGCTATGTAGGCTCGGACGGGCGCTTGGCGGCTCGTGCCAAGTTGTCTTATGAAGCGCTGCTGACCAATCGTTTGATCCTCACCCCTCAGGTCGAGGCCAATGTCTATAGCAAGCAATCCCTAGATCGCGAGTTGGGCAGCGGGTTCAGCAACGTCGAATTGAGCGCGCGTATGCGCTACGAGGTTTCGCGCAAGTTCGCACCGTACATCGGCTATGTCTGGGAACGAGCTCTCGGGGGCACTGCTGATTTCAGGCGGTCGCGTGGAGAAGGACCAGGCGAGCACCGGTTTGTAGCTGGTCTGCGTTTGTGGTGGTAAGGGGAGGTCCCAAGCTCTCTGCACATACTGGAACCCGTCTGAACACTGACAGTCCGCCCCGCCGATCCGTGAAAGTAGCCGTGGCTCCTGCAATGCTGGCAGTAGGTGCGGCAGCTGCGGCAAACACGGCATTTCTCCCCTGGCTCCCTGACCTTGTTGACCAGGAACTTGGGGGCAGGGGCGCGATCAATCACGCGATGCACGTGGCCGTTCTGAGCGCCATTTTCCCGCTGGGCGGCATGATCGCGGCCCCTTTCGCCGGGGCACTTGCCGACCGCTACCGATTCCAATTGTTTCTGTTTTTTGCAGTCATGGCGCTGGCGATATCCACGGCGCTCACCGGTGCTACGTCACTTGTTGTGTTATATGGTCTGCGTGCCGTCGCGGGATTGGCTTTTGGCGCGATTGTTCCGCTCTGCCTTCTGGTCGGCCATCAAGTCGCCTGCGATCCGCATGAGAAGGCGGGCCTTTTTACGATACTGACAGCCTCCTTGTTCCTTGGAGACTTTGCGGGTCCCCTCCTTGCCGAGGGATCGGCACGGATATTACCCGAGCTGCCGCTTCTGGCTTTCGGTATCGGCATAGGCTTAGTGGGCTCCGTGGTGATGGTTGGATCGTCCGAGAGCCACTATTGTCGAGTGCCCCACGACGACCTGCCCACAAATGACAATTCGACGTTGCTCGTCTTACTGTTGCTGGGTCTTACAATCACCGGAACGGGCGGCCTCGCAGCCATTCATCTCAGCCTTGTTCTGCATCGCCCCGATGCGCTGTTCCAGCGTGAGCATATCGCATGGATGCTAAGTCTTTGCGGTCTGGCCATGTTGGGTGCCCAAGGCTTCCATGCCCGGTTCAACTGGCTTGTAGATCGGCCTGTCGCCCTCGCGGCGGTGATGTTGATCGTACAAGGCGTCGCGCTTTGGCAATTCTCCGCTGCGCGCACTGGCCCTGCCATTGCGGCCACAATCTTTGCTGCGGGGTGGAGTGCAGCGACTTTGCGACTGATTGCCAGCTTCTGGATCAGCACTTCTAGAAGCCGTTCGGGCTTCAGACTTGGCCTTCAGCACGGCTTTGCGAGCATTAGCCAAGTGGGCGTTCCAATCGCGACGGCATTCCTACGCAGCGAATGGCACAAAACTGTCCTCTGGAGCATTATCGCCGTTTGTACGGTCTTGCTCTTTGCGCTCCCACTCGTCTGGCGCAAGGATACTTCAACCGGATAAGTCCGGGGCGCGTTCAGCAATCGCAATCAGGTGCGCAACCGCCGCCTTGATGCGCACAATCGCCAGCCTGACGACATTCGCAGAAGCGTTGCAGTGCGTCGAGGATGGGCCGCCTGATAAAGGGTTTCGCGATAACTTCGGCATATCCGCAAGCCTTGGCGCGCCGCGTCAGGTCATCGCTGCAATAGGCCGTAATCAAGATGGCGTCCCCGTGCCAGCCGGTTTTCCGGAGCGCTTGGAGTAAACTGAGGCCATCGATATCAGGCATGTTGTAGTCGGCGATGATGCAATCGGCCGAGCGCGCCTCGTGATCTGCCAGTAAGGCAGACGCGGTGGTGTAACAGTGCGCGTCGTAGCCCTTCGCGTGCAGCAAAAGTTGCAGCGATCGGCGAATGCCAGCTTCATCGTCGGTGACGAGAACCTTGAGCCGCTTAACGTCGAGATTGATGAGTCCGTCGGACATGGGTTCCGAGATTGTGAAAATCGATACCAGCGACAGTCGCAGAGTGCGCGAAAGCAGTCCGTACGTAGATATCGCAACCGCGGCTCGAATCCGCTAAAGGCCCGCTGCAATCGCTATTCGCAGAAGATCGGAAAGGCTGTGGACGTCCAGCTTCTGCATCAGGCTCGCCCTGTGCACTTCGACCGTGCGGGACGAGCAGCCAAGGTCATATGCAATCGTCTTGTTCGGGTAGCCCTTGGCGAGGCCTTCGAGAATTTCCCGTTCGCGCGGTGTCAGCGCTGCAATCTTGGTGCGAGCCTCCCGCTCTTCAATTTCACGCGTGTCATGCTGCTCCAGTCGCCCGAATGCGCGCTCCAAAGCATCGAGTAGTGAGGCCTTTTCAAAAGGCTTTTCGAGAAACTCGACGGCGCCGGCCTTCATGGCCTGCACAGCCGTGGTTACATCACCATGTCCGGTCAGAACGATCACCGGCATGTTGATCCCGCGATCGGCCATCACCCGCTGAACCTCGAGCCCATCCATGTCCGGCATCCGCACGTCCAGCAAAACGCAGCCAATTGGAGCGTGTTTTGCTTGCTTGAGAAACTCCACGCCAGAATTGTGGGGATGAACCTTGTAGCCGGCTCGGGAGAGTACAAACCCGGCTGATTTCCGGATTGCCTCCTCGTCATCCACAAGGTGCACAACGCGGTCAGCGTTCATCATCTTCCTCCGCATCGGCATCGATCAGGGTGAACTTGAAAATGGTGCCGCCATCGTCCGGATATTCTGCTGCAATGCGTCCACCGTGGGCCTCAACGATCGTTCGGCAAATCGATAGCCCCAGCCCCATCCCGTCAATCTTGCTGCTGACGAAGGCTTCGAAAAGGCGAGGTCTGATTTCGGCGGCGACACCCGACCCGGTATCCCGAACGCTGATTTCGATGAATCCGTCGGGACGCTTGCATGTTGCGATATGAAGATCCCGTACTGTTGACGAGGCCATAGCTTCGACAGCGTTTCGGAGCAAATTGACCAGGACTTGCTGGATCTGGACCTTGTCCACCAATACATGCTTGGCCAGCGGATCAAGATTCACGAGCGTGCGAACACCCCTTTCCTTGGCGCCCGCAAGCGCCAGCTGGGCTGCGTCGTCGATAACTTGGCTTAGATCCTCAACGTTCTTGTCGACTTCACCGCGAGCGACAAATTCCCGCAGACGCCTGACAATGAAACCCGCCCGAAAGGTCTCCTTGGCTGCCTCCGACAGTGCCTCCTGAACTATGGCCATCGGGGTGCCTTGAGGATCGGAGAGAATGTCTCTCGTTTCCTCAAGGTAATTGGCAACTGCTGTTAGCGGCTGATTCAGTTCATGCGCCAGGGTGGATGCCATGGTCCCCATCGCGCTGAGCCGCGACACATGGATCAGTTCGGCCTGCAGCTCGCGCATTTTGAGATCGTCGCGTTCTTTCTCAGAGAGATCACGGATGAAGCCAGTAAAGACGCGGTCTCCGTCATGCCCGGCGACGCCGACCGAGAGATGCATGGGAAAGTCTGTTCCGTCACGACGACGGCCTGTCACCGTGCGTCCGATCCCGATAATACGAGGCTCTCCTCCTTCGCGGTAATGCCGGATATAGTCGTCATGCCGCTCCTTGTCGGGCGCAGGCATTAGGCAGCTCACATTGCAGCCCACGACCTCGCTTTCTTCATATCCGAAGAGGCGCTGTGCGGCGGCACTGAAGGATACGATCAGTCCGAGTTCGTCGATGACGATCATCGCGTCCGGGACGGTATCCAGGATCGACTGGAGGTGCTGCTCACGCGTGTCGTTCACCGCGCGAATGGCCGCCTCGTGCGTGATATCCCGGGCAATGACATGGAAGCCGTGCAGAGTGTTCTCATGTCGCAAGGCCGTAATCGTCATTCGCGACAGATATTCGGTCCCCGAGCGCCGCAAACGCCACATTTCCCGCTCGTAGCCATCCTCGCGCGCCGCTGTGACCAGATCAATATCCGGCAGGCCCGCGGCCCTTTCTTCAGATGAATAAAACAATTCGTGCGAGCTGCCCACGCACTCGGCAGACGCCCATTGGTCCGCTCGATGGCCTTCGCCATTGAGCGCGAGGATCTTTCCGTGCGGATCGAGAATGAGCTGAACGTGCTTCGCCGATTGCGCAAACGCAAGGCGCACAAGATCGCTCAGTTCCGCATTGCCGCCGGCAATTTCATCCATGCCCCTTTGTTCGCCTCCAGTTTAAAACCAGAACCGGACGCCCGCCACGAAGCTTGTGGCGTGAACATCTTCCCCGCGAGCCCTCGCGTAGCTGGCTGTGTCTCCAAGTTTGCGGTAATACGAAACGCCAATGTAGGGCGCGAACTGACGCTTGATCTCGTATCTGAGCCGCGCGCCGAGTTCGACATTTGACAGGCCAGAGCCAATCGCAATCTCCGGAATGTCCTGCGCGGAGAAATTGATCTCGACGCGTGGCTGGAAAACGAGGCGCTGCGTGATGCGCTGGTCGTAATAGCCTTCGACCCGCCCAATGACCTCGCCCTTGTTCGACAGGAAGACGCCGCCTTCGACCTCGAACATCCCGGGAGCCAAGCCCTCAAAACCAATGGTTGCATAGGTGCGGCGCGGCGATGGTCCTATATCCTGCCGTACACCGGCCTGCAGATTGAAGTAGGGGTCGATGGCATGGCTGTACAGAAGTTGCACTTCGCCACTGTCCAGACCACGGCGAAGCTCGCCTTCACCTTCGCTCTTGATCCACAGCCTATTGATGTCGCCGCCGTACCAGGCCTCACCATCCCATCGATAGCCATCACGGCCGCGATGAGCCTGATATTCTGCGATGTTGAGAAATGCCGCGCCGAAATTGAGCCCCCCGCTCTCCTTCATCATTTCCGCATGAGCGCGCGCCATTTCGTCGGGAGGGAATTGACGGTCGGCATAGCGATCCGTTGGGACAGGGGGTGGCGGCGCACTTCCAGCAGGCAATGCAGTGCCCGACATGGCCATGCCTTCTGGGGCCGCTTCGCCTTCCGCAGCTGGCATCGGCATTTCGCCCATTGTCCCATGGCCCATCGCCCCATGGTCCATCACGGTGTCGCTTGTTGGTCCGTGGTTCATTTTGCTGCGATCGACCTCAGGGGCCGCAGGCAGGGCTGCAGGTACCGGGGGTTTCTGGGCGGGGGCAGGCGTCGCTCGCTTTGGCTTTGCGGGAGACGCCTTGGCTTTTTTTGGGGCTGCCTTTTTTGGAGCCGGCATTTCCATGCCCGGCATGTTGTGCATCGAATGGTCCTGTCCCCACGCCGGAACGGACAGGCCTAAGGTGGCCGCCGTTATCAATGCTGTGCGAAGCGTGCTCATGCCGCGTCTCCCTTGGGACGGACACTGACAACGCGCATCATGCCAGCATGCATGTGGTAAAGGAGATGACAGTGGAATGCCCAGTCCCCGACCGCATCGGCTGTGAAGTCCCAAGTGGCGATCCCGCCAGGTTGCACGATAACTGTATGCTTTCGCGGCGCGCGGTCGCCATGGCCGGTGACCAATTCGAAGAAGTGTCCATGAATATGGATGGGGTGCGCCATCATCGTGTCATTGATGAGATTGATGCGCACACGCTCGCCCTCGGTAAAGGGAATGGGTTCGTGGACGTCAGACATCTTCTGGCCATCGAACGACCACATGAAGCGTTCCATGTTGCCGGTCAGATGAATGTCGAGGCTGCGTGACGGTGCCCTTACGTCGGGATTCCGCTCGAGCGCCATCAAGTCCGTATAGACGAGAACCTTGTGGCCGGTGTCCTCCAGGCCTTGTCCCGGGTCGCCCATCCGATCGACTGGCATGGGCGAAATTGTCTGAACTCCCGGATCGCGCTTCACTTGCGGCGCATTGCCGAAGTCGCGCATTTTCATCGATCCCATTTGATGGCCTGAATGGTCCACCACCCCGGACGCCGCTCCGTCCATTCCCGCCATGCTGCCATGGTCCATGCCGGCCATCGAGGAGTGATCCATTCCCGACATGTCCGCGGCGGCAGATGGTTCACTTGCGCTCCCCATCGCCATGGCCGATTCGGCAACGGCGGCAGCCGTTGCCAGACTTGCGGACGCGTTCTGTTCGGCGGTTGGGTCGACCCCGCGACCCTTCATGTCCATCCCCCCCATGCCGGGCATGTCCATTCCCATGTCCTTCATCGTCGCCAATGGGCGCTTGCGAAGGGCCGGAACCGCAGCGCTCATGCCCGGGCGCGGGGCCAATGTAGCGCGGGCCATGCCGGAACGATCAACGGCTTCGCCGACAAAGGTATAGGCCAAGTCCGCTGTAGGGCGGACGATTACGTCATAAGTCTCAGCAACCCCGATCTGGAACTCTTCGACGTCGACAGGCATGACATTTTGCCCGTCAGCCTGTACAATTTGCAGGGAGAGACCCGGAATTCTGACATTGAAGGTGGTCATGGCTGACGCGTTGATTACCCGCAGGCGCACGCGCTCGCCCGGTTTGAAGAGCGCCGTCCAATTGTCTTCCGGTCCATGCCCGTTGACCAGGAATGTATAGGTCGAGCCGGTCACGTCAGAAATATCGGCCGGATCCATGCGCATCTGACCCCAGTCGAGACGCTCCTTGAGGGGCTGATCCTTCCCTCCGAGCAGGCCTGACAAAGTCTGACGTTGAAAGTTGAAGTGGCCCGGATTGGCCTTCAGCCTACGGAAGATCGCAGCAGGAGTAAGCGGGCTATGATCCGCAAGCACTATGACATGCTCCCGGTCATATTGGACAGGATCCGCCCCCGCCGGATCGATCACGATCGGTCCGTAATGGCCTTCCTGTTCCTGCAATCCCGAGTGACTGTGGTACCAGTAAGTGCCGTTTTGCTTTACATCGAACTCATAAAGATAGCTTCCGCCTGGCTTGATCCCGGGGAATGACACCCCGGGCACGCCATCATGTTCCGGTGGAACGAGCAGACCGTGCCAGTGGATCGAACTGTCTTCCTCAAGCTGGTTGTGGACGTGCAACCGCACCCGCTGACCTTCGCGCAGCCTGATTAGGGGCGCTGGAACCGTGCCGTTCACCCCGATCGCGCGGAACGCCTTCCCGTCAATCATCATCGATTGGCGGGCGATTGTGAGCTTGATGTCTTCACCGCTGACGGTGGGAAGCGGCGCTGCGATGCCGGAAGATACAGGTTTGGCCCATGCCGGAAAGAAGGAGGCAAGGGCGATACTTCCTCCCACCAGGGCTGAGCCACGAAGGATTTCTCTACGTCCGACAATGACTGTCATGAGGGTGTTTCTGCCTATGAGATCGGGGCCGCTGTCATTGAATACGCAGCCCGTTGCTCAACCCCTCAAATTTTTTTGAGTTTGTCCATCAAGCGTGCTCGCGCCCGATAAACTCTCGCTTCGACAGCCTTCTCGCTCAACCCCAGGATCTGCGCGGTTTCCGCCTGTGTGTGCGCATCAATGGTCCGGAGGATGAGGGGTTCGCGCAATGAAGCGGGCAATTCGGAAATTGCCTTCAGGGTCACTTTTAATTCGGATCGGTCGGAGGCCGCTATGTCAGCTCCTGGAGCCGGATCAGCCACCTCTTCAGCTTCCGTCAAAGGGGCTGCTGCAAGCATAAACCTGCGCACCAGCGCACGCCGCCTCCAGTCCTTGCACTTGTTCAAAGCAATACGAGCCAGCCATTGCTTGAAAGGGCGCGCCCGATCGAAGCGGTCAAGGGCGCCAAACGCCGCGATGAATGCCCCCTGTGTGACATCCAGGCTTTCATCCGCATCGCCGATCTGCGCGCGAACAAGCCTGTACACCCAATCACGATGCCGGCGGACAAGCTCGCTACAAGCGGTCTGGTTTCCGCCGATGGCTAACGAAGCCAAGTCCTGATCTTCAAGCTCAGTGAGTTGCCCTGTCACCGCTCCCTGCCTGTGAGCGCCTTGACGATCGCCCGGTCAAATTTAGCCGCCTGTTCCGGGGTCAGGACGGATCGCATCGCAAAGATATGTTCAAGCGTTTCTTTCTGCATCTGCCCCATCGCATCGTGCGACCGGTCGATTGCCTCGGACACCTTTGGGCCATATCCATGCTCGGACTCGATCGCCTCGGCGAGACGTGCGTTGTCCGCGCGAAGTTCCAGTTCCAAAGCCTGGCGACGCACCGCAAAACGCTGCTCGATTACTTCGATCTGCGCTTCCTGTTTGGCATCGAGTTCGAGTTGGTGGTGCAGCATCTCGTGCAACTCGCTTTCCGGCGAGGCAGTTCGGATCAAGGCCTGACCCGCAAGTGCCCCGATAACCGCGAATGCGAATGCAACAAGCGCGAAAACGAGGGTCTTTCGCCAAGCCATGTCAGCGCGACATCAGCAAGGTTGAAGGCGCCAAAGCGGCCGGAACGCCGAGAGGGGAAATGGGTGCGGCGTCGGCAGGTGCACCGGACAACATCGAACCACCAACCCCGATGAACAAAGCGATCGCTGCCGCGAGGCTGAGGCCCGTACGGTTGATGGGAACGATGGCCCGCCGTCTGGCGAGCTCCGTCATGACCGCGTCGTCGATCAACGCGAGGCGCGCGGGCGGCGGCTCGTTGCGCAGTCGTTCCAGAAGTTGATCAAGGTCCGTCATGGCTCATTTCTCCCATATCCATGGTTGAATACGCAGCAAAGGTGAAATGCCCTCATATGGACGCAGAAATTTTTGAGGGGTGTCCAAGCGCGGCGCGTATTCAACACGGGCAACCTGAGCCCGCGAAGGAGCCATTCATGAAAAAGTTTCGCAGTTTGATTGCAAGCGTCCTGGTCGCCGGAGCCGCGATTGCCACGCCGGCGCTCGCCCATCCGAAGCTCGTGACGGCACAGCCGGCCGACAAGGCCGCCACCGCCCCGACCAATCGCATCACCCTGACGTTCAGCGAGCGCCTTGTCGCCGCTGTTTCGGGCATGGAAGTCACGATGACCGGCATGCCAGGCATGCCCAACCACAATATGAAAATGACCGGATACAAGACCTCGGTCAGCGAGGATGGCAAGACCCTGGTCGCTACATTCGGGCGGCCCCTCATGGCAGGAACTTATAGCGTGCAGTGGCACGTCGTCTCGAGCGATACGCACCGCATCAACGGCACTCTCGCTTTTACTGTGCGCTGATCGCGTGGAGGACTGGGGGATCATAGCCCTGAGATGGGCGCTGTTCGTAAGTCTTGGCCTATTGTTCGGGCTGACCGCATTCAAGCGCCTGTCACTCGGCAGTGATCGCCCGTCCGATGCAAATGTCCGACATGCGGTGGCATTGCTGATCGTCGCAGCTTCGGCGGCGGCGCTGTCGGTTCTTGGCTTCGCCGTGCAAGTCAGCAGCATGGCCGGTGTACCGTTTGCCGAGGTGGACAAGGCCACTGTTCAATCCCTGCTTGGGGAAACAGCTCTAGGTCTGGCACTCAAGGTCCGCCTCGCCGCTCTATTGGCAGTGATTATCATGGCTGTTGCAGCCGCCCTGTGGCGTTTGTCCAGTTCGGCGGTCCAGGCATTGGCAAGCGGGGTGGCTTTGGCCACCCTAACCTGGTCCGGTCACGGTGCGGCGACCGATGGGACGGTCGGATGGGTACATTTGGCAGCCGACATACTTCACCTCCTCGCAGCCTCCACCTGGATCGGCGCATTGGCAGGATTCTTGTGGATGCTGTTTCGCGCGGGAAGTGGTCAAGTTGACGAGGCAAGGCAGACGTGCAGGGTGCTTGCCGACTTTGCAACTGTTGGATCTTCATTGGTTGTGATTTTACTGCTGACGGGTCTCGCAAATGCTTTTTTCATTTTGCGCGACGGAGATCCCTGGGCCGCTTTGGCGGCACCTTATGGCCAGTTGCTGGCCCTGAAGATGGCCTTGTTTGTGGGCATGCTCGGGTTGGCCGGAGTGAACCGGTTGCGGCTCACGCCGGCCCTCTCCGCAGCCGTCGAGAATGGTGATCCTGAGCGAGCGCTAAAGCCGCTGCGACGGAGCATTGTTCTGGAATTTGGCTTGGGGATCGGGATACTGGTCCTGGTAGCATGGCTCGGGACGTTGGCACCGAACACAACGCCGGTAGCATCGTGATGCCTTCTGATGAGCGCGGCAGCTGGAGAACAGACACATGACTCCTAATCAATCTGGCGGCCATCAGCATGGCGACAATGGAATCGCTGCAAATCTCCAACCGGATTCTGTACGTGATCCTGTTTGCGGGATGACTGTCGACCCGTCCGCGACCCTTCATCATGCACATCATGGTGATCAAGAGTGGCACTTTTGCAGCGCCAAGTGCCGCACCAAATTTGTTGCTGATCCCGAGCAGTACCTGACACCACCCGAGCCCGTCGATGCGCCTGCTGGGACGATCTGGACCTGTCCGATGCACCCCGAGGTGCGGCAGGATCACCCGGGGGCTTGCCCGATCTGCGGCATGGCACTTGAGCCTGCCGAAGTCGGTCTCGACAGCGGGCCCAGCCCCGAACTGATCGACATGACCCGGCGGTTCAAGATCGGCCTTATACTGGCGCTGCCCGTGCTGGTGCTGGAGATGGGCGGCCACATTTTCCCCGCGCTTCATCACATCGTACCGATGCGGCTCTCGACCTGGATCCAACTCGTGTTGGCTACGCCGGTCGTGCTTTGGGCGGGTTGGCCCTTTTTCGTGCGGGGTTGGGCATCGCTCAAGACCCGAAACCTCAACATGTTTACCCTGATCGCGATGGGCACCGGGGTCGCATGGGTCTACAGTATGTTCGCGGCGCTTGCGCCTGAGTTGTTCCCACCGGCGTTCCGCAATGCCGATGGGAGTGTTGCCGTCTATTTCGAAGCCGCCGCGGTGATCACCGTGCTGGTACTCCTGGGCCAGGTCCTGGAACTCAGGGCCCGCGAGCGCACTTCTGGCGCAATCAAGGCATTGTTGGGCCTTGCTCCCAAGACCGCGCGACGCCTTCTTGCCGATGGCAGCGATGAGGAGGTCAGCCTCGAAGCTATAGGGGTCGGTGATCGCTTGCGTGTCCGTCCTGGCGAAAAGGTGCCTGTCGACGGAATTGTCGAGGACGGCCGCTCGTCGCTTGATGAATCCATGGTGACCGGCGAATCCATGCCCGTTACCAAGGCTAAGGGTGACGCCGTTATCGGCGGGACGCTCAACCAGACTGGCGCATTGGTGATTGCCGCAACGAAGGTTGGCCGCGATACCATGCTCGCCCGCATCGTCCAGATGGTCGCCGAGGCGCAGCGCTCTCGGGCGCCGATCCAGCGCATGGCCGATCAGGTCTCGGGCTGGTTCGTGCCTGTGGTGATTGCTATCGCCGTTCTTGCCTTCGTGGGATGGGGCATCTGGGGACCAGAGCCGCGCTTTGCCTATGGCCTGGTTGCGGCGGTCGCTGTGCTGATCATCGCTTGCCCTTGCGCACTTGGCCTCGCCACGCCGATGTCGATCATGGTCGGCGTAGGACGAGGCGCTGGCCTTGGCGTGCTCATCAAGAATGCCGAAGCGCTGGAGCGCATGGAAAAGGTCGACACGCTTGTCGTCGACAAGACCGGGACGCTTACGATGGGGCGTCCTGCGGTCACTGCGATTGTGCCCTCAGCCGGTCACACAGAAGAGGACGTTCTGCGTCTTGCTGCGGCGGTCGAGCAATCGTCCGAGCATCCGCTTGCGCTGGCCATCGTCGAGGCCGCGAAGGCGCGCAGTCTCGTGCTGGCCAAGGTCGCCGAGTTCGACTCCCCCACCGGGCGCGGCGCTCTGGGCACAGTCGAGGGCAAGCGGATCGTGCTCGGCAACGCACGCTTCCTGACTGAGCAGAACATCGACACGGCTGCGCTTACGGCAGCAGCGGACGATCTGCGACGCGAGGGCGCGACGGCTATCTTTGTCGGGATTGATGGACAGGCCGCTGGTGCCATCGCGATCGCCGATCCGGTGAAGCCGACGACACCCGAGGCACTTGATGCCTTGCGCCGCGAAGGCATCCGCGTGGTCATGCTGACGGGTGACAACCGGACCACGGCAGAGGCGGTCGCGCGCAGGCTCGGGATCGACGAAGTCGAGGCGGACGTTCTCCCCGATCAGAAGAGCGCTGTTGTCGCGCGCTTGAAGAGCGAGGGCCGCGTGGTTGCCATGGCAGGTGACGGCGTGAATGATGCCCCGGCGCTTGCGGCGGCCGACGTTGGGATCGCCATGGGCTCAGGGACTGACGTCGCCATCGAAAGTGCCGGCGTCACGCTGCTCAAGGGCGATCTTATGGGCATCGTTCGCGCCCGCCGCCTGAGCCAAGCGACAATGTCGAACATCCGCCAGAATCTGGTGTTTGCCTTTATCTACAATGCCGCCGGCGTGCCGGTGGCGGCAGGTCTTCTCTATCCGCTGTTCGGCATCCTTCTCTCACCAATGATTGCGGCGGGAGCGATGGCGCTGTCATCCGTTAGCGTCGTGACGAATGCGCTTCGACTTAACCGGGCCACCATTTGAGCAAGCCGCGACAACAGGACGTCAGATTTTCATGAGATCCCTTCGTACCAGAGTGCATTTGACAGCCAGCCGCATGCACAAATGGCTGTCGCTGATCATTGGACTGCAGGTCCTCATCTGGATGACGAGCGGCCTTGTGATGAGCGCTTTGCCCATAGAGCGCGTGCGCGGAGAACACCTTGTCGATCGCAAGGCCCAACAGTCGCCAATTGCTGGCATTTCGGCTGTGCGCCCGCTTGGCGAGTTGCTGAGCACTATACCCGGCCCAGTCGAGGAGCTTACTCTTCGCATGCACCACGGCCGCCTGATGGCCGAAGCGAAGACAAACGGAAGGACCTTGTTGTTCGATCCGTCCACCGGCGTCCGAATGCCAAGGATCGCTATGGATCAGGCGGCTGAAATAGCTCGGGAAAGCTGGAAGGGTGGCGGAAACCCTGCGCTCAAAGTCACCCAGGTCGAGGACCTTTCACCGGAATTTCGGGGACCGTTACCCGCCTGGCAAGTTGCCATCGATGGTACAACGCACGTTTATGTTTCGGGTGAGACCGGGAGGATCCTCGCGGTCCGGACCAGCACCTGGCGAGTCTACGACTTCTTGTGGGGCTTGCACATCATGGACTGGAAGGAGCACGACAATTTCAACAACATCTGGCTGGTGTCATTCGCTGCCTCGGGCATGATTTTTGCTCTCACCGGCCTCGCGCTCCTCATCATGCGATTCCCGATCAAGATAAGAAGGCGCCGGGCGACAATTTGACCCAGTTCAAGGTGAAAGTTGTTTTTGTAATTAATGGATCACGAATGATTGGAGGTACGAAGTGAAATCAATAATTCTGGGTTTGGCTTTGCTTGCGAGCCCCGCGCTTGCCGCAAGTGATGTGGTGATGCACCGTGATCCAGGTTGCAGTTGCTGCGAAAAGTGGGCGGCGCAGGTGAAAAAGGCCTTTGGTCGCAATGTGAGGGTGATCGATGATCGCAACAGGGTGGCCTTCCAACGCAATTCCGGCGTCCCGAGCGCATTGGTATCGTGCCACACCGCCATTATCGACGGGATGATCTTTGAAGGCCATGTGCCAGTTTCCGACATGCAGCGGGTGCTCAAGCTGCGGCCTGCCGGAGTTAAGGGCTTGGCTGTTGCGGGGATGCCTCTGGGGTCTGCGGGAATGGAAGTTCCGGGCGTTCCGGCCCAGCGATACAACGTCATCGCCTTTGGTGGCGGCGGGACGCGGATTTATGCAAGTCATTGAGGGGCGAAGCAGCTCGTAGAGTTGCCTTTGGCGCGTCAAAGTTCTGTTCAGCTGCTCGATTTTCCGGGTCTGCGAGGCGACGATATCTTATTCTTGTGATAGCAAACGTCCGGGGCCAAGCAGCGTCCAGAAGAGAGGCTCGCTGATGCCGAAAAAACACTTTTCCGATCATCTGCTCCATCTCTAGGCAGCGCGACACATCTGTCGTTGAGGCGCTGTTTGGCTCGCCTGATGGGTTTACGCAGAGATTGACTCTGCTTTCGATCTTTGATTTTCTGATCCCGCGCATTCCCGATCAGATTCGCACGCCACCTTGGAAGGGTGCGTCGTGATTTCATCCAATTGTAGTTTGATCGTCGTTGCCGCAATGATTTGCGTCTCGGCCGCGAAGGCTAGGGAAGTCGATCTTGTCCATTTTTCTCCGTTTGCCGCTACCGCCAACAATGAGCAGCGGGCCGTCGGAGTCGCGTTGAGCACCCACTTTGAAGGGTTGGTTGAGCCGGCCGATGCGCGCCGCGTCAGTGAGAGAACCCACGCTTTCGGCGGAATCGAACCGTCAGGACTTTTCGAACCGAAACATCCGGCGATCATGGCGCCTTCCACCTCGTCATCGTGCCTGCAGAATGGGTATCGCCCGACTTGGTGGTTGTCTCCTGAGGTGGAGAACCGCCGAGTAGCTTATTTTGCAGCGGTGTCCGCAATAGCTTGCGAAAACGGACTTCCTGAGAGCCTTCTCGACGCGGTCATTGCTCAGGAATCAGGATACAAGGCTTGGGCACTAAGTGGGGCGGGTGCGATGGGCATGATGCAGGTCATGCCGGGAACAGCGAGAAATCTAGAGCTATGGAACCCTTGGGATGCGCTGGCCAACATGAGGGCGGGGGCACGCTACCTTCGTCAGCAGCTTGATCGCTTTGGACGCGTCGATCTGGCCTTGGCTGCTTACAATGCGGGACCGGAACGTCGTTCACTCGCGCTGGGCAACATTCCTGCAATCCCGGAGACCCGAAATTACGTGCAGGCCATCACAACCAACTGGGTGCGCCTCACAGAACTTGGGAGCCCAAATTCCGCCGTTGCCGCGCGGGTTACGGCGGCAAATATCGCAGTACGAGCCTCAGGTTACCGCGAGGTTTCCCTCATGACCTACGAGGGCACGAATGCGGTAAACCCGATATAGTGCGCATACAGAACGGCGATGGCCAGAATGCTTGGAAACCCGCAGAGGTAGCTAAGTTGAAAATGTAGCCAAACTTTTGGGAACCACAGCAGCCAGCGCAGCACTGACCCCGTCGGCGGCACGATTACTCCCATGCGGATGTCGTAGATCGTCTTGAGGAGCGCACACCCCGAGCAAATCGCGGCGAGCAGCCCAACCGCGGCATAGAGATGGGTCCACGCTGCGATGTTCTCGGGCCCCATGTGTACTCGATCAGGCCTGAAGGGTCTGGCTGTTCTGCATGACGCGCTCCTGGTGCGAGAGAAGCAAGTCATATGCACGGCGCGCGGCTTCGTGGATTACAGCCGGCCGCAGATCGACCTCGATCGAGCCTCGCCGGCAGGTCAGTACCTCGAGGTAGAAGCTCTTAAGGCTCTCTGTTGCCAGGAAGACGGATTGTTCCGCATAGGCCTGCGGATCGTGGAGCAGGGCGACGCTAATCTTGGCGCGAACGTGGTCCATTCCAAGTTCGTCAAAAATGCGGTCACGCAGGTCGTCGGTAAGAGAATTGGTCTGCTTGAGGATCTTGTGAAGCTTGGGGCGCGAGAGACGCATACGATCGGCGAGATGCGCAGGAAGTATGCCCTGGCGCGCAAGCTCGGCATTGATGAGCTGCTTGTATTGATCCTGCTCACACCCTCCCGGGTTGGGGCTGGCAAAAGCGAAGACGGGTTCACTGCCCGGCGGGCTGCTTGGCTTGAAGACCGTCTCAGGCGTCAAGTTCCTGTGAGGCATGCTCCCTTCCTCCCACGGCAAAACGTCTATGGGATGGCATAAGCTGTCAAGAGTCTTAAGAAGCGCGCAATTCGCCTGCGGAAATTACTTATAGAAGATTATGCTTCACCGCGAGGTATACTACGAAGGGGACGAGAGACTTATCGGTACCGGATTTTTCGCTGATATCCTTCATCTTGGCTCGCATCATATCGTAATCAGCTGACCACTCAGGTGTGACCTCAAGATGGATACGGATATCGCCTTCGACGGGATGCTCGGCAAGGAACTCTTCAAGCTCGAACCTAGAAATCCCGTGGGGTTTTAGCCTTGCGCAGGCAGCCTGAACGGTCATCCGCATCGTCTGAAAACGGCGGGTTTGCTTGGAAAACGCAGCCATCGCATCCACCAGCAGTTCAAAGCACTGTTGGCTCACGAATATACGGACGTTGCGCGTTCCTGCGGCCATTGACGGGTTATCCGGGGCATGTGTCGGCCGACACAATGATCCAAAATTGTAAATTTGGCGAATCCGGGGCGGGGGCTTCGAGTCGGACTATCAATTTCCCGTCCCGGCAATTGGGTTTCCCGTGCGGGGAAACAACATCACCCCATAAGGGAAACGCGATTACCCCAACAGCAAACGCATTTCCCTTATGGGGAAATAATAAATGATCCAAAGTCCGCAATTTGGAAATCCTGCGATTCGTTTGCGTGCCTAAACTGCCTCTTAATTGCTACCTGAAGCGCTGATCTGTTCATTCTGAAGACCGTGACAACCACGGTGTTTGGATAAGGACATGACGAATATGAAACTCACGATGAAAGGGAAGGGCGCCGCGCTCATCCAGGGGGCCGCAGTCGCTGCGGTCGCCAGCCTGCTCGGCAGCGAAGTCGCAATGGCCGGTGCGGACACGACCTTCAACACCGCGCTCACCTCGTTCACCGGCTTCCTCGAAGGTTCGGGCGGCAAGATCATCACCGTGCTCAGCCTGGCTGGCGGGATCGTCGGGCTTGCCTCGGGCCGCTTCAGCCTTGGCCAGGTCGCAATCCCCGTCGGGGTGGGCGTCGGCGCCGGCACGGGCGTGCCCATCGTCACCGCCGCGGTCACCGCGACGATCTGACCTCCTACCCCGTTCCGTCCGGACAAAGCATCCGTGCATCCGGTCGGACATCACCGAGGGCGGTGCCGCTCATGAATCGCTACACGGTTCCCGCGCATCTCGATGATCCGGAGCTGATCGGGTTTTGGACACTCGATGAGTTCCTCGCAATGATCATCCCGTTCGCGTGGGGCATCCTGTCTCAACATATTTTCATCGGTCTGATTTCAAGCGTGCTGGCCTGGTGGGGATTGCGCAAGTTGAAGGCGGGACGAGCCGTCTCGTGGATCATCCATTCAGCCTACTGGTACCTGCCCGGTGCCTTCATGGGGCTGAGAGCGACGCCGCCCTCCCATCTACGCCTGATGGCGGGTTGAGGACGGCACAGTCATGGACCTTTCGATTTCTCACGGCCAGGCGCAGCGGCTCCTGAAGCAGCGCAACCTGCTGGCCATCACAGCGACGGGCCTGTTTGCCTTAAGCGTCGTGCTGACGCTGACCGCCGCGCGCCGCGACCGCGAGGTCGTCCTGCAGCCGGTGCTCGCCAAGCCGCTGACATTGTCATCAAGCCACGTCGACAAGGACTACCTCGAGCTGGTCACGCGCGATGCCGCGCTGCTGACGCTCAACCGTTCGCCCTCGAACCTCCAATACTGGATGGATTCGATCCTCGAAATCACCGATCCCAGAACCCACGGCCGGATGAAGTCCGAGCTAATGAAGATCTTCAACGAGCAGAACGGCTCGAATGTCTCGCAGTTCTTCACGATCGAGAACCTCTCCGTCGATCCCGATGCGCTGACCAGCGAAGTGAATGGCGTGTTGCACACGGTTGTCGGTTCGAAGGAAGTCACCTCCGAAGCCCGGACCTTCCGTTACGTGTGGAGCTACTCGGGCGTCAGCCTGAAGCTCGCCGGATTCGGGCGCATCTCCAAGGATGCAGCGGGCAAAGTCATCGGACGCGCCAGCGCCAACAACAGCACCGATGGGGGAGACGAGTGATGGCCGTTCTGGCTTGGGGCGCGATCAGCGCCGGGACAGTGCTGGCAGGACGCCCCTTGGCGATTGCGGGGCGGCCGGTGGGCGCGGCGCTCATCTGCCTTGGCGCGCTCTGCCTGACGGCAAGCCCCGCGATGGCGGATCAAAGCATCCCGGCGGCCGACAACGGCACGGTTGCCTGCACCGCTTCGGCCAAGGACCTGACCCGCATCAGCCTCGCCGGCGACCAGTTCGCCTCGGTTTCCAAGATCACCACCGGCAATCCGGCCGAGGACTTCAAGATCGTCAATGAGCCAGTGCGCGGCGACATATACATCTCGGTGCCCGATGGCTTCACCAAGCCCAACCTCTCGTTCTTCGGCACGACCCGCAAGGGCTTCGTCTACAAGTTCCTCTGCCAGGTTCGGGGCAATGATGCGGAGCAGGTGTTCGTCACCAACACTGCAGTCAAAGCCGAAGCCGCGCGAGACTGGGAAGTGCGCTCCTCGCCCGAGGACACCGCAGTACGCCTCGCCCAGGCCATGTATCGCAGCGAGACCATCGAAGGGTTCGAGATCCGGCAAAGCGTGCTCGAGCCGGTCGCAGTCGGCAAACTCGAGGTCCAGCAAGTCGGCGAATATCGCGGTGCGGACCTCAAGGGCCTGATCCTCAAGGTTCGCAACATGGGCAAGGGTCCTATGCCGCTCGATGAGAACTTGCTCGCAGGCCGTGGCAGCGTCGCCTTCATGACCCCGGTCAGCGAACTCGCCCCTGGCCAGTCGGCTGCCGTCTACCTCATCCAATCGAATGGAGGCCAGTGATGGACTGGAAGAACCCGTTCCGCAAAGGCCCCAAGGCGCTCGATGGTCCCTCGGCTGATGGTCATGGCGGCGATCCGGACAGCAGCGATGCGTCGCCGCTTGGTGATGCGATTGTCGCCAACGAGGCGGTCAAGAAGAAGCAGATGCTGCTGCTCGGTGCCGGCGGGCTCGCCGCCCTGATCATCGGTTCGTCGTGGATCTTCGCAGGCGAAAACAAGAGCGGCGACGGCAACGTCAAGCGCCAGGTCGCCGACGTCTCGGTCGACGAGATGGTCAACAAGAACATGGCCGAGAAGGAATGGCGCGCCCAGTCCGAGGCCCAAATGATGTCGATGGACAACAACATGCGCGCGCTCGCCGCCCGCGCGCAGCGTGCCGACCAGTTGGAAGCACAGCTTGCCCAAAGCCAGGCCCAAAGCGGAAGCGGGGGCAGCGGCGGGGCAGCAGGCATTTCGCCCGATACTGAACGGGTGCTGTCGGCCTACCAGAACGAAAACGAGCAGTTGAAGGCCGCGCTCGCCGCCGCGCGCCAGTCGCCAATCATGGGCCAGCCTGTTGTTGGACCAGGCGCGACTTCGGCAGGACCCAATGCGCTTTATGGGCGGACCAGTCCGCCGAGCTACCAGAGCGCGCCGGGCACCCCTGCCGGTCAGGCGGCCATGACAGCAGCTGGCATGACAGGAGGCCGCGGCAGCGAGGTGAGCCTGGTCTCGTTTGGCGAAGGCACCAGCGGGACGGGAAGTCCAGTGCCCAAGGGGAACACCGTATTCACCGACAGCGCCAATTATCTGCCGCCAAATTCGATCGCGGTCGCCAAGGTCATCGTCGGGGTCGATGCCGCTGCCGGCGTCCAGAGCCAGACCGATCCTTTGCCAGTCGTGCTGCGCATCACTGGCCCCGCGCGCTCGGTCTACGACAACGGGCGGCTGCTCACGACCAATATCGCGGGCTGCCTGGTCAACGGCGCGGCGCGCGGCGACCTCTCGAGTGAGAAGGTCTACGTCAAGCTGCAGCGGATGACCTGCCCGCAGCCGAATGGGCGCTACGCGGTTTCTGACGTGAAGGGATTCATCGCCTTTGGCGGCAAAACCGGGGTCAGGGGCAGGGTGGTGAGCCGCGAAGGCTCGCTGATCGGCCAGGCCTTCCTCGCAGGGCTCGCAGGCGGGTTTGGCCGCGGATTTTCCGCCAACACCAATTCGACGCTCACCGGCACCAACGTCAGCGTGAACGGCCAGCGCCAGAAGCTTGGCACCGGCGACATTCTCGAAGGCGGCCTCGGCGAAGGCATCGCCACCTCGGGCGACATGGTCAGCAAATATCTGATCGAGCGGGCCGAGCAGTACCAGCCCGTGATCGAAATGCCGACCGGGATCGATGTCGAAATCGTGTTTCTCGAAGGCGTGTTCATCAACGGATGAGGAGGGTGAAATGAAGCTGAAATCACTGAACTTGGGCAGACCCAGCCTTCGCCAAACCCTGATGCCGCTGGCCGCAATCGTGCTCGGCAGCGGCGGATCGCTGGTCTGGGCAAATGCCAATGCTGCGGGCGCCGGGGACGCCGCGCCAAATAGCGCTCACGCGCCGTCCGAGGCCGACCAAGCCGTCACGACGCTTCTCAAGCAGCGCCTGCCGCGCACCCAGGTTAGCCGGGTCAATTGCCAGCTGGTCGACGGGGTCTGCGAAGTGACAGCCGGATCGCAGCTATTCTATGTCGACAGGACCGCACGTTACCTGCTCATCGGGCGTGTCTACGACATGCAGACGCGCCAGGACCTGACCGCGGTCCGGCTGCTCGAGGTCAATCCCGATCTCCTCGTTGGCGGCGCGGCGGGCAGTAAGCAGGAAGCACAGGAAGTCGAGACCCCCCGCCGCGGCGTCAGCACGCCGGCGGCGAGCGGTGCCCCCCGGATGATGTCGCTCGCCGCACTGCCCGAGGCGGGCGGCATTGTCTGGGGAGCAAGCTCGGGTCCGTCGGTCACTGTGTTCAGCGATTTTCGCTGCGGTTACTGCCGGGCGCTGTCGGGCGTGCTTGAAAGCATGAATGTGCGCGTGATCGAGCGGCCGATCTCGGTGCTCGGCAGCCGCGATCTTGCCAACCAGGTGTTCTGCGCGCGCGATCGGCGCAAAGCCGTCAAAGCCGCCTATGCCGGCACGCCGATCACCGACACGCGCACCTGCGACACCTCCCCGCTCGATGCCAACGAGCGCTTCGCCCGTGAACAGGGCTTGGCCGGGACCCCGGTGATCGTCCGTTCGGACGGCGCGGTGATCGAAGGCTTCCGCCCGCGCGAGGTGCTCGAGCAATGGCTGAAGGGCGCCAAGTCGTGACCGCGCTTGACCCGAAGAGCCAAGCGCACCTGGTGCGCGCGGTCGCGCGGCGCTCGCGCGGGGCAATCTCGTTGCCGCGCGCCGAGTTGAGCCGGTGCGAGGCAATCCGGCTGTGGCAGGATCTCGTGCTCGCGTTTGGGCCGCCAATCGGCCGGGACCTTACGCCTTTCGAACTGACAAAGCTGCGCCAACGCGCTTGGGCCCGCTCGGCGGGCCATGCCAGCCTTAACTCCGAGACGATCTCGCTCGGATCCGGCCTCGCGTTCTGGCGCCTTGCCGTGCGCCTTGGCATGCTCGCTGAGCATCGCGCCCCAAGCGGTCTGGCCCGGGCGGCGAGCATTGCCGCGGTCGGGCTCGCCGCGACCCAGCTTGCAGCCTGCACTTCGCTGTTCGGTGGCAACATCAAGGGAAGCTTCGCATGCAGCGCGCCGGGCGGGACCTGCGCGCCTTCGACCCTGATCGACGATCAGGCACTGTCGGTGATCCAGAATGCCCGGCCCATGACGCCCGGACATTCGCCGGCGGGGCCGTATATTCGTCAACCCGCCGCGGCCAAGCCTGTCACAGCAGCCTACACCCCCTCCGGTTCGGGCAGGCTCGCTGCTTCCGGTAATGGCATGATCCATCGCGAGCGCCGGGTGTTGAAGGTCGTGTTCCCGTCCTTCGTCGATGGCGGCGGTAATCTCCATGAGCCGCGTATCATTCACGCGGTGGTCGACGATGGCGCCTGGATGCAGCTGTCATCGGGCGAGCCCAACTTGGGGGAGCAAGTCGTGGGCCGAGCGGTCAGCCTTGCCAGCGCGGCGTTAGCGCCCGCACCCGGTGTTCCTGCTCCCCTCATCGATGGTCGCGACGCTCCCATCGCCGCTCCGGCCGACGCCGCACCGGCAACCTTGCCGACGCCCGAAGCCGTCGCGGCAGCGCGCGCCAAGGCCGCTGCGCGCGGGTCCGGCAATGCCATCGATGCCATCCGCGCCGAAGTTCAGGCGCGTCTCGCCCAAACCGCGAAAGCGCCGACACCATCGGCAGTGAAGGCCACTGGTCCTGCCAATGGTGGAGCGATTGCCCCGCCTACCGCAGCGCCATCGGCCGCCCCGGTTAAAGCATCGCCGGCCAATGCACCGGCGGCCTTTCCCGCCAAGGTCGAGGAGTAGGGACAATGACCTCGCGCGGCTTCTGGGATCGGTTCCTCGACATGCTGTTCGGCGAAAGCGCGCATCCCGAGGCGGCACGCCCGGTGCTTGGCGCTCCGATGCTCTCGAACTGGTTGCCCTATCGCAGCTTCGACAAGAAGCACGGCATGTTCATCAACACGGACTCGATCGGGTTCATTCTCGAGCTTGCCCCGATGATGGGGGCCGATGAGCGCAGCGGCGAACTTCTCACCCAGTTCCTCTCTGACGCCGTGCCGCCCGGCTGCGAGATCCAACTGATCCATTGGCAAAGCCCCTCGGTCGGTGAGCGCATTGCCGACTGGGTGATGCCGCGCGTTGTCGCCAAGGGAGTCTATGGCCGCGCCGCGATGCACCGCGCGCGCTGGCTGCGCCGGGCGGTCTGGATGTCGATCTCGCGTGATGCGCCGTTTTACCTGCGCAATACCCGCGTAATTCTCTCGATCGGAGCCCGGCTCAGCGGTCCGATCGGGGCCGACACGCTTGTCTCGGTGCGCGAAAGCCTGCGAGGGACACTGCAGGCGCTGTCGATCCCGGCGCGCGACTTGGGTCCCGTTGAACTGATCGCCTTTCTCGACGATTTTCTCTGCCCGGCGGTCGATAACGCCGACAAGCCCGAGCACTATTCCGAGCTCGATCCGATAAACGTCCAATGCGTGCGGCGTGATCTGGAAACCCAGGTCACCCCCGACCGTATCGTGCTCCACGCCGAGCGCTTTCGCCCCACAGGCGAGCGCGAGGACGGCGCGCCGGTCATCGGCGAGGTCGTGCCCGACAAGTTCGATTGGCGCTTCTTCTCGGTGCGCAACCTGCCCAAGCAGTGGGCGCCGTGGGACGTCCAGAAGATCATCGGCGACGTCATCAACGACAAGCTGCGCTTCGGCTGCAATGTCATGACGGTGCTCGGGCTTGTCTATCAGGACGAGGACGCGGTCGCGTCGCGCGCCGGGCTCAAGGTCATGCGCACCACCAGCCTCGCCGACAGCCGCTCGGCGCGGTTTCTGCCTCAACTCTCTGAACAGCGCGACGAATGGCAATACGTGCAAGGACAGATCCGTCAGGGCCGCAAGCTCGCGCAGGTCTATTACGGCGTCGGCGCGCTCTCGCCGCTCGGCAAGGGCGACATCAACGAGCGCATGGTGAAGTCGGTCTACAAAGCCTGCGGATGGGACCTCATCGACGAGCGCTACCTCCAGGTGATGGGACTTCTCGCGGCGATGCCGCTGTCGCTGCCCAATGGCCTCTCGGCCGACCTCAAGCGCATGAAGCGCTTCAAGACGATGCTCACGACGACCGCGGCATCGATCGCGCCGCTTCAGGGCGAGCATACCGGCGGTCACATCCCGCATGTCCTGCTCATCGGCAGGCGCGGGCAACCGTTTTTCTGGTCGCCGTTCCAGAACGCCGCCGGCAACCACAACGTCGCGGTCTTCGGCAAGTCAGGCTCGGGCAAGTCGGTCTTCCTGCAGGATGTCTGCGCGGCAATGTCGGGTGCCGGGGCCAAGGTCATCGTGATCGATGACGGACGCTCGTTCGAGCACATGGCCAAGGCCTTTGGCGGCGCCTTCGTTGAGTTCAAACTGTCTTCGGGCTTCTCGCTCAATCCCTTCGACATGATCGACGGCGAAGCGCTGTCCAGCGACGAGGATGGCGAAGACTACGAGGTCGAGTGCCTCGCCATGCTGAAATCGATCGTCGGCCAGATGGCGCGCCAGCAGGACCGGCTGTCCGATACCGAGCGCGGCCTCATCGATTCCGCGGTGAGCAAGGTCTGGCGCGAGAAGCAGCGCGCCGGGACGATCGACGATGTCGCGGCTGCGCTCCGCGCATTGCCTTCGCCCTATGCCGGGGATCTCGCCGACGCCATGTCGCCGTTCCTTACCGGCGGCACCTATGGCCGGTTCTTCGAGGGCGAGTGCTCGATCGATCTGTCCGCCGGGCTCACCGTGTTCGAGCTCTCGGATCTCTCATCGAAACCGGAACTGCGTTCGGTCGCGCTCACCGCGCTCATGTTCCTGACGCTGCGCGTCATGCGCGATCTCGACCGTTCTGTGCCCAAGCTCACCATGATCGACGAAGCCTGGCAGCTGCTCGGCGGCGGGCAGATGGGGCAGGCGATCGAGACCTATGCCCGCACGTGCCGCAAGTATGGCGGCTCGCTTATCACCGCGACGCAGTCCCTCAATGACTTCTACAAGTCGGAAGGCTCGCTCGCCGCGCTTGAGAACTCGGACTGGTCGATCGTCCTCCAGCAGAAGGAGGAGACGATCAACGATCTCGCCAAGCATCAGCGCTTCGAGATGGATCACTATACCGAAAGCCTGCTGCGTTCGCTGAAACGCAACGGCACCGAATATTCCGACGTCCTGATCAAGGGCCCGGAGACACTCGCAGTCGGACGACTGGTGCTCGATCCCTATTCGGCAACGCTTTATTCCTCGAGCCCAAGGGTCTTTTCGGAGATCGAGGAAAAGGTCCGCGCCGGCCTGCCGCTCCCCGATGCGATCGAGCGGGTCGCCTTCCCGGACTTCGTACCGCCTGAGCCCGGAGCCCCCGATTTCATGGACGGTGAACTGGCGGAGGCGGCCGAATGATCACGCCTCACGCCTCTGCCCGCCAGTTCTGGCACCTTGCCGATGCCTGCTACCACGGCCTGCGCCTCGCAGGATGGCTCGCGGTCACGCTGGGCTGCGTCGCCGCGCTATGGCTGCTGTTTTTCGCCGCGCTGGGCAATTTCAGCTTTGGCGGGACCGTACTCCAGATCGAGAACTTCGCCTCGCGCTATGTCGCCGCGAGCGCCGAGCGCCAGGACCACTTCATTCGCTTCTTCTGGCTGACCAGCGCCGGACTTTTCGTCGCAGTCGGCTTCTTTCGCCGCCACTCGCTCACGCAGCCGGGCGGTGCGGCCACCTCACATTCCAGGGAGATCACCCATGGCTAGAAGCCCCCGAACGCCCTCAAGTCATGCAGCCAGCACGACCGCCGGCCCCCTGTTCGAGGCCGAGTTGAGCGCAGGTCCGGCTGCCCCCCGGGCCCGCATTGGACTTGTCCCCGTCGCGCTTGTCGGCACGCTGGTTGCAGCAGGGCTGTGGGGCGCCTGGGTCACCAAGAACGTGCTGGGGGCTGGGGACACACCTACCATCGCCAAGGTCCAGCTTTCCGGCATCGTGGGCGAATATGTCCAGGCCCAGGCCCGCTCGGCCACACCGCCCGAGCAGGTCACTACCGAGACCCGGGCGTTCATGGGCGAGGTCCAGAAAAACCTCGAGCGCCGCGGCGCGACGGGCCAGATCGTGCTGGTGGGCGAAGCCGTGCTGGCCGGCAATGTCCCCGACATCACCGCCGAGGTTCGCCGCGAAGTCTATGGACACATCAAGATGCCGCAGCCGGCGAATGCTTCTGCCGGTGACGTCATGGGCGCCATGCGTGCGGCGATGAACGGGCAGGGGACCCCGCAGGGAGCCGCCCCGGCCCCGATGCCGGGCGCCGCCTATGGAGGACAGGCCAGTGCTCCCGTCAACTGAGCCTCTCCCCCCGCGATCCTTGCACACCCGGCGATGGCTGGTGATCGGCGCGCTTGCGGCGACGCTTGCGGCCAGCTCCTCGCTTGCAAGCTGGCGCGACGACCATGCAATTCTCATCAACACGACGAGGTCGCTCCCCAATTGGGCCTTCTGGATCGACAAGCACCGCCGCCCTGCGCGCGGGGACTTCGTGGTGTTTGCCCCGCCGCAGACACCCCTCGTCACCGCGCATTTCGGGAAGGTCTCTCCGCCTTTTGCCAAGCGTGTCTACGGGATGCCAGGAGACATGGTGACCCGCGAGGGCAGCGTGGTGCGGATCAACGGCGCCGAAGTCTCGCGGCTGAAGCCGGTCAGTTCGCGCGGCGAGCCGCTGGAGCCGGGCCCCACAGGCCGCATACCCGAGCACTGCTACTATGTCGGCACAGAGCACAAGGACGGGCTTGATAGCCGCTATGCCGACATCGGCTTCGTCTGTTCGGCACGCATCATCGGCACCGGGGACTCGCTGCTGTGAGCCGGATAGCCGTCTTGTCCGCCACGGCCAGTGCCGCTCTGCTGATAGGCTGGCCGCTGATCTCGGCAGTCAGGGCCGCTGACTATGGCCAGATGGGCCAGACTTTCCCGATCATCGAGGCCGATCTGCTCACGACGATCGAGACCAAGCTCAGGACCCTTGAGGCGAACGGCGGGATCGAGCGGCTGCAGCGCGAGATGCAGGAACAGGCCGTGGCGAGCGTCCGGCGGCCCAAGCGGGTCGATGGGATGACCCCGGCGATCACCAAGCGCGAGTGGCTGTTCGATCCCTCGATCGTCACCGAGGACGATATCGTCGACGCCAAGGGCAATCTGATCGCGGCGCGTGGCACGCGGGTCAATCCGCTCGACATGGTGCAATTGAGCCAGGCGCTGGTCTTTATAGACGGCGACAACGCGGCGGAGCTCGCCTGGGCGGTCAAGACCTGGAGCGATGTCAGGGCCAAGATCATCTTTGTCTCGGGCTCGCCGTTTGACGCGATGAAGCCATGGCAGCGCCGGTTCTACTTCGATCAAGGCGGGACGCTCACGGGCAAGTTCGGCATTCGCCATACCCCGGCGGTTGTCTCGGCCGCAGGCGCGAACCTCAAGATCAGCGAGTTCCCGCTGCCGTCGGCGCCGGTCGCGCCCGTTGGCGGAGGCAAGATCTCATGACCCATCCGCTGATCACCTTCCTCAAGACCCCGATGGCTGCCCCCGAAACCTCGCGCCTGCGCCACATGCGGCGATGGTGGATGGGCTTGTGCTGGGGGTTGGCGCTCGCTGTCCTGTTGCTGCCCCTTTCGAAGGCACTGGTGGGTAAGTGGGGCGCGCTGCCCGCGCTGCTGCTGGTGCTCGCCGTCCCGGTCCACGGGCTGATCTACTTCCGGTCCAAGAGCCTCGCCGATGAGGCTTGTCGCGGGGAGAACCCGTCATGAAACGCGCTTCAAGATTGATCGCTGTTCTTCTCGCCGTGCTGGCGCTCGCCGGTGTCGCAGCCGCGCCGGCCCGGGCCGATACGGTCACCTGCCACGGCAAGTTCATCAACCCGATCACCGATGTCTGCTGGTCGTGCCTGTTTCCGCTCTCGATCGGCGGGCTCTCGATCTGGAAGGGTTCGCGGCCCGATCCCAAGAACCCCTCGTTCCCCTTGTGCGCCTGCGGCTCGCCAATCCCGCGCATCGGCATTTCGGTGGGATTCTGGGAGCCGGTGCGCCTCGTCGATGTCACCAACAAGTCGTGGTGTTTTCCCAACCTCGGCGGGATCCGGCTCAACCCCGGTTTCGACATCGGCCACGGCCACGTTCAGGGGCGCAGCCAGATCGGCGGCAAAACGCAGAACTCATCGCAGTGGCAGTCACACTACTACGTCTATCCGCTGCTCTACTGGATGGAGATCCTGACCGATTTCCTCTGTTTCGAACAGACCACTTTCGACGTCGCCTATGTGACCGAGATCGACCCGCTGTGGCAGGATTCGGCGCTGACCTCGATCATCAACCCCGAGGTTGCGCTCTTCGCCAACCCGATCGCCACCGCGGCTTGTGCGGCCGACTGCGTCGCGGCGACTGCCAAGCTTCCAATCGACCAGATGTTCTGGTGCGCGGGCTGCAACGGCGGGATGTATCCCTTGAACGGCCACGTCTCGGCGCATGTCACGCCGATCCAGGCCTCGCGGCTCGTCGCCGAACGCATGCTCTACAAGATGCACCGCGAGGCGCTGGCCTGGGGCACGATGGGTTCGAAGGCCCTTTGCCACAAGTACCTGATGCCGGTGATGCGCAAGCAGCAATACCGGCTGCAGATGACCAACCCGATTTCGATGGTGAAGGGCCGATATGCCTGCGCGCCGGTTGGTGCTGCCACCATCATTCCCCAGACTGGCAAGGGCTACCCCGTCAAGGGTGAGGACTTTGGCTACCTCGTCTGGCGCAAGCGCAACTGCTGCATGCTGTGAGGACACCCATGACTTTCGCGCGGCTCCCGCACAAATCCCGCCTCCTCGGACTTGCTGGCTTCCTCGCCCTGACCGCCGTCTCGGCCGCTCTTGCCCAGACCATCGCCCAAGATGTCGGGGGCCTCGACCTGAAGGCGATTAGGGCACGCGGAACCGAGGCCACGGCCGATGCGCAGCCCCTGGTCGATGCTGTTGCGGGCAAGGGCGAAGCCCACCGCGCCGAAGCCGAGCAACTGCGCGAGCACGGCATGGCGGTTGTCGCGAACATCAATCCTGCCGACTTGCCCAAAGGGCCGGACGGCGCAGTCGACTTCGATGAACTTCTGAGCGGGGCCGCCGCCAATACCAGGACGCCGATGGGCGAGGGGCCGATGTTCATGGTCTTCGCCAGCCTGTCGATGCCCGAGGCATCGCTCACCCGGCTGATTGCCGACACGACGAGGGCGGGCGGGGTGGTCGTCTTCCGCGGCTTTCCGGGGGGAAGCACCAAGGCCTTCGCCGAAGGGCTGAAGCGGGTGGTGACCAGCGAGGGCCAGGAGGCTCACTTGGCGATCGACCCGCGCCTGTTCCGCGCCTTCAAGGTCAGCGCCGCACCGACCTTCGTTGCCGCTGGCCGCGAATATGAGCTTTGCGACGGGCTCGACTGCACCAGCAGGGCACCCGATCATGACCGCATCACCGGAAACGTCACGGTCGAATACGCGCTCGAGACCTTCGCCAGCGGCCGGGGGCCCGGCGCCGGTGTTGCGCGCATTGCGCTCACCCAACTGACCAAGGGCCAGTGAGATGGATGGGCGGGGTTTGCGCAATCGTTGGCGAACCGGGGCCCTTCTTGCCGCCTCCTTCTTCACGATCGCGCTGCTCGCGCCAACCGGTACACACGCGCAGGTCTATATCCCGCCGCCCGACGACCTCATCGAGCCGCAACCCGCGCTTCCGCCCGCAATCGACCCCGGCGTTCCCCCGCCAGCACCCCCACCTCCTTCCGCGCCTGCCACCATGACCTGGGACGAAGCGAAGACGCAGGCCCGCGATCTCGGATCGGCGGTCCGGGGCGCCAATCAGGGGATCACCAACGCGCCGGGCGCTGCCGGGCAGATTCCGGGCTATCAGGCGAACTATCCCGGGCTCACCCAGTATTACGACAATCCCGGCAACATGAACGCCGATGGCGCGGCGGCAGGCTACAATAGCGATGCCTATCGCACCGCCAATTCTACCGCGCGGCCGACTGTTGATGTGAAGCGCAGCGACCTCTCGCGCGCCACCACAGTCACCGAGGACCCCAACGCTTACCTGCAGGGAATGAGCGCTGACGGCTCGACGGGAAACTGCGTGCCGCTGCCGCCGGGATCCGGCGGGGCGAACATGGCTGAGTGGACCTGCAACGTCGGATCGACGGTCGCCCTCCAGCCCAAGACCTGCACCCGAAGCCTGACGGTCGCGGCCTGGAACGAGACCGTCTACCAATATCTCTGCGTCACTGCCCCTGGTTTTCCGGGCTGCGCATCGCTCGGTGGCAATGCCCTCTGCCGCCAGACCGGCACGTTCCCCGTTCCGGAATACAGCCTGACGGTTGACTACTACGACTGCGACGGCTCGGTAACCGATCCCAACATCTATCTCATGGGCACGGTCCCCAAGCCGCCGCCGGCCAATGCCTTCCAGGTCGTGAGTAACGTCTACCGGTGCAACAACGAAGGGATCACCGACGCGCTGACCTTCGATCCGGTGACCGGCTTCCCGCTGCAATATGTGACCGGGCTCCAGCAATGTGGCGCGCTCGCGAGCGAAACCAGCTGCACCCGGACCAGCCCGGACGCCGCAGGCCTGACCGACCGGCAGCTGTGCAAAACCTGGGACTTCGTCGGCGATCCCTTCGGCGGCGGGGGCTACCTCGCTTGCGCCGAGCCGGCGGCACCCGAAGAGGTCTATGCCTGCAGTTCCAATGTCGCCGGGATCGTCCCCGAAAGCTCCGTTTCGAAGTGGTTCACCGAAATCTGGACCGACAATGCCTGCTCGGTCGATCTCGGCACCTGCACACTCGACAGCGAGACCTACACTGCGCCTGGCGAGACCCGGCTCATCGACGGCGTGCCGGTAACGCGGCCCTGCTGGGAAAACACGAAGACCTATCAATGCCAAACCGTGATTGGCGGCGGCAACGACTGCGGCAAGCTCGACGCGACACCCGGCTGCACCTTCGACCATGAGGCTTGCCTCGACGATCCACCAAGCGGCGACGGATCGTGCAAGGTTGCCGAGCGTGTCTACAAGTGCCCGATCCCGGGAAGCACCCAGCAGCCAGCACAGTACATCTGCGGCGGCGACGTCTACTGCGTGAACGGCGACTGTGAGCCGATCGTCCGCGAGGCCTCGGACGAATTCAAAGACGCGGTTGTGGCGCTGAACGCGCTCGGCCAGGCCAATTCCGAATTCGACGAGTCCACGCTGACCTTGTTCAAAGGCACGGCCGAAAGCTGCTCCCACAAGGTCTTCGGCCTTGCCAACTGCTGCTCAGGCAAAGGCGTGCCGCTCCTCGTTCCGCTGCTGTGCAGCCCTTCGGAGGTCCTACTCGACAGACAAGACGATGCCGGGCTCTGCCATAAGATCGGGACCTACTGCTCGTCGAGTTTCCTCGGCATCTGCCTCTCCAAACGCGACGTCTATTGCTGCTTCCAGTCGAAGATCAGCCGGATCCTCCAGGAACAGGGGCGGCCCCAGCTCGGCAAGAGCTGGGGGACGCCCAAGAAGCCCGTCTGCGATGGCTTCACCATCTTCGAGTTTCAGCAACTCGACCTTTCAGTGATGGATTTCTCCGAAATCTACGCGGAGTTCGTCGATGCGGCGAAGCTCCCCGACGAAGCCGCCACGCTCATCGAAATCCAGGCAAAGATCGAGGCTTATTATGCCGCGCACAAGCCCTGAAGTGGGCCCAATCCCTCATGGCCAACCGGCCTCCAGCGCGAGCGTTGTGGCGCTTAGCGAGGTCGGCTCCGCAGCCGACATGACCGTGCTCGAATTTTGCATCGGCATGGCGCTCGCCCGGCGCGGCAGCCTGACGGCACGCGAGATCGCGGGCGAGGTCTCCACCTGGCTCGACAAGCCGGTGCGCTGCCGCATGCTGAACGGCCAGCTCAAGGCCATTGCAGCAAGAGGTTGGGCGCGCCTGGAGGCCGGGACTTACACGCTGAGTGAAGCCGGAACCGAAGCGCTCTGCGGCTTCTACAGCGCGCTCGTGCGCATGCTCGATGGCGGCCGCCGGCTGCTCGATGTCGCTGTCTTCATGTCACTGATCAAGGAATTCGAGAGGAGCGGATCATGAACCACCGCCAATGCATTGCCCTGCTTGCTGCTTCCGGCCTGGCCCTTGCCGGAGCCGCCCCGCTACGCGCGTCGAACGGTGACGGTGTTGAGGTCCAGCAGTCCGAGGACGCGCTCTACTGCAAGGAGCGCAAGCTCGGCACGTGGTTCTACTGCGAAAAGCCCAAGCAAGAACCGCGCAAGGCTGCACCCTCGCAGCCGCCCGCACGCGAGCGCCTCGCCGCGATCGGAACCCAGCTCGAGGAACTCAAGGCGCGCGCGATCCTTGAGCCGAGCCCGGAGAACGTCACCGCCTATGTCCGCTACCAGCGCGAGCAGCTCGACCGATCCTCCATGTTTGCGGACGTCTGGCAGCGCGCTCTGTGGCAAGATCCGGGCCTCGACTACACACTACAACGCCCGGTCTCGACGCTCGGCAAGCGCGCGTGGATCGATGAGCGCAAGTCCGACCGCGACCGCGTCATGGCCAGTCTCTCGCAGCGATACGGGGTGTTCTACTTCTTCGCCTCGAGCTGCGGGGCCTGCGATATCTTCTCGCCGATCCTCAAAGCGGTTTCGGACAAATACGGCCTCTCGGTGCTCGCGGTCTCGACCGACGGCGGGCCCTCGGCGACCTTCCCCGGATACATGGTCGACAGCGGTCAATACGAGAAGCTCGGGCTCGGCACCGACCGTCAGGTGCCCGCACTGGTCCTGTTCGATTCCGTCACCAAGCAGCCGATGCCCATCGGTTACGGGATCCTCAGCCAGGATGAAATCATGGACCGCGTCTTCCAGCTGACGCAGGTCAAGCCTGGGAGTGACTACTGATGCGCGCGCGCCTCATCGCCGCCCGCCTCCACCAGGTCTCGCGGCGCGCGCTTGGCGCCGTGCTCGGCGGCGCCGTGCTGCTCGCCTCGCCCAGTCCTGCCTCAGCCGGCGTCGAAGGAGAGATGCAGAGCTTCATGTCCGACATGGGAGTCCAGGCCAACGCCACCGGCCCCAGCGCTTACCAGGGTCAGTCGGCCGGTTACTATTCGATGGGTTCGGTGTGGTCGCGTTTTCCCCAGAAGAACATCCAGCCTTTCAACATCCAGCTGCCGCATGCGCGCGCCGGGTGCGGGGGTATCGACCTGTTCGCGGGATCATTCTCGTTCATCAATACGGCCGAGCTTGTCGCGATGCTCAAGGCTACGGCTAACAACGCACTCGGTTTCGCCTTCAAGCTGGCCATCGACACAATCTCGCCCGAGATCGGCAAGGTCATGGATGAGCTGGCCCAGAAGGTTCAGCAGATGAACCAGATGAACATCTCCTCTTGCGAGACCGCACAGGCTTTGGTCGGTGGGCTCTGGCCCACGAGCGATACGGCCAGTTCGGTCATCTGCGAGGCGATCGCCAACAGCCAGGGCGCAGTCTCCGACTGGGCCCGCGCGCGCCAGCAATGCAACAATGGCGGCCAGCGCGAAGCCCTGAAGGGCGCCAATTCCGACCCGGACATGAAGGAACAGGCCGGGATGCCCAACAACTACACCTGGGAGGCGCTGGGCAAGAAATACGGCGGGTTCGACACACAGTTCCGCGAGTTCCTGATGACGCTGGTCGGCACTGTGATCTACGATCCGCAAGGCTCAGGCGGAAAGCCGCGCGTCCAGTTCATTGGTCCGGCCGATCCCGCACTGATCAGCGCCATGCTCGATGGCACCTCGCAGACACCGCACAAATACTGGAACTGCGGCGGCGATACGACCAAGTGCATGGCGCCCAGCGAAACCGACATGGTCATCGGACCTAACGCTGCGATCAAGGCACGGGTACGCACGCTGGTCGAGAGCATGGCCTTGAAGGTGCGTGATCCCGGTGCCTCGCTGACCCCGGCAGAGATCCAGCTCTTGGGCATGGCGAGCGTGCCGGTCTACAAGATCATCACCGTAAGCGCAGCGGCCGAGTTTGGCATATCAGCCCAGGAGATCAACGATCTCTCCGAAATCGTCGCGGTCGATCTCGTCACCACCATGACCATGCGGTTCATCGACATGGCGGTGAATGCGCGCTCGGACTTCAACGGCGCCGACGCGGATTCCCTGCGCGAATGGCGCGAAGGGCTTTACGAGACCCGGCGCAACTTCCTCGGGATCGCGGCGCGCACCTCGCAGCGCTTCGACCAGACTTTTGCGCTCATCCAGCGCACCCAGATGTTGGAAAAGACCCTCCGCACCCAGCTTTCTCCGCAAATGTCAGCCGCGCTTCGCTTCTCGCGAACGCTCGGCAGCCAGGTCCAGTAGGAGCGCCTCGCTCATGCTCGAGGTTTTCACGGTCGGGGGCGGCGACTACCTCGTCAACACCTTCAACGCGATCGCCACCTGGACCGGATCGGGCGGGTTCAAGGCGCTGATCCGCGTCTGCATGGTGATAGGGCTGATCTACGCACTCCTGATCACCGCCATGGACCTCGACTGGCGGGCGTGGTTTCGTTGGTTTGTCCAGTCGACGCTGATCTACCTCGTGCTGATGGTCCCGACCGTGACAGTCAAGGTCACCGACCGCGTCAATCCGGGCCTTGCGCCCGCCACTGTCGCCAACGTGCCGATCGGGCTCGCCGCGATGGCCTCGTTCACCAGCCAGGTCAGCGATTACCTTACCCGCACAGCCGAGACGGTCTTCGTCATGCCCGCGGCGCTCAACTACTCGACCGGGGGCTTCGTCTATGGTGCGCGGATGTGGGACAAGGTGCGCGGGTTCGAAATTCGTGATCCCGTCTTCAAGGCAAATCTCGACGGCTACCTCAAGCAGTGCGCCTATTACGACATTCTGCTGGGCACCAAGAGCCTCAAGCTCCTGAGCGAAGCGCCCGATCTCTGGGCTGAACTCGGGGTCAATCCCGCGACCAACCGCGGCATGAAGTATCTGACCGATACGGGTGCGGGCACGGTCGATATCGAGGGCAAGACCTGCGCTCAGGCCTGGACGTTGATCAACAACCAGTGGGATGCGCAGATCAACGCCTATGCGCTGCCGTTCGCGCACTCGATGTATCCCAAGCTCACCGAAGCGGTCGCTGGCGCGAAGCTTGCCGCCGACGTGCCGGTCGTTTCGCAGCTGCTCACCGGCACGGCGATGACCCGGAACCAGTTCTTCAAGCAGAAGAGCATGGTCGATGCCTTCGAGGCCGCACAACTTGATTTCGGCAATGCCGACGCCGACTCCTTCGCGCTTCAGCGCGCGGACACTCAGACCCGCAACGCCATGACGACCGCGGCCGAGCAGGGCCTAATTTGGATTCCAGTGCTCGGCGTGGTCCTTACCGTCGTTTTCTACGCGCTCTTTCCGATCGTCTTCCCGCTGCTGCTGTTCCCACGCAGCGGCATCGCGACATTGAAGGGCTACTTCTCAGGCTTCTTCTATCTCTCGGCCTGGGGACCGATCTACGTCCTCATTCACTCCTTCATCATGGATCGCTTGGCGAGCCAGACCAATGCGGTTTCGGGGGGAAGCGTGAGCCTTGCCAACTGGGCGGGGATTGACGCGGTGAACCAGGACGTCGCCACCATGGCGGGGTTCCTGATGATGTCGGTGCCGGTCCTGGCGCTGATGGTCATGCGCGGGACGATGTCGGTGGCGAACAACCTGGGTTCGATGCTCGCTCCGGTCCAGGCCGGTTCGGACGCCGCGGCGCTCGAGCGGACCACCGGCAACTACGCTTATGGCGATGTCAGCTACGGCAATCTCAACGCCGAAAACCGGCAGATGTCGCAATGGAACATGGCGCCCAACCTCCTGTCAGGTGCCGGGCATGCGGGTTTCCGCGAGGCGGACGGGCGCATGTTCAACGAATATGGCTCAGGCCATTCGGTCATCGATACCAATACCGCAATGTCGCAGCTAACGTTCAAGCCGACCATGACCCGTGGCTATGCGACTGATCTCAGGTCGCAGGGGCAGTGGTACCTTAGCGAAGCAGACAAGATCGAGAACGGCACATCGACCAGCTGGACCAGTTCGAAGGGCCAGTTCGGCAGCGCTGTTACTGCATCCAGCGACGTTTCTGGCGCGCGTCGCGAAAGCGGCTCACGCTCTTCCGACACCCACAACGTCGGCGGCAATGTGGTGGTCGAAGGGGCCAAAGGCAACTCGACGCGCGAGGTCACCAACAACGATCTAATCCTGCGGGAAGGCAACAACCGGTCGTCCAGTGACTTCAGCAGGCGAACCTTTGGTTCGAGCCTGTCGTTGACTGGAACTGGCACCGTCGGCACACCCATGGAGTCAGAAGCAGGTAGTGGCCTGTCAGCCTCACTTTCTGCAGGACTCAGCGGAAGGCGCGAAAGTGGCGATAGTGCCAGTGCCGGCTCCGAACGCTCTGCAACCAATCAGACCACACGCGGCACAGACAAGTCGGAAGAGACAAGCGATCGTGTTGTCGTCAGCGGCTCGAGCGGCGATATCCAGTCGTCAGGAACCTATAGCCAAAGCTCGGAATACGGCGATCACAGTCATTCCCGGACCAGCACCGATGGCAGTGATTGGCGGGTTGGCGAGGCCGAGGAACGCCGTGCCGCCGCCGCCCGCTATCGCGAGATCGGCAGCAGGATGATGTCTGAGGCAAGTTATGCCGAAAGTCATGGCTTCCAGATCTCGAGCGACATGTCGAACCTCATCCAGGACCGCTACGAGACGCTGCAGCGTGATCATCCCGAATGGCACCTGCCGGACATCTCGAACCCCCGGCTCGACTATCGCGACCTCACCCGCCGTGACCAGGCCATCACCTACATCATGGATGACCTGATGGGCGATCTAAGGGCGCACCGGATCAACGAGCTGACTGACGTCTCCAACATCTCTGGCTCAGGTTCGCTGGGCACCAACGCCAGTCTTGGCATGCCGCAAGCGCCAGCACTTCCGCCTGTTGCGCGCGCCGATAGGCTCGTGCCGTCACCGCTTGAGGGAGGAACCTTGCTCGCCATCCCCGAAGGCCCCGTCGATGGGGCGACTTATGCGCGCGATCTTGGCATGACGGTCAAACCTGGCGCTCGGCTCGGGCGGATGGATGGCGGGTTGGTGCCTGCATTGGGTGTAGTCGCGGACGAGGCGCGCGCACTTGGTCTGCCGGCGCCGGTTGTCACCTCGGGCAACGACAGCACCCAGCACATGGCCGGATCCGCGCACTACGCCGACCGCGCGCTCGACTTCAGAGGCAACAACATCTCGGATGAACAGGGCGAGCGCTGGGCAACGCAGGTTCGCGACCGTCTGGGCGAGGGCTATGCTGTCCAGTTCGAGCGATTCCCCGACAAACCGGAACGCGACCATCTGCATGTCGCTAGACGATCATCCTAAGCTTTATCCGAACAGGTTGGAGGCAGCAGCCAATCCTATACCCACAATGATCATCATAATGACTAGCATCGCGGTGGCCCCTCGGCCCAAGCGGCCGGATTTTCCGCGGTATGTCGGTAAGCGATACCCCGTCACATGATCGAAGTGACCACGCCGAGGATAAATCGGCATTCCATCCAGTCCGTAACGATCATGGTCCATCGAGGGTCTCCTCGCCCCGGCCATGATTACCCGGCT
>NZ_BARE01000040.1 GCF_000367345.1 Sphingobium xenophagum NBRC 107872
TAGGCGCTCAACAGCGCACGAAAATGAAGATCGTCACTAAAGTCTGAGCTCACGTCATCGATGAGCTTTGCGAGTGAGCCCCATGTCTCGCACACCCGCCCGATTGAACCATAAGCAGGATGGGAGCGTCCGTGCTTGCGGAAATCATCAGGCGCCAGCGTTCCGTGGGTAACGAAGATAAGTGCTTGGGAGAGGTCGGCCCGATCAAAGTCTTGTTCGCACAACCAAGCTCCATAGCGATGGAGCTGATTTTGAATTTCGCCCGAATCCAGTTCCTCCTCATCGACGTGGTGAAAGACCTTGTTTTCGAAAAGGAGCCATGGCTGGCTCGGCTTTTTGCTATCGCCCTTATCCGGCGCCGCAATCGAGATCAGAAGGTCTGGTCTCTGCGAGCCCTGCGTTCCACGGTCGATCGTGACTTGTGTGGCTATCGAAACATCTTCGAAGACGTTTGCAATGCTTTCGGCACTCTGGCCCGTCAGCCGGGAAAAAAAGGCGGCAAACACGGGCTTTGGAAGGGCGCGTAATATCGCCGCGACGCATTCTGTCAGCCAATCCTCGAGATTGTTCTTCTTCTCTCTCTGGCGATACCTATAGAGATCAGTGAAAAGCTCGCTCACCCGTCAGCTCCGTCGTTTGCCGAACTCGAGTAGAGTGCCGGATAGCGGGCTGCCAACCATGCTGACCAGGTAACCTCTGGCCAATTGCTCAAACAGCTGAAAGCCGAGTTAGTATCGAGACAGATAAACCGATCCCTGAAAGATGGATCGATTAGGTTGGCAAACGCCTCGAAGACATCGTGCCCAAAACGCGCAAGCTCGCCCCTCGCCAGCTTGAGGGCCGAATTCCCTGTCGGCGAAATATGCAGCAAAGCGACCCGATCATACTCGCTCAGCGGGTCGGTCTCTGCGTGGTAGGCCGTCATCTGTTGTCGGAGAAGTTGGTACCACGGGTCGAGAAAGAAATCTGCCAGCCTCACATCCAGATCGGCCCGGATCGGGCCATGTGGGCGCTGCCAGATATTGTGGTATCGCGAGATCCTAGTGGCATCTCCTGACATGGACTTGGGATCGCGCTTGGCAGGATACCTCTCGGTATATTTCCACTCGATGAGAAGCAGGTGTAGCTGCCCGCCGATGCGATAAGGGAGTCCGATTGATGCCGGAGAACTGGGCGGCGAATTTGCACCCGGATTATCGGCAACGGATTGTCGATAGCTTATCTTATTCGGATGAGCATACGCAGTCCATCGGATGGCATAAGGAACGTCTCCGTGAGGTGGATACCAAGATCCGGGCCATCACGGACAGCAACCAGCAGTACCTGGCCCATGCCGACGTCAGCCGGGCAATTGCCAGCGTTCCCGGCAGCGCCTCGGTTGCCCTGGCCCACCCACTGTTCGACGCCAATCTGATCCCGGCCTCGCTAAGAGCTTATCTCCCCACCTCGTTTTCCATGCTCACGGACCCGGCTGTCCGCAGCCGCTACAACGAGAATTTCGTGGTTCACGAGATGCAGAAGTTCGACGGTTTCTTCTCGAACCTGGGCGGCTTCTCACTCTCCCAGGAGCAGCGCGAGGCCTGTACGCACTACCAGAAGCTGATCGGCGTGTGCATCAAGCATATCAGGGCCAGTCAGCTCACCCTCGAGATGCTGCTCGAGCGCGCCAAATCCCTGCATGACAAGCCCCGTGCACAATACTTCGCGCGGGCCGTCTGGCTGATCACGCAAGCCTACTCGCGGAAACTCGACGAGGCCAAACGGATCGATTTCGATTCCATGAGCCGTCGGCACTGATCGTTGCGATGCAACGCGTGTCTACATTCTTCGAGAGCCCACGTTCAACGCGACCATGTCGCCGAATGGAACGATGCGCGTTTTTAGCGGCTTGCTGTTGCGGGTGCGTAGCGAAGCGGAATTGGCAGCCGTGCTAGGCCATGAGTTTGGCCATTTCGAAAAGCGGCATTCTCTCATGCAGTTCAAGGCAGCGAGAGGTGGTAGCGATTTGCTGGCCTGGAGTGCGTTGCTCGCCAGCATGTCCCCCAGTTACAATACCCAGAGAGCTTACCAAGATCTGCAAATATCAGTCTACGGCAGCTTCTTTCGCTTTGGCCGGGATCAGGAACGCGAAGCTGACCTGCTCGGGCTAGGGTATCTCAATGCTAGCGATCTGCGCCCGCAAGCTGCAGCCCAAGTCTGGCAGAATCTGATGGGTGAGATCGAGGCCTCGACAACAGCCCGAGGCATCCGGAAGCCAGACTTCAAGGCAATTGCATTCACGGCGTCGCACCCTCCTCAGGGAGAGCGGGCCGAATACCTCGCTGAGCTAGCCGATCCGTCTGCCAAAGACCGTGATGATGGAGTGGACCGCTACCGCGCAGCCATGGCAACCTGGCTCCCGATTTTTCTGCAGGACCAGATCAAGCTCAATGATTTCGGTGGCAGCGATTACCTCATCAATCGTCTGGCTGAGAACGGGTGGACCGCAGATCTATGGTTTGCACGAGGCGAGCTCTATCGCACCCGCGGCAATCAGCGCGATCTGGTGAACGCGGTGCAATTCTATCGCAGCGCGATCGGTCTCAACCCTGCATTTGCAGAGGCACATCGCGGACTGGGGTTGTCGCTTATCAAAACTGGCGAACGTGCAGCCGGCCAAGCAGCGCTTCGCACATATCTGGAGATCAAGCCCGGCGCAGATGATGCGGGCATGATCCGACTGATGGTTCCGGGGGAGTAATTTCAGTGAAGAAGACGGGCAACATTCGAGCAGCGGTGATATCCACTGCAGCCATCCTTCTCCTTGCCTCTCCGGCTGCCGCTCACAAACTGCGCGTTAGCGGCGAAGCGGTTGCGGTCGCTGACTCCGGGGTCACGGTAACACCTGGCAGAGACTGGAATCGTCTGGACGCCAAGGCGGGCAAGAATACCGAGACCTGGACACTGGACGGGGAGCAACTCAACGACGTTACATTCTTCGGCGGGATCGAAGCTGGCAAACCGCTGGTGAAAGAGCGCGACAGGAAGCGCGATCCGTTGCCCAAGTTTACGAGCTCGACCCTGCTCATCGAGATCCCAGAGTTATTGGAAGGGACCTACCGCACTCACAAGCAGATCGGCGCTTTCAGACTGCTGACCACGGAGCCAGCAAAGTTCCTGGGCCAGGACGGCGTGTCATTCACGTATGAATATGTGGATGCCGATTTGCTCACGCGGAGAGGTGATGCTCGGGCCGCGATCATCGCTGGCAAGCTGTACATGATCACGTTTGACGCACCGCGTCTTCATTATTTTGACCGTAGCATTTCGGATTTTCGGGCGTTGGTGAGTTCGGCCAAACTACGCTGAGCCCCCTGCAAATCCGGCATTCTGCTGCCCGACGAACACCGGATTTGCACTTTTATGAAAGTGCTAGCCCCTCAGTTGGTGCCCTTGTCGCCGATCCACGCGTCAATGTCCTCCTGCGCCCAAGCAACTGCGTAGCCGCCGAGTTGGACCGGCTTGGGAAATTTCCCTTCGGCCATCCAGCGATAGATCGTCGACCGGCCCAGCCCGACACGGTGCTGGACTTCCTTGAAGCGGATGAGGCGCGTCACGCGTTTCGGCTCTGCTGGCGGCGGCATAGCACTTTCAGTCATGACGACCTCCAACGGTCGCCGCGAAGATATCCCCCAGCAGGGCATCCTTGCGCTCGAGTTCGTCGATATGATCAGCGAGGAGCCGGGCCACCCGGTGCGCGGTTCCCTTGGCCCAACGAGGCTTCACGTCGTGCACCTGGTTGCCCAAAACGCGCTCGAGAGCGGCGGGCAATTCGCAGATGAGTTCCTCGAAGAACCTGGCGATGTCGGTCTGAAGCCAGCGGGTCGCCTGGTCTCCGCCAGCTCCGAGGAACAACAGAATGTGAGCGTGCGGGGCCATCCCGGAGGACGCCAGAATCCGCAGCGCTTCTCCCACGCTGGGGCTGCGCTCCCCGATCAGCGTTCGGCGCAGCGCATCCTTATGAATGTCGGCCTCGCGCGCAATTTCGCAGCGGTTGCGCCCGCTCCGTTCAACAGCGGTGTGCAGCAGGTGCGCGAGCTCCTGCCGGGTTTGGGTTTCACCAAGTACGCCCATGTCGATCATAGCTGTTTCTCCTCTGGCTGAAATGATCGACTCGTTGGCTAAGCGAAGAGGAAGGGTGTAGGAAAATGAAAAGAACATAAAAGGAACTTAGAGGAAGGGCCGAATCACTCCGCTTTGGCGATTCGCGCAGAAATCCGATTCCGATGCGCAAATTCCGGCAAGCCCCGCGCGGGATCCGGCCCAATTGGCGCTCTGGCCGTTCGACATTGCGCAAGGTCGGCCCGACGGGTCTTTCAAGTCGCTTTTTGCTTGGTCGCGCTGCCGCAAGAGCAGGTCTCGGTTTCCTACAGGGTCATTGAGGGATCACGAAGAACAGACAGCGAACGGCGAGGCCGCTTGCTGTTTGACCAACCTTCGAAAGGTCCTGCCCATGAATACCCCTGTTCAGTTTGCCCGCCGTTCCCGGCTCAAGGACTATATCCTGCCCGCTCTCGTGGCGCTCGCCGGTGCCGGTGCGGCTTATGCCGGCGCTGACACCACCTTCGATCCGGCCCTCACCAAATTCACTGATTTCCTCGAAGGCTCGGGCGGCAAGATTCTGACCGTCCTTAGCCTTGCAGGTGGCTTGGTCGGTCTTGCCTCTGGGCGATTCTCACTTGGCCAGATCGCTGTCCCTGTGGGCGTCGGCATCGGCGTCGGCACCGGCGTGCCGATCGTCACCTCGGTCGTGACCGCGGTCATCTGAACAGCGGATCCGGTCACGGCGGGAGGGCGGCATAATGGCTGACAAGTACCTCGTACCCCAACGGCTCGACGATCCGGAGCTCATCGGCTTCTGGACCATCGACGAGTTCGCGGGGCTGCTGATCCCCTTTGCCTGGGGGATCCTGGCGCAGCACATCTTCATCGGGATCGCTCTCGCCTTTGCGGCCTGGTTCGTCTTGCGGAAGGCGAAATCCGGAAACGCGGGCTCGGCGCTGGTGCATGCTGCCTACTGGTACCTGCCTGGGGGCTTCCTCGGGCTCAAGGCCACGCCGCCCTCCCACTGCCGTCTCCTGGCCGGCTGAGGGAGGACGCCATGCGCGCTGAATTCGCCTACGAAGAGGCCCAGAAATACCTGCGCCAGCGCAATCGCCTGGCGGTGGCAGCCGGGGTGCTTGGGCTTGCGAGCCTGCTTGGGCTTGGTGCTGCTGCCACACGGGACCGCGAGGTTGTCCTCGTGCCCGTGACGAGCGAGCGGTTGTCGCTCACCAGTGCGGGGCCGGACGCCCATTACCTCGAACTCGTCACCCGCGACACCGCGCTGATGCTGCTCAATCGCAGCCCGCAGGGCCTCGATTACTGGATGGGTGAGATCCTGAAGCTCGCCGATCCGGCGGCTCACGGGCAACTCAAGGGCGAGCTCGTCAAGATCGTCGAGGAGCAGCGCGGCTCCGACATCAGCCAGGCTTTCGTCATCCGCCGAATGGATGTCGACCCAGGCAGCCTCACTTCGACCGTCACCGGCACGCTCAAGACCTTCGTCGGCGCGCAGGTGATCGCCAGCAATGATCGCAGCTTCCGGCTGAGCTGGAGCAGGCGGGGCCTTTCCCTCGCGCTCACCGGCTTCGAGCAGCTGCCCGACCCCAGCCAGAAGGATTGAAAACGGCCATGAGTGCTCTCACACCTTATGCTTCAACGGCGCTTGGCGCCGGTATCGCCTGCCTCAGCCTTGGCGCGACGCGGCGTATCGATACGGGCTGGAAAGCCTTCGGGCTCGCCTTTTGCGCTCTCGCGTTCAGCGCAGCCCCTGCTCGTGCTGACCAATTTGTCGAGGCAGCCGACAATGCCAAGATCGACTGCACGCTCTCGCGCGGCGAGCTGACCCGCATTGCGCTCATCGACGATGGCTTTGCCAACGTTTCGAAGATCGCGAGCGCCTATCCCTACAACGATTTCACGATCACCCATGAGCCGGTTCGCGGCGACATCTACATCTCGGTGCCGCCGCAATTTGCCTCGGACCGGGTGAGCTTCTTTGCCACGAGCAAGGCCGGGTTCGTCTACAAGTTCGCCTGCCGGACGGTTGCCCAGGAGGCGAGCCAAGTTTTCGTCACCAATCCGGCGCTCAAGGTCCGTGATGCCGAAGAATGGGAACGGGAAACCGGTCCAAACGATGCGGCCATCCGGCTGATCGAGGCCATGGCGGGCGACGCGGTACTGCCAGGCTTTGTCGGGCGAACCGAGCTCGGTTTGCCGCGCAAGACCGGCACCATCGAGGTCCAGCTGGTCGCAGAATACACCGGCGCCGAGCTGACCGGTCAACGCTTCCGTCTGCGCAATCTCGGCAAGGTGCCGCTCGAGCTCGGCAAGGATCGCGAAGGCCCCGCTGGCGCCATCGCCTTTGCCTACGGCCGGGACATCCTCGCCCCCAGCGAGGTGACCAGCACCTTCCTCGTCTTCCGCAAGGGAGGGCTGGAATGATGGCAAACGCAGACGAGCCGGCCAACGATCCGGTTCCCCAGACCTCTGAAACGGCTGATGCCAGCGCCACTCCGGAAAGCCGGCGTGAGGTTGGCAGGCGCAATCTGAACCACCAGATTGCGCAACGGCAGAAGGCCTTGCTCGCAGGCGTCGGCGCTATTGCGCTGATCGGCGGGGCAGCCTTCCTGTTCAGCGGCGACGACGACAAGAGCGCGGGCGCCTCCGGCGATACGGTGAGCATCGACACGGGCGGGCTGGTCAATCGCAACCTTTCCGAACGCGAGTTCGTCGCGACCTACGGCAACCGGGCCGATGCCCAGGACCGGGAGATCAAGGCGCTCAAGGAAGGCCAGGTTTCGCGGCCGGAGCTCGAGCAGCAGCTCGCAAGCCTCAAGGCCGAGAACAGCCAGATGCGGACCGACGGCCAGACCGCGATCGACGCCATCTCGGCCGAGAATGCCGCCTTGAAGGCGCAGCTCGATCAGACCGCGCGTGCCTCGGCAGCCGCGGCGGCGCCGCCCCCGGCCTACGGTCCCGGCGTGGCCCCTGGCGCAGCGCCTGTCCCTGGCCGGACGACAGCGAGCGGTCCGCTGCCCGAGGAGGGCAAGGTCAGCCTGATGAGCTTCGAGACCGGCGCTGCCGGTCCCAAGAAGCCCGCCGCCGACAATGCAGCGCCGCCCCTCGTGTTGCAGGACAGCCGGGATTACCTGCCGCCCAACAGCTATGCGCCGGCGCGCGTGATCGTCGGCGTTGATGCCTCGACCGGCGTTGCCAGCCAGACCGATCCATTGCCTGTGGTACTCAGGATTACCGGGCCAGCGCGTTCGGTCATGCGGGGCGGCAAGGTGCTGACGACCGATCTCACCGGCTGCCTCGTCAATGGCGCAGCGCGCGGCGACCTCAGCAGCGAGAAGGTCTACGTGAAGCTTGCCCGCATGACCTGCGCGCAGCCTGGCGGCCGCTATGCTGTGAGCGAGGTCAAGGGCTTCATCAGCTTTGCCGGCAAGTCGGGGGTGCGCGGCCGCGTCGTCAGCCGCGAGGGCAGCCTCGTGGGCCAGGCCCTGCTTGCCGGGATCGTCGGCGGCTTTGGTCGGGGCTTTTCCGCCAACGCCAATGGCGTCTTCACAGGCCAGATCGGCGCTGACGGCAAGCGCCAGGCGCTCTCCCCCACCGACATTGTCGCGGGCGGCTTTGGCCAGGGCGCGGGCGAAGCTGCCGACACGGTGAGCAAGTACCTCATCGAACGCGCCGAACAATACCAACCCGTCGTCGAGATGCCGACCGGCATCGAGGTCGAGATCGTCTTCCTCGACGGCGTTCATGTCAGGAGCAATACGAAATGAATTACTCGGAATTTCAGCCGGGACTAAAGGCGCGCGCCGCGACTGCGGCCCTCGCTGTCACCACAGCCTTCACCGTGATCAGCCTCGGCCTCGCCGCGGTCACCGCTGAGCCGGCACGGGCCCAGGGCCTGGCCAGCACCGTGCGCGCAGCGCTCATGGCCCGCTTGCCCAAGACGCCGATCACCGGCCTGTCCTGTGAAGGCTTCGGCGGGCTGTGCGAAGTGGTCTCGGGCAACACGCTGTTCTACGTTGATGAGACCGCCCGATATCTCATGGTCGGCCGCCTCTATGACATGGAGAAGTGCCGCTGCCGGAACCGGCCGACGCGCACTTCCAGGATCCGGCAAGCCGCCGCGAGGTTGCGCGGGCGCTTGCCCGGGCCGTCGCCGCGGCACGCGAGCCGCAGGGCGAAGCGCCGCCGCCCGCCACAGACACCACCGACCACACCAACTCCGCCTTGCCGGACGTGCTGACTGCCCCCTTGCAGCACGCGCCGGCCGGGGGACCCGGGACTGCCCCCCTCCCGCCCCGGGTCCCCCACCTCATTGCAGGACAAGGGGAGCCTGCTCCCCTGGAAGGAAACACACCGTGAGCCTCTCCCTTGCCAAAGCCCGCGATGCCCTGATGGGCGCACTGTTTGCCGATACAGCTGCGGCTGAGAAGCCGCGGGCACGCTTCGGCCTCGACATGCTGTCCGATTGGCTCCCGTATCGGGTCTTCGACGAGAGCGCGGGTCTCTATCGCAACGCCCGCTCGAAGGGTTTCATCCTCGAGGTGACCCCGTTGATCGGCGCCGACGAGCGCACCGGAGAAATCCTGGGACAGTTCTTCTCTGAAGGACTGCCCCAGGGGGCCTGCCTGCAGGTGCTCAATTTCGCGAGCCCGCGGATCGGGCAGATCGTCTCCCCGTGGTTTGCGCCGCGCTATGAACAGGGCGGGATCTACGAGGCGATCGCCCGGGAGCGGCTTGCCCGGTTCTATGATCTGGTCTGGGAAAGCGGCTCGGCCTTCGCCCCTTTCCATGTGCGGAGCAGCCGCCTGATCGTCTCGCTCGGTGTCCCGGAAAACACGAATGTCACCGATGCCGAGCTTGCCGAATGCCGCGATACGTTCGATGTTCGCCACTTTGCCGTGCGCTCGTTTCCTGAGCGCTGGGCACCGTGGGAGTGCGCGCGGTTGATCGGTGACATGTTCGCCGACAAGCTGCGCTTTCCCTGTCCGACCGCCACCATGCTGTGTCTCGTCTATCCGGACCAGGAGGCAGCCTCGGCGCGCGCGGGCTATAAATTCATGCGCACGACGAGCCTCAGCCAGACCAAGAGCGCGCGCTTCCTCCCCAAGCTTGCCGACCAGTCGGCCGAGTGGCGCCACGTCCAGAACGAGCTCCAGGCCGGAAAGAAGCTGGTGAAGCTATTCTATGGCCTCACCAGCTATTCGCCGCTGGGCTCGGGCGATGCCCATGAGCGCGTGATCAAGGCGATCTTCAAGGCGGCGGGCTGGGACCTCACCGATGAGCGCTTCCTCCAGCTCCAGGGTCTGGTCGCCGCGTTCCCCTTGAGCCTCGCCGATGGGTTGGCGGACGACATGCTGCGTCTGAAGCGCATGCGCACGATGCTGTCGACGACCGCCGCCAATATCGCGCCGATGCAGGGCGAGTACCTAGGCCGCACGGTTCCCCACCTCCTGCTGGTTGGCCGGCGGGGGCAGCCGTTCTGGTGGTCGCCGTTCGAGAACGGGGCTGGCAACCACAACATCGCGATTTGCGGCAAGTCCGGCTCGGGCAAGTCGGTCCTGCTTCAGGAGCTGTGTGCGGCCCTGCGCGGTGCGGGTGCCAAAGTCGTGGTCATCGACGATGGCCGTTCTTTCGAACACTCAGTCAAGCTTCAGGGCGGGCGCTTCGTCGAGTTCACGCTTGCTGCGGGCTTTTCGCTCAATCCCTTCTCCATGGTCGATGATGCCCGGGCTGAGGCCGACGAGGATTACCGTCTCGACTGCTTTGCCATGATCAAGGCGATCATCGGGCAGATGGCGCGTCATGACGACAAGCCCAGCGACACCGAGCGCGGCCTGATCGACCGGGCGGTCACCACGGTCTGGAACACGCTCGGGAGCGGCGGCTGCATCGACGACATTGCGGCAGCGCTCGAAGCTGGCGGCGGCGAGCTTGGGGCAAACCTGGCGACCGCGATCGCGCCCTATTGCCGGGGCGGCAGCTATGGCGGGTTCTTCTCAGGGCAGGCCAGCTTCGCGCTCGATGACGATTTCACCGTTTTCGAGATGAGTGACCTTGCGAGCCGTGAGGAGCTCAGAAGCGTCGTTCTTTCGGCGATCATGTTCATGACCGGCCAGGCCATGACGCGGACCTCGCGAGCGACCCGCAAGCTGCTGCTGATCGACGAGGCCTGGTCGATGCTGAAGGGCGGCTCGATGGGCGAGTTCGTCGAGACCTATGCCCGCACGGCGCGCAAGTACGGGGGCGCGCTCGCAACCGCGACCCAGTCCCTGAATGACTATTACAAGTCGGACGGCGCGCGCGCCGCGCTTGAGAACAGCGACTGGATGCTGATCTTGCAGCAGAAGGCCGAGACAATCTCGGACTTCCGGCAGAGCGCGCGGCTCGACATGGACGACCGGACCGAGACGTTGATCCGTTCGCTGAAGCGCTCAGGTGCGGAATACTCCGAGATCTTCATCAAGGGTCCGGAGACCGAAGCGATCGGGCGCCTCGTGCTCGATCCGCTTTCGGCGACGATCTTCTCGTCCGATCCGGGCACCTATGCCGCGATCCAGGCACTCGAAGCGAACCCGATCACGGATATCTGCTGGTCGTGCCTGTTTCCGATTTCGGTCGGCGGGCTGAAGATCTGGCCCTCCAACCGGCCCGATCCTGACAACCCTGATCTGCCGCTCTGCCTCTGCGGGCTGCGGCCAGGGATTGCCATGGGCTTCTGGGAGCCGGTCCGGCTTGCCGACGTCAGCATGAAGCCGTGGTGCTTCGTTAATCTGGGCGGAATGAAGCTCGATCCCGGGTTCGATATCGGCTTCCGCTCGATCAAGGGCCCGTCAGCGGTGGGCGGAGCCAGCCAGAATTACTCGAGCTGGCATGTCCACTGGTACGCTTACCCCTTGATCTACTGGATGGAGATCGTTGCCGATTTCCTGTGCCTTGAGTCCGGTTCGATCGACATCCTCTACATTTCCGAGATCGATCCGCTTTGGCAGGACAGCGAGCTCACCGCGATCATCAACCCCGAGGCGGTGCTGTTCGCCAATCCGCTGGCACTGGCTGCCTGCGCTGCCGATTGCGTCTCGGCCACGGTCAACCTGCCGGTCGACGAGATGTTCTGGTGCGCTGGCTGCCAGGGCTCGATGTACCCGATGAACGGCAACGTCTCGGCGTCGATTGGCCATGTCCAGGCCTCGCGGCTTGTCCTGTCCCGCTTTGCCTACAAGCTCCACCGCGAGCTCGTTGCCTGGGGCACGATGGGCGGCAAGGGGCTTTGCGGCAAGTACCTGATGCCGGTGATGCGCAAGCAACAATACCGGTTCCAGGCCACCAACCCGAACCCGGCGACCAAGGGGCGTTACGCGTGCCCGCCGATCGGGGCCTCCACCACCTTTCAATCAGCCGGACAGGTCATCCCCGCGATCGGTGAAGACATGGGATATCTCGTCTGGCGCAAGCGGAACTGCTGCGCGCTATGAACCGGAAACTTCTCCTGATCCCGCTCGCTGCGGGCATTTCTCTCGCAGGCCTGGCGCTCGCGCAGAGCGCACCTGAAGGTATCGACCTCGAGGCTATCCGTGCCCGCTCGGCCGAGCATACCAAGGATGTTGATGCCCTTGCGAGCACGGTCCGCTCCCGAGCGCAGGCCGTGCAAGACGAGGCATTGCAGAGCCAGAATGCCGCACAGGCCGCGGCCACGCGGTTTGCCGAGACTGTCCCGGCCTCGGCCAAAGGTCCAGAGGTCTTTGACTTCGACGCGATGGTATCCGCTTCCAGCGCGAGCAACTCGACCGGGCCTCGCTTTTCTCCGATGTCTGGCAGCGGGCGATCTGGCAGGATCCGGGGCTCGACTACACGCTGGAGCGCCCGGTCGGAGCGGTCGCCAAGCGGCAATGGCAGGATGCCCGGGCGGCCGAGCGCGATAGCGTCATGGCCCATCTCGGGGATCGCTACGGGCTGTTCTATTTCTTCGCCCAGACCTGCGGGGCCTGCGAGGTGATGAGCCCGATCGTCAAGGCGGTCGCCGATCGCTGGCAGCTCACGGTGAGAGCAATTTCTACCGACGGCGGCCCTTCGCGTCATTTTCCGAATTACACGGTCGAGAGCGGGCAGCGCCCACGCATGGGCCTTGAGCCCAAGATCACGCCAGCCCTGGTGCTGTGGGACAGCGAAGCGGCGCGCGCGATCCCGATCGGATACGGCGTCCTGTCGGCCGACGAGCTGCAGGACCGCATCTTTCTCCTGACCTCGAAGGAAGCCGGTCATGATTTCTAAGCTGCGCACGGCGGCGCTTGCTCTTGCCGCCACGAGTCTCGTTGTAACCCCGCTCCAGGCCAATGTCGGCGACAGCATGGACCGCTTCATGAACGACATGGGCGGAGCCGCGAATGTCACCGGTCCGAGCGCCTTCCAGGGCCAGTCGGCGGGCTACTATAGCCTCGGCAATGTCTGGACGCGCTTCCCGCAAAAGACGACCAACATCGCCAATCTCCAGCTGCCCCGGGCCCGGGCCGGCTGCGGCGGCATCGACATTTTTGCCGGCAGCTTCAGCTTCATCAACGCGAGCGAGATTGTCGCGCTGCTGAAGGCAGTCGCCAACAACGCCGTTGGCTTTGCCTTCAGCCTGGCGATCGACACGGTCTGCCCCGAGTGCTCGAAGATCATGCAGGAGTTCGCGCAGAAGGCGCAGCTCATGAACAACCTGTCGATCAACAGCTGCGAAATGGCCCAGGGGCTGGTCGGCGGGATCTGGCCCAAGGGTGACCTTGCCGACAAGGCGATCTGCGAGGCGATTGGCAACAGCGAGGGTATTTTCACCGATTACGCGGCGGCCAAGCATGGCTGTGGGACGCGCGGTCAAAGGAGCTCGACCAACTCCGGGGCCGGGGCAAACTATGCCGATGTGAACCCGGCGGTGGCGCGCAACTACACTTGGCACGTCCTCAAGAAGTCGGCCTTCTTCTCGCCCAATGGCACGTTCGACCGCGATCTTGCGGAATATGCGATGACGCTGATCGGCACGGTGATCTACGTGCCGCCGAAGGACGACGAGCCGGGCAAGTTCGTGCCATTTGCAGGCGATGCATCCTCAACGCTGGTGACCGCGCTGCTTGATGGCACGCAGGGCCAGACGGTCCGGGTCTTTGCCTGCGACGAGCCGGACCAGTGCCTCAATCCGACGTTTAGGGACATGAGCCTCAATTCAGCCAAGGCTATCCGGCCCAGGGTGGCCGCGCTCATCGGCAGCATGGTGGCTGCGATCCGCTCGGATACGGCGATTGGTGATGCCGAGAAGGAGCTGCTCCAGGTTGCCTCGGTCCCGCTCTACAAGATTCTGACGGTCCAGGCCGCCTACGGTCGGGGCATGGCAACCGATGACCGCGACACGCTCGCCGAGATCACCAGCATCGACCTGCTCTACGCGGTGCTCGACCGGATCGTGTCGGAGGCAGGCCGCTCGATGGCGAGCTTCATCGCCGCGGACGAAGCCAAGCTCGCGATCTGGCGCGCGCAGGTTGCCGAAGTGCGCTCGAGCCTCGCGCAACGTCAGGCAACGGGCCAAGCCAAGGTCTCGGCCATCATGCAGATCATCGAGAAGACAGCGATGATCGAGAACATGCTGGCGGCCTCGATGTCCCCCTCGATGGCTGCATCGCTCGACTGGTCGCGTGCGCTCCAGTCCCGTTCCATCGTCCCTTAAAAGGCGAGACTATCCATGATCGAGATCTTCACGGTCGGCGGCGGCGAGTACATCGTCAATGTCCTGAATGCCGTCGCTAGCTGGACGGGTGCCGGCGGCTACAAAAGCCTGATCCAGGTGACCATGGTCATGGGCCTGGCGCTTGCGGTCATCGTGCTCGCCTTCAACCAGGACTGGCGGGCTTGGCTCAACTGGTTCCTTGGTGCGACGCTCATCTATATGTGCCTGATGGTGCCGCGCATGGACGTCCATGTGACCGACCGGGTCAACCCGAGCCTTGCCCCCGCAAATGTCGCGAACGTGCCCTTGGGCCTTGCGCTCATGGCCAGCTTCACAAGCCAGGTTGGCGACTATCTCACGCGCTCAGCCGAGCTGGTCTTTGGCCTGCCGGACGACCTCAACTATTCGAAGAACGGCATGATCTATGGCGCGCGGCTCATGGAGGCAACGCGCTCCCTGCGCATCTCGGACCCCGAGTTTGCCGCCAATCTCGACGAGCACATCCGGCAATGCGTGTTCTATGATCTGCTGCTCGGCCGCTATTCGATGAAGCAGCTGGCAGAGAGCGACGATATCTGGACGACAATCGCACCCGGCAGCGCGGCGCGGGCGCAGAAGTTTGTGACCCGGCAGGCCGACGACAGCGTAACGGCGTCGATCGTCACCTGCCGTGATGCCTATACCAGCCTTTCGAACCAGTGGGCGGGGCTCGTCGACTCCATGGCGCTCAGCGCCGGGCGGCAGCTCTATCCGCGCCAGACGGCGGCGCTCGCCAAGACCAAGCTGCTCGCGGACCTACCGGTGGCCTACCAATATCTCTCGGGGGTCTCGAAGAACGCGAGCGACATCTTCCGCCAGGTCCTGACGATCAACGCAATGAACCAAGCGATGCACGGGTTTGCGGGCGCGAGCGGGACCTCGAGCGTCGATGTCTTCGCCCAGACCCGTGCCGACATCCAGACCGAGCGGACCTATGCTTCGATCGCCGAGAACGCGATGAAGTGGGTCCCCATCCTCAACGTCGTGCTGACGGTCGTGTTCTACGCGATGTTCCCGGTGATCTTTCCGCTGTTCCTGATGCCCAAGACCGGGCCGATTGCGCTGCGCGGCTATGTGACCGGGTTCTTCTACCTGGCGGCCTGGGGCCCGCTCTTCGTGATCCTGCACATGATCTTGATGTTCAAGGGCGCAAGCGATGTGGCGGCGGCCGGGAGCGGCACTGGCCTGTCGCTTGCGACCTTTGCGGGCATGACCGACGTGAACCGCGATATCGGGCTTTTGGCTGGCTATCTCGTCGCCTCGGTCCCGTTCCTTGCTGGCGGCATCGCCAAGGGCGCGCTCGCGATCTCCGGCCAGGCGACCTCCTACCTCAACCCGTCGCAGAACGCGGCAGAGGAAGCCGCGCGCGAGGCCAGCACCGGCAATGTCTCACTCGGCAACAGCAACCTCGACAATTCGACGGTGTTCTCGCGCCAGTTCGCCCAGGGCGCTCTCAATCCGAGTATTTCCTATGGGGCGCCGCAGACGCGCGGGTTCAGCGATGTGGGCACCCAGACGACGAGCTTCGGCGGGGCGGAATTCGCGACAGTGCCGAATTCGCAGTACCCGTTCACGCCCACGCTGGGGCAGGATTTCACGACCAGGCTCTCGACGATGGCGAGCCAGAGCCGGGGGCAGAGCGAGACCTTTTCGAACCTTGCCCAGCAATCGACCAGCTCAGCTGTCACCCGGTTCAGCGAGATCCGTAATGCCTACAGCCAAGGCCGCTCCTCGGAGACGGTCAGCGGCACAGGCAGCAATGACAGCATCGGGACGGCCTTCAGCGAGATCGACAACGCCTCTACCACCCTGCAGCGCCAGTTCGGCCTGTCGCGCCGGGCTGCCGACGACATCACCGTGTCGTGGTTCCTCAATGGTGAAGCGTCTCTTGGTTTGAAAGGTGAAGCGGGCGTCGGAAGTGCATCTATTGGTGGTAAGGGAGGCCGGAATCAAAGTTGGACCGACAGCGACGTCGGGATTGCGTCTGAAGATCGTAACCGGATCACCGGGGCGTTGCAGCAGCTCTCGGACACGCGGAACTGGTCGAGCACGCGCGAAGGATTCCTGCGCCAAACGAGCTCGAGTTCGAGTTCGCAGGTCTCGACCAGCGCCGCAGGTCTCAGCCGCTCTTTGACCGAAGCACAGACCTACACTGTCGAAGCACGCCGCGCCGAAGAACTGGCAAGCCGGCTCGAGAACCAGTCCTCCTGGTACGAAGGCGCGAATGCTGCCGGTTCGCTCAATCTCAGCCAGGCCTATCGGGAATGGGGCATCGCAGAGCTTGAATCGAACCGCGACTATTACGGCCCAGTCCGGTTCGACGACATCAATTTCCAGACGAGCGCACAGGGGCAACAGCTCCAGGCACGGTTCGTGGAGAGCTACGCCGACCGACTGCATGATGACATTGAGGGGCAATTGACGCTGCCCGAGTTCGCGCCGGTCAGCCGTCCTGCCGTTACGAGCCAAGGCAGCGTCCGCGCGCGTGGACCCAGTGGCGGCGGTGGATTGGGCAGTCTTGGTCCTGCTCCTGACACCTCAGGGATCAGCGAAGAAGTCCGTGCGGCACAGGCGCGGGGCCGCGGGCGGATTGATCAATCGAGAGGCGGTCTAAACGCGATTACCCGGGGAGCCAAAGGGGCAAGCGAGGAGGCCGCCGACGAGGTGAAGGAATGGTAGGATCAGAGGATCAGATCGTTGATGACAACGAACGTGGCAAAAGCAGATAGGCCGACGAAGATTGTGATCAACTTGATACGCCCCCAAGGGTCGGCCCAGGTCTTCTTCCACGTATACGCAGTCAGGCGATTTTCTGTGATCGCCCGATCAAGCTCTTTGAGGCCCTTCCAGTTCTCGGTCGCAGCAGGGTCGTCAGATGATTTCAACATGAGGCACCTACTCAGTTGGCGTGTGCTCCAAAATCGCTGCAATATCGCCGATTTTCAAGCTTTTCGCAGTGGTTCTGACACACAAACTTTCGATCTCCAAGTGCATAGAGACCACTGAAGTCCCCAGATCGAAGCCATATGCCTAGCGCCTACCATGCTACATACGGGATTGCTCTCGAACAAAGGAGGAGGTCTTCGTTGATTGGGTTATGGAGCTACCTCTCGCAATAGCACTTCTGCTTGCGCCAGCACCGTTTGCACTGCCTCATCGGCGAGGTCAGGCGGATATCCGAACCGCTTAAGGATGCGCTTCACCAGAACCCGCATCCGGGCACGGGCACTTTCGCGATGGTGCCAGTCGACAGTCACATTTTGACGCAGCTGTTCGAGTAGTTCGTGGGCGATCAGCCGCAGCTGTTCGCTGCCCATGGCTTCGACCGCGCTCTCGTTTTCGGCCAGCGCATCATAGAATGCTAACTCTTCTGGCGTGAGGCCTTGGTCATCGCCGCGTTGCTGAGCTACCTTCAGATCCTTCGCCAGAGCGATCAGCTCGTTGATCATCTCAACCGCTGACAGAGCGCCGGCATGATAGCGGGCCACTGCGTCTTCCAGCCGCCTGGAGAAAGACCGGCTCTCGACGACATTGGTCCGGGTACGGCTAGAGATTTCGCCAGCCAGCAGTTTCTTCAGGGCTTCGAGGGCAAGATTCTTTTTCTCCATGCCCTGAATTTCGAGAAGGAACTCCTCGGACAGGATGGAGATGTCCGGGGAATCGATCCCCGCCACCTTGAGGATGTCGACAATTTCGGCCGAGGCAACGGCGCGGTCGATCAGCTGCCGGACCGCCAGCGTCTTGTCAGCTTGGCTGAGCTTGCCGGTTGCGGTGCTCTTGGCAATTGCAGCCCGGACTGCTTGGAAGAACCCGATCTCGTCGCGGATCTCGCGGGCCTCGTCACTGGCGGAGGCCAATGCATAGGCCTTGGTCAGCTCAAGTACGAGATCAAGATAGCGCCGGTGGGCCTTCTTCTTATCCTCCGGCGATTGGGCCTTGCTGGCTTCAGCCTCGGCCCATTTGAGAACCCAGTCGATGGCGCTGGCAAGGCAGGCCAGGCGTTGCAGGTCTTCGCGGCTCTCGGCCTGCTCGGGATTCTGTCTGAGCAGATCCTTGCAGAGGCTAAAGGTTGAAGCGAGCTGGTCGTCCAGATCGTTACGGTCTGTCAGCACAACAATCGTGGGATTCTCAAGCTGCGGTGACTTGACCGCCAGACCGGCAAAGAACGCCATCAGGAAGCTCTTGCCCGAGCCTTGCGTGTGCCAGATGACACCGATCTTGCGGTCGCCGTCCGGCCCGCTCGCATCGACGGCCTCGCGGATGGCTTTGCGGGCGCCATGGAACTGGTGATAGCCAGCAACGATCTTGAATGGTCCTGCGCCTGCATCGCCAAACACGATGAAATCCCGGATCAGGGCCAGGATGTTCTCACGGGTAAAAACACCACGCAGCAGAGTTTCCAGTTCGGGCTGGCCGCGATGGGCAAAATCCTCGCCCGTCACAGTGCGCCAGGGCATGAAGCGTTCCTGATCAGCTGTTATTGAGCCAATCCGGGCCTCGATGCCGTCAGACGTCACCAGCACGGCGTTGGTGCGGAACAGGGTGGGGATCTGGGCAAGATAGGTCTGCAGCTGATGAAAGGCGTCAACAATGGTGGCGTTCTCTGCCGCCGCGTTTTTCAGTTCGAGCACCGCCAGCGGCAAGCCATTGACGAACAGGATCACATCGGGCCGACGATTCTGGCCTCCCTCCACGACGGTGAACTGGTTGACCGCAAGCCAGTCGTTGGCCTCGACCTTATCGAGATCGAGCAGCCAGACCTTGTCGCCGACAATGCGCCCGTCCGAATTGCGATATTCCACCGGGACGCCATCGGTCAGCAAACGATGGATGCGGCGGTTTTCCTCAACCAGCGAACCTGTCTCGCTCGTGAGAAGCCGGCGGATGGCTTCCAATCGCGCCGCTTCGGGCAGCGTCGGGTTGAGATCAGCCACAGCCTTTTCCAGGCGTGGCAGCAGAAGGACATCGGAAAATGCCTGCCGTTCAGCGGCAATGCCATCGGGCGCGATGACTGCGCCGTGTAAATAATTCCACCCCAGATTCTCCAGGATCTGGATGCTGGCCCGTTCGACCACATCCTCTGAGAAGCTGGTCATGCAGGGACGACCTCTTCAACCACAGGGACATCCCATACACGGCATGCAAGCCTGGTCAGGAAGAGCTGGCGCGCTTCGACATCCGCGACAGTCCATTTGGGCCAGCAATCGAGCGCTTGCACGGTTTTGGTAATCTGGTCAGCCACGCCGACAAGCTGCGCATCCGTGTCAGCTTGGCACCGGGTCAAGAGGAACTTTGACTGGGCGTAGCTTTTGATTTTCTCGGAATATTGGGTGTTCGAAATGGACCGATTGATCGACTTTTCGATCAGCAGCAGGTTGCCGAGGCTCTGAATTACCGCCTCATCCTGAGCATGCTCGCCAAATTCAGCAATCGCGGCCGCATCCGCCCCTGCAGCCATGATGTGCTCGATATCGTTGCCCCCTGCCGTATAGTCGGCCAACCGGTCGCGTGACTCGCTTGGACCGTAGGCTTGGAGGTCCACCGCCTGGGTGATCTTTGCGAGCAAATAACGAAGACGGAATTGGCGCAGCCAGGTCGACTTCATTTCCTTCATCGTTCTGGCGAATTGCGGTGCGAGGTCTGCTCGCTCCTTGACGAAGGTCTCGGCGATAAAAGCGTCGAACTCATCTGGCTTGATGTGGCGAAGCTTGTGAGCGGCATCAACGATCTTGCGCTCGTATTCCTTGGCAGAAACCCATGTCACCAACCATACGAACATGGTCTTTTCGACCTCTGCAGCCAGTCGAGTGAATTGGGGCGCAGGAAGATGTCGCCCCGCCAGCAGTAGCATGAAATGTTGTTTGATCGATTGGCCGCCGAGCAAGCGCGTGTTCTCGATCCCAGGCTCTGGCTGACCGAGAACGTTTTTTCCGCGTGAGAAATTGGCATAAGCCCTTGCGGCTTCGCGCAGTCGCTTGGCGAAGGCCAAGGGCTCAGTCGTGTGGCCCGTCAGCTTCGGATTCTTCTGGAACCAGTCGTAAATTGCGTCTTCGCGTAATTTGCTGTCGAGATCGAACGTGGCCAAGAGATAGTAACGCAGGAATCGCAGCGGCTTTTCATTGACCGCGTAGATCTCGTCGGTCAGCGCTTTCCATACACTCTTGAGTTCGGTGAACTCCTGCCCCTTGGCATGCATGAACAGCAGGTTTTTGAGCAGATCCATCGCGTCGAGCCCGACTCCGCGATCGTTGATCGTCTCAAAGATTTTAAGGGCTTTGGCTATGGTCGGTGTTTCGATCCTGATCACCTTCACCTTGTTGGTGAGGTAGCCGTAGAAGCGCAGCAGCTGCGCCTTATCTTCGCCGAACGTAGTCGACAGGAATTCACGCACGGTGTCATAGGCACCGCCCAAATTGCGGATCGAGCGTGAACCATCACGCGGTGTCTCCGCTGCCTTTCCCTCCGCATACCCTTGCAGCACGCCGCCTGCATCTTCGTACTGGACGTCGAGCCGTAATCTATATGTGGTCAATCCTTGCCAATCGATCGTGCTGGCTGCGATCTGGTTGCCCAACTCTTCAGGTACGGCGGCGCCGATATCCGTCAGCGCATCGCGGATCGCACACAAGGTAAGATAAGCGGTGGTTGTGCGTTGTTGCCCGTCGATCAGCTCGAAAACCTGATCTTCGCCCTTGCAAACCACGATCGTGCCGATGAAATATTCAGGGGCGAAGTGCTTGGTCGCCGCCTCAAACTCAATATGGATGTCTGACAGGAACTGATCGACTTGATCCCCGCCTTCTCCCTTGGCGTCGGCTTCGCCCCAGACGTACTCACGCTGATAATCAGGCACGCGATAGAAGTCCTGAAACAGGCGCTTCAACGTCATGTCCTGGGAAACGATACTCTGCTCGGTCATGCGGCAATCTCCAGCGCGGCATCGCCCACGCGCACTTCGCCGGACATCAGGCGAGGCAGCAGGTAGTCGCGGGTTTCGGCGAGGGTACGATTTTCAGCTGCGGCGCTGACGATACGGGCGAACATCGGCTCGGCGATCTCGCCAAAGGCCCGGATCAAGCTGCATTCGCCTGGAACTGCAGAGGTGATCGGTCGGAAGTTCTTCTTGCTGATTTCCTGAAAGGTCGAGCCGTTTGCGTTGGCGAGGACCGCTTCCATATTGGCCTTGCACCAGAGGTAGAGATACGCGCTGCCGAAGTCCTTGGTGGGCTTTAGGGCAATGAAACCCTGATTGATCGCTACTGGCGCCTGGGCGATTGCGAGATAACCGATCGGCGCGCGAGACGAGAGCAGGACCGTCCCGACAGGCAACAGACCAGACGTGATCTTAGCTAGACCTGCAGCACTGATCCGTCGCCCCGTTTCAAACAGGGCGAGATCGGACATGCTGGACAGGTCTTTTGGCGTCGCCCACCGATGCTCAGCGGGTTGCCAGAGACTTTCATCCGCCGTGCTGGGCGTTGAGCCTCCGGCGATGTCCACCAACTCGCCAATGGGTCTCTCACTCCACCCCACCGGCAAGTCATCGTCATCAAGCGCAGCCGGGAAAAGCGCCGCCAACTCCGCCGCGCGGTTGGGTCCGAGGGTCAGGCCACCCATGATCGCGACCGGATCTGTCACACCCGCCATCTTGCGGCGGACAGGACCGAAATCGATGAACCAGTCGCGGAAGATGGCCTGCGCTATCGCTTCCAGCGTTTCGTTCATCCGTCGGTTAAGTCCGATCTTGTCGTCCAGCGCTGTCAGCGTGCTGGCTACGTCTCGTTGGTAGTCCATGTCGCCCGGAAGATCGAGAATATGGCTGGCTGCAAACTGGGTATATTGAAACCGTGCGACGCCGGTATGCTGGATATGATAAGGGAAAATCGCACCAGATTTGTATTCCGCTTGCAGCTTCCAAAAAAGATAGGCTGAATCGACAGCATCTGACTTTGTACGCAAAAATCGAGCAAAGCTTGCGGGAATAAGCGGATCAGTTGCCGCTTCAATTATTGCTTCACTTATGAGAACCGTTCGACCGGTTGGTTGATCTTTTGTGCCGCCCGCAGTTTCGATGAGCAAATCCCCCGCCTTTAGCGCCTTACGTTCGGCTATGTCTTTGCGGATGTAGCGGATCGGGAGTGTAGACAAGTCACCGAACCTAACGCGCTCAAAGTCGGTGCCTCTAACAACCTGCATTCGAACATAACCAGCACAAGGTGCGCTTTCTCCCCATTCGCCGTCCCTTGTAAACTCCAACAGGTTGGAAAGCGTGAGCTCAGGCATTCGAACCCACTCCAGCGAACTTGGCTTTAATCAGTTTCTCCAGCGCTAGGCCCGCGTCGAATTGCTCCGCCAGCTTTGCCCGAAGCGCACCGAACCGCTCCTCGAACGAAACCCCGTCATCCGCCACGTCGGCAGCACCGACATAGCGCCCAGGCGTCAGAACGTGGCCATTGCCGCGCACCTCATCCAATGTCGCTGAACGGCAGAAGCCCGGCTCATCGGCATAAGGCTCCAGACCGGCAGCCACTACCGCATCTGGCTTGCCCCGCCAGCAATGGTATGTATCCGCGATCAGCGCGATGTCCTCGCCGGAGAATTCCCGCCGGGTGCGGTCCACCAGATGGCCCAGCTTGCGCGCATCGATGAACAGAATTTCACCGCGCCTGTCACGCAAGCCATTGGCGCTTTTGTCCCGCGCCAGGAACCACAGGCAGGCCGGGATCTGGGTGGAGTAGAATAGCTGCCCCGGCAGGGCGACCATGCAATCGACATGGTCTGCCTCGATCAAGGCCTTGCGGATCTCGCCTTCGCCCGATTGCTGTGATGACATCGAGCCATTGGCCAGCACCACGCCCGCCGTGCCGCGCGGGGCCAAGTGGTGGATGATATGCTGCAACCACGCGAAATTAGCATTACCCTGCGGCGGCGTTCCGTGGGTCCAGCGTGCGTCGCTTTCCAACTGCGGCTGCCACCAGTCGGAAATGTTGAACGGCGGGTTGGCCATGATGAAGTCGAACTTCGTCTGGGCGAACTCGTCGCGCAGGAAGCTGCCTTCATTGTTCCAGCGAATGTCGGCGTCGATCCCGCGCACCGCCAGGTTCATGCGACACAGGCGCCAAGTGGTGTGGTTGCGCTCCTGCCCATAGATGGCGATGTCAGACCGGCGGCCTTGATGGCTCTCTATGAACCGTTCGGACTGCACGAACATGCCGCCTGATCCACAGCACGGGTCATAAACACGACCCTGAGTCGGCTCGAGCATCTCGACAATGGTCTGCACGACCGAACGGGGCGTGTAGAACTCGCCGCCTCGCCGGCCTTCCGCGCCTGCGAACTGCGAGATGAAATACTCATAGGCCCGGCCCAGCCGGTCGCGTGCCTGCCCATGATCGCCGCGCATATCGACGTTTGAGAACAGGTCGATCAGCTCGCCCAGCATGGTCTTGTCGAGCTGGGGGCGCGAATAGTTCTTGGGCAGAACATCTTTCAGGACCTTGATGTTGGCCTGCTCGATCGCCTCCATCGCGTTGTCTATCAGGCCGCCAATGTCGCCCTTCTTTTCGCGACCGGTGGTTACATCAACGAAAGTGATTTCCGGCCGCTTGGCATTGGCCTGGAGGTGCGCCCAGCGTGCTTCGGGCGGGACCCAGAATACGTTGGCAGCGAGATACTCTTCCGGGTCTTCCGGATCGGCATAATCTTCAGCCTCCAGCCGGGCATGCTGTGCCTCGAAGGCTTCGGAGATGTATTTGAGAAAGATCAGCCCCAGCGCGACATGCTTGTATTCCGAAGGCTCGAGATTGCCGCGCAGCTTGTCTGCAGCCTTGAACAGGTCCGCCTCGAAACCAAGGTCGCCGCCAGTGTTGCCGTTTGCCTTGGCAGCTTTTGCCTTTGTCGGCTTGGGCGCGGATGCTTGGCGTTCCTGAACTTCAACAGTCCCACCGGATGCCAGCAGGACGGAGCCACCACGGCCACGGCCGGTCAGGATTGCGCCAGACTCAACCAGCGCATTCTTTACGGCAGCATAGGCTTCCTCCTCCCACTGAAGGGTTTCGCGCAGACGCACATTGCCGGCAGATCCGCCAAGATGCGTCAACGCATCCAGAAACCGCTCTTTGCCTACTTGATCAACCATTCTGCCCCGCTTCAATCGCCTTCAGGCGTTCGTATTCTTCAACTGCCAACACCACGACGACCGCCCGTCCATGCTTCTCGACTGTAACCGGCTCCGCGCGTGCTATGTCGATTAGTCGCCCAAAGTTATACTTCGCATCCTTGGCAGCTAGTATTTGCATTGTTCAACGACCCCGAGCCCGAGGGTTCACTTTTGGCCAAAATAGCCAGAAATGAAAGTGCTTTGAGATCGCTGGCTGATGACGCTTTCCTCGCAGCGGTTGCGAGAGGATCGCGAAATCATCGTTTGGCCACAGCAAAGTAGCTTTCTCCAGTCCCCGACACTGCCGTGTTTGAGCGATAGAGGTCACTTGCCTGAGCAGCCGGTGCCGCGCGGAAGTCATGTCTCGGCGCGTCACCTACGATGCGCCAGTACCCAAACCCTTGATCCAGCAAGACGAGAGCCTTGCGCCCATCTGCGTACTCCAACTCGAGCTTCCGTCCGTGAATCGCGTTGCCAGTCACCTCCAAGGCGACATCGAGACCAAGTTTCTCACCTAGGAACTGCGCCACGTCTTCGCGATCGCCTTCATGATCCCAGTCGTTGAAAATCCGATATGGCACCCGGTCTTTCTTCAACGGCTGTACGACAACGTCGACTTCAACCGTGTCACCGGCCTTCAGCTCTGCGGCAAGATTCTCGCATGTCCGCAAGAACAGAAGCATGGGTAGCGGGGCATTGAGGTAGCGGTCAGAGTAGGAAATTCTGACCAGCTGGCCAGGATGCCAGATACCCGCGGCTTCCATCTGCTGCTTCAGTTTCGCACCGAAGCGCTTGCCAAACTGTCCTACCGGGCATTGGCCAAAGCCAAGCATGACCTCCACCTTGTCCCCGGGAGCGACTTGGCGCTCCAAGCCATCGGCAGCGATCAAAGTGAAAGACGTCGGCGGAGTAATGCTGCCGGCAATGACCGCATGGGTTTCGCCAACGCCCCATCGTTCACCAGGCTGCGCTGCATTCGCATCGCGTGAAAAGAAGGCCTTGGCTCCGCCAGAGGAGATCAGTTCTGCTATACGACAATTTCCGAAGGGACCGCTTTCAGCCTGCCCAAGACCAAGTCGGAAGTCGTTACGTACTGCCACGTCGCGCAAGAACCGGCGTTCCACCTCTGCCAGGTTGTCGAACGATTTGTGGGACAGAACGAGCGTCATCGGCACGCCTCGGGCTGAGGCAGACGAGAAAAACGACCGCATCTTGATCGAGGATAGTTCGGCGAGGTCAAAAGCCTCCGGCAGAAATACCGTTACGCTATCTCCGCTGCGCGCGCGCAGCAGAATTGTGTTGGCCGCATCGTTGACAGCTTTAGCGTCCGCAACGGCGCGGTCTTCCTCAGGCAACTCGGCATTCTTTTCGAGGAAGGCACGAACAGCGATCAAGGCCGCGCGCCGGTCGAGACGGCCTTGCTGTTTGTAGAGATCTGCGGCCAGCACACAGGCCGAGCACCCCATTTCACATTCCTTGGGGCAATCGAGAACATGAGAAGCCCGCTCAAAAACATGATAGATATCGTCGAGCAGCCGCGGTGTGTATCCGGCACCGCCAGATGCCTCGTCAAACAGATAGATCGAAGGTGCCTTGCGGCCCAACTGGCCATCCCTCGCAGCTACAGCGATCCCCAGTTCGCGCGGCTCAATCCCGAGCCAGCGAGCGAGACTTTCGCGCACTGCGGCCCCGAGCGCCCAGGCAGCACCGTCGTTTTCAAGCCCTGGCACCTGGATCTCGACCACGTCGGTCAGAACCTCGTGTCCCAGAGGCAAGGGGCGCGTAATCGCGTATCCCTGATCGTTGCCCGGACAGCGATCGATCGCCTTCTTGTCGCGCGGCGTAAGCGGCCAGTGATCCTTGAGCGCATCTGTACCCGCTTCTCCGGCTCGTCCGCACTCGAGGCAAATCTCGTAGCCCTTGTCGTTTGGTCCGCGCGAATGGTGGTAGATGTAACCATCGTGCGAAGCACGGATACGCCCACTTTCCGGCTGCAGAAGGGGCTGCCACAAGGCGTCTCCGACGCTGACCTTTGGTGACTTGGGCTCGATGTAGACCGCCTGGTCGGTGTCGGCATGGGGCTGCGCGTTCCAGTCAACCCTGAAACCGGCGGGCTCGAGGAATTGCTCCGTCTTGACGTTCGGATCGCCGCAATGGTCGCAACGCTCGGGCATCTGGTGATCAGAGCCGGCCCCGCCGCATTGATCGCACCACCAAGCCCAGCGCAAGTTTTGCGGCTCTCGCTGGCCGCTATCAATCGGGCTCAACCAATTGAGCGTTACGCCGGCCGACTTCCAGACGAGGCCATCAACCACAACCTCGGCACCAGGAGCATATTCACGGATTGCAATGTCGGCATTGCGAGTTGGGCATTCATAGCGGCGATCTCGCGTACCCTCCTCGTCCGAGCGATGGCGATCCTGCGCCTTTTGGGTTTCCGCGCACAAGGTATCGAAGGGAACAACGGCTGTAGGAAACCCGCTTCCCGGGATCAGTGACCGATTGGCCAGCTCCTTGAGCAGAAACTCCTTGCACAGGCGCCGCGCCTGGAACTCGATAGCTTTCTTTGCAGGACCTTCCAGCGCATCTGCATCGTCCTTCAGGCGCTGCCAGGTCCGTCGGAAGCTTGCGGCCTCCTGTTCGAACATCACAGCCGTGTGCTCACGGATCGCGGTGTCGAATTCGAGACCAGTACCCTTCAGCAGGCGTTTGAGCCCAGCGTCTGTGTTTGCAGCAGTAGTGGGCAGTCGAACCCATTCGCAGAATGCGTCCACGGGCGGCAGCCCTTCGAAAGGTCGAAGGTCGGCGCGGCAGCCGAAGAAGTCGCCCGTCTTGGTCCGGGCGAACTCGCCATCCACCTCTCGGAACCATTGGGCGAGCAGATAGGCATTCGCGTGGCGCAGAGCGATCCGGTCCGAATCCAGAGACACGCGCGGCGATGCGAGCTTGCGGGCGAGGTAGCTAGCAGGATCGGCGAACGTCTCCAGATCGAGGGGGGTGTTGCGTGCAAGCGTCAGGCTCGTCGAAAACCCTTGGCCCCGTCGTCCTGCACGACCGGCGCGCTGGTTATAGTTGGCAATCGAGGGCGGAACGTTGGTCATCAGGACCGCCTCAATTGATCCAATATCAACGCCCATTTCCATTGTCGTGGAGCAGGCAAGGAGGTTGATGTCGCCTTGCTTGAACTGCTCCTCGAAGTCCCGGAGGCGATGCGGAGGCTGCTGCGCGCTATGCTCTTCAGCACGCAGATAAGGGGTCGCAAGCGCTGCCTGATCATGGAGGTGAGTCCATAGATGCAGGCCGCGTAGGGACCGCACCAGCTCATTGTCACCCAGCCAGTTGACCAACCTTTGCTTGGTCTCGGAATTGAGCGGCCGGGTATGCGGCAGCTTCGGGAATTCGACTTCCGCGACCACCTTGCCGTCGAACCTTCCGGTTCCCGTGGTGACAAGGTTTGGCGAACGGCCGAACACGTGCCGGGGCAACACCCGCCGCGTAAGCGGGCATTGCCAGGCTTTCGTCACGGCCTCGATCTCTGCGGCCTTCTCCAAACGCAAACTGTATGTTCCGCCGACACCGGTGAGAAGCGGCGCCATGTGTTCCCACGCTGTGCGAAGGAGTTGATTGATTTCGTGGCGATCGCGCGGCTCCGAGATATCCAAACCCAGGGCGGTAGCAAGAAGGAGGACGGAGTCTGGCTGGCGGCCCTTCGTGTTGACCGAGGGCCAAATGAGATCTCGCTTCGCTCCGGGCGGCTGGTCGGGACCAATAACGTTCCTCGGTCGGGCCCTACCGGGCATCCAACGAGCATCCGCGTCATCGACGTCCAGCGCGAACTGACCTCGCAAATAGTCAACCATGAAGTACAGGAAGTCGCGCCAGTCCTCGATTGAGTAACCTTTTGCTGCAACGGCCTCGGGCAGCTTTTCTTTGCCGATCCGCTCGATGTCGGGGAAACGCAAGCGTGCAAGACCCAGCGTTTCCATGGCGTTGGCGTTACGTGGTCTGCGGGCGAGTTCACGCAGCATCATGAAGCGCGCAAGAGCTTCGCGATTATCATGATAGCGCTCGCTGCGATCAAGGTCCCAGACCTTGGCCATCATGCCGATTGTCGGCTCCGACGCGAGAGCCGATACCAGTTCCTTCCAAGCAATGCCGGCTGCGCCGACCCCGTTAAGCTCGGCGTCGATCTTGCCGATGTCGTCCTTGAACGAAGGCATTTCATCGACGAGGCTCGCGAGCTTTGCACGCTTCTGGATTAGTTCCTGCCGCTTTTCCTCCGGGAGATCGCTGCCTTGCGCCGCCTTCTGCACTGCATGGTAGATGAACCCGCGAACAAATCCGCGCTCACCGTTGGTCTCGATATTGGCGGCAAACCGGGCTGTGCCCTGTCGGCTATCGGAGAAGCTGATGAGCTGGCGACCATCGAAAGGCAAAGCATGCTCTGCCTGGTGCGGTGAAACACCCTCCAGGAGGATTGGCGCTGCATTCTGGGTCAGGAACGGCGTGCCGAAACGGAAAGACAGCATCGCAGGCCTTCCGTGGCGCTTGTTGCTGAGGCACGCAGGGCAGCGACCCTCGTTCAATTGAGTCAGCTGGAATTGGCCCGCGCCATCGTTCAATTCGCCGCTGATGACGTCAAATCCAACAGGCGTCGACTGGGACTGCACATTGATAGCGATCAGACGCGGATGCCCGATGCCATCAGGTTGCCGCTCGTCCTCCTCGTCATCCTCATGGTCGCGATCGCGGTAGCTGTTTTCGCGAAACTCGTCGGTGTCTTGGTCGCTTCGCCGCGGCAAGACCCTGTCACCCAGATCGTCCGCAGGCAGGAACGGCTCGCCACAATCCGGGCAGCTCTGGATCTCAAACACAAGCGACTGGCAGTGCGGGCAACTGTCTTTCTGATCAAACAGGACGGGGCCAAACGGCCAGCCCTCCGGCCGTGTGCCTCCAGTGCAGTCCGAGCTAATGCAGGTCCACAGGCCAGGAATCGCGCGCGTGAAACTGTGCGCGCGCATCGGCAGGACCGGCCTGGCCTCGTTGGCATTGTGCGCAGACAGGTCGAGCAGGATCTTTTCGGCAGACATCGTCACAGACGACAGCGACGAGATGGTCTGCGGCTTCTCTTCGAGCATCTCGGCCACCACGCGGGCCGCCGGATCGTCTGATGCGGTCAGCACCTTCGAAAGGTCCACCGGTTGCGGCCTGCCGATCACAACATGGGTGCGATCGAGAGGCACGCCGGCGATATCGGAGAGGAACCGTTGGAGCGAAGCAACCGCCTCCGCGTCATCCGCCGACCCTATCGTGGCTGAGGTCGCCACAAAGCGGACCTGATCGGGCGTCACGTCGAACGCATTCATGACGCGTCGGAGCAATAGTGAGAGCTCCGCGGCGGCTGAGCCAATGTAGCTGTGCGCCTCGTCGATCACGATCCAGCGGAGCTTGCCCCGAGATGCATCGAGTATCTTACGGTCCTCACGCCGGATCGTCATATATTCAAGCATCGTCTGGTTCGTGACGAGGATGGGTGGCGGATTTGCGCGAAGGGTTTCGCGGTAGAGAACCTGATGCGGGATTTCGTGCTCGGCCTTGTCGCGGCTTGATTTCCGCGCCGTTGCCATCAGCCCATTGTAGAGTCCGAAGCGTACATCCCCGGTCAGCGGTTTCGTCCAGGCCGTGAGGCGCTTCTCCTGGCTCGCGATCAGCGCATTGAGCGGATACAGCATAAGGGCCCTCACGCCTGTCAGCTGACCCTCTGCTTCAGACGCGCGTACCAGGTCATCGAGCAGCGGAACGAGGAAACACTCGGTTTTGCCTGAACCCGTTCCACTGGAGACTAATACGGATTGAGGTTCCGCAGTGCTCAGCAGCTCCCAAGTGCTCAGCTGGTGGGCGTAAGCCGGATAGTCGAACCGCAACTCTTTATCCGGCGTTTGCGTGATCGCTTCAATCGTGCGGGGATGGAGCAGCGAGGCTAGTTCATCAGGGCTTTTGCCGGACGAAACATAGCCCGGCGCGGCCTGAAAGAGCTGTTCCGACAGCAGAGCACCCTTGGAGGGATTGGTGCTGGCAAGATTGTGGCGAAGGAAAGCGTTCAGACCCTCATGCCTGATGCCTGCCCGCGACACGACCGCTTCTGCGAGGCCGGCCCGCAAGCGCCGATGGACATCCATCGGCGACAGACGAGCAGGCTGGGGCATATTGTTAGCGGTCATTCTTAAGCTCCGTGAGGGCGTGGCCATAGGCCTTGGCAAAGTATGCGGGATGACGTCGCTCGACGTCTTTCACCGTGAGAATGTGTCCCTTGTCGAGTGTGATCCGCCCCATAGCCGCCAAGGCTGCCACAAACGGCGCATCAAAGACCCGCATGAGGGATTCGAGGAAATTCTCCTTTGGGAGCAGCGCGTGGAAGGCGGGACGGAAAGGGTTGAAGCCGCCAGCGTCCGTGCTGATGGCCTCGCTGGTATGGTCGGTGAAGTGACTGCGCACGTCCTCCCAGGTCGCCGGCGAAAAATCGCGACAAATCAGCGGGGCCAGCTGCGGTGCGCGCGCTGCGATTTCATTCTGGCGCTCAGTGAGCCTCGTTAACGCCCATTGGGGATCGTCCAGCCGGGTAACGAGATAGTATCCTTGGGCCTGGAAAGCAGCATCCCATGCGCCGTAAGGCAAAAGGGTCCAGCTCGAACAAAGCCCGTCGAACAATTCGAGAACGGTCGACAAGTGCTGCTCTTCACAGCGGTACAGCAACAGGGGAGCAAGTGCACCGGCGTGTACCAGTTTGCTGAAGATCTCGAATGTCTGTGGTGGGAGACCGTTGAGCGACAAGGCCAGCTTCATGACGACCTGGATCGTCTGACTGGCCTCGGCCGTCGTTGGGTCATGAGCTATTTCGGCGACGAGGGACTGCAGGTCCTCTTGCGCCTGGACGAATGGCTGGGCCATGGCCCGGCCAAGTCGATGCTGCGGAACTTCGTGAACCGGGTCGCCTGAGACAAATTTGGGCCGAGTAAGGACGCGGGAGCCCTCGCGGAGATAGACAAGCCAATCACCATTGAGGCGCGGCAAGTGAATCAGCTGGCCTCCAAGGCCACTCTGCAGACCGTCGTAACTGCCAAATTCTAGCTCTTTCTCGGGAGCCCCAAGGGAGCGGCCGCACACCCGAACATCCTCACCGACTATCGCGGTTCTCGGACGGAGCCCTCCGTTTGGTTCCCACTCGAGGGTGTTTCCAAACTCCGTGACATACCAGTGGTCATTGCTCCCGTTGTGAAAATCGAGCCTGACCTGAGCGTCGATGCCAAGGGGGCGCATCAGGGCTGCAATATCCGTTCGCAGTGCCGACAGGCCAAGTTCCCCATCGATTCGCCAGTCGGCGTCCAGCGCAGCACCCGCATGATGAGCGACTTCACCCATCAGGATCGAAGTCGAGGGGACGCGTGCCACTGTGTCACGCAGATCGGCAAGGCCAAGAACTGCGTCGCGAGGCAGGAGGTCTCCGCCCCATGTTGTGAGCCATTCCTTCGATTGGAGCGGAACCTTCAGGTCGAATGCAGAAACCTGAGCGAGAGCCAGGCGTAAGGTCAGCAAGGCTCGGCGCGGTGGATCAATCCTGATCCTCCAGCTGTGTTGCGAACTGGGCGTTTCCTCGCCGAGCACAGCGTCCCAGTCCCAACCGCTCAGTTCAATATCGGCATAGGTCCCGTTGCTCCGCTGTGTCAGCTCAAAAGCAGCGGGCAATACGAACGCAGTCAGTCGATCGCGCACATGGCCTGTTGATCCATCGAGCCAAGCGAATTCACACAACCCTGGCCCGGCAGCGGCCAAGTCTTCAGACCAGCTACGTTGACCCGCAAACCTCCAACGAACCTCTCCCCGGGATGCGACCCGGTGAGACAGACCATCTGACACCTGAGCATGGAGCGGGTGCTTGAAGAGCTGTTCGCCGTCAGGCGACTGCACTCCGGAAACTGAATTGGCCACGATCGAGAGCCGATCCTTACGATCCGCACTCTGCCCGGTTCGGACAAGGAAGCAGTCACCATTGCTCTTCTGAGCGATGATTGTGCCCGCGCACCGATAAAGGCGGCGCCCTGGAGCGAAGGCAAAATCTTCGAGCTCGATCTCGGCGTTGCCGTCCTTTCCTCGGACCGACCAGTCCTGTGGAACATCGATCAGAACAGGCTCCGCTTTGTAGGCGCCGGAGCCTTGGCCGATGAGAGCAAAGGCTGTGTGCTGGGCATTTGTGCTGCGCCGTTCAAATACGCGCAGCCCACTGCTCACCGGCTTCCCTCCGGGCAGCATGAAGCTGCGCGCCAGCCGATCTCCGCGTGCGTGAAATTCGGCCGTAACCGGAAGGTCGAATGGAAACTCGATTGCAGCTTCGCTCCGCATCGGTCTTGCGATCCAGCGGTTGGCGTCTTCGTGCTCAAGATATGCAAGTCTGCCGGAGATGCGGTCTGCCAAGCCATCGGAGGGCTGGAGGAATACGCGAACGTGATTGCCGGGCGAAAGCAGCTGATCCTTATCATCCCATCGTCCGTCGAGATGGAAATCGAGGCATTCACGCCATTCTTCGCCATGTTGGGAAATCAGCCGGCCAACGCGAATGCTGCCGCTGCTGGAGAGTTTTTTTGCTTCCAGCAGCGTATCGATCAGACCCGCCGCCGCCCCGTCCAAGGTCATTGGCAATTCATCGCGCCAGTCCTCGTAGGCCTGGTCAAGGCGCGCCGAGTACGGACGACCGTCGGCGGGTACTTCCTTGTCAGCGAATGCCCGCAACTCCACAATTTTGAGCGCCAGCTCGCCGCAGATCGCGTACATTTCCTGGCTGCGCCAGATTGTCGGCAGCAGGTATTCGTTGCGCTCACAGGTGGCCACTGCTGTGCCGATGTCCTGCGCGTCTGAGCCTAGAAGCTCGCCAACAGCCCGTTCGAGAAACTTTCTTGGCCAGCTTGCTCCGCTCGCCATCGCCGCGGCCGGGAATCCGCCCTGACGCGCCAGGTTGGATAGCCGTTGATTGCCGTGGGCCGTAATAAACGGCTCGATACCCCAGGCGCGAAACCCCTGGTCGGCCAGATCACGCCATTCACCTTGCGAAAGCCGCAGCCCGAGTACCGTCTCAATGTCAGACCAGCGTTGGACGCCGCCCTGATATGATCGCCGAAACCAGTCTGCGGCCCACAGCACAAAGGCTGGTGCCAGTGATGGACGTTGCCAGTCAGACGGGAGGCCGGAAGATAACTTCTTCTCCATGCGCTCGAACATTCCGGGCGCAAGCTTGTAGCGGTAAAGCGGCAGGCCGGTTGGCCGAGGCAAGCCCAGTTCGGCGCTTGCTTTGCCCAAGGGATGAGGACCCGTATCTGCGGCTCTGGCCAACTGGATCGCCCGGATCACCAGAAGACGCGAACCACCTGTCGCCTGAATTGCGTCCGCAATCTTGCGCAGCTGAGCAGGATCGTTGCGCGCAGCTTCGATTTCAGCCTTGAAATCGCGTTCCTGCATTGCTGAATCGCCCCCTGTAACTGCATTATCGCCCGGTAACGGGCGTTACCCACCGTGCGCTAACCATCAATGAACATTACTTTATAATCAATGATGGAGGACGAGACTTTCAGTGCATCAGAGACGAACTTCGTGAAGCTCTATCGTAAAAAGCATTGACTACACAGGACCAGCGCGCGCTCATGACCCCGTCGATACCTCGCCCCAAATCCCAGATGACAGAGTCCCCGTTGGCGAGCCGGGCTTTAACGAAACGATCGTGCAGGTCTCCGACGGATCGGCGTGACTTTTGCGCCAGGTGCAACTGCACCGATGCCAGCATGCGGTTCCATCGATCTTCGAGATCTTTGCGTTGATCGTTAGTGCTTTCGGGTTCCCGCGTCTGAACCGAGTCCGCATCGAAGGTCACAACATGGACGGCGGCGATTTGTGAAGCGAGCTGACCAAAGCGACTGATGAAGCTGATGAGTCGTCCCCGCGCTTGCCCATCAGCGCAGCAGTACGGATCCTGAATCTCAAGCAGTGCGATTTTCGCATCCCGGACGTGCTGCTCAAAAATGGTCCAGTCTCTCTGCCCATATTGTTCGAAGACCACGCGCTGAACGTGGGAAGCCCGTGCTTCTGCCGCTTCAACGGGAGTTCGCACCGAGAGAATCGGGCGACGAATCAGCGGGCTGTCCAACGGCGCTGAGACGACCTCGTCGACTGTGTCCTCTGATGGCGCGCTTCTGTCCTCAGTCGGACTGGACGTTGCCGCTTCCTCAGGCGCGGGCGGCAAGGATTCGCTCGCTACGAATTTGGGCGTCTCATCACTGACCTGGGGCTCTGTCGCAGCGAGGCGTTCAATGCTGTAACTAGCCTGCTCCCGGGCAGTTTGGGGCTCCGTTTCGGGCGTTATGGCGGATTGATCTTGTCGCTCGGCCCGCTTCCCGTCGAGCACGTCTGCAAGCAAGTCCTCAACATCCCGCTCGCTCTCGGGCGGCATCAGCAGGCCACGGCTCAGTGAGCGCTTGCGCTCCATGAGGGCATCGAGACGCTGATCGAAGCTCGACGGACCGATCGCCTCATCGGGATGGATAGCCATCGGAATGTGGATCGTGACCGGACGTGTCTGACCGATACGGTAGGCGCGGTCGGTGGCTTGGTCTTCGACAGCTGGGTTCCACCAGCGCGAGAGATGGATCACATTGTTGGCGGCGGTGATGGTGAGTCCAACACCCCCTGCCTTGGGAGACAGAATTAGTACGTCAAAGGCGGACGCTGAGCTCTGGAATGCGTTCACCATCTCCTGGCGCTTATGACCTGCCACCTTGCCGCTGATGCACATCGGCCTGTGCTTGAGGTCGAAGCGCTCCTGGATAGCCATGGCCAAAAAGGCCTGCATTTCCAGATCTTCGCAAAACAGCAGTGCCTTCTCGCCGCGCTGTTTAACGTCCTTGAGAATCTCGAACGTCTTCTTCAAGCGCGCCGACTGGGAAACGTAGGCGTCAATATCCGTGACGCCGCGCGGCGCCAACGGATGGAGCGATGTCCCGCGCAGCATGTGCAGTACTTTGAGCATCGCGCCTTGCTCGCCGCTTTCACGAAGCGCGCGCGCTCTAGCGAGCACGAGATCATAGGCCTGCGCCTGGGCAGGTGGCATTTCGACCGCGTATTTGCGGGCTGTTTTCTCGGGCAGACCGGTGAGGATCTCGTCTTTCATGCGCCTGAGCATGAAGGGTGGGAACTCGTCGTCACGCTCGACCAAGCGTTGCTGCAGGTCTTCAAGGCCTGCCAGATCGTTCGCCGGATAGCTGCTTTCGAACTCCCGGCTCGATCCGAGGAACCCAGGGTAGACCGTATCGGCAATCGACCAGAGATCCTGCAGCCGGTTCTCGACTGGCGTGCCGGTCATGGCAATTTGCAGGCGACCATTGAGCGCCTTAGCTGCCCGGGTCATTTGGCTGGCCGGGTTCTTAAGCTTCTGGATCTCGTCGTATACGATCGCATCAAACGGAATGCGCGCAAAGCTCATGTGATAGTCGCGCATCGTTTCGTACGTCGTGAGAACGATCCCTGCGTCTTCCCACTCGCCGGCATCCAGCCGTGAGGTGCCCCCGCGAATGTCGCTTCCAGCCTCCAGCCGGTAGCTGCGCAAGTTTGTCCCAAAGGCTTCAATCACGGGCCCGATCAGGCCAGCCTCTACGTGTTGAGCCAGTTCTGCTTGCCAATTCTTAAGCAGGCCAGTTGGCGCAACGATCAGCACTGGTTTGGGGTGGGCCGAGTTGGATCTTAGCCAGAGCAGGAACATGAGCGCCTGGAATGTCTTGCCCAGGCCCATATCGTCGGCGAGCAGGACGCCGGGCAACCTGCGTTCCCATGCTTCAGTCAGCCAGGCAAACGCTTCGCGTTGGTGAGGCTTTGGCTCGGATTTCAGACCTTGCGGAAGGGCCGGAACCTGAAATGCCTCTGGAGCGGACTTCGGCCGAGGCAGACGCGCATAATCGAGTTGCTCGAAATTCTCCCCGACCTGCAGAAAGAAGATGTCGACCGGTTCACGTTCATCCTCAGATCGCGATTGGTCTCCTGTCTCCGCTGCGATTTGTCGCTCAAGATCGGCAATTCCGCGCGTTGCCTGAAGGGTAGCCGGGGTGGCGGGAATGTTCTCGTCCCGCCAGGCGACGGTTTCGTCTCCCGCCTTGATTGCCGTCTCAAGGTCGCCAGCGAGAATCTCAGCGTCACCGGGAGCCAAGGCAATGTGTCGTGTATCGGGAGGATTACCAATCCTCAGGCCGAAGCTTTCGGGCAGCCAGCTGTTGGGCTTCGGCTTGATCCAAGGCAGGACCGGTTTTTGCCAGACCTCGATCCCGCTAACACGCTCGGAAAACTGTTGCGTCTCGATAAAAAGCCGGTCGGCCGCTTCGTCATCGCCGGTAGCATCGAGTTTCAGCTCTTCGCGCAAAACCCGCTGGGGAGAGCGAAGGAACTCGCGCTTTTCCTGCGAGCTGCCAGCCTGCTTGGTCCGAACAATGTCGAGGGCCTTGCCCAGCAAGGGGTCGAGGAACAGCAGCGTTCCGTCGGAAAGGAGGTAACTACGCCGCCCCCCTTCCTGGCTCCGAAATCTGCGCTGGAAATGCAGGGCATCCTGCGGGGTCAGCAAGGAGGCTTCATTTTCATCGACGAGGTCACCCTCCGTCGTTTCGCCCACATGTCTTGAAAAGAGCACCGGGTCAAAGTCGAAGCGACCATGATCGGTCTTTGCATTCAACGAGAAGTTTGCAGCGTAGGCAATGCGAATGCGTTCCAGAAACCCGTCGGCTTCGATGCCTGCCCCGAGCTTATCGCCCAGTAGTTCACGAAGCTCGGCAAAGGCTGCTCTTCGTTCGTCGGCGTCACTGGCTGCCTTCACCGCTTGTGCAGCCAGGAAGACGGAAAATACGGGCTCTGGAATGCGGCTGACGCGGCCTCCTTCTCGCACGCGAACGCCAAGAATATCAGCACGGACCGGCGCGCCGCCGCGGCGCATCCACTTCGGATTGACCGTGATGGATCCTTCGGCGAGCGATCCGCTCGAGTTCAGCTGTAGTGTCAGAGGCGTTGCAGGCGGCAAGCCGAGGGCAAAAGCATCGGCCTCGTCGAGTTGTGCGGCAATGTGAGGGGGAAGGACAACCCCTCCGTCCTCTTCAACAATTTGCCCTTCCTGATCGAACGAGCGTGCGAGCGCCAAGGCTGCTTGCCCTGCTTCGGGAGCAACCTTGGGCCATTCCGAGTATGGCACCGTTTCGCTTGACGCCCGTTTGAACAGCCCGCCCGGCCGCTCGCGCAACAGTGTGATCGCCTCGCTGCCATCGCTCTGTTGGGTTGCGACGAATTTGGTGCTTACCATCGATCGTTCCAGTTCCGCCCACGGCCTTTCCCAAACCGCGGGTGCAAGATTGATGTCCGGCGATTAATTATCCCCGCAAACTTGCCTTCCCAACCCGGGCTTGCAGGCACGTGAGATTCATACTCGAAGTCTGTCCGACCGGCCGTGGTCCGCAGTTTTCCGCCGTCGTATATTTTTGCGTAAAGCTTCGGAGCATTCGGATCGCTATCACTCCAAAAGCGGCATGACCCGTTGTCGCTCCACTCGGAAATCCTGAGATCGCCAATCTGCATGATGATTGAGGAAGATGAGGCTGGGCCGCCTCGAATAATTCCATATTCCGGGCGTTCGCCGCTTTGTCTGATGAGATACTCGATTTGGTTGCGGGCCCGGACACCCAAGGCGGGCCATGCATCACTGACAAGGCCGTCGTCGAGGTAGGCCATCCAGAACTTTTCACGTTGCGCCCATTGATCGGGCCGATCGGTAGTCTTGGCGATAGCCCGGAAGAATTCGCGCATTGCGACTTCGGTGAGCCAGCGTTTGAAGACCTGTGTGACTGTAATTGCGCGTTCTTCGCCAATGCTCTCGGCCAGAGACCGAACGATCCTGTCCCAGCGGGGCCGCTGAAGACGGGGATCACCGACCTGATCAAGGAGAAATTCGGAAATCGCCTTACGATGCTCAGGCTCGGGCTTCTCCTTGACCCAAGGTTCCAGCAGCGCGCGCACGACGAGCTCAATCTGGCCTGCCAGGGCCTCCCTATCAAAGAGCCTCAGCAGGCTGCGCTGCGCCGGGACTGCCTTGCTCGGCGGCAACTCTGCTGTCGCTACGCAAAATCTGGCGAACGTTGCCTGCCCAAAGCCGCTCGCCGCCAGATTTGCTCCCAACCCAACTTCCCGCATCAGCTGGAAGACCTGGTCATCGTCGCGGGCGAGTAAATCCTGTGCCACCCGTGTAGGGCCTTGCGAGGGCGCAAATAACTCCCAGTGCCGGGCCCTCTCTCGCCATGCCCACTCATGTCGCAGGGCAGCACTCGAGGCAGCCTCTGCAAGCTTGCCCATGATAGGCCGGTCCACCGGAAAATAGGTGAGGTAGCCATCGATCATTGCTTGATCGGAACTGCGCCGCTGTTCCTCGACAGCACGGTCGAGAGCAGTAGATCCCAACTCGTCGAACTCTGGATCGCACCAAGCACCGCGCAGAACCCGGTTGAGTTGGAAGCGCGGGAGCGCCTCGGCACCATTCTCGGCCGCACTGCGCAAGAAAGGCTTCAATTCGACAACTGGCTCCGCCTCACCGATGCTCGCATCAAGTTTGGCGAGTTGTCGCTGTAATTCGGGTTGCGTTGTCGGAGGCTTGGCAAGCCCGGCGGACGCAAGTGCGTCCATACGATCGATTGCCGCGCGCAGGACGCTCATCGCTCCTGCCTCAAGATATCCTTGTCCAGCCCCGCGCTGGGTGTAGTCATCAGGAATCGCAAGTCGATCCGTCGATTACGCTTTTTCGCCGCCTCGCTATCACCTTGGGCGATAGGGCGGTCCGGTCCGTAGCCGCTCAGGCCTAGGATCGGCGCAGAACCTGGCTGCCCTGCTGGCTTGTTGAGGAACCCTCGCAAGGCCGGCTGATTGAACTGAAGCATGGTGAACGTCGTTTCGGCTCTTCGAACCGAAAGGCCATAGTTGTTCATCCCGCCATACATAGCGTCAGAATCAGTGTGCCCTTCAACAAAGACGGCGTCGATCAGGTGCTTTGAGCGTTCCTCTTTGCAGAGGTTTGACGTGGTATAGCAGGGGAGAACCTCGACCATCGCGCTGGCAACCTTGCTGATCGCGGCTTGCCCTCTGTCGCTCAGCTCCCATCGCCCTTTGTCGAACAGCACGTCATCAGGCAGGCGGAGCACACCTGTCTTCGTGTCAATTTCGACCTGCAGGCCTTTGTCCTTCAAAGACTGCTGCAGGTCGTTGAGGATCTCTGCCCGGGTTCGGTTGGCGCCAGTCAGCTCCTCGGTCTTCGACTGCAAATTCAATGCAAAGTAAGCCAGTAGGATGATAAAAATGAGAAGGAGGCCAACCATCATGTCCGTCATGGACATGAAGTAGCTTTCGCCTTCTTCAGGGGGTCTCCTGCGAACGGCGCCTTCCATTATTCAGCAGCTTCCCGATTTTGGTTCGCAAGAATTCCGGCCAGTTCCTCGACCGTGTCGCGCAGGGTCGTCAGTGGCTCAAGTGCACCTGCAAGCTGGGCAACACCTTCGCCCAGTGCGCGATCGATTTGGCCAACACGTTCATTGAGGTTCGTAGCGTGGCTGCCCGCTGCATCAGTGATTTTTTCGAGCGCCGCTCCGAGTGAGCGATCGACCTCCTCAAAGCGGGCCCGGTATTCAGACCAGGCCGACGAGGCTGCTGTTGCCGTCTGATTCAGCGATGCGGCGAGCTCGCGCATTTCATCCCGGGCGCTCTCGGAAGACTGGGCGTTCTTGGCGACGACCGCCTCAACCGATTTGACAGCTTCCGCAATCGACAAGGCAGACTGCCTGACTGGAGCGGCAGCTGCCTCGACATCATTGGCGACCGTGCCGAATGCCGTTGCCAGATCGCCTGAACGGGCGGCGACCTGCTCGATGGCCCGTGCATGGTCACCAATCGCCGTCTGGGCCGAAGATAGCCGATCAGCTGAAACAGAGATCGCACTTCCGGCATCTTTCATGCTGGCTACAAGCGGAGTGCCTGCTCCGTTGAAGCGTTCCACGAATTCGGAGAAGGACTTCTCCATTGCGTCCTGACCGATCCGAGCCGCATTATTTGCAGCATTGGAGGAGGCTTCCCCGAGCTGCGAGGCCGCGGTCGCCAAGCCAACTTTCATATCGTCCAGCGTTGTGCCGAGGCTGGTGAGCAGTTCATCCATTCTCTGGCGGGCAAGTGCGCTCGCTTGCTCATTTTCCTCGCGCATCCGGTCGGCGATCACGCCAAAGTTGCGATTAAGGTCACCGAACGCGGTGCGCATCTCTTCGGAGGCTTGGCCGAACCGGCGCACGGCGTCCTCGATCTGCCGGTCTGCTTCTCCTGTCTGTTTCTCAAGCCGCTCAGACATGGTGGCCATCGACACGGTCATTGCCCCGATCGCATCGGCAAGGCCCGCCATCTCGGCGCCGGCGCTCGAAGCGATGGCATCACGGACAGCTTCGCCGCCGCCGCCACTGATCTTGTCGATGCCTTGCTGGATCGAGCCTAGATGGGTGATCATCGGGGCCATTTGCTTTTCGAGAGCGCCATCAAGCGCTGCAGCCAGCTGCTCGGAGAAGGTCCTGAGGGCGGGGGTCTGTTCCTTCAGCTGCTCCAGCTGATCGCTCGCAATGCGCTGCGGCGGCAGATAGGCCATGCCATGCTCAAGCTTGTCGCAGAGCATGGAGAGGCCGTCATTGATCCGCTTACCGAACCGGTAATCGTAAGAACGCAGGACGATGGACGCCACGATGCCGCCCACTGAGGCCCAAAACTTTGCGCCGGCGACCTTCATCAGTTCATTGAGGCGCTCCTGCATCGCATCGACCCCACCGCTGAAATCCAGGGTCGACAGGGCAGCAATGATGCCGAGGAACGTGATCAGCAGGCCGATGGCGATAAAGATGTTCGCAAACCAGTTGAGCCCGCGGTGGCTGTCTCCGAGATTTACGAAGAAGTGCTCAGGGCGGGCCGAGTTCTGGAGAACATCCGCAGACGGATCGACGATTGTTTCTCGAAACTCCTCCCAGGTCCGCCGCAGTGGGAGCGCCTCGGGGTGACCAACCTCCATCATCTGCTCATCGACTTCATTGAAGCGACGGGCGAAGGCAAGCCGGGCAGAATCGATATCAGCCGTACTGCCGCCAGTCACATCATCAAGAAGTCGAACCCGTGCTTCGATCGCTTTTGCAAGCGGCTCATGGAAATCCCGCTTGTAACGGGAGGATATTGCGAAGGCAGTTCCAACTAATACGACAGCCAGGAAAGCAGCCATCGCATCGCCGATGAGCGGAATCTTGGTAAAGAAGAAGATCAGACCATGACCCAGCCATTCGGTAATTTCCACGCAATCCCCCTGAAACTCGGCAAAATCGAAGAACTCTGCTCCTATGCAGGGAAGCAGACAAGTCTGCCAATAGCATTCAAGCAGGAGGACCCCGAACAGCTCTGACGGTATCGAACGCGCCCGCTGTCGCCAAGACTGGTTCCATTAAGGACGTGAGGATTCTGTAAATTACGGCTGCGATTGTTGCCCCGGTGATATCGAGGCGAGGTACGCCTCGACCCTCTCCAGAGTTCTCCGACGGGGCCTCCGCCCCATCCGTAGGTCCAGAACGAAGCGTGGATCCCCCACTGCCCGTCGCCCAAAGCGGGTGGCTGATATGTGTGTTTCCTTAAGATGACGCTCGATGCGATCCAGCAGCTTCATGGTCTACCTCGAATCAAATTCAGCTTGTGTTCTTGTTATGTTCTTATTAGGAAGACCCCATCGAGTCTAGGATGAATTCCTACACCTCACCTGGACCGCCCCTTGAAAGGCGACGCAGATGGAGAATGTCAGGGAAGAGCTGGATCGCCTGATCCGGCAGAGAAACGTGGGTTATTCCGCGGTGTCGCGGCTGCTCAATCGCAACCCCGCTTATATCCAGCAATTCATCAAGCGCGGCTCACCGCGCAAGCTGGACGACGAGGACCGGCGTATCCTTGCCCAGTTCTTCGGGGTCGATGAGCAGGTGCTCGGTGGGCCAGCGCTTCCTGTGCGTGATGGTCTGGTTGAAGTGCCGATCCTCAATGTCGATGCCTCGGCCGGTTTTGGTGCGATCGCGGAGAGCGAGACAGCCCATACCCGCTTTGGCTTTGACGAACGCTGGCTGGGCAAGTTGACCCGGGCCAAGAGCCCGAGCCTGTCGATCATCCATGTCCATGGAGAGTCAATGGAGCCCACGCTGCGTGACGGCGACGAGGTCCTGGTCGACTCCTCGGATCAGGGATCGCGCCTGCGTGATGGCATCTATGTGCTGCGTGCCGACGATGCGCTCGTGGTGAAGCGGGTTACGATCCAGCCGGGCGGAAGACTGATCACGATCTCGAGCGACAATACGGCTTATCCGACCTGGTCTGACGTTGATCGCTCGACGATCCACGTTGTCGGCCGGGTCATCTGGTTCGGCCGATCGGTGTGATCTGAGCTCGGGTCAAATTCCAGCAAATCGCTCGCGATGCCGGGCAACGAACTCTGGCCTCGGATGTAGCGATTGATCGCGCGGCAGGCGGATTTGCTGACCCGCTGGCGGGAATAGCTGCAGAAGCTCGGACGGCACCTTGTTGTGCGATACGAGCAGGCAGAGGTTGTCGTCGAAGGTGATGAGGTGGCGGTCAAACAGCCAGTGGGCTGTCGCTGACAAGGCCACGCCGTTCTGGACAATGTCCGGGCCGCCACCCGCAACTGACCAGATGTGCGCGGCCTGCGCCTCAGCCTTGCCGCCGCCATTGACGATCCTTAGCCCGGTGACTGCGCAGGTGTTTTCGTACGCATCGAGGACATGATTGCGGAAGTTCGCGTCACGGATCTTGCGGTTCACGAGCATCTGCTCGACCCGGCGCTCCGCGAAGTGATCGTGCAGGAGCAGATTGGTCTCCGGATCGATGCGGGGGGCATCGAGTTCGAGGCGGATGCGGTTTTCGGGATCGAGAGTTTCGGCAAGGCCCGCATTGACGATGGCCACGAAATCCTCGTTTTCCAGCCTGCGGACCGACTTGCCGCGCAAGCTTCGCCTGGCATCGCCAGGCCGTGTCATCTCGCGCAGGAAGCGCTCGGCAAACCGGCCACTGCCGTCGCGGTAGGGGACAGGCTGATCGAACTCGAGGTAGTCGCGCACGCGCGCATAGAAGTGGCTGGGATCGCTCGGATCGGCATCGATGCGCTCGACGAAGGCAGCCGCGATATAGGCCATGCGCCCGCCCGAAACGCGGGTTTCGCGGTAGACGATCCAGTCGCTCTCAAGCTCTCGCGCAACCGACAGGTAATTGCTCGGAAAGTGATACCGCTCGGTGATCGCGTCATCGTACCGCGAATTGCCGCTGACCTCGAAAACGCCCTTCACAGTTCCGCCCTAGCCAAAATCAATGTGCGCCAGGTTGCCTGGAGAATGTCCGGCCGTCCAGGCTCCACCTCGCAGAGTTAAATACCGATTTCGAATGGCTTGGTGCGCTCCTTGACCAGTTCTGGCGGCTTTTTGGGATGATCCTCCTTGCTTGTTGACCCGGCAGCCTGGCCTTTCGCTGCTGC
>NZ_BARE01000039.1 GCF_000367345.1 Sphingobium xenophagum NBRC 107872
CCTTCGTGCGCTCACGCTCACTGCCGAACATCAGGTCCAGTTGCTTGGATTCAAAGGGCGCCCCGCCCCGGCTCGCGAGAATATCTGCGAGATCGACGCGCTGTACGTCTTCTGGAGGCTTATACGACACCGGCATCTCGCTGTTGGAATGCCGATTAAAGCCCTCATCCGTTTCGCGATGCAAGAGCGGCACGTTCATAGCCAAGGAAAACTACAGGAATCACGCCTTAGATTCAAGTATTTAGGCGCATAGCAAAATGACTCGAATTCAGCGGTTTAGCTGCTCTTCGGTCGCACGTTGATCCGGAGATGTGAGCAGAAAGATATTGGGCGGCACTGGACTGAAGGCGATCAAGATACGCGCCCGCGCAGGGAATCTCAGACCCACAATTGCCCTCAGCATTTCCAATCAGTTCAGGGTGCATGAATGCCACAATCTGAGGCAAATGGCGCGCCCGGCATGAGTATGATGGGCACTCAAATCATTAGGAAATTGCGGTCACGGTAGACCGCTGATGTCCGAAATGCGCCTCGGATTCCATGACCGAAGCTTTGGCGCGGTACGATGCGGCGGCGCAGAAGGCACAGACGATGTCCTGGCTATCGAGTTGGCGAAGGCAGGCTTGCCATGCGTTTTACGGAGCGGAGTCGCGATTCGTCTTGCGCCTCGAACCAATTGCGCGCCGGCGTCGCAGCGCTCGCCGCGCAGCCCGACGGCCAAGAAACCCTCTTTCCGCTCGGCGCGCTTGTTCTTGGCGAAGCGCTGAAACCTGCCGAATTGTCATGCCATCTGGCGCTTTGTCCCGAAGTCTAGGCATCAGCATCTACACACGCTGGAATCGGCACCGATATTGACATCAAGGTGCTGACTAAGGTGCGCAATGACGGCTTGGAGAGCTAGCCTCGCAAAGATCCAGCCTTGGAAACTCCGGATGGTGCCCTGCGTGAAAGGAAGAATACAACGCTGTCCGGGTCGCAACGCGCATGCAAGCTCGGCGCAGGGGCTCTCACGCCTCGATGGCCAACAGCGACTTCAGCGGCAGCGATGCATCAGCCAACCGCTCACGGTCGAGATCGCTTGCTACATGCATCCCCGCCAAGATCAGCGCCTTGCCCTGAACATAGTCTCTGGTCGCGTTGACGCAGTCGAGTGCGACAATCCGCCCACTCCTTATATAAATGACCGCGAACGACCCCGACGCCATGTCGCCGCGGATGATCGTGTCGTCATGATCGATTGAAAGGCCGATCGTCTGAATCCTGAGGTCATATTGATTCGACCAGAACCACGGGATCGCGGCATAGGGCTGGCCCTGCCCCATGATGTCCCTGGCGACGACGGTCGCCATGTCGGACGCGTTCTGCACCGATTCCAGCCTGATAATGGCAAGCTCAGCATGGGCGTTACGGTGCGCGGCACAATCGCCGATTGCATAGATATCGCCCAGCGTGGTCCGGCACCGGTCGTCGACCAGGACCCCGTTTCCGGTCGCGGCACCCGCCTCTGCAAGCTCCTCTACCGCAGGAATGATACCGATGCCGGCCACCACGAAGTCGCAGGGAATCCGTTCACCCCCGGCAAGCCTTATGCCGGTGATCCGATCGCCGCCTTCCAGCGCCTCGACCCTCGTTCCCAGCCGCAAGTCAACACCGTGCCGGCGATGCTCCGCCTCCACGAACCGGGCCATCTCCTCGCCCGCCGCACGCGCGAGGACGCGGTCCAGCATCTCCAGCAGCACCACCGACTTGCCCGCCTTGCGAAGCACCGCCGCCGCCTCGAGCCCGATATAGCCGCCTCCGATGATCACGACACGCTGCGCGGTCTCCGCAAGCGCCTTCAGCCGATCCGCGTCGGCGAGGGTTCGAATGTAGAGAAGATTTTCGGCGCCGGAATTGTGGCAGGGCAGCGGCCTCGGCCTGCCGCCGGTTGCCCAAACCAGCTTGCCGTAGCCGATCCGGCCACCTACGGACGCCCAGACTTCGCGACCAGCCGGATCGACGCGCGCGACACGATGGCCAAGGAGAAGCGCGATATCCTTGTCGGCCCAGAAAGCCTCGGGGCGAATGCGAATGCGCGCCGCGTCGCGTTGGCCGGCAAAATATTCCTTCGACAGCGGCGGCCGCTCGTAAGGGAGTTCGAGTTCGTCACCGACGATCGCTATCGATCCGGAGAAGCCGCCCTGCCTCAGTGCGATCGCGGTCTGTGTACCGCCATGCCCGGCCCCTACGATAACGACATCATAATGCGACCCTATCTCGACCGGCATTTCGTTCGGAACCTCAATCTTCCGGTGCCAGCCGAACGGTCAGCGCATCATGCGCGCCGTCGAGCGTGATCTGGCACGACAATCGCGAACCCTCTCCCCGGTGAGCAGAACTCTCGAGCAGATCGTCCTCATCATCGCTGCCAGGTGCCTTCAGCTCCTCCGGCCCGTGCTCGATATAAACATGACAGGTCGCGCACGAGCAGCAGCCGCCGCATAACGCCAGAATATCATCGAAGCCGCCTTCGCGAAGCGCTTCCATCAGGCTGATTCCCTCAGCGACCGAAATTGTGCGCTCGCTTCCATCGCGAGCCAAAACATGAATGTTGGGCATATCCGTTAATCCGATCGGGCTCACATCCGGCTGGCGTGCCAGCTCAGATGATCGCTCATGAAGGTTGAGATGAAATAATAGCTGTGGTCGTAGCCCCGCCTGAGCCGGAGGGTCAGGGGGATACCCGCGCGTGCGCAAGCCGCGCCGAGGATCTCCGGACGGAGCTGCTCCTCGAGAAACTGGTCCGCCTCCCCCTGATCCACGAGCAAGGCCGGCGCCCGCGCGCCATCCTCGATCAGCGCCACGGCGTCATGCCTGCGCCACAATATCTCGTCGTCGCCGAGATAGCCGCCCAGTGCCTTTCGGCCCCATGGCACCTGCGTCGGCGCCACGATGGGGGCGAAGGCCGAGATCGCCCTGAAGCGCTCGGGAAATGTCAGACCGATAGTGAGCGCCCCGTGCCCGCCCATCGAATGCCCCATGATCGACTGGCGATCCATGTCGGCCGGGAAGTGCTCGGCGATCAGCGTGGGAAGCTCCTCGGTGACATAGCTCCACATCCTGTAATGCGGCGCGAAAAGCGGCTCAGTGGCATCGACATAGAAGCCGGCGCCGAGGCCGAAATCATAGGCGCCGGCCGGATCGTCAGCCACCCCCTCGCCACGCGGCGACGTATCGGGCGCGACGAAGATCAGGCCAAGCTCGGCGCAGGCGGCGCGGAACTCGCCCTTTTCGGTCACATTGGCGTGCGTGCAGGTAAGGCCGGAGAGATACCAGACTATCGGCAGCTTCTCGGCTTCTTCATGCTCTGGCACGAACACCGAGAAGGTCATGTCCGTGCCGGTCGCGGTGGACGCGTGGCGGTAGACGCCCTGGATGCCGCCGTGCGATGCGTTGGTAGAAAGCGTTTCCAGGGTCATGCCGTCTGTTTCAACTTCCAGGCTTGCGTGGCGAGCGCATCCATCAGCGGCCGATCGGAGCAGCGGCCGACCAGCGTGCCGCCGGTGAAGCTGCCCGACCCCGGCTTCACGCCTTTGTCCATCGAGGGATGCCGTGAATTGACCGTCATTTTTCGTCTGCCGGATCGATTGCTCAGTAAACCACCACGCTACGGATGCTTTCGCCCGCGTGCATCAGGTCGAACCCCTTGTTGATCTCTTCCAGCCCCATAACGTGGGTGATCATCGGGTCGATCTCGATCTTGCCGGTCATGTACATGTCGACGATCTTGGGCACGTCGGTGCGGCCCTTGGCGCCGCCGAACGCGGTGCCGCGCCAGTTGCGTCCGGTGACCAACTGGAACGGCCGTGTCGCAATCTCCTTGCCCGCCTCGGCCACCCCGATGATGATCGAGGTGCCCCAGCCGCGATGGCAGGCTTCGAGCGCCGTGCGCATCACCTCGGTATTGCCGGTGGCGTCGAAGGTGTAATCGGCACCGCCGTCGGTCATCTGGACGATCGCCGCGACGACGTCCTCGCGGCTCATGCCCTTCGAGTTCAAAAACTCGGTCATGCCGAACTTGCGGCCCCATTCTTCGCGGTCCGGATTGATATCGACGCCGATGATCTTGTTCGCCCCCGCAAGCCGCGCGCCCTGGATCACATTGAGCCCGATGCCGCCCAAACCGAAGACGACGACATTGTCGCCGACCTGCACCTTGGCGGTGTTGATCACCGCGCCGACCCCGGTGGTCACGCCGCAACCGATGTAGCAACTCGACTGGAACGGCGCGTCCTCGCGGATCTTCGTGACCGCTATCTCGGGCAGCACGGTGAAGTTCGAGAAGGTCGAGCAGCCCATATAGTGAAAGATCGGCTGGCCCTTGTAGCTGAAGCGCGTCGTACCGTCAGGCATCAACCCCTTTCCTTGGGTGGCGCGGATCGCGGTGCAGAGGTTGGTCTTGCCGCTGAGGCAGCTTTTGCATTGGCGGCATTCCGGCGTGTAAAGCGGGATCACATGATCGCCCGGCTTAACCGACGTGACGCCCGTGCCGACCTCGCGCACCACGCCCGCGCCCTCATGCCCCAGCACGCTCGGAAAGATGCCCTCGCTGTCGAAACCGTCGAGCGTATAGGCGTCGGTGTGACAGATGCCCGTCGCCATGATCTCGACCAGCACCTCGCCCGCCTTCGGGCCTTCGAGGTCGAGTTCGACGATTTCGAGCGGCTTCTTCGCTTCGAACGCAACGGCGGCGCGGGTCTTCATGCCTCGAATCTCCAATATTCTTATCTGCGAAAATCAGGCGGCAGCCTTTATTTTATGCCACGCGATCAAATCCATGATTTCAGGTGAAAAGGCGTCGTAGGTCGGAATTCCAGCCTCCTTGAGTTCGCCGCGGACTGCCTGCATGATCGACGGCTGGGCGCCCTGCTCGATCAGCGACGAGAGAAACCCTGCGAATTCGATCGGGGGGCTCACCGCAGCGGTGGTCAATTCCGGATGGACAAAGGTCATACCGAAAAAATGATGATCGGGATTGTCGACCCGTCCCAGCACATGGACACCGCATTCGGTGCACGCCATCCGCACGATCGACTGCCCCGCGTCGACGGCTGCCACCTTTTCCTCGTGGTGCGTGATCTTCGCTGTGTCGGCAGCGACGATTGCGACCTGGGACACGAGAGCGCCATCCGGCTTCCAGCATTTGCTGCAACCGCATAGGTGGTTGTGGGCGAGTTCGCCGCTGATCGCTACCTCGACAGCGTCGGCTGCGCAGTGGCACTTGATGGTCAAAACGTCCGGTGCAGGGCCCTCGCCGCTCGCGTTTGAAACCGTCGCATGCACGGCCGGATGGATCGATACAGAAGCGCCGGCGAGAGCTTCCGCACGCGCCTTCAGCGCGACGTTGAAGGCTTCGTAGGATTGCCGCCCGAGCGTGTCGAACAGTTCCCAGACCTGGTCGGCGGTCGGCCCATCGAAGATCTCATCGTTAGTGAGGTGCGTGCGACCGTCCTCGAGCGGCGTCAGGATAAAATAATGCTCGGCCGAAAAGCCTTCATCACCGGGAATGATCGTTATCCACCGCAGCTCGCGCGCGCCGACGATCCGCGTCATGACCGGACCGAGCGGAATCTCCGGTCCTCCCTCGATGATCATGCGCCCCGTCACCGTGCGCCCGACCATCGTCTGCCCGACCAGTTCGGGCATCAGCGGGTTCCATTCGGGATAGCGGGCGAGGTCGTCCATCACGCTCCACACCGTCTGCGGCGAGGCGTCGATCACGATCTCGGTCTTCAGAACATGACGCATTGTTTCCCCTCCCGGCCGCGCGTGTTTCGATGCGCTCTCATCGCCGAGGCTAGAGGCCCGGGGATCGCGGTTCCTGCACAGACAGGGTCGCGAGGACCATGAAACAGACCGTTCCCAGCGACGCCAATGCCGATCAGAGCCCGCCGGCAGCCCGCACGATCGCAATGGCTTCCGATTTCCGGTTCACATTGAGTTTCGAGAATATTTCGCGCCAATACCATTTGACGGTGTTCTCGGTCAGGCCGAGGAGCTCGCCGATCTCGCGGTTCGAACGGCTCTCGATACCAGCTCTGATGACGGCGAATTCACGCTCCGAGAGATGGAGGTCGGTATCAACACCACGCGACATGCTCGGACGTGAAAGAGGCTGTGGACGCCGCGCAGCGGAAAGCAACATGCGCGCGAACTCCCGCAACGGCCGCGATGTATCGCGCGCGTTGGCATATTGCTCCAATAGGCTAGCAACCTCGCCCTCGTCGGTCACCGATCGCAGGAAATGATGTTTCTTGGCCATGTGAAGGGCATTCTCCAGATACTCCTGCCCTTTCCGCTCCCTGGCGCCCTTCGCCGCTCCGATCGCGGCATAAAGGAATGCGCGGACCGCTTCCCGATAGGCCTGCCGCTGAACGGCATCCCCGGCGATCGCTGCCAGTTCCAGCGACAGCCCGGCGGCGGCGCCAGCATTTGCCGCACGGACCCGCATGACCCGCATCTCGATCGCGACGCTCAGGCACGTCGTGTCCAATTCCCGATCGCCAGCCGCAACCTGCGACGGCAGGGTAGCATTCACCGCGCCGGCAATACCGCGCCGCTGCATCTCGGAGCGGAGCATGACCTCCAGGCGATCGAAACCATTGTCGATCGCCAGCGCGAGTCCGCTCCGCAGCAGTTCCTCGCCCTGCGCGGCATCGTTCTCAAGATATGCGAGCTTTGCCCGGACCAGGAACGATGCAAGGAGATTGTCGACAAAGCCCATGCTCGAAAGCTCCAGCGGATAGGATCCGAGAAGCTCGCGCGCATCCGACACGCGGTTCTGCTCATAGTGAAGCTCGGCCAGGAAACATGCGGGCATGGCGGCGAGAGGCGAATGCGGGCCGTGAAGACGGCGCGCCGCTTCGAAAGCCCGCTGATAGTGTTCGCGCGCCATGTCGAGGTCGCCGCGCGAGAAGAAAGTGCGGCCGGCGAGGCAGTCGTGAAAAACCACACCGTAGCGCGCGTCCGCTTCGAGGAACAGGTCGCGCAACTCCTGCGCGCGATGGGGCAGCAGCGACAGCACACCAAGCTCCCGCGACACCAGGATCTGCGTCGTGCCTGCCGAGGCCAGCATGAAGGCGTCGTCGGTCGACCGGGATTCCATCCACTCGTGCGCCTCACGCCTTGCCGACAGCAGGTTGTCGCTGAACACCGACAACATCATCTCACGGTGCGCGAGCTTGGTGCGCATGTGGTGCAACCGTTCGGTTTCGCCGTCGATCGCCAGTGCGGTCCGGACATTGTCCAGATACCGTTCCGCCCGCGCGAACTGCCAATTGATCTCGGCCGCCCATGCAAGCTCGAGCTGAAGCTCCAGCGCGGATTTCACGACCGGTCCGGGAAGTCGCTGCACCAGCTTGGTCAGGACATCGATTTCGCCGGCCGCAAAGAGCGCGCTGCTCGCATTGTCGAGCAGCGTGCCGGCAAGGTCGAACGCGCCGATGACGCAGCAATGCTCGAACGCTTCCCGGACATGACCGCGCTGATTGAGCGACGCGATGGCGCGAGCATGCAGCTCCCTCCAACGCGGCTCATCAACGTCCTTCAGGCGGCGGGTCAGGAATTCCGAGAAGAGGTGGTGATAGCGGAACCAGCGGCGATCCCGATCGAGTTCGAAAATGAAGAGCTGCTCGCGCCGGAGCTGGGCGATGATCCGCGCGCTGTCCTCGATGCCGAGCACCTCGTCACAGAGCCGGGCGTCGAACCGCACGAAAATCGAGCTCTCGAGCAGGAAGGTGGCGCTCCGCTCGTCCTTTCCGCGCAGAACCTCGCTCACGAGGAAATCAGAGATGGTGGCCAGCTCGCCCGACAGGGAATCGACGAGCTCGGCCGCATCCTGCCCATTGGCGATCGTGAGGCCGACCAGCTGGATGCCCGCGACCCAGCCTTCCGTGCGGCGGTGCAGCTTTGCGATCGTGTCGCCGTCGATGGCCGCGCCGTTGCCGATCAACAGCCGCCCCGTTTCCTCTTCCGAGAATTCGAGATCGGCTGACAGGATCTCACGGATAAGCCCCGCCATACGCAAACGGCTGAGCGCCAGATTCGGTGCATGCCTGGCAGCGATGAAGAGATGGAATCTCGGGAGATTGCTCAAAAGCAGATGATCGAGAAGACCATCAACCTCAGCACTTTGAATCGCATGATAATCGTCGATGAACAGATAATAATCTTCATCCAGTGCGGACAACTCCTGGATCAGCGCCGTTTCAAGGATCTCGCGGGGAAGCGTGATGCCGCTTGTCGTGAGCGTCGCAAGACCAAGGCCGAAGTCAGGTCGTTGCTTCTGCAATGCGGCGATGAGCAAGCGCAGAAATCCAACGAGGGAATCGTCCGCGGCCTCGACGCTGATCCACCCCGCCGGCTCCCCGGCGCTCAGCAGGCGCTCGAATGCCGCCGCGAGTACGCTGGTCTTGCCGTAGCCAGCCGGCGCACACACCAGAACCAGCCGCTTCGCCATCGCCGCCGCCATCTTGTCGTCAAGCGACCGGCGCTCCACCAAAGGACCCGCACGGCAAGGTGGCGTAAGCTTCGCCGCTACAACTGAGGCAATACCGCGCAAGGCCGGCTCTCCATCCAGACACCATTCTCCAGGGGCCAGCCTCTCTTTCGCGTTCCGCGCCGTACCTCCCTCATCCTTTACCCTGTATCGCTCAGGTCAAGCTTCATTTAATATCCGGGGCCGCCGATACAGAACTTGCCTGTCGTCGATGATGGTCCTGACCGCTCCCCGTGCGCTCCCGTCTTCGCGCTCCAGTTGGTCGACGCGATGCCAATGGCTCGCGTCGAACCACCGCAGACCGCGCTCGTGCAGCATCTCTTCCCAGTCGCGCAAGGCCGCTCCGGGGCGCGCCGCGCCCAGGTCTTCGATCAGGGCCGCCACGACCTGGCCCGCGCAAGCCTTGTTCGAGCCAACCACGCCCGACGGACCTCGCCGGATCCATCCGGTCGCATAACAGCCGGGGACCGCCAGGCCCTGCTCGTCGGTCACCCGGCCGGCTTCGCCCGTCGGCACCACGCCGCGATCGGTCGCAAAGGGAAGACCCTCCAAAGCCGCGCCGCGATACCCGACGGCTGTCACGACCAGATCGACAGGATGCTCGGTCATCGCCTCGCTTCCCATCGGGTCGCTCTGCCTCACCCGAAGGATATGACCGCCAGCGGTTTCAGCGATTGCCACCGGCCGGGCGCCGAACCGAAGGATCATTTTTTTGCGCCGGTTGGCGGGAAGCTCCCCTTGCACGCTCAACGCCTTGAGCAGCTCGAAATTCCGCTGAGCGGCCCGATCCTCGATCCGTGCAGCGTCGATGCCTGCGAAGTCTCCCGCATCGGTCATGACCGCGCAGTCGCTCAGCTCGCCGAGTTCCCGCAACTCCTTGGTGGTGAAACGCGCCTGATGGGGGCCGCGTCGGGCCAGCAGGGTCACCTGTCTCGTTCGCACATGGCCAAGCGCCTCGCGCACCCGGTCCGGCATCTCGCTCGTCGCCAGCTCGTCCGCGGATCGCGACAATATCCGCGACGCATCCAGTGCGACATTCCCGGCGCCGACCACGACCGCGTCCCGCGCCCGCCTTACAATGTCGAAGATCGACGGGTCCGCGTCGGGATGACCGCAATACCAGCGGGCGAATTCGGACGAAGGAATGCAAATGCGCGCGCCCTCATTTTCGAATCCGGCCGAGCGGTGCAGCGACGCACCATAGGCGAAGATCACGGCGTCGAAGCATGACCGCAGATCGGCGACCGACAGGGCGCTGCCCACCTCGATTCCTCCGAAAAAGGCGACGTCGGGGTCGCGGATCACGTCCTCGAGCTTGTCGCCGAGCGCACGCATATTGGGGTGATCGGGCGCCACGCCGTAACGCAGGAGGCCGAAGGGCACGGGCAGGCGCTCGACGATAGCGATCTTCGCCCCCAAGCCCGCCTTCAATATCGCTTCAGCGGCGTAAAGCGCTGACGGACCGGCACCGACGATTGCGATCCGCAACGAGGGATGGTGCATCGCGATCTATCCTGGAAAGTTCGAAACGAGAATGGTGTCGGCGCCGGCGGGACCAAGCTTGCCGGCGCTCGCCCCCGATCCGAGCGCGGTGAAGCGGTCCCCCAGGATATCGGTGACGAAGGTCCTGTTGTCCTCGATGAAGGCTTCCAGTTCCTTCGGCACGTCATATTCGTTGAAGATCGCCCCGACCGGGCATACAGGCTCGCACGCACCACAATCGATGCATTGGTCGGGGTTGATGTAGCGCGACCGCAAACCTTCGTAGATGCAATCGGCCGGGCACACGGTCACACAAGCCCCATCGACCTTGTCGATGCAGGCCGCCGTCACGACGAAAGCCATGGATCGCCTCCTTATGCTGCCTGGGCCGGCTCGGGGTTCCGGCTCGCATCCCATTCGACGAGGACGCTCGACGGGCCCCGGAACGAGGTGTTGGCGGAAAAGCGAAAATCCTGCGGTTGCACGAGCTGGAGATGGGGCAGCCGCGCGGTCAGCTCCTCAAGCATGATCCGCATCTCCAGCCGCGCGACGGGCGCGCCCATGCATAGATGCGCGCCGAACCCGAAGGACAGGTTCCGGTTCGCGTTGGACCGGCGGATATCGAGCGTCTCGGGCTGCGCGAACTCGTTCGCGTCATGATTGGCCGAACCGTTAAGGATCAGCAGGTTCGCGCCCGCCGGAATCGCCTCCCCGTCGATCTCGACCGGCACCTTCGTCGTGCGGCGCCAGGCCACCACCGACGAGGAATAGCGCAGGCATTCCTCGACCGCGTTCGGGATAAGCGACGGATCGGCGACCAGTGCCTCCCATTGCGCACGGTTTTCGAGGAGCGCGCGGAACATGTTGGCCGATGCCGCGGTGGTCGTCTCGTGGCCGGCGAACGTGAAGTTCATCATCATCCAGACGAGATAGTTGCGGTCGAAAAGCTCGCCGTCTTCCAGATGGCCGCGGATCATCTCGCTGATGAAATCATCGCCGAGATTCCGGCTGAGCCGCTCGATGTGCATCGTCGCGTAGCGCCAATAGTCGGCGAGCTTCCGGCTCAGGCGGAGCTGCTCCTCCTGGCTCGGATAGCCCCAGTTGAACAGGGCGTAGGAGGTGGCGAAGCCCTTGCAGAGTTCCACCTCGTCCTCGGGGATGCCGGTGAAGTGAAACGCAACCAGCGCGGGGACGTCCCAGACCAGGTCGCGCACCAGATCGGCCGACCCGCGCGCGACGATACGATCGATATAGCCGCGCACGAATTCGCGGATGCGCGGCTCGGTCGCCCGAATCCGTTGCGGGGTGAACGCGACCATCAGCCGCTTGCGCCGCTGCGCGTGCGTCGGCGGGTCCTCGTTCACCAGCGCGCTGCCGGGGACCACGCCGCTGTCGACCAGAACCTGCAGCGCCTCGGGCGCGAGCGGCTTGAGCTGATCGAGCGTGATCGCCGCAGAGAAGCGCTCCTGATCCCGGAAGCACTCGCGCACGTCGGCATAGCGGGAGACCACCCAATAGCCGATCTCCTCATCGTAGAAGACCGGCTTCGCTTCCCGGATAAGCGAGAAGACCCTGTACGGATCCGCAAGATATTCTTCCGAGAAGGGCTTGAAGGATAAGGCGGGATTCTTCTCGACCAGTTCCGGCGAATTGTGCACAATTTCTCTCCCAGATACGCGTTATCGCGATTTCCGGGCCATATTTTCTCGCTGACGCGCTGGTGTCACCGTCCATTCCGGAGTGACGCGAACAGATTTTTATCTGCTCAGATCGCCGCCCCACCCGACTCGGGTGGGTCGTTCGGACGGGAACCGATGCAGACCCAGCCGTCGATCAGCGCGAGTTCGATCGGATGGAGATACTCACCCTCGCAGGCTCCGCTGAAGCAGCGTCCATCCAGCATCGAGAAGATCGCACAATGCTGGCGGCAAAAGATCGCGTCGCGATCCGGGGTAAGGAACTCCCCGCTATCCCGGTCGAGCGTCAGCGACGCATGAGGGCAGAGATTCAGATATCCCCGCAGCTCACCGCTGATCGAGCGGACGATAAACATCCGGAACGCGTTCGGCCCCGCGCCAAAGGTGAAGGCACGCGCCGCGGGCGGCACAAGCTCATCGATCCCGATGAGCCGCGTCGACGGCACCGGAGCGAAGGGCCGCCGGCGCCAATAGCCGTCCGACATCTTCCGGTCTCAGTCCTGAAAGCGCGTCACCGGGCGTAGAACGGCGGGATCTGCGCGTCGACGTTGATCCAGACCGACTTTGGCTGGGTATATTCGCGCATGACCTCGAACCCCATCTCGCGGCCATAGCCCGAGGCGCCGAACCCTCCGAACGGCGAGCCCGGATGAACACGCTTGTAGCAGTTGATCCAGATCATGCCGGCGTGGATGCCCTTCGCGAACCGGTGGGCCCGCGTCAGGTCGTTCGTCCACAAGCCCGCGCCCAGCCCGTATTCGGTGTCGTTGGCGATCGCGAGCGCCTCGGCATCGTCTCTGAACGTCAGGATCGTGGCAAAGGGGCCGAACACCTCCTCGCGGGCGACACGGTGGCTCGGTTCTGCCCGCACGATGGTCGGCTGCACGAAATAGCCGTCCTCAAGGCCCGCCACGCCCGGCGCCGCGCCCCCACTCACGACCTGACCGCCCTCGCCGCGCGCGATGTCGACGAACGACAGGACGCGCTCCTGATGGAGCCTGGACGTCAGCGGCCCCATCTCCGTTGCCGGATCGAGCGGATCGCCGAGACGAATCGATCGCGCCAGTGTCGAGAAACGATCGAGAAACTCGTCGGCGATCGACTCATGGAGCAGAATCCTCGACCCCGCGATGCACGCTTGCCCCTGATTGTGGAAAATCCCGAACGCTGCCCCGCCGACGGCGGCCGCAAGGTTCGCATCCGGGAAGACAATGTTCGGACCCTTGCCGCCCAGTTCGAGCTGGACCTTCTTGAGATTGCCCGCCGAACTCTGCACGATACGCCGCCCGATCGCCGTCGAGCCGGTGAAGGAGACCTTGCCGATGCCCGGATGGTCGGCGATCCGCTGGCCGGCGGTCGCACCGTAGCCGGGCACGATGTTGATGACGCCCGCCGGGAAACCGACCTCCATCATCAGTTCGCCGATCCGCAGCGTCGAGAGCGGCGTCAACTCCGATGGCTTGAAGACGACGGTGTTGCCGGCGGCCAGCGCCGGCGCGAGCTTCCAGCTCGTGAACATGAGCGGGAAGTTCCACGGCGCGATCGCTCCGACCACGCCGATCGGCTCGCGCTCGACATAGTTCAGGAATCCGGCGTCGACGGGAACCACCGATCCTTCGAGCTTGTCGGCCATTCCGCCGAAATAGCGATAGCACAGAACCGTCCTCGGCACATCGAGCCGCCGGCAATCCTGGATCGGATGACCCGTGTCCAAAGCCTCGAGCCGGGCGAAAGCCTCGCTTTCTTCCTCGATCCGGTCGGCCAGTTTCAGGAGCAGGCGCCCCCGCTCGCTCGCCGCCAGCGACGACCAGGCCGGAAAGGCCGCCTGTGCCGCTTCGACCGCGCGATCGACATCGGCCTCGCCGGCCGACGCGATCGCGCAGATGACCGAACCGTCATAAGGGTTGTGAACCTCAATCGTTTCGCCGGAGAGGCTGTCCACCCATTGACCGCCGATCAGCAGCTTCGTCTGCAGGTCGGCTCGCGCTTCCTGCCTCAGTGCCTGTGTGGCCATGCCTACAATTCCTTCAACGCCGGGCTTCAGAATGTCACCGCAACGATCGGCGCTTCGCCCTTGGCGATCAGCTCCGGGATCTTCGACGAGCCATTCTCCCAGACCAGCAGCATCGAGCGCTTGGTCGAGAAGCCCTGATGCCGGATATCGGCCGGCATGCAGGCGATGTCGCCCGCCTTCTGGACGACGGTCGCGCGCGGCTTGCCGCTATTCTTGTCCTTGATCTCCCAGCTGATCTCGTCCGAGAGCTGAAGGAACCACTCGCAGCGGTCGTTGCCGTGCTCGATCGGAAGGATGAACTCCTCCGAGGTCGGGCAGAACAGGCTGTCGCCGACCACCGAGCAGACGCTCGGGTTCCAGGTCACGTCCGACCGCGAGAGATAGCCGAACAGGTTGTAGGCGCTGACCTCGCCCTCGAAACCGGGCTCGGCCTCGACCAGCGGCTGATCCTGCGCGACGTCGGCGAAGTCGCGATTGACGGGGAAGCCGAGATCATCGGTCCGCACCGGCGTGTCACCCGGCAGCCCGACCATACGGCGCGCCGTCACCCGTTGCCGGCCGATCGCCGCCTCGTTCGAGCCCGATTTCTTGCCCCAGGCGGTCCCGGTCTCCATCGGCGCGGCGAACGGGTCATAGCCTTCGATCGTCCAGTCCGAGAGCATTTCCCGGAACAGCGACATCAGCGCGGGCGAGTCATAAAGCTCCTCATAGTCGCGGCCGGCGGCACGGTATGCGTCGTCGAATTTCCCGGCATAAAGCGTCACCGTCCCATAATGATTGATGGTGCCGAAGATGCCGTCGAAGGCAACCGTACCATAAAAAAAGCCCCAGGCGACGTCGCGCATGAGCGCCCGCAGGAAGGCGTCGATCGGGATCGTTCGGGTTCCGCCCGGCCAGGACAGGCGGGCGAAATACTCGTCGCGCGCAAAATGAAACTTGCCGGCTCGAAAGCGGCGATAACCCGTTTCGTTGGACATCGCGAGGGTCTCTACGTCGCGACTTGCGTCGGGGTTCGAATGCGTCTCGGCAACCAGGGACATGGCCATAGCTTGATACTCCAGAAGTTCAGTCAACTTGACAAATCTCGGCCCAGCGCTCGATGGTCTCGGGACCTTGAATGGTCTGAAAGATGCCCGCAGCCGGCGCGGTCGCGACCAGGCGATAGGCCGACCCGACCGGGAGCAGCGCCATATGGCCGCGGCGCAGGACGATGCGGCCCATCTTCGCGCCGTCCGGCCAGTTCGCCAGCCGGTGCGCGCCAAGCGATTCCGGATCGACGACGCCCGGATCGGCGAGCTTCACCAGGTGCACCTCGATCTCGCCATCCATCGTCAGCACGAACTCGTCGTGCGCGGCGGCATACCAGGCGGACTCGCCTTCGGCCCGGAAGGCCTCGATCACATATTCGAAATTCTTGCCCACCGCGATGCGCTCGTACGGCGCGCTCTTCGCCGCGACGTCGAAAACATTAGAAAATACGTAGTTGCGCGGATTGTCGTCGACAATCGTCACGCCGCCTTTTTCATATTCGGCCAGCGAGCCGAACTTTGTCACAACACTGGACATGATAGTCCTCTCCTGATCGCGGTCGGGAACGCAAAATTCCGCGACTCTGTCAACAGAGGCTATAATGAAGGCAATCGCACCCGCATTTCCTGCACGAAGCTGTGCAACTTCGGCATGTTACCGGGCCTCGATCAATCGAGCCGGCTCCTTCTGTAGGTGGCCGGGGTCACGCCCGTACTTCGCCGGAACATTCTCGTCAGGTGCTCCTGATGCGTGAACCCGCACAGCAAGGCGATTTCAGCGATCTGTCTTGGCTCGAGCAAAAGCTCCTGAGCCCGCTTCACGCGGCAGTCGATGATATGCTGATATGGTGTCACCCCGCAACTACGGCGGAACTGCCGCGCAAAATGGATGGGGCTCAACCCGGCCGCCTTCGCAAGATCGGCAACACCGATCGGATACTCCATATGCGCCTCGATGAACTCATTCACGGACCGAAACTGCCGGGCAGTCAGGCCTCGTGCCGGCCCGCCATCCGGGCGCGGCCCGGCAGTCGAGTGCCTGCGCACCAGCTGGCAGGCCATCAATCGCGCAAGGCTGTCTGCAAACAGATCCGACTGCTGTTCGACCAGCATGTCGCAGCACATCCGCGCAAGGCGTTCGATAAGTGCATCATGCTCACCCAGGCGAGGAATATATTCAACCGCCTCCGGATCGCCTTTGGAGAGTTCCGCGGCCGCCTCGTGCAGATACCGAACGGGAATATACATGTGGACGGTTTCGAGATGCTGCAGAAGCTTGACCCCGAAATCGCGTCCGGGCGGAAGAAAGAACAAGCCTCCGGCCTGCACCTTGCGATGAACGCGCTCGCCGGCAAGGTCACGCTCGACCTTTGCCGGCCCACCGAGATGAACGATGATGAGGGCGAGATCGCGCGCTCCGAACCGCCCCTCATACGGGTCTTCCCGCTGCCGGGAGGCGTAGAGCGACGTCCACCCGAGGCTTTCGCTCGACTCGATGACGCTCTGCCCCTGTTGGAGCAGAATACCATGCGTGTCGCTGGCATATAGCGGCTGTTTCAGCTCAACGGACATATCTCTCTCACCGCGTCCACCCATCTGCGGCGCGTGGGTGAATCATCTTCGGATCACGAAGCTAGGCGATGACAAGCGCCGAGTCTCCACCCGTTTCGGGTGGACACTGTCGCCAATATTCGGGGCCAGCCTGTCCGGTCCGCCGCGATAGCGCGGAGGTGGTGGCGGATCAGACACCAGCCAGCGGCCTCTCGCCAGCCCAGGCCCTCTCGATCGTCGCGCGTATTTCATTTTCCTCCAGCGGGCGCGGGTTCCAGTATGAGTTGGTCACGGCCAGCTTGGCCGCGAGCGCCACGCCGTCATGCGCCATTCCGAGATTGCGAAGCCCGGCGGGAATTTTGAGGGCGCGAGTGAGTTCGTAAAGCGCTGTGACGGGATCGGGCTGCCCAAGCGCCATCCGCATGGCGTCCATCGCATAGGGAGTCGCGGGTGCGTTATATGCCACCGAATGGGGAAGAAGGATCGCGTGTGTTTCGGCGTGGGGAAGGTTGAAGGTGCCGCCGAGCGTGTGACAGAGCTTGTGATGGAGCGCCATTCCGACAGCGCCAAGGCACGTCCCGCACAGCCAGGCTCCGTAGAGCGCTTCCGACCTGGCTTCCACATTTGCCGGGTCGTCCACAATGATCGGCAGCGCCTTGGCGAATGCCCGGATCCCTTCCTGCGCCATCAGGCTGATGACCGGATTCCGCTCCCTTGCATATAAGGCCTCGACGGCATGGGCCATTGCGTTGATTCCGCTGGTGGCGGATAGCGCAGCTGGCAAGGTCAAGGTCAGTTCGACATCATAGACAACGACCTCCGGCAGGATGCGCGGGTCGGTCTTCGTGACCTTGCGCGCGTTCTCCGTCTCGCCGAGGATAGGAGTCATTTCCGATCCGGCATAGGTCGTGGGCAGCACGATCTGCGGCAGATCCGTCCGCAAGGCGACCGCCTTGCCGAGGCCGATCGTGGAGCCGCCGCCAATCGAGACCACGCCGTCGGCCGCGAGCGCTTCGATATGGCGCAGCGCCTCATTGGTGACTTCGACGGGGGTGTGCATCGCCGCGCCGTGGAAGGTGCCCGCGCAAAGACCGCCGAGGCTTTCCGCGACCGCCCACGCCTGCTCCGCCTGGTCGGGGGTCGACAGGACGACCACCCGGCCGAGCCCGAGCGCCTCGACTTCGGACGAAAGCTGGCGGCGGGTACCGGCGCCGAACACCACCCGTCCCGGATTTGCCTTGTAGATGAACGGCTCGATGCCCATGACGCTACGCCTTCAGAGTGGCTCGACCTCGACCGTCAGGCTGGAGAATCCGCGCAGGATGTTGTGGAGCGCGCGCTGCTCCTCGACGATCCTGATGCGCTTGACCCGGCGCGCCAGCGACTTGAAAATCGAGCGCATCTCCAGCTTCGCCAGATTCATGCCGACACACATATGCGGTCCGGCGCCGAAGGCGAGGTGCCCGGCAGCGTTCCGTGAAACGTCGAACCTGTCGGGGTCGGCGAATTTGCGCGGATCGCGGTTCGCCGCGCCGTAATAAGCAATGACGCGCGACCCTTCCGGCAGCAGCACGCCGTCCATGTTATAGTCCTTGGCAACATAGCGCCCAAAGTCCTGGATCGGCGCTTCCATCCGCAGAATCTCGTTGACCGCCGAAGGGATGAGGCTCTGGTCTGCGACGATCCGGTCCCATTGGTCCGGGTTGTTCGCAAACAGCCACACCCCGTTTACGATCCCGAAGATCGTCGTGTCCAGGCTGGGCCCCATATAGTCGATCATCATGACCGGAACCGCTTCCGGCGGCACTTCGCCCCGCGCAGCCGCATCATGGATCGCTTCGGCCCAGCTCCCGGGCTTCAGCTTGCCTGGAACGGCCTGCGTCCTTGCATAGGTCATGAGCTCGTCGAGCACCGGAAGCGAATCCCGCATCCGCCCGTTGGCCGGGCCGAAGCAGTTGAACATGCCGATGCTCCACTCCATCATCCGTTCACGACCCTCCTCGGGAAGGCCGACCGCGTTGGAGACGATGGTCAGCGGCAAGTGGGTCGCAAGCTGCGTCGCCGCGCAGAAGGTTCGCCGGTCGACCAACCGTTCGACGATGCGCTCGGCTTCGAGATCGACCTCGTCCTGAAGGCTCTTGAGCGCCGCTGGCGTCAGCGGTTTGATCACCACCTTGCGCAGCATGTTGTGAAGATCGCCGTCGCTGCACAGCGTATTCCCGCGCAGCACCTGGTTCATCTCTTCGTTCATCATGACGCCGAAGCGCGAGGGAAAAGCCGCGTCATTCTGAAGCGCGGCCAGGACGCTGTCATATCGCGTCAAAGCGAACATATTGTGCTTGTCGAGCCAGACTGCCGGCCCCATGTCGCGCAGCCTGTCGTACATCGGCCAAGGATCGAGGAGGACGTTGTCCTCATAAGGGTCGATATCGGAACGCGGTGCTCTTTCGACAATAATCTCGCTCATCATAAAAGAGGGGGCGGCTTTCCCGCCCCCTTTCCCTATTCTAGAAGTGAATCCCCAGCTTTGCATACCATTGGGCGGGGGCGTTGTAGGTTCCGTAGATCGGACCGATCGAAAGCTGCGCGAGCCCCGTGACGACATAGCGCTGGTCGGTCACATTGGTGCCGCCCACCGTCAGATCCCAATTCCCCGACGGCGCCCGATAGGTCGCGCTCAGATTGAGGATGTCGGTCGATGGCCGCTGCAACAGATAGGTGCGCTCGGTATCGTTCCACACCGACGACGTGCGCGTATAGTCGACAACAAGGGTAACCGACCCGCCGCCAAGATCAAACTTGTAGCTCGGGCTCAGGTTGACCTTCCACTTAGGTGTTTTCGGAAGGGCCGCACCGGCATAGATGCCCGCCTGGAGCGGATTGGGCGCGAGCACGAAGTCCGGCAGGACACTCGTATAGGAGGCATCGGTATAGCCGACCGACGCGTTGACGAACAGGCCCTGCACCGGAGCAACCACGAACTCTGCCTCGAAGCCCTTGATCCTGGCGACGCCGGCATTTCGGATCGTCGGCGCGATGCCGACCTGCAGGTTGAGCTGGATGTCCTCGTACCGGGTCGTGAACGCCGCGAAATTGAACTGGAGCGCGCGATCGAGCAACGTCGACTTGAGACCCGCCTCGAAGGTTTCCGCCTTCTCAGGCCGGAAGTCGGGGGCGACTGCGCCGCCGGGCGCGGTCAGGCGCGTCGTCCAGCCGCCCGTTTTATAGCCGCGCGACCAGCTACCGTAGACCATGACGTCGTCGGTCGGGTGAAGCTGCACGCCGACCTTGGGCGAAAAGTTCGTGAACGTCCGGCGCTGCGGGACCGCCGTGTAGAAGCGCAGCGGCTGCGAAGGGTCCGGGATGCCGATCGCCGTCGAACACGGGTCGCCATAGGTCGTGCAGTTCGCAAGCTTGTAATAGAGACCATTGCGGTCGGTCTGACCGCCAAGGAAGTCCTTGTCTTCATGCGTGTACCGCCCGCCGACCGTGATGCCGATGAAGTCGGAAATCCGCCAGTCGGCCTGACCGAAGAACGCATAATTCTCCGTCTTAAGATTATTCGGTCCCTGGATCTGAAGGAGGCCGTCACCAAAGGTGACATAGTCGTTCATGAATCCCTTCTCTTTGAAGTAATAGCCGCCGACGACGAAATTGAGCCTGTTGTCGAGGAAGTTTCCGAGAAGCTGCGTTTCCTGGCTGAATTGCCATTGCTTGAGCGAAAAGCCGACCTCCAGCATCTGCACCGGGGAACCGTCGCCATCAAGACCCGTACCCCAATCGAGATCGCGATAACCCGTGATCGATTTCAGCGAAACATTGTCGGTAAGCTCGTATGAGGCGATCCCGGTGAGACCCCATGATGTCATCCGCGAAAAATTCTGCGCGGTCGCATAGGTCGTGTCGATGTCAGACGTGATGAACCGGTCGTCGAAAGGCAACCGGTCGTTGGTCGGATCGCCATCCACGTTGAGACCGGCGAGGCCCGGCAACAGCCGGCTCGGATCGAGCGGCGTTCCCCGGCTGCCGCAAACCGCTCCCAACCCCGCTGCGGCGAGCGCATCGGCGGGAGTGGAAATGCACAGATTGTAGATTGTCGCGAGCGGCGGGGTCGCGGGCGTTCCCGCGGGGCCGGGCGGCGGAGTCAGCGACACGCCAAGCAGGCTGTTGGCGGTCGCGGTCGTATCCACCTTCGTATAGTCGCCCGACACCTTGAACTGCAGTCGTGACGTCGGCTCCCACACCAGCTTTCCGCGGATCGTATATTCGCCCTCCCCGCCCGATCGGCCGTTCGTGTCGTAGCCGACCTGGCGGAAGGCCGTGACGGGGTCGGAATTGATCGGCGAAGACGAGGGGAACGGAATGCCGCGCTGAAATCCCCTGCGCGACTTCTCCGAGAAGGTCACCAGCGCATTGAGATGATCGGCGATCGGCAGATTCACCGTGCCGCGCACATCCAGGCGATTGTAGCTTCCGGTGATGACCTCGCCGTCGAAACCGAACGCGTCGGTCGGGTCCTTGGTCGTGATCGAGATCGCACCGCCGATCGTGTTGCGCCCGAAGAGCGTCCCTTGCGGCCCCTTCAATATCTCGACGCGCTCCACATCGGGCAGATCAAGATTGGCGCCGACCGTGCGCGCAAGATAGACGCCGTCCAGATATACGCCCACGCCGGGATCGACGTTCATCGCGAAATCCTGCTGGCCGATGCCGCGTATGGTCGCGCCCAGGACTTGCGACGAACCCGAAAAGGGGGCTGCGGCATCGAGGGTAACGCTGGGTGCCAGGTTGGAAAGCGCCGCGACGCTGTCGATGGCCCGCTCCGACAGGGCCGTACTGGTGAACGCGCTGATCGCGATTGGCACGTCCTGCAGCTTCTCCGAGCGTTTTTGAGCGGTAACGATGATATCGCCGATCCCGCTTTCTTCCGCCTGGGGCTGCACCGGTTGCGCTCCTTCCGGCCGCGTAGTGTCGACCGTCTGCCCGTAAGCAGGCTCAACAGACAAAAGGGACGCGAGTGACGTTATCGCGCCGAAATATAAAAGGGCCTTAGCCATGCCTCTCCCCGATCCTGCCTATGCCGCCGGCTTTTTCCAGCGTGCGTTTTCCCAGAGGATGCGCGCCATCGCCGAGGATGGCACACGTCCTCGTTCTCATGCTTATGCCCCGTCCTGAAAGCCGTCCTGCACGATCAGAGCGCCGTGCTGCATGAAACGGGATGCCTTGCACTGATATCCGCCGCTCGGATCCGCTCCCGAAGGTCGGCTCTGTGCAGCCATGTGCCGATATGTGCAGGACGAAATATCGTGAGCGGCGCATGCTGTGGTGCCCGGGCCGGGTCAGATGCCAGGTACCGGCAGGAGATCTGGATGCCCTATTTCGAAGCCCCGCGCTCAGCGCTTCTCGTCAACTCGTTGTGCGGCGCCGATGCCAACCCGCGCCTGCGCCTCATCGTGGACGCCGTCGTCCGGCATCTTCACGCCGCCATCAAGGAAACCGCGCTCACTCCGGAAGAGTGGATCACTGCCATCTCCTTCCTGACGAGGACCGGGCAAATGTGCGACGACAAGCGACAGGAATTCATCCTGTTGTCGGACGTCCTGGGGATTTCGATGCTGGTCGACGCGCTCGCAACCCAACGCGGGCCAGGCGCCACGGAAAACACCGTGCTCGGGCCATTCTATGTCTCCGACGCGCCGCGACACGAAAATGGCGCGGATATCCGCCTCGAGAAAAAGGGGGAAGCCACTCTCATCGAAGGCACCGTCACCGACCTTTCGGGTCAACCGATTTCAGGCGCGAACATCGAAGTCTGGCAGGCGGATACCGACGGCTTCTACGATGTCCAGCGCCCTGCAACCATCCCCGAAGGAAATCTGCGGGGACAATTCACGAGCAGCGAACAAGGCGGGTATCACTTCGTCACCGCCAAGCCGCTCCACTATTCGATTCCCTGCGACGGCCCCGTGGGGGAGCTGCTCGATGGTCTTGCGCGTCCCGCGATCAGGCCGGCGCACATCCACTTTATCGTCAGCGCGCCGGGGTTCGAACGGGTGACCACGCACTTCTTCGTCGATGATTGCCCCTACCTGCAGCAAGACCCTGTGCTCGGCGTCAAAGCCTCGCTCATCGCCGAGTTCCGGCGACCTGCCTGCTCTCACGATAGTCCTGAACCTGGCGCAACCCAATGGGCGGCGCGCTGCGACTTCGCTCTCTCCCCGAAATGATCGCATTGCCACGCTATGTCGTTGCGGTCGCGCGCCCGGGCTTGACAAGCTGCCTGGTCGTGACGCCGCCTGGTTCGGCAGCGACAGTCTCCAATTCCGGAACGCGGGACGCGGACAAAGCCGATTATCTTTACGAAGGCCGCGTCATAGCTGACAAAATGTGCAAATCGGCGCCTCCTTCGTGCAGGACGCGCCTAGACTATAGGGCCTAGATTTGGTTTGATAGGCTCGCTCGGCAGATGCATCTGCCGGATCGGGTGGATGTCTTGTAAACTTAGCCAGTTCGGGTTCCATGCAGCTGTCTCACTTTCTCGTACGCGCATTCGATGCCCATGGCGGCACTGCAATCCGCGCTCAAATTCGAGAAACACATCGAGCCCATCTCCGCCGTTCAGCTGCGGACTGCCGCTGCGTCCTTGGAGGTCCATTGCGGGACGACCATGGAGAGATGATCGGAACGGCGCTGGTCTTTGAAGCGACCAGCCGCGCCGCCGTCGAGCAATTCATGGCAGATGACCCCTATGTCAAAGCAAAGCTCTTTTCCCGGCTCGAAACCGATGTCTGGACCATCGGCCTCGGGTCGATCGAAACGTCCGATCGACTCACTTGAAGCGATCCAGGGAGTGCTCGGATGCCAGCTTCAGCCAACCCTCGGCCCAGCACAGTGAAGTTCTTGCGGACGAAGTTGATCGCTCCGACCGCGGGCGGCCTGTTCATCCATCGCGAACGGCTCGCGAGGGGCTCCAGTCTGATCCGGACCAGTCGCATCACCTTGGTGCAAGCCCCGGCCGGATACGGCAAAACCAGCCTCCTTGCCGACTGGCAGCGGCAGCTCGTCACGGGAGGCGATAGCGCGGCATGGCTCAGCATCGACAGCTATGAGCAAACGCCGAACGATCTTTACGTCGCGCTCATTCGATCTCTGGAGAATGTCGGCACCCCCGTCGACTCTCTGAACGATCTCCTCGCCGCAGACGGCTTTGCAACGGCGCACGCCCTCACTGTCGCGACGAGCAATTTGCTCATGGGCATGGACTGCCCGGTCTATCTCTTCTCTGACGACGTCCATCTCCTGTACGGCAAGCCGAGCGAAGAGGCATTTTACGATCTGCTTCAGCAGCTGCCGCCCAATGCCCATGCCGTTCTCGCGACGCGGGAGAGTCCTTCCCTCGCGCTCGGGCGATTGCGGGCGCGCGGAGAGCTTGCCGAGTTCGGCTCGCACGATCTCCGCTTTACTGCGGAAGAAGCCCGCGAGCTCTTCGCGCGGGAGGGACATGCGGGCCTTTCGATCGAGGATCTGGATGAGATCAGCTGCCGGACCGAAGGCTGGGTCTCGGGGCTGCGGCTTGCCAGCATCGCTTTGCGCGGAACAAGCCCGGGCTCGCTCCTGCAGCCCCAGATTTCGGGCCGGGAGCGCACGATCGAAGCTCTGTTCGCGGAGGAGGTGCTTGCCAAGCAGGCCGCGGATGTCCAGGAGTTCCTGCTGAAAACATCGCCGCTTTCGCAGTTCAGCGCCGATCTTGCCAACGCCGTGACTGGAAACACGAACGGTCGGCAGATGATCGCTGCGATTGAAGCGCTAGGCCTGTTCTTCTTTTCCCTCGACGCTGAGGGTATCTGGTACAGATACCATCTCCTGTTCAGCGAGTTTCTAACTCGGCGTCTGGATGAAATCGATCCCTCGCTCGCCCCTTCGATCCGCGCGTCCGCCAGCTTGTGGTTCGAGAAGCAGGGCAATTTCAACGAGGCATTCAACCACGCGCTGCGGGCCGACGAGCCCGACCGGGCGGCGCAGATCCTCGACCTCCGCTGCCAAGGCTTGCTCTACAGCGGAGATATTGGCCTCTTTCGCGGGCTTGTCGCACAGATTCCCGAGGCCACCGTGGCCAAGTATCCGCGAATTCTGCTTACCCAAGCTTGGCACGACACGATCATGTGGCGCTTCTCGGACGCCGAAATTTCCCTGTCGATCGCGCGGGATCGCATCGAGGCAATCAAACGGGAGGGCGACGCTGCCCCGGCGCACCTGCGAGAGCTCGACTATCTCTATACCCATCGCGACCTGATGCTCGCGATCTTCACGGACCGGATGGAGGATGCGCTCGACAAGCTTCGCTACCTCCAATCACTGACCCCTCACAACGACGAATATCTGCTCGGCACCAACATCACCTGCGATCTCTATGTTCGCATCAACAAGTTCGTCCGCACCGCGATCACCGATCTCTCCGCGCAGGCGAAGGCCCATTACCGGCGCAACGGAAGCACCTACGTCCTTATCTGGCATTCTTCCGTGGACGGTATCGGCCACCTGCGTGCCGGGGACCTGCACCGCGCAAATCATGCGCTCGAGGAGGCCCTGCAAATCGGCCGGCGCATCGGCGGTGACCGGTCCGGCCTGGCCGCAATAGGAGGCCTGTTGCTCGCCGAATCCTATTATCTGGCCGACCGCAGGCAGGAAGCCGCAGCGCTCCTGGAGGAGCACTCAGACGCCGCAGCCGAGATCGGATATGTCGATCAACTCGTCGCTCGCCTCAAAGTCTCCCTGCGCATCAGCCAGGCAGCCGACGGCAGATCAGGCGCCGAACAAATTCTCGCCGAGCACGCTGCGCTGGCGGCCACATTCGGCTTCGAGCGCCTCAGGCTCGCGGTCGCCGCCGAGGCCGCGCGTCATCAAGTCCGGGAAGGGCGCAGGGATCTCGCGGTCCGCTACACATTGCCCGGCGATCTGGAAGATACGCTGGAACAGCATGCGCCATTCATCGGCTGCGACGCGACATGGGAGCTGAAAGCGACGTTGGCAGTCCGCCTGGCGCAGGCGTCCGGATCCTACGGCCCGGCCGCGCGTCTGGCGGCGCGTTGGCGCGACCATGCCCAGCGGACTGGCTGGCTGCTCCCGGCGGTCCAATGGGGCATCCTTGCAGCCGAACTCGAAGTCCTAAATGGAGACCGGCTCCGCGGCTACCGGTCGCTTCGGGCCGTGATCGAGGTCGCACGTCCGACGGAGCTGGTGACGCCGTTCCTCGACGAGGGAGAGATCGTCCTCAGCGTTCTGCGCGAATATGCGGGCACGGGGACACAGACCGACGAATTCATCGGCCAACTGCTGGTACGCCAAGACGCGATATTGGGAAATCTTGCCCGAAGCGAAGCGCATGACGATCCGGTCGACGATCCGGACCTCGGGGGAATGATCGACGCCCTGACCCCAAAGGAAGTCGAGATTCTGACGGGCGTCGGCCACGGCCAGATCAACAAGGAGATCGCTCGCTACCTTGGGCTGGCCGAGGGCTCGGTCAAATGGTATCTCAACAGGATCTACCGGAAAATCGGCGTGGCGCGGCGGGCACAAGCCGTGAAGCGCGCCCGGCAACTTGGTCTGATCGCGTAGAAACGCCCGGCCCCACAAGAGCGCCGCAGTCCTGCCGTGCCCAATCCGCCAGCCTTACACCAGCCGACCAGGCTCGACGCAGGTCCTCCGCATCTCGGCAGCGGATTTCAGTGCGGAGAGCCAACGCCGCCCTAAGCGCTACAGAATTACGCGACTATCTTGTAGGCTGGGTAGTCGGTGTAGCCGGCAGCCGTGCCGCCATAAAATGTCGACCTATCCCAGGCGTTGAGTGGCGCGCCTGCGCGAAGGCGTTCGACAAGATCGGGATTGGCGATGAAGAGCCTGCCGAATGCGATGGCATCGGCATTGCCGGCCGAGATGGCTTCCTGCGCCGTCCGGAGATCATATCCACCTGCGGAGATAATCTTCCCCCGCCAATGCGGGCGTAACAGGGCGCAAGCGGACGGCATTTCCGGGCGGGAAATATCGGCTGCCCCTGTCCCGCTCGCCCGCGGCTCGATCAGGTGCATATAGGCCAGGCCGAGCTCGGAGAGCGCCTCGACCGCTCGCGTGTAAAGCGGAACGGGATCGTCCTCGCCCGTGTCATTCGCGATGCCGAAAGGCGACAATCGGACGCCAACGCGGCCAGCCCCGATCTCTTCCGCCACCGCTTGAGCCGCTTCTACCAGGAAGCGCATCCGATTTGCGATCGAACCGCCATATTGGTCCGCGCGCTTGTTCGTGCGCGACTGCAGGAACTGCTCGATCAGATAGCCGTTCGCTCCGTGCAATTCGACGCCGTCGAAGCCGGCCCGGATCGCATTGCGCGCAGCCGACCGGAACGAAGAGACGATGGCGGGAATCTCCCCCGTCTCCAGCGCGCGGGGAACCTCGAAGGACGCGCGCTCCCAATCCCTGGTAAAGGCGTTGCCCGCTGCGACTACCGCGGAAGGCGCCGCCGGGAGTCCACCGCCCGGTTGCAGGCTGGAATGCGAGATACGGCCTGAATGGACGAGCTGAAGCGCGATCAGCCCGCCTCGTTCATGCACCGCGCGCGTTACCGCACGCCATCCTTCAACCTGCGCGTCGGAATGAATCCCGGGCGCGGCCGGATAGCCTTGCCCGGTCTCGGAGACTTGCGTCGCCTCGGCAATGATCAGCCCGCCCGGGGTCGCACGCTGACGATAGTGCTCGGCATTCAGGAGATTGGGGACATTGCCCGGCTGGCTTGCGCGCATGCGCGTGAGCGGCGCCATGACCACGCGGTGTTGAAGCTCGAGCAGCCCTGCGGCAAGCGGCGAAAAGAGCGTTGGACGTTTCATTCTCTGTCTCCGAGATAGTCATCTTTTGGCCAGGAACGACCAGGCCAAGGGGCGGACCGGCAACCGACCGGTTTGGTTTCCAAGGCGATGGGGGTCCCGCAGGTGGCGGCTTGCTTCCGCAACAAGCACAGGGGCGTACAAGAGCACGTCCGGATATGCGCGCGACTGCCTCGCATGGCGCTCCGATGTCACGAGCGGGAATCATTCACAGACGATCGAGGCGACGCTGAACCGGTCCCTTTGGTATGGCGCTCACCAGGTGCGACATGAGACATTCCTACCGTCAAAGCGATACTGGACATTACAGTAACGATTGGTATCGTAAAAAATATGGGAGCGTCAACACCATCACGGACAACGCGTTAGGAATGCGGGCCAAAGGGCGGGCGCCGCCGGCCCCGCCGCCACAGCATCGATCATATAGGAGCCAATAATGGAGTATCGTCAGCTCGGCCGGTCCGGTCTCAAGGTGCCCGCGCTCAGCTTCGGCACCGGCACGTTCGGCGGCAGCAACGAGTTCTTCGAGCGCTGGGGCAAGACCGATGTCGATGAAGCGATCCGGCTGATCGACATCTGCCTCGATGCCGGCGTCAATTTCTTCGATACCGCCGATCTCTATTCGCATGGCGCTTCGGAAGAAATCCTCGGCGCGGCGCTCAAGGGGAAGCGCGACCGCGCGCTCATCTCCACCAAAGCCGCTTTTCGGGTCGGCGAAGGCGCAAACGACGTCGGCTCGTCACGCTATCATCTGGTCCGCGCGGCCGAGGCGAGCCTGAGGCGCCTCGGCACCGACCATATCGACCTCTATTTCATGCACGGCTTCGATGCCACGACCCCGGTCGACGAGACGCTGCGTGCGCTGGATGACCTCATCACCAGCGGCAAGATCGGCTATATCGGCGCGTCGAATTTTTCGGGCTGGCACCTGATGAAGTCGCTGGCCACCTCGGAGAAGAACGGCCTCGCCCGCTATGTGGCCTATCAGGGCTATTATTCGCTGGTCGGCCGCGACTATGAATGGGAGTTGATGCCGCTCGGCATCGACCAGGGCGTCGGGCTGATGGTGTGGAGCCCGCTCGGCTGGGGCCGGCTCACCGGCAAGATCAGGCGCGGCCAGCCGATCCAGAGCGGCCGCATCGCCTCGGGCGGTTCGGTCGGCGGCCCGATGGTGGATGACGAGTATCTCTACACGGTCGTCGACGCGCTGGAGGAGATTGCCGGAGAGACCGGCAAGACCATCCCGCAGGTCGCGCTCAACTGGCTGCTGAGCCGTCCGACCGTCGCCAACATCGTGGTCGGCGCGCGCGACGAAGCGCAGCTCAAGGCCAATCTCGGCGCCGTCGGCTGGAATCTGAGCGAGGATCAAATCCGCCGCCTCGACGATGCCAGCCACCGCGAACCAGCTTACCCCTATTGGCATCAGGTCGGCTTTGAAGAGCGAAACCCGACGCCGACCCGCTGGTAAACAGACGGTTGGCGAGAGCCCGGCAGCGGGCTCTCGCCAACCGGGCGTCACCCCTCAATACTTCCAGCCCAGCGTCACGCCATAGGTGCGCGGCGGCGCGTAGACGCTGGCTGCATATCCCAGCGAAGAGACGTCGAGCCCGAAAATCTCGTGAGCGTTGTTGGTGACGTTCCGGACGAAGGCCGCGATCGTCCACTTGTCGTCCGGGCTTGCATAATCCAGGCGCAGATCGACCGTCGCATAGTCTTTCTGGAAGTTCGTCCGCTCGTTGAGAGCCGTCAGGAAATGCGAACCGACATAGTTCGCATTGACCTGGCCGCCGACCCGGCCGCCGAGCGCGTCGAACGAATAGCGCACCAATCCGCCAATCGACGCGGTGGGGGCGTCGGGCAGGCGGCGATCGGCAAAGGTTCCATCCGGCAGCGGCACATTCTTGACGCGGCTGTGCATGAAGGCCCCGGTCAGGCTGACGTCCAGACCTTCGGCCGGATTGACGCGGAACTCGACTTCGCCGCCATAGGCGATCGCGTCGACGTTGAAGATTTGCTGGACCAGGTTGGTGATCGCGAACGCCTGATAGTCCTTATAGTCATAATAGAATATCGACCCGTTCAAGGTCGCGCGATTGTTGAAGAGCCGCAGCTTGGCTCCGCCTTCGTATGACGACAGCACTTCCTGCTTGTGTGGCAGCGATGCCACGACGATCGGCGGGAAGATCGGGCTGGACCAATTGCCGCCTTTATGGCCTCGCGTATAGCCGGCATAGAGCAGGACGCCCGGCGCCGGAGTCCAGTTGAGCTGGGCCTTAGCCGATACATTCCGGAAATGGCGATCGGCGCTCGGATCGGTTGCCGGGCCGTAGCTGACGGTCGGGGCGCCGCCGGTCAACACCGCCTGGAAGCCGAGCTGGTCGGCCCAGCCATAGTCGAATTTCTTGTGGTCGTCGGTGTAGCGCGCGCCAGCGGTCAGATAGAGGTCCGGGGTCAGATAATAGTCCGCCTGCGCGAAGACCGACCAGGTATCGTCGGTCAACCGATAGTCGGCTCGAAAGGCATCCTGGACCGGGGATCCGCCGACGCAGGCGGGCGCGGTGCAGGTGAGACCGATGTAGGGACCGAGATCGAAGTTTCCATCGACCCTGTAATTTCCGCGCATGCGCAGATAATAGGCGCCGGTGACCCATTTGAACGTGTCGGAACTGCCCGACAGCCTGAGTTCCTGGGAAAACTGGTTGTAGCGCTGCTGCGTGCCGTAATCGAAAAGCGTCGAGGGCGACCCGTCGCTGTCCAGCGTGAGGCGCTTGGCAACGTTCTGATAATTCGTCACCGAGACCAGCTCCGCGCCCTCGAAACCGTGGGTCACCTTCAGGGTCGCGCCATAGATGCTGCGCCTGAACATCCCCGGATTGCTGAGGTTCAAGCGATAGGGATTGCTGCCCTGCCGGTACCCGGTCAGGTCGCATCCCGGGCACGGCGAGGTGATCGTTTGGATCAGCGGAAGCGCCGCCAGATTGGCGTAGGTCCCGAACTCGCCCGGCGCCAGGGGCACGCCCAAACCACGAGGGCCGGGGGCTGCCGCCTGAGTTGTGAACGCGGCCCCGCGCGAATCGCGGTTGATATCCGCGCTGCCGATGAAGCGCACCGTCGTGCTGGGTCCCAGCTCCGCCTCGATCTGCAGCCGCGCCGCATATTCGTTGGTGTTGCCGGGATTTGCTCCGATCCCGTTGTGCCACGGCCCCTGATCATTGTTGGTCGCGACCGACAGGCGCGCGCGGACCGTGTCGCTGAGCGGCCCGCTGACCGCGCCCTCGGTTTGCGCATAGCCGTTGCCATATTCATAACCGCCGGCGGTTACCTGGGCATAGGCCTCGAACTTGTCGGTTGGCGGCTTCGACACATACTGGATGAGCCCGCCCGTCGCATTGCGCCCGAACAGCGTCCCCTGGGGGCCACGCAGGACCTCCACGCGCTCCATGTCATAGCTGCGTACTCCGATCGCCCCCGTCGATCCGATATAGGCATCGTCCTGATACACCGCGATCGGCGCCTCGAGGTGATCGGCGAAGTAATTCTGCGAAACACCCCGGATGTTGATCGCGGTCACCGAAGGATGCACCTGATAGAGGCTCACCGCAGGCGTGAGCTTGGTGATGTCGGTCGCATTGGTGACGCCCAGCTGTGCAAGTTGATCACCGCTGAAGGCGGTGATCGACAAGCCGATCCGCTGGGAGCTTTCGTTGCGCCGCGTGGCGGTAACGATGATGTCTCCAAGAACGGATGATGGCTGGGGATTCTCGGCGTCCGGCGGTGTCTGCGGCTCGGACAGCTGCGGCGCCGGCTGGTCTTGCGCCCGGGCGGCGCTTGCCGAAAGGCCGCAGGCAATCAGCGTGCTCCCCAGCAAGACTGCCCGAAGCGTTACCCCGCGGAGCGCGGGCGAAACATATAGCGGTGCCTTAATCATCCTCAATCCCCTCCATGCCTCTGGTCCCGCTCAATTGCCGAGTTTCAGGAACTCAGGTGGCGGAACTCAACCAAGGAGGCCCTAGGGTAAGTCGGCGAATGGCTGTGTCACCTAACGAAAGTTGGTGGTTGGTTTTCTGTGCCAACCTTCCTCCAACCCAGCTGCATTGCCCATCCCGGAAGCTAGCCTTCCCGAAGAGAAAAGGCTTCGCTTCCGGCAGACTTATCGGCCGGTTCCGCTCGATTTTCGCGGACACCAACTTTCGTCAGGTGACGAAGCCCGCGGCAATATCGATCCTCGCCTCGAAAAACCGAGTCGCGCCATTTCTACAGGGACGCCGACCGCGATGAAGAGGAGACGGATCTTGAACTTGAATTATATGCGACACGCTCCGGCGCCGAAGAGGCGCCCCTCGCCGATCGACGTCTTCTACGGTCGATAAGGCCACAGCGTAGCCGGACGCTCCAACGGCTCCTGCGATACCCGATCAACGTCAGCGCCGCAGCCGAGATCGAGCGCTATCCCGCACGAAAGTCGCTGCGCCACCAATCTGAAAGGAAAGAACAATGTCGACTTCCCAGGCCCAACCGGCCGCATCGACGCACAGCGACGTCATCGTCGTCGGCGGCGGCTTCTCAGGCATCTACGCGGTCCACAAATTCCGCAACGAGATGGGGCTCTCGGTCCAGGCGTTCGAGGCCGGCTCCGGAGTCGGCGGCACCTGGTACTGGAACCGCTATCCCGGCGCGCGATGCGACTTCGAGAGCATCTATTATTCCTACTCCTTCTCCAAGGAGCTCCAGCAGGAATGGGTGTGGAAGGAGCGGTTCGCGCCGCAGTCGGAAATTCTGGCCTATCTCGAACATGTGGCCGAGCGCTTCGACGTCAAGCGCAGCTTCGCCTTCGACACCCGCGTCATAGCGATGGTCTGGGACGAGGATGCCGCGCTCTGGCATGTAACCACCGATCGCGGGCAGACCCATAGCGCGCGCTTCGTCATCTCCGGCGCCGGGAATCTCTCGCTTCCCAAGGAGGGCGAATTCCCGGGCGCCGACAAGTTTGGCGGCCAGATCTACATGACCGGGCGCTGGCCGCACGAGGGCGTCGATTTCTCGGGCAAGCGCGTGGCGGTGATCGGCACCGGCTCGAGCGGCATCCAGGCCATACCGCTCATCGCGGAACAGGCCGACCACCTCACCGTCTTCCAACGCACCGCCAATTTCGCGGCACCGCTGCGCAACGCGCCGATGTCGGATGAAGAACTGGCTGAGGTGCGCAAGCGCTATACGGAGCTGCGGGTCGCCTCGCGCAAGAACTTCAGCGGCGTCCCCTATCCCGACGCTCTGCCCGCGACCTTCGGCGTGTCGGAAGACGAGCGCCGCGAAGTCTATCAGCGCTGCTGGGACGACGGCGGCTTCCGGATGCTGCTCTCGTCCTTCCAGGATCTTTTGGTCGACCCGGCGGCAAACGCCGCAGCTTCGGACTATATCCGCGCCCAGATCAGCAGGCACGTCGTCGACCCCAAGCTCGCACAGCTGCTGACACCGACCGACCACGCCTACGGAACCAAGCGGCCCGCGTTCGAGACCGGCTATTACGACACCTTCAACCGGCCCAATGTCGATCTCGTCGACCTGCGCTCCAATCCGATCGACTCCTTCTACGAGAAGGGCATTCGCACCAGGGATGGGGACCTGGAGTTCGACGCGATCGTGCTCGCAACCGGCTTCGATGCGATGACCGGTCCGCTTCTCAACATGGGCATCGTCGGCCGTAACGGCCTCACGCTCAAGGAGCGCTGGCAGGACGGCCCGAATACCTATCTCGGCATCGCGTCCGACGGCTTCCCGAACCTGTTCATGATCACCGGCCCGCAAAGCGCGGTTGCGCTCTACAACAACCCACTCGCGATCGAAGACCATGTCGATTACGCCAGCGGCCTCATCAAGTTTATGGGCGACCATGGCTATGACGTCGTCGACCCCTCGCCCGAGGCGGTCGCCTGGTGGGGAGACCACGTCCAGGAAGTCGCCAATCACACGCTCTTTTCCGACGCGAAGTCCTGGTACACCGGCGCCAACGTGCCGGGCAAACCGCAAGTCTGCATGATCTATGTCGGCGGCGCGCCGACCTACCGGAAGATCTGCGACGACATCGCGGCCGACGGATATCGCGGCTTCACGCTGGAGCACCTTGCCCAGACCGCGATCGCGTCCTGAACCCCGCCTTTGCCCGGAGAGTCCAATGCCTGTCGATGATGGAATTGCCCAGTTTCTCGCCGCGGCCGCAAGCGCGGGCGGAAAGCCCGTCGAACTGTCGAGCGTGGAGGAAGTCCGCGGGATGATCGGCTCGCTTATCCAGTTCCAGCGCACGCCGCAGGAGGTCGCGTCGGTAGAGACGACGACCTATCCCGGAGCGGCCGGCCCTCTGCCGGTCAGGATCTTCCGGCCGATCCTGGACAGGACGCTCCCGGTCATCCTTTTCCTGCATGGCGGCGGCTGGATGGCGGGTGATATCGATCTCCTCGATGGTCCCTGTCGCGCGCTCGCCAACGCGACGGGTGCGCTCGTGATCTCGGCCGCCTATCGCCTCGCTCCCGAGAACCCGTTCCCGGCAGCGCCCGACGACGCCTTCGCCGCACTCCAATGGGTGGAGGCTCACTGCAACGAATATGGCGGCGATCCGACCCGCCTCGCCGTTGCCGGCGAAAGCGGCGGCGGCACGCTGGCAGCCACAACCGCACTTCGCGCCAGGGATGCGGGCGGGCCTGCCCTTTCCGCGCAAATCCTCCTCTATCCCGCAATCGATCCGGACGCCGACACCGCGTCGCGAACCGAATATGGCGAGGGTTATCTGATCACCGCCAAGGCCGTCGACTGGATGTGGAGCCAGTATTTGCCCGATCCGACCCTGGCCCGGCTCGCCAGCCCGGCAAGGGCGAGTTCGCTCGCCGGCCTGCCCCCAACACTGGCCGTTACGATGGAATATGACGCGCTGCGAGACGAGGGCGAGGCCTTTGCCGAGCAGCTGCGGCAGGCCGGCGTCACCGTCGAGCAAGTGCGGATCGACGGCCTGATCCATGCCTCGATGACCCTGTCGGCCCTTACCGACAAGACCGACCAGATCTATGCTGCGGCCGGGCGGTTCCTGCAACGTCATCTCGCCCCCGCTCCGGACGCGGTCGAGCCGTGATCGCATCGAACCGCGCGCGCAGCGGCCTCGACCTGCCGCTCAGCCCACTTCGCTTCCTGGCGCGTGCCGCCGAGGTGCACCCGGACAAGATCGCTATCGTCGACGGCGAAAGGACTCTCACCTACCGGGGGTTCGCGGCGCTGGCGCGCGACTTCGCGAACGCACTCAGGGCCCGGCATATCGGGCCAGGCGACCGGATCGCCTTTCTGACGACCAACTCGCTGGAGCTGCTGGTCGCCCATTACGCCGTGCCATTGATCGGCGCGATCCTCGTTGCGATCAACACGCGGCTCTCGCCGGAGGAAATCAGCTATATCTGCGACCATTCAGGGGCAGCGGTATTGGTGTCCGAGGAGGACCTCCTCACCCGGCTGCTCGCGGAAGCCAGGCTCGAAACCGTCCGTGAAATCATCGTCTGCCCCGACGCAACCGGACGCACCGTCACCCTGGACGGCGCAACGTCGATGGTCGATTTTCTGGCGACGCGCCTGCCGGACGACTTGCCATGGGAAGTCGATGACGAGGATCGCGTCATCTCGATCAATTACACCTCGGGGACGACCGGGCGGCCGAAAGGCGTCATGTACACGCATCGCGGCGCTTATCTCGCCGCGCTCGGGGTGGTTCTCCATCACGGCATCACCTTCGAGACCCGCTATCTCTGGTCGCTCCCGATGTTCCACTGCAACGGATGGTGCAAACCGTGGGCGCTCGCTGCCGTAGCGGCCAGCCAATATTGCCTGCGCGCGGTGCGTGGCCCCCAGATGTGGGATCTGATCGACAAGCAGGGAATCAATTGCATGGCCGGCGCGCCGACGGTCGTCGACACGCTCGTCTCGGCGCCCGAAGCGCACGAGCTGACGAGCCCGCTCACCATCATGTGCGGCGGCGCCCCGCCCAGCCCCGCCATGATCGCCAAAGTCGCTGCAATTGGCGGCCGGATTTCGCACATCTACGGGCTGACCGAAACCTATGGCCCGTTCGCCGTCGGCGAAGCCAAGCCGGAATGGCGATCGCTGCCGATCGAGGAGCAAGCCACGCTTCTCGCCCGTCAAGGCGTCGCGATGGTGACTGGCGACACGATCCGCGTCGTGCGCGCGCTGCCCGACGATTTCGGCAGCCTTGTCGACGTCGCCAAGGACGGCGCCGAGATCGGTGAGGTCGTGATGCGCGGCAACCTCGTCATGAAGGGCTATTACCAGGATGAAGCGGCGACCGGGAAAGCCTTTGCCGGCGGCTGGTTCCGTTCCGGCGACCTGGGCGTGATGCAGCCCGACGGCTACATCAAGATCATGGATCGCGCCAAGGACGTCATCATATCCGGGGGCGAGAATATTTCGACAATCGAGATCGAACACGCTCTCGCCTCCCACCCGGAGGTGATCGATGTGGCTGTCATCGGTGTTCCTGACGAAAAATGGGGCGAGCGACCGATCGCGGTCGTTGTCGTGACCGGTGTCGATCCCGGTGATGCCAGTGAATGCGCTGCAAAAGCGGGCGAACTTGTCGACCATCTCAAACGCAGAATCGCCGGCTTCAAGGTACCGGATCGATTTGAGTTCATAGTCGAGCTCCCCAAAACCGCGACAGGGAAGGTCAGGAAGAACGAGCTTCGCGCCCTTCACGGCTAGCCAGGACGGAGCGCGGGCCGCCTTGCAAGACTCCGCTTCCCGCATGTCGGATCCCCGGGAGGCGAGAAAGCTCGTCCTGCCACGCCCCGTCGCGCGGGGGCTTGCACAGGCTTCGCCACGGACAGGACAGAGGACGGCCGGACGCCGCTCAGACGCGCTCAACCGCCAGCGCCAGCCCCATCCCGACACCGATGCAGAGCGTCGCGAGCCCGCGCTTGCCGCCGCTCCTCTCCAGCTGATGAACAAGCGTCAGCGCGAGCCGCGCGCCTGACATGCCGAGGGGATGGCCGAGCGCGATCGCGCCGCCGTTCGCGTTAACATGGGGGCCGTCGTCGGGAAGGCCGAGCGAGCGCAGGACGGCCAGGCTCTGGCTGGCGAACGCCTCGTTCAGCTCGATCGCATCGAAATCCTCGATCGTGAGATTGAGCCGCTTGAGCAGTTTCTGCGTGGCCGGCACCGGGCCGATGCCCATCACACGCGGTTCGACGCCCGCCGACGCCAGGCCGAGGATGCGCGCACGCGGCGTCAGGCCATGCGCTTTCGCCGCCGCCTCGCTGGCCACGATCATCGCCGCGGCGCCGTCGTTGATGCCGGAGGAATTGCCGGCGGTGACGGTGCCGCCCGGCCCGAACAGCGGCTTCAGCTTTTGCAGAACCTCGATCGTGGTGTCGGCGCGCGGATGCTCATCCACCGATACCTCGATCGTCTCGCCGCGCATCCTGCCCGGCACGAGGACGGGCACGATCTCGGCGGCATGGAATCCGCTTGCCTGCGCGGCGACGGCGCGCTGCTGGCTGCGCAGCGCGAAGGCGTCCTGATCGTCGCGGCCGATCCCATGATCCTCCGCGACATTCTCGCCGGTGCGCGGCATCGTCTCGGTGCCGTACAGCGCGTCCAGCGCCGGATTGACGAAGCGCCAGCCCATCGTCGTGTCCTCCAGCTTCTGGCCGCGGCCGAACGCACCGTCCGCCTTGCCCATGACGAAGGGCGCGCGAGTCATGCTCTCGACGCCGCCGGCGATGGCGAGCGCCATCTCGTCGCCACGGATCGCGCGCGCGGCGGCACCGACAGCCTCCAGCCCGGAGGCGCACAGCCGGTTCAGCGTGACGCCCGGGACCGTATGGGGCAGGCCCGCGAGCAGCAGGCTCATGCGCGCGACATTGCGGTTATCCTCGCCCGACTGATTGGCGCAGCCGTAGAAAACCTCCTCGATCGCCGCCGGATCGAGCTCCGGATTGCGCGCGAGCAGCGCTTTCATCGGCACCGCGCCGAGATCGTCGGCCCGAACCCGGGCGAGGATGCCGCCGTACCGGCCGATCGGCGTGCGGACGGCGTCACAGATGAAGGCTTCGGTCATGGGTGATCCTCTCGGAATTCGGGGTCAGGCGGCGAAGGCGAGCGGCACGCCAGTGAGCTTGCGAAGCTCCTCGATGGTGAGGCCGTCGACCATCTCGATCACGCTGGCGCCCTCCGCCCCGACGTCGAACACCGCGAGATCGGTATAGACGCGGCTGACGCAGCCCAGGCCGGTGAGCGGATAGGTGCAGGCCTCGACCAGCTTGCTCTCGCCCTGCTTGGTCAGCAGCTCCATCATCACGAAGGTCTGCTTGGCGCCGATAGCGAGGTCCATCGCGCCGCCCACCGCCGGGATCGCGCCCGGCTCGCCGGTGTGCCAGTTGGCAAGGTCGCCCGTCACCGAGACCTGGAAAGCACCCAGCACGCAGATGTCGATATGCCCGGCGCGCATCATCGCGAAGCTGTCGGCATGATGGAAATAGCAGCCTCCGGTCAGCAGCGTCACCGCCTGCTTGCCGGCGTTGATCAGTTCCCAATCCTCCTCGCCCGGCGCCGGAGCGGGGCCCATGCCGAGCAGGCCGTTCTCGCTCTGCAGGAAGATCTCGCGTTCCTGCGGCAGATAGTTGGCGACCTTGGTGGGCAGGCCGATGCCGAGGTTCACATAGGCGCCCTCCGGGATATCCCAGGCGACGCGGGCGGCCATCTGGTCGCGGTTCAGTCGGTTCATGGCGGCGCTCCGGTCAGGCGGCGGCTGCAAGGGCGGGGGCGATCTTGACCACCCGCTGGACGAAGATGCCCGGCGTTACGACCGCCTCCGGGTCGATACTCCCTAGCGGCACGATATCGGCCACCTGGGCGATCGTGGTCTTCGCCGCCATTGCCATGATCGGCCCGAAATTCCGCGCCGTCTTGCGGTAGACAAGGTTACCCCAGCGATCGGCCCGCTGCGCCTTGATAAGCGCGAAATCGGCGTGGATCGGATATTCCAGCACATGGTGCTTGCCATCGATCTCGCGGGTTTCCTTGCCCTCGGCAAGCAGCGTGCCATAGCCGGTCGGCGTGAAGATCGCGCCGAGCCCGGCGCCGGCGGCCTGAATGCGCGCGGCGAGATTGCCCTGCGGCACCAGTTCCAGCTCGATCTTCCCTCCGCGATAGGCGGCATCGAAATGATGCGAGTCCGGCTGGCGGGGGAACGAACAGACGATTTTCCGCACGCGCCCTTCGCGGATCAGCGCGGCCACGCCGCTTTCGCCGTTGCCGGCATTATTGTTGATGATCGTGAGGTCACCGACCCCGCGCGCGATCAGCGCGTCGATCAACTCGTCGGGCATACCGGCCGTCCCGAACCCGCCGATCATCACCGACGCGCCGTCAAAGATGTCGGCAACCGCCGCGCCCGCGCTCGCCACCTTCTTGTCGATCATCTGCCTCTCCGATCGTACCAGGGTTGTCGCCGCGGTCTTGTGCCGCGCGCGCCTTGCGTCAATCGATAAACGGTGTATTGTCCGATTATCGTTCGATTGGAGGACAGTCTTGAAGAATGATCCGATCCTGGAGGCCCGAGGCGATCCAGAGTTCATGACGTCCCTGGCGCGCGGTCTGGCCGTGCTGCGCTGCTTCGCCGATGAGCAACGGCCGATGACGATCGCGCAAGGCAGCCGTCTGACCGGACTCAGCCGCCCGGCCGTGAAGCGTTGCCTGCACACGCTGGTCCAACTCGGCTATGCCACGCAGGATGGGGTTCATTACGCACTGCGCCCCAAGGTGTTGGCGCTGGGCTATGCTTATCTATCGTCGAGCACGATTGCGATGCGATCCCAGCCACTATTGGATCGCCTGCGCGACGAACTGCACGAATCCTGCTCCCTCGGGGTCCTCGAGGAGGATGAGGTCTATTATGTCGCGCGTGCCGAGGTGTCGCGGATCATGTCGATTGCGCTGCGGGTCGGCAGCCGGCTCCCTCTATACTGCACCTCGATGGGCAGGGTCCTGCTTGCGGGCCAGGATCGTCCCGGTCAGGAAGCCTATTTGCGACGGACCGACCTTGCCGCCCTGACCCCGAAAACCGAAACCCATCCGTCCAACTTGATTGCCCTGTTCGATCATGTCGCGGATGAGGGCTATGCGATCGTCGATCAAGAGCTGGAAGTAGGGCTGCGCTCGATCGCCGTTCCGGTGATGAACCGCGGAAGGGTGGTCGCCGCGCTTAACATCGGAACGCAAGCCGCGCGCGTAACCGCAGCCGAATTGCGATCACGCTTCCTGCCCGCGCTTCGGCGCGTCGCCCGGGATTTGGGGGCGATGACGCTCGATTAGGAGCGTCGGTCCGTTGGCAGGTCGCCCATTGCTCCATCCCCGTGCATAGCGGCGGAAGCTAGCTGGCTGTCCCTCTTTGTCCCCCGGCCTGCAACAGGGCATCGGCCAGAACTTCCGGAACGGAAAGAAACGGCGAGTGCCCTGACTCGATCGATGTGACGGAAAGGCATGGAAGCGCGGCTATCATGGCTCTCTGCGTTTCGACAGGCACCGCACGATCGTTGACGCATTCGACATAATGGCGTTCGACACGTCCGAACCGCTCCGCTGTGGTCGACACCGGCTGCATCCACGGGGCCAGGGCCTGCGGACGCAAGTTCGACCGGGCCCAGCCTGCACGGTCGGCGGCGACATCCTGATAGAGTTTGCGCGAGATGGCGTCCTCCAGCAGCGTCGCCGACAGGCCATCCTCGGCAACAACGAGATCCTCGATCGCAAGGCCGCCGGCGGCCCGCTGCGCCCAGTCCTGCATCGACTCGCCGTTCGCCGGAAGAAATGCGCACAGGTAGATCAGCGCGCGGGTCTTCTCGGGGAGCATCTCTGCGACATGGGTGATGACGAACCCGCCCATGCTGTGGCCCACCAGCACCACGGGCTCATTTTGAGCCCTCACCACCGCAGCGATCGCATCGGCATAAGCCGAAAGCGACACGCTGCCGACCGGCGTCTCATCATCGCCAAGCCCGGGCAAGTCGGGCACCACAACCTTGTGACCAGCTTGCTCCAGAAGAGGAACAACGAATGTCCAGGACCAGGCTCCGTGCCAGGCCCCGTGAACCAGAACGAAGGTGCTCATAGTTTGCCTCCCGCAATGGGGAGTGCAATCAGCAGTTTATTCATCATCCATTCTCCTGCTGGGGCCCGATAGGACATCCGGCTCGCCTGGCGTGCTTCAAGTGCGAACGCTGCGGAATGCGCGGCGCAACTCGTCGGTAAAGAGCGCCGGCTGCTCGAAGGCCGCGAAATGGCCGCCCCGTTCAACGTCGTTCCAGTAATAGAGATTCGGCCACATCTGCTCGGCCCATTCTTTCGGCGAGCGCGTGATCTCCTTGGGGAACATGCTGACGGCCATCGGCAACTCGATGGTTCCGAAATTGAAGGCTGGACCGTGTGGAAGATTCTCCCAGTAGATCCGGCCGGACGAGGCGGCAGTATTGGTAAACCAGTAGAGCGAAATATCGTCGAGCATCTCGTCGATGGACAAGGCGTCCTCGGGATTGCCGCGATTATCGGTCCATTCGTAGAATTTCTCGTAGATCCAGGTAGCGAGACCGACCGGACTGTCGGTCAGCGCATATCCGACCGTCTGCGGGCGCGTGCCTTCTTCCCGGAAATAGCCGACGCCCTCATCGGTGAATTTGGCGATGGTTTCGAGCGCGATCTTTTCCTGGGGAGTCGGGTTCTCCCTGGGCTTGCCGTCATAGACGAACGGCCAATTGACGTGGGCCGCAACCAGCCCCTGCGGCCGCTGAAGGCCGAGAACATGGGTGACGCCCGATCCCCAATCGCCGCCTTGCGCCACCCACCGCGTATAACCGAGGCGCTGCATCAGCGTCGCCCAGGCCTTCCCCGTCCTGGCCAGGTTCCAACCCGTTTCGGCCGGCTTGTCCGAGAAGCCGAAGCCGGGAAGAGAGGGCAGCACCAGATGAAAGGCGTCCTCCGGCGTTCCGCCATGCGCCGTGGGATTGGTCAGCGGGTCGATCACCTTCAGGAACTCGATCACCGAGCCCGGCCAACCGTGCGTCATGATCATCGGCAGCGCGTTCTCATGCTTCGAGCGGATGTGCAGAAAGTGAATGCCCAGACCGTCGATTTCGGTCCGATACTGGGGGATGGCGTTCAGCTTCCGCTCCACCTTTCGCCAGTCATACTGGTCGCGCCAATAGGCGACCAGCGCCTTCGCCTTGGCGAGCGGCACGCCCTGCGACCAGTCCGAAACGGTTTCCTTTTCGGGAAAGCGCACGCGTTCCAACCGGGCCTTGAGGTCCATGATATCCGCCTGGGGAACGGAAATCCGGAACGGCGCGATGTCGCTGGTGGCTTTAGGCAGCGCCACTTCGGCCTGCGCGCTACGTGCTCCGACGACAAGTGCGGCGGACGCGCCTGCCGTGCGTTGAAGAAAAAGACGGCGAGACGTCAGCGCCGCGTCAGATGAGTGATCAGGCAGGAGAGACATCGGGATTCCTTCACATTGTGCGGTGGCGACAAGCGCGGACCCTCGCGGACAGAGCAGAAGCAAGGCCTGCCGGGATCTGCCGCAGTTTGGTGTTTTGATCTTGCGCGCCTGCGAGCTTGATGCGCCGGTGACTATGCTCCCCTGCCAAAGCAGGGGAGCATAGCCGGGTTCAGGCGCTGTATCCGCCGTCCACGGGAACGATCGCGCCCGTGATGTAGCTGGCGGCCGGGCTCGCGATGAAGGCGATGGCCGCGGCGATTTCTTCCGGGCGGCCATAACGGCCGAGCGCAGTCGCCGCCTTCTGATATTCCGACAGCGGACCGTTAGACGGATTCATGTCGGTGTCGATCGACCCCGTGCCGATCACATTGACGGTGATACCCTTGGGCCCCAGGTCGCGCGATGCGCCCTTCGAATAGCCCTCGATCGCACGCTTGGTCGCGCTGTAATCGGCGATGCCCGGCCAGCTCGACCGTGCCGCCAGACCCGACGACAGCGTGATGATCCGGCCGCCTTCGCCCATTACCCGCGAAGCCTCGCGGATCGCGACGACAACCGCCTGGTAGTTGATCGCGACCTGACGCTCGAAGCGCGCCGTGTCGAGCGTATCCTGAATGGTGCCGGCCTCGAACACGCCCGCATTGTTGACCAGGATGTCGAGCTTGCCGAACCGCTCCACGACGGCGGCGATCAGGCCGACCACGTCGCTCTCCACGGTCTGGTCGGCCTTGAAGGCGACCGCCGAGCCGCCGGCGGCCTCGATCTTGGCGACCACTTCGTTCGCCTTGTCCTCGCTCGCCGAGTAGGAGAAAGCGACGGTTGCGCCCTGCGCGGCGAGTTCGAGAGCCGTGGCCGCGCCGATGCCGCGCGAGCCGCCGGTGATGAGGGCAATCTTGCCTGCCAGAACTTGTGTCATATGTTTCTTCCTTCGATGAATCCGGTTCGTCTGCCGCGATGGCGAAGCGAATGCGAACGCGGTTGACTGTGCGCGGCTCGGTTGCCGCAACGTAGATTTAGGGATAGCATTGTCGTTTATAAGGACATCAATTTTGAATTGATTGTTCAAAAATATGAACAATCTTGCCGCACCGGCTGCTAGGCGGTGAGCGCCGGGTTCAGCGTGTAAAGCCCGGTAAGGCTCGCCTGCGCGAGGATCGGCGCGCGCTCTAGCGCTTCGCGCACCGCACTGCCGTCCAGAACCGCGCCATCGGCGAGCGCAGGGGCGGCCAATGCGTAAACCGTGAAGACATAGCGATGGACGAGTTCGTCGTTCCACGGCGGACAGGGACCGTCGTAGCCATGATAGGTGCCTGCCATATCCGGATCGCCGGCAAACCAGCCGGTATAGGGGGCCGGTGAGAGGATGGTCGAAAACGTACGCTAAGCGTCCCGGCCTTGCTGGTGGAGCCGGAGCGGCCTGAACCGTTCACGGGGTTTGTCGATCTCGCCCCAAAGATAGTCGCCGGTCAGGCCGACATGCTCCCAGCCCAGCGGGGCGACGTGGGCGAGCAGTTCGTCGGACACGTCGACGCCGCTGCCGCGCAGATGACGGACGGCGCGGTCGAGATAGACGGTATTCCAGAGCGTCACGGCCGCGGTGGCGAGGGTCAGGCCGGATGCACGATGGCGCTGGTTCTCGAAGGTGCGGTCGCGCAGTTCGCCGAGCCGGTTGAAGAAGATGGCGCGGGCGAGCGCGTTGCGGGCCTCGCCCTTGTTGAGGATGCTGCCGGTGCGGCGCCGCTGGTCGGGATCGTCGAACCAGTCGAGCATGAACAGTGTGCGCTCGATCCGTCCAATCTCGCGCAGGGCGCGGGCGACCGGGTTCTGACGCGGGAAACCCGCCAGCTTGCGCAGCATGACCGAGGCGCTGACGGTGCCGGCACGGATCGAGGCGGCAAGGCGCAGGGTTTCGTCCCAGTTCTCCTCGATCGCGCGGAGGTTGACCGGCCCGGCGACGAGCGGGCGCAGCGTCGGCCACGGGTCGAGCGGCGACAGGCCATACAGCCGGCGCTCGTTGAGGTCGCGGATGCGCGGTGCGAAGCGGAAGCCGAGCAGGTGGCACAAACCGAAGACGTGATCGACCGCGCCGGCGGTATCCGTCGCATGTTCGCGGATCACCAGTTCGCTCTCATGGTCGAGCAGGCCGTCGAGGACATGCGCGGCTTCGCCGGCATTGGCGGCGATGACCTTGGTATGGAACGGCGTAAAGCGGTCGGTGACGTGGGTGTAGAACAGCACGCCGGGTTCGGTGCCGTAGCGGGCGTTGCGATCGGCGCGGGCCTCGCCCTGACCACCGGCGCGGAAGAACTGGCCGTCCGACGACGATGTGTCGCCCGGTCCCCAAACCGCCGCGAGGGGATGCGCGGTGTGGCAATCGACGATCGCCGCCAGCGCCGACAGGTAGGTTTCGTCGCGCACATGCCATTCCGCCGTCCAGCGCAGGCGAGGCAACGTCAGCCCGCGCGAACTTTCGGCCATGCGGCCCAGGCCGAGATTGGTCGCATCGGCGAGGATCGCACCCATCAGCGCGGATTGGTCGGAGGCGGAGGCGCCGCTGCGCGCATGGACGAAGCGGTCGGCGAAACCCGACCATGCGGCGACCTCGACCAGCAGGTCGGTGATGCGGACGCGCGGCAGCATCGCGTAGAGCCGGGCCTTCAGTGCATCGGCATCGTCGGAGGGAGAGCGCCGGATCGGCGAGATCAGCAACTGCCCGCGCTCGATTGTCACGTCGACCAGCTCGCCCGCCGCGGCTGCGCGTTCCACCTCCGTCATGCGCCGGACCAGTAGGGTGCGGCGCTCCTCATACCATTCGGGGAAGTCGGTCGGCACGGCCAGGCGCAGATCGCCGGTCGCGCGCATCGCCTCAAAAGTGGGCACGGGCAGCTGATAGTCGTCGAGCGTGCGATAGGCGCGGCTGCCGTCCACCCAGATGCTGCCCGACCCGAGCCGCTCGCGCAGATGGACGATCACCGCGATCTCGTAAGCGCGCCGGTCGATCGTCCCTTCCGCAGGCTGCACGACCTTGCGCCAGCGCGGCTTGATGAAGCTGGTTGGCACCCGCTTCGGCAGGGCCGATCGACCGTCGCGGTACATCGTGCGCAACACCTCGATCGCGCCGAGCAGCGGATCGCCCGACCGCGCGGTGCGGAAAGTGAAAGCGGCAAGAAACGTCGGGGCGAACCGCCGGACGGCGGTATAGCGTTCGACCACTTCCTCCAGCCCGTCGTCGGCCGAGCGCGTCAGGTCCTCGGCGAAGCGGATGCTGCGTTCGAGTTGCTCCCAGCCAACCTTGGCGTCGATCGTGCGGAAGGCATCGCGCCCACTCGCGCGAGCATCGACCAGAAGGCGACCGAGCCGGGCATGGAAGCGTGCGGTGTCCTTCAGCATCCGTGCCTGGCCGAGCAACCGATCGGAGCGGTTGCGGTCGGCGCGGCGGAACAGCGCGCCCACCATCTTCTCGACCATGACCAGTGCGGCATCAGTCAATCCCGCCTCCATCTCGATCATCGAGGCGATGAGCATGGCGAGCCGGCGCAGGCGTTCGAGACGTCGCAGGTGCTGGGCGGTGACGATACCGGCGGTCCGTGCGATGACGGCATAGCGGGCGGCATGTATACGTCGCGCCCTATCCGCTGCGATCCCGATGCCGCGCACAGCGTCAAGCCGTTCGATAATCCCTTTCAGGTTGGCGGCCGAAGGGGCTTCGGGTCATTCGCGTATCCACCCGAGCCGGGTGCGGCCGTGGTCGTCGGTTGCGATCAGATGTTCGAGCGCGGCTTCCTGCTCGGCCGAACAGTCGCGGATCAGGTTAGCATGAGCGGCCTTGCGCGCCCGTGTCCGCACGATAAGCGCGAGCCGTTCCAGCGTCGATGGTGCCGGCAGCACGATCCGGTCTGCGCGCAGGCGATCGACCATGCCGGCGACAATCGTCTCGCCCCGGTCGGTCGAGGCGGCGATCTCCGATCCGG
>NZ_BARE01000038.1 GCF_000367345.1 Sphingobium xenophagum NBRC 107872
AGCCTTCACGTCGCCCGTCGTGACGCCCAGATTGGCCATCTTGTAAGGGTCCAGCCACACCCGCATGGCATATTGCGCACCCAGCAACTGGGTGTCGCCAACGCCGGTGACGCGGCTGATCGGATCTTGCAGCGATGACGCGATAAAGTCGCCCGCATCCTGCTGATCATGGATGCCGTCATCGGAATAGACCGCCATCACCATCAGGAAGCTGGCGGTCGATTTGGTGACGCGCAGCCCCTGCTGCTGCACTTCCTGCGGCAGGAGCGGCGTGGCCTGCGCCAGCTTGTTCTGCACCTGCACCTGCGCGATGTCCGCATCGGTGCCCTGCTCGAACGTCAGCGTGATGTTCAGGTTACCCGCGCTGTCGCTGGTGGACGAAAAATAGCGCAGATTGTCGATGCCCTTGAGCTGCTGCTCGATGATCTGGGTCGTCGTGCTTTCCAACGTCTGGGCATTGGCACCCGGATAGCTGGTCGCGATGCTGACCGTGGGCGGCGCGATTTCAGGAAATTGCGCGACGGGCAGCGCCCTGATGGCGAGCAGACCCGCCAGCATGATGACGATGGCGATGACCCATGCAAAGATGGGCCGGTCGATAAAATAGCGGGCCATGATTTACTGCGCCCCGCCGTTGGACGCGGTAACCTGCTGCGGCGCGCCGGGCTTGACGACCGTGCCGGGGCGCAGATTGAGCAATCCTTCGACGATCAAACGGTCGCCCGGTTTCAGCCCGCCGGTAACGATCCACTTGTCGCCCACCGGGCGGTCGACCGTCACCTGACGCAATTCCGCCTTATTGTCCTTGCCAACGACCAGCGCCGTCGCGCGGCCGCGGGCGTCGCGGCTGATGCCCTGCTGCGGCGCCAGGATGACCTGACGGCGCTGGCCTTCCACCACCCTGGCGCGCACATACATGCCGGGCAGCAACAGCCCGTCGGGATTGGCGAAGGTCGCGCGCAGCGTCACCGCGCCCGACGTCGGATCGACCGACACTTCGGAAAATTGCAGCCTGCCCTCGATCGGATAGGTGCTGCCATTGGGCAGCAGCAACTGGATGCGCGCGCCGTCCACGCTGCTGACGCCGCCCTTCTTCATCGCCTGCTTCAGGTCGATGATCTCCGCGGCGGACTGGGTGACATCGACATAGACAGTGTCGGTGCGCTGGATCGTCGCCAGCGGGTCCGCCTGCCCGGCCTGCACCAGTGCGCCCGGCGTGAACAGCGAACGGCCGATACGACCGGAAATGGGGGCGCGAATGCGCGTGAAATTCTGGTTCACCTGTGCCGATTGCAGCGCACCACGCTGCGCTGCAACATCGGCACGCGCCTGCTGGGCGGCGGCGTCGGCATTGTCATATTCCTGACGGCTGACGGCGTTGATGCCGACCAGATCCTTGTAGCGCTGCGCCTGCAGGCTGGTGGCGCGGATCGCCGCATTGGCCCGCGCCAGCGCACCCTGCGCCTGCGCGACAGCCGCGCGATAGGGGGCGTCCTCGATTTCGTAAAGCAATTGCCCGGCCCGCACCATGCCGCCCTCGGCAAACAGACGGCGACGGATAACGCCACTGATTTGTGGCCGAACTTCGGCGGTTTCCACCGCTACGATCCGTCCCGGCAGCTCGTTGATCAGCGGCGCGGTGCCGGTTTCGAGCGTTACGACGCCTACGGCGGGTGGCGGCGGCGCAGGCGGCGGACTGTCCCCGCACGCACTCAGAGTCAGCGCCGACGCGCACGCCAGCAGACCGATGAACTTCCCCTTTTGCATCGCGCATATTTCCGTTTTGATAGGATACTGATCGGAATGAACGTTCATTCCGCTTGCGCCGCAGGTAGGATCATGCCAATGTGAATTCAAGAGAGAAAATGTCTAGGAGGGCAAATTGGTTGCAACGCAGCAAAAACAGACCGTACCGGAAAGGTCGGGTAAGGAGCGGATCTTGGAAGCCGCCCGAACGCTGTTCGACAGCCATGGCTTCCATCAATCCTCCATGGCCGAACTGGCCGTAGCAGCCCAGGTTTCGGTCGGGCAGATATATCGCCTGTTCAAGGGCAAGGAAGACATCATCGCCGCCATCGTACAGGCGGATTATGACGAACGCTGCATGCATATGGATGCGCTGCGCTCGCGGCTCGACGCTGGCGAACTGACGGTCGAACAGACGTTCGAGGAGTTGCTGCTGCATGTCGTCGATGAAAAGGACGAAGCGCTGTCCTTCGACATTCTGGCCGAAAGTTTCCGCAACCGGCCGGTCGGGGATATGATCGCGGCGATGTGCGTGCGGTTTCGCGGCTATATTCGCGACTTTGCCTGCGCGGCCAATCCCGATCTGTCAGGCGAAGCGCTGGATGGCGCGGAAGAAATTGTCCTCGCCTGCCTGTTCGGCCTTGGCCATCGCAGCCTTTCGCGCCCCAGCCTCAGCGCAACCGACACCGCCCGCCTCTCCGCACTGATGATCGTCGCGGCGCTACGCGCCATCTGCTAGACAAAAGCGGGGCGCCGGACCAGCAGCGCCCCCGGCTATTTCGCCTCGACCCCTTCGGGCAGGACAATCGCCGACCAGCTTTTGGCCGGAACCAGATAGCGGGCGGCCAGCGCCTGCAACTGGGCTGGCGTGACAGTCAGCATATCCTGCGCCATCGTCTGCATCGCCGCCACATAGCGCGCGTCATGGGTCGCGCCTTCCATCTGGTTCATCCAGAAGGCATTGCCCGTCCCTGCCCGCATCAGCATCTGCCGCATCGGTGCGACCGCGCGCTGCAATTCATCCTCGCTGACCGGCGTTTTGGCCAGATCGGCCGCGGTCGATTTCACCACATCGTAGAAATAGGCGATCCGGTCGGGCCGCACCTGGCTCGTCACCAATATATAGCCGCCACTCTCATAGGAAAATGGCCAGCTATTCTGGACGCTGGGCGAATAGGCCGCGCCCTCGGTCGATCGCAGCCGATCAAACAGCCGGTCGTTGAAGATCTGCGTCAGTATCTCCAGCTGGCGCGCTTCCTTTTGCAGGGTGAAGCCGCCCGATGTCGGCCATGCCATGACGGCGGCGGCCTGTTCCTTGTCGCCCTTGTGCCGCAGCACGATCGGGGTTTCGACATGGGCAGGAAAGCGCATCGCCAGGTTGGCCGCAGGCACGGGCGTATCGGCGCGCGGCGGCAATGCGCCCAGCGTCTGCGCCACCGCCGCTATGGCTTCGTCCGGCTTAACCTGCCCGAAAATCTGCACCTCTATCGGTCCGGACGCCAGAATCGGTTCCCATGTCGCGCGGAAGGCCTGCGGCGTCAGCGCGTTGATTTCGGCCAGCGACGGGGTGCGAAACCGCACATCCTTGTCATGCAGCAACCAGCCCAGATCACGCCCCAGCACGGCGTCGGGCGACCGGGTCATGGCGTCATAGGCAACGGTCGCGCCAGCCTTTACCCGTGCGATCGGCGCAGGGTCCCATCCGGGCGCACCCAGCTTGGTCGCAAACAGGCGCAACTGGTCCTTATAGTCGGCCGGGCGCGTCACCGCCTGCAATTCGAATGCATCTTCGTCGATCGAAAAATCCATGCCCATGCGGCGACCATTGGTCAGGTCGTCCAGCTCGCGCTGGCCCAGCGTGCCGATGCCACTGGCCACCAGCGCATAATCCCCTGCCCAGCTCGCCACCGGCTTGACCGGGGAGAAGGCCTGCTGGCCATGACCGAAGCGGACGTTGATCCGCACCTTTTCCGTCTCGGCATCATTGGCGAACAGGGTCAGCTTCACCCCGTTGGAAAAGGTGATGCTTTCCATCCCGGCCAGGCCAATGGGCGTGCGGGAAACGACCGTGGCCGGCGCACCCAGCTTGGGCAGGTCCGCCATCGTCACGATCTTGTCGGCCAGCCGCGCATTGGTCGCCGCCTTGACCGGCGCGGCGACGGCTGCCGCCAGCTTCGCGTCCAGACCCGGCTGCGCCGTGCCCGTCACCAGCAGGGCGCGGAACACGCCCGCCGAAAAGAGCCGGTTGGTCGATTCGACGATCTTGGCAGGGGTCATGTTCGCCTTGCCAGAGCGGAAGATGCTGAGCGCCGCGTCGGGGCTGACCGTCGTTTCGCGAATATCGACCGCACTGATCAGGTCGCTCGCCTGCTTTGCGCCCGCCTCCGTATCGGCATTTTCGACCTGGATCGCCAGCGCCGTATCCATCTGCGCATATTCGCGGTCGATTTCGGTCTGGCTGGGCGGCGTGGTCTTGGCATCCTCCACGATGCCGCGCACATCGGCCAGCGCCTTTTGCCAATTCTCGCCCACCGGGATGATGGTCATGAACGTACCGTCGACCGATCGGCTGACATCCTGCTGCTCGACACTCGATTGCAGGAAGCTGCCGCCGCTGCGCGCCGCCTGCTCCAGCCGGCGGCTGATGATCTGCAACGCCAGCATGTCGGTCAGCTTGTCCTGATTGTAGAGGATAGTGTCGGCGCGCGGCTTCCACGGGCGCAGCCAGGCAAGCGTCAGGCCCAGCGGCACGCCCGGCTCCACCGCAACGCGGGTGGCGGGGAATTTGGGATCGGGCGCGCCGAAGTCGGGCATGGGCGCGCCCTTGCCGGGCACGGACCAGCCGCCAAACTGGTCCTTGATCAGCTGTTCGGCCAGCGCCGGATCAATATCCCCCGCTAACGCGATCACGGCGTTTTCCGGGCGATACCAGCGCTCGTGAAACGCCGTCATCTTCGCCGCCGTCGCGGCGTTGAGCGTCGCCACCGTGCCGATCGGCGCACGATCGGCCATCGGTTGCCCGGCGAAGAAATGCTCGCGGCTGACGTCGGAAATCCGCGTCTGCGGCCCGTCGCTCTCGCGCCGTTCGGCCAGCACCACCGCGCGCTCGGCATCGACCGCGCTGTCGACAATATTGGGATCAGCCATCATCCCCGCCAGAATCTTCAGGCTTTCGGCCAGGCTCTGCGGCGTCGCCTGCGGCAGGTCGAGCGCATAGCTGGTGCCGGTCGGCGTCGTCTGCGCATTGCTGTCGCTGCCGAATGTCACGCCCAGCCGCTGCCAGATACGCTTGGATTCGCCATCGGGGACATGGCGTGACCCACGAAAGGTCAGATGCTCCATGAAATGGGCATAGCCCTGCTCGTCGGGCCGCTCCATCAGCGATCCCGCGTCGATCCGCAAACGCACGGACACCTGCCCCGGCGGCACGCCGTTGCGACGGATCGCATAGCGCAGGCCGTTGGACAAAGTGCCGAACCGCCATGCGGCATCGATCGGCACATCGCTATTTTCGTAAAGCCACGGCCGCACCTTCGGCGCGAGCGCGCCTGACGTGGCGGCAGGGGCGGATTCCGTCCGGGCCGCCAGCGGCGCAGGCGCGCCCGACAGCAGCAGGGCAAGGACAGTCAGCGAAGCGGCGGCGCGCCGGGGGAAAAATCTCATAGGCCAGGGAGCCTAACGGGATTTTCCTGAATGGCTACTGACAAAGATGGTCATGGGACGCCGCAAAACATCGTTCGCTTCGAGCGTGTCGGAATATGTTTTCCGACCACGCTCGAAACGAACGGAAGATTGCATCAGCGCGGCGCGCCGGTGCGCTGGACCGCGCCCTTGTGCGCGCCGACGCCACCGCCGCTGCGGCGACGGCGGAAGGGCCGCTTCTCGCCACCCTCGGCATCGGTGCGATGCGCCCGGTCAGGGGTGCCGCGCTGCTGGCGCTGGCCATCCTGATATTTGCGCTGCCCCTCGGCGCGACGCGCCTGCTGCTGCGGCGTCTGGCTCGGTCCCTTCTTGGGGGCGGCAGGCTTGGGCAGGTTCCGCACCGCTTCCATGAAATTCTCCGGCAGCGGTTCGATCGCCAGCTTCACTCGCGTCGCCCGTTCGATCGCCTTGAGATAAGGCCGCTCATCGTCCGCCACGAAGCTGATCGCAACGCCTTCGGCCCCGGCGCGCGCGGTGCGGCCGATGCGGTGGACATATTGTTCGGGCACATTGGGGATTTCAAAGTTGATGACGTGGGACACGCCCGACACGTCGATGCCGCGCGCGGCGATGTCGGTCGCCACCAGCAGCTTCACCTTACCCTGGCGGAACGCCTGGAGCGCGGTGGTGCGCTGGCCCTGGCTCTTGTTGCCATGGATGGCGAACGCCTCGATCCCTGCGCCTTCCAGGAAACGCACGACACGGTCGGCGCCATGCTTGGTGCGGGTGAAGATCAGCGCGCGGTCAATGTCCTCGCTCTTCAGGATCAAATGGAGCAGCGCCTGCTTCTCAGCCTGATTGACGAAGGTGGCGCGCTGTTGGACGCGCTCTGCGGTGGTCGATTGCGGCGCAACGCTGACCTTGACCGGATTGTTGAGGAACTGGGCGGCCAGCGCCTCGATTTCCTTGGGCATCGTGGCCGAGAAGAACAGGTTCTGCCGATCGGCGGGCAGCATCTTGGCAATGCGCTTCAATGGCTGGATGAAGCCCATGTCCATCATCTGGTCCGCTTCGTCGAGCACGAAGATTTCCGTGTCCTTGATGGTCAGCGCGCGCTGGTCGATCAGGTCGAGCAGACGGCCCGGCGTCGCGACGACGATGTCGACGCCCCCGGCCAGCGCCCGGATCTGCTTGCCGATGGGCACGCCGCCGAACACGGTTTCGACCGACAGTCTCAAAAAGCGGCCATAATCGCGGAAGCTCTGCGCGATCTGCGCGGCCAGTTCGCGGGTCGGGGCCAGCACCAGCATCCGGCAGCCCTTGATCGGCGTCGGCTTGGGGTTGCGGGCAAAATAATCGAGGCTGGGCAGCGCGAAGGCCGCGGTCTTGCCGGTGCCGGTCTGGGCGATGCCGCACAGATCCTTGCCGTCCAGCAGCACGGGAATCGCCTTTTGCTGGATGGGCGTGGGCGTCACATAATTTTTGGAGGCAAGCGCCTTGGTGATCGGCTCGGCCAGACCAAAATCGTTGAATTGCATTTGGAAAACTCACAAGTGGGCCTTTACGCCAACTTGCTCTGCGGACGCAGGAAGGGCGCGAGGCGGGTTACGAAACGACCCGCGTGAAAAGGGAAGCCTCAAGCTTGGCGCAGACTCTCATTGGCCGGTCCGTGATCCTATTGCGGCTGTTCCAGCCACCCAGGTTGCGGACGATCACGCTGCCAATCGCTATGGAACCATCATGGCCCCTCTGCTGCGCTGCAACGCATATGGCGAAGATGCAGGCAAATAGCAAGCGGCCGCGCGATGAAGCGCAGCCGCCTGTCCTTGGGAACGTGCCTTCGCACGCCCATAGGGTTCAGTATATGCCGCTCAACCGCCTTACAGCGCGACCTCGGCATGCTTGGACTTCATCTCCTTGGACACATCACCGCCGAACATCATCTTGAACACGCCCGTCAGCGACAGGTCGGCCAGCCAGATTTCGGCCGTGCCAAGGTCGAAGCGCAGCATCAGCAGGTTGGGATCGTTGCGACCGCCCTCATACCAGGCCTCAACCTGCTTGGACCAGTAGCGGTCGATCACCGCCGGGTCGGTCTCCTCGACCAGCGTGCCGTTGATGCAGGCGAACAGGCCATGATCTTTCGCCGCGAACTGGGCCATGGCAGGGCCACCGGGGGCCAGGCGATTGTCGCGCGACGTATAGAACCAGAAGCAATGATCGGCATCGGGATCAAGCTGGGCCGTCATCGGCAGGCTATGGTCCTGACTATTGCTCAACCCCACCATGACGAAGGGGCTTTTGCTCATATCGCTCCAGAAATGTTCGCGAATATCCTTTGGCGTCGTCATTCTATCTCTCCTGCTGGGTCATTCCCAACAATCGACGGGTGCCAGCGAAGTTCCCGCAGCGCTTGATCTTGCGCCTGCAAATCGCCACATAGCGGCCATGCTGATAGAGACCGAACTGACGCCCAATCCGGCAACCATCAAATTCCTCCCCGGCCAGGCGGTCATGGGCGATGGAACGCGCGATTTCGCAACCCCTGAAGAGGCGGAGGCATCGCCGCTCGCCAACGCGCTGTTCGGGCTGGGCGATGTGACCGGCGTCTTTTTCGGCGGCAATTTCGTGTCGGTGACGATCGCGCCGGGATCGGAATGGCGGGACGTGAAGCCGGACATACTGTCGATCCTGCTCGACCATTTTTCCGCCAACATGCCGCTGTTCGCGCCGGGATCGGCCGCGGGCATAGCCGTGCCGCTGGATGACGACGCCTTTGGCGACGACCCGGAAGATGCTGAAATCGTCGCGCAGATCCGCGATCTTATCGACACGCGCGTCCGCCCCGCCGTCGCCAATGATGGCGGCGACATCGTCTATCGCGGCTTCGACAAGGGCACCGTATTCCTCAAGATGCAGGGCGCATGCGCTGGCTGCCCCTCGTCCAGCGCAACGCTGAAAAACGGGATCGAGCAACTGCTCAAACATTATGTCCCCGAAGTGACGGAAGTCCGCGCGGTCTGATCGGGTCAACCTTCCCTTTCCACCATTTGGCAAATCGCGACAGATCGACTAACCGCAAGAAGGAAGGTTGAGGGGGGTAAGGTTTGCGCCTGCTGGTGATCGACACCGCGACACAGGCTTTGTCCGTCGCGCTGCTGGAAGATGGGGCGCCCGTTGCGCGCTTCCATGAAATTGTCGGGCGCGGCCATGCCGAAGCCCTGTTGCCCGCCATTGCCGCCCTGCCCGGCGGTGGTCGCGCCGATGCCATCGCCGTCAATGTCGGCCCCGGCAGCTTTACCGGGGTTCGCATCGGCATCGCCGCTGCCCGCGCGCTCGCGCTGGCCTGGCAATTGCCGCTACGCGGATATAGCGCGCCCTCGCTGATCGCGGCGCAAGCGGCGCAACTCCATGCTGGCGACGGGCCGATCGCGGTCACCATCACCGGCGGCCATGGCGAACTATTCTGGCAATGCTTCACCGCCGACGGGCTGAACGCGACTAGCCCGGTCGCCTCGACCCCCATCGCCGCCCTGGCGACGCAGCTCGACATTGACACGCTCTACGGCACCGGGGCGGAAGCATTGGTGACCGCGCGCGGTCATGGCGCCGCGGTCAATCTCTATCCCGACGCAGCGGACTATGGCCTGATCGCCGCCCAGCCCGCCCTGCCCGCAACGCCCATTTATGGCCGGGGCGCAGACGCGCAGACCATGGCGGAGCGCGCCGCGTCATGATGCCGGGTCTTGTCCTCGATACCTACGACCAGAGCGAACGCAATGCGATGGCCGATGCGATGACTGTGATGGAAGCCGCCTTCGATCCGGTTTTTGGTGAGGCATGGACATTGCCGCAACTGGCCGGCGTCATGATGATGCCCGGCACCTGGCTGACGATCGCGCGCGTGGACGCGGCGGCGCTGGGCTTTGCGCTGGTGCGATCCGTGCTCGACGAATGCGAATTGCTGCTGCTGGCGGTCGATCCCGCCTGGCGTGGACGGGGCATTGGCGAAGCGTTGCTGCGCGACAGTTTGCGCACGGCACGTCGCAGAGGCATTACATCAATGAACCTGGAAGTGCGCGCCAGCAACAACGCCGTGCATCTCTATGAGAAAACAGGCTTTGAATACGTGCATCGCCGCCCCGGTTACTATCGCGGCAATGATGGACAACTTTATGATGCTCTAAGTTTTCGCATCGACATGCTTGCTTGATGCCAAATGCTCTTGCGAAATTATCCGGCAAGGTTTAGCGAACACGTACCGTTCCTGAAATGAATCTCGTAGGACGGGTCGCGCAACAATAGCCTTACAGGATACAGGACAATGGAAATAGAATCCGCACAGAGCGAACTGCTCATTACTTTGACATCGGACATTGTCGCCGCGCATGTCTCCAATAACAGCGTGTCTGTATCTGACGTTGCTGCTCTGATCCAGAATGTCCACGCTGCCTTGTCGGGCCTGAGCGAACCGACTGCCGTGCCGGACGTCAAGCCCGAACCTGCGGTTTCGGTCCGTTCGTCGATCAAGCCGGACTTCATCATCTGTCTGGAAGATGGCAAGAAGCTCAAGATGCTCAAGCGCCACCTGATGACCCATTATCAGATGACGCCCGAAGACTATCGCGCCAAATGGGGCCTGCCCGCCGACTATCCGATGGTCGCCCCCAACTATGCCGAACAGCGCCGCTCGCTGGCCAAGAAAATCGGCCTGGGCACCAAGCGCCGCCGTAGCGGCAGCGCCGCAAAGTAATCCGCCCGGCTGACGGAACGGTCTTGTGTAAAGGGGCACATGCAGCCATGTGCCCCTTTACGCGACAGGAAAAGCCGCTAGGCTTCGTCTGACTGTCCGCACCTCTAAAGCCAGCGAGACTCCATGAACCGCAAGATCGACGTCGAAGCCCTGTGTCACGAAAAGGGGCTGCGCATCACCGAACAGCGCCGGGTGATCGCCCAGGTGCTGAGCGATGCGACCGACCATCCCGATGTCGAGGAATTGCACAAGCGATCCGCCGCGATCGACCCAGGCATCTCGATCGCCACCGTCTATCGCACGGTGCGCCTGTTCGAAGAGGCCGGCATTCTGGAACGCCATGATTTCGGCGATGGCCGCGCCCGTTACGAAGCTGCGCCCGAATCGCATCACGACCATCTGATCGATGTCGAAACCGGCAATGTGATCGAATTTGTCGACCCCGAACTGGAACAGTTGCAGAAGCAGATCGCGGAAAAGCTGGGCTTCCGGCTGGTCGATCATCGCATGGAATTGTACGGCGTCGCCCTCGACCGAAAGAACTGACGCGCTGCTGCCGCTTCGTCGCTGGTCGCGCATAGCCGCGCTGATTGCCAGCCTGCTGCTGTGCCTGCCTCCCCACCTGCTCTGGCGCGTCCTTCGTCGCCCGTCGCCCTGGCCGCGCCGCTTCTTGGGCGTGGCCGCGCGCGCCGTCGGCGTGCGGGTGCGGATCGCGGGACAGCCGCATGGCGGCGACATGTTCCTGCTGGCCAACCATGTCAGCTGGATCGACATATTGGCCATGGGCGGCGCCACCGGCGCGGCCTTTGTCGCGCATGACGGCATTGCCCGCTGGCCGGTCGTCGGCTGGCTCGCTGCGCAGAACAACACATTGTTCGTCGCCCGTGAGCGGCGCGGCGCGCTGTCGGGCCAGATCGACGCGCTGCGCGCCGCCATGCTGGGGCATCAGCCGGTCGCGCTATTTCCCGAAGGCACGACCAGCGACGGCAGCGGGCTGCTGCCGTTCAAGCCATCGCTTCTGGCCGTGCTGCTCCCCCCGCCGCGCGCGGTGCTGATCCAGCCGGTGCATATCGACTATGGCGCGGCGACATCCGCCATCGCCTGGCATGGCGACGAACCGGCGGGCGCCAATGCATGGCGCGTTTTGGGGCGCAAGGGGCGGCTGGACGTGACGCTGCGCTTTCTGGCCCCGTTCGATCCCGCCGATTGCGCCGATCGCAAGGTCATAGCGGCAACGGCACGCGGCGCGATCGCGGCCAGCATCGCGCAAAATGCGCCCGATAGCGCCGCATCGCAGCATCGGCCTTCCGCTACCCCCCTGCCGCCTGTATAGCTGGGCCATGAATCGTCCCCTACCGCCCAAGACTCCAGCCACCTTCCACGTAAAATCCTTCGGCTGCCAGATGAACGTCTATGATGGCGAACGCATGGCCGAGATGCTGGGCGAGCGGGGCATGACCGCCGCTGCGGACGGGAATGACGCCGATCTGGTGATCCTCAACACCTGCCACATCCGCGAAAAGGCGGTGGACAAGGTTTATTCCGACATTGGCCGGATGACGCGCGAGGATGGCAGCCGCCCGATGATCGCGGTCGCCGGCTGCGTCGCGCAGGCGGAGGGTAGCGAAATCAGCCGCCGCGCCCGGACGGTGGACATCGTCGTCGGCCCGCAGGCCTATCATCGCCTGCCCGATCTGATCGCAAAGGCGGGTCGCGGCGAAGCGGCGGTCGATACCGACATGCCGGCGGAATCGAAATTCGGCGCCCTGCCCGCCCGCACCAAGCAGGCGCGGCCCACCGCCTTTCTGACGATCATGGAAGGTTGCGACAAATTCTGCACCTATTGCGTCGTCCCCTATACGCGCGGCGCGGAAATCAGCCGGTCATGGGGCGCGATCCTCGACGAGGCAAAGGCGCTGGTGGATGGCGGGGTGAAGGAAATCACGCTGCTGGGCCAGAATGTGAACGCCTGGACCGGCGAGGATGACAAGGGCCGGGCACAGGGCATGGACGGTCTGGTCCGGGAACTGGCGAAGATCGATGCGCTCAAGCGTATCCGCTATACGACCAGCCATCCCAACGACATGAGCGATGGGCTGATCGCCGCCCATGGCGACGTCGACAAGCTGATGCCCTTCCTCCATCTGCCGGTGCAATCGGGCAACGACCGCATCCTCAAGGCCATGAACCGCAGCCATAGCGTCGAGGGCTATCTGCGCCTGATCGATCGCGTCCGCGCGGCCCGCCCGGACATTGCCCTGTCCGGCGACTTCATCGTCGGCTTCCCCGGAGAGACCGAGGAGGAATTTGCCGACACGCTGCGCATCGTCGACGCCGTGGGCTATGCCCAATGCTATTCGTTCAAATATAGCCCCCGCCCCGGCACGCCAGCAGCCGACATGGACGGGCAAATACCCGCCGACGTCATGGACGATCGGCTCGTGCGGCTACAGGCGGCGATCAATCGCCATCAGGTCGGCTTCAACGCCGCTACGGTCGGACGCCGCACCACCATATTGCTGGAACGCGCGGGCCGCTATCCCGGTCAATTGATTGGCAAGACGCCTTGGCTGCAATCCGTTCACGTCACCGCCCCCGACCAGGCGATCGGCGATATGATAGAGGTCGACATCATCAGCGCCGGTCCCAATAGTCTGGCCGGCGAAATTGGCAGGAGGAAAGCCGCTTGAACCAAAGCCTCGTCATTCCCGCAACAGCGGGACGCCATCTCTTCGATCTGCGGCTCTGGCCGATCCTAACGAGATGCATGACAGGCAAGGGAGGCTTTTGAATGGGCAAGAAACCGCATCAACCCCGCACCGACATCGCCGAACGCGCGCGGCTCGAAGTCACGTTCGAAAAGCCGCATCTGCTGGGCACCCTGTTCGGGCAATATGACCAGAATCTGGTCGCCATCGAAAATCGGCTGGGCGTCTATATCGCTGCACGCGGCAACAAGTTGCAGATCGAGGGCGAGGCGGAAGCCGCCGCCCGCGCGCGCGACGTCATGACCGGCCTCTATAACCGCATCGTCGCCGGGCAACAGATTGATACGGGCGCGGTGGAAGCCGTGATCGCCATGTCGTCGGAACCCACGCTGGACGGCATCATCCGCCATGACGTGGCCGAACCGCCCACGGTGATGATCCGCACGCGCAAGAAAACCATCGTCCCCCGATCCGCCACGCAGGTCACCTATATGGAGGCGATGAACCGGAACGACATCATCTTCGCCCTGGGGCCGGCAGGTACAGGCAAGACCTATCTGGCGGTGGCGCAGGCGGTCAGCCAGCTCATCACCGGCACGGTCGACAAGCTGATCCTCTCGCGCCCCGCGGTCGAGGCGGGCGAGCGGCTGGGCTTCCTGCCCGGCGACATGAAGGAGAAGGTCGATCCCTATCTCCGCCCGATCTACGACGCGCTCTACGACACGCTGCCCGCCGAACAGGTCGAGCGGCGCATCGCCAGCGGAGAGATTGAGATCGCCCCGCTGGCCTTCATGCGCGGGCGAACGCTGGCCAACGCCTTCATCGTGCTGGACGAGGCGCAGAATACCACGATCGCCCAGATGAAGATGTTCCTCACCCGCTTTGGCGAAGGCAGCCGCATGGTCATTTGCGGCGATCCCCGCCAGGTCGATTTGCCGCTGCCGGGCGCTTCGGGCCTGGCCGATGCGGTCGCGCGACTGGACGGAGTGGAGGGCATCGCGATGGTGCCCTTCGGCATCGGCGATGTCGTGCGTCATCCGGTCGTCGGGCGGATCGTACAGGCTTATGAGGGGCCGGATGCGTAAGCAAAAAAATCCGTTCGCACTGAGCGAAGTCGAAGTGCCCAACCGAGAGGAGCGAGGTGCCTTCGCTCCGCTCTGGCAAAGGCTTCGACTTCGCTCAGCCCGAACGGAGGAAAGTTCGTTCCATGATTGACGTCGCCGTCCTCCATGACACTGGCTGGCCCGATACGGACTGGGAAATGCTCGCCCAGCGCGCCGTGTCTGCGGCCATCGCCCACAGCCCCTTTGCCGCCTTCGCCACAGATGCGGCGACCTACGAAGTCGCGGTCAAGCTGACCAGCGACGAAGAAGTCCATGAACTCAACCGCGCCTATCGCGACAAGGACAAGCCGACCAACGTCCTGTCCTTCCCGATGGTGCAGGCCGACCTGCTGGAAGGCACCGCCAATACGGACGATGGCGAAATATTGCTGGGCGACATCGTGCTGGCGGAGGGGGTCTGCGCCGCCGAAGCAGCCGACCGGGGCATCTCCATTGCCGATCATGCTGCGCATTTGATTATCCACGGGACTTTTCATTTGCTTGGATATGATCATATGGACGACAATGAAGCCGAAGTCATGGAAGCGCTGGAAGTCGCGGCGCTGGCCAGTCTTGGGCTTTCGGATCCCTACGGGGATAATATTCTATCAGGGGTGTAGGACGAACTATGGCTGAGGGCAGCCCAAAGGACGGCAACGGTTCCAAGGAATCGGACAGTAGTAATGAAGGCGGTTTATGGAGCGGCATAAAGTCGCTTCTGTTCGGCGATAACGAATCCACGACGCTGCGGCAGGAACTGGAGGAAGCGCTCGACGAATATGACGAGGAGGAGCAGGACGAAGGCGCGGCTGCGCCCGCCAAGGGCGACCTGTCGGCGATCGAGCGCCAGATGGTCCGCAACCTGCTTCATTTTTCCGAACATACCGTCGATGACGTCGCCGTTCCGCGCGCTGACATCATCGCGATCGAGGAGAAGGCGAGTTTCGCCGATCTTGCCGCGCTGTTCGCCGAAGCGGGCCATAGCCGCATCCCGGTCTATCGCGACACGCTCGACACCATCGTCGGCATGGTCCACATCCGCGATGCTTTCGCGATCCTGGCGGGCAAATCCCCCGTCCCCGACACGTTGGCCCCGCTGATCCGCCAGCCGCTCTATGTCCCCGAAAGCATGGGTGCGCTCGACCTGCTGGCCGAAATGCGTGCCAAGCGGACCCATCTCGCCATCGTGCTGGACGAATATTCGGGCACCGAAGGGCTGCTGACGTTCGAGGATCTGGTCGAGGAAATCGTCGGCGATGTCGAGGATGAGCATGACGACGCCCCCGAAGCGATGCTGGTGCCGCTGCCCGGCGGGCTATGGGAGGCGGATGCGCGCGCCGAACTGGACGATGTCGCCGAAGAGATTGACGAGAAGCTGGGCGACATTGACGAGGATGTCGATACGCTGGGCGGCCTCGCTTTCATCATCGCTGGCCGGGTGCCGGAACCGGGCGAGATACTCGACCATGAACAGAGCGGCTGGAAACTGGAAATATTGGCCAGCGATGGCCGCCGCGTAAGCCGCCTGCGCCTGCACCCCCCGGTGGAAGCGCTTATGGACGATGAGGATTGAGGCGCATCCGAGAACTCAAAATCCGTTCGGGCTGAGCCTGTCGAAGCCTCGTCCTTTTCTTCGGGGCACTACAGCCGTTCGATACGCTCAGGGCGAACCGAACTTCAGCAGGCCCGCCCCCTCTCTTACTCCGGAATGGACGCGCCAAACAGCAGCATAGGCTCGCCTGCGGGCGACAGCGCGATCTCGCCGCCTGCATTGGTCACCAACTGCCGTACCATCCATGCCGCCGCCGTGCGCGAAGCCAGCCCTTCGGCGGGCAGCGTCCCCGCCAGCGCCGCGCGCAGATCGGGGTCCAGCACGACCTTTGGCCCTTCGCCCCGCACGACAATCTCGGTCACGCCGGGCCGCTTTTCCGCGCCAATATCCAGCTGCCCGCCCCGCACCAGCGCGTCGCCGACGATCAGCGCCAGGTTCAGCAGCACCTTGACCGGCAGCTTGCCCAGCATCTGTTCCTCGACCATCCAGCCGATCTTGACCCGGCCCGTCCCCGCGAACATCCCCTCGATCGCGACCCGCGCCTCATGCGGCGGCACCGCGTCGCCAAAGCCCCCGGCCGAACCGAATGCCAGGCGGAAGAATTTGAGCTTGTTGGCGGATGTGCGGGCACTGTCGGCCAGCAGGTCCAGGCAGCGCTGGCGCATGTCCGGGTCGGTTTCGTCCGCCATCAGTTCCAGCCCGTTATTCAGCGCGCCGACCGGACTCAACAGGTCGTGGCACAGGCGCGAACACAGAAGGCTGGCAAATTCGATGCTGTCGATGGGGTGGGTCATGTCAGGGTCTGCACCGCCGATTTTGTGGAAACTAAGGATGGCCTGACTGGCTAATGCGCTGCTGCGCCGGGCGATGCAACCCCGCCGCGCGCCCTTTCGCTCATACGACCTGCAACGTCGTCGGGGCGAAGCACACGCCACCCGCGCCATCCCCCTGCGCCACCCAGAGCCGCGCCTCGCCCGCCGCGACGATCAGCCACAGGCTGCCATCGGGCGCGGCGCAGGCCGTATCGGTCGCCGATGGCACCGCCACGCCGGACGGATGCGAATGATAATGACCGATGATCGGCGGCCCGCCCGCCCGCGCCGCCCGGTGCGCAGCGATCAGCGCCGCCGGGTCCAGCTCGAAATGGCGCGCCGGGTCCGGCGCGACATTGGCGGCGGGCGCGATGGCCGCGATTCGCTCCGCCGTGCCGAACAACAGGCCGCAAACCTCCGCCCGGTCCGCCGCCGCAATCGACTGAATCTGATCCAGCAGCGTCCTTGATATTGCAATCGCCATGCCTACATCCCTACCCAATGGGTTCGGGGGTTTCCATCATCGAAGCGACAATCGCGCAGGCGCAGGACGGGATGCGGCTCGACCGGGCGCTGGCCGACCTGCTGCCCGACCTGTCGCGCGAACGGTTGAAGGCGCTGATCAACGACGGCCATGTCCGCTCGACCGGCCAGCCGATCAAGATCGGCACTACCATCAAGGTCGCGACCGGCCAGTCTTTCGCCATCACCCTGCCCGCGCCCGTAGCGCTGGACAATGTGGCGCAGGATATTCCGCTCAACATCGTGCATGAGGATGCGGACCTGATCGTGGTGGACAAGCCCGCCGGGCTGGTCGTCCATCCCGCCGCGGGCAATCTGGACGGCACGCTGGTCAATGCGCTGCTGCATCATTGCCAGGGGCAGTTGTCGGGCATTGGCGGCGTCGCCCGCCCCGGCATCGTCCACCGCATCGACAAGGACACGTCCGGCCTGCTGGTCGTCGCCAAGTCGGACAAGGCGCATGACGGGCTGGCGCGCCAGTTCAAGGATCACAGCATCCAGCGACTCTATGCCGCGATCGTCTATGGCCACCCCCAGCCCGCCACCGGCACGGTCGACGCCTGGCTCGGTCGTTCGGACGCTGATCGAAAGAAGATGGCGGTTCATCGCGAAGGGCGCGGCAAACATGCCGTCACCCATTATCGCACCGTGGAACGGTTACGCGACGCGGCCATGGTGGAATGTCGGCTGGAAACCGGCCGCACCCATCAGGTCCGCGTCCATATGCACCATATCGGACATCCCTTGATCGGTGATCCGGTTTACGGTAGAGAAAGAAAAGGTTTCAAATCAATACTGGAAACACTGGGTTTCAAAAGGCAGGCATTGCACGCAAAAAGCCTGGGGTTCATACATCCGGTGACGGACGAACGGCTTATGTTCCAAAGTGCACTCCCTGCCGATATGCAGGAACTGTTAAGCCTGCTCCACGTATAGAGATGAACAAGTTTGCGACGGTCTTTGTGACGCCTCTTCTGGGTCCGACCGCGCATGAAAGGGAAAGGTGAAGCGACATGGCCAAGACGAGCAATGTCCCCGCGGTTCCGGCGCTGGGCGGTGAAGCCAGCCTCAACCGCTATCTGTCGGAAATCCGCAAATTTCCGCTTCTGACCCCTGAGCAGGAATATATGCTCGCCAAACGGTATGAGGAGCATCAGGATCCTGAGGCTGCGGCCCAGCTGGTGACCTCGCATCTGCGCCTCGTGGCGAAGATCGCGATGGGCTATCGCGGCTATGGCCTGCCGGTCAGCGAACTGATCTCCGAAGGCAATATCGGCCTGATGCAGGGCGTGAAGAAGTTTGAGGCTGACCGCGGCTTCCGCCTGGCGACCTACGCCATGTGGTGGATTCGCGCCTCGATCCAGGAATTCATCCTGCGCAGCTGGTCGCTTGTGAAAATGGGCACCACCGCATCGCAGAAGAAGCTGTTTTTCAACCTTCGCCGGATGAAGAACAATATCGAAGCGTTCGAGGATGGCGATCTGAAGCCGGAAGATGTGACCAAGATCGCGACCGATCTGGGCGTGTCCGAACAGGATGTCGTGTCGATGAACCGCCGGATGGCGATGGGCGGCGATACGTCGCTCAACGTCCCCATGCGGGAGGATGGCGACGGCCAGTGGCAGGATTGGTTGCAGGATACCGATCCGTTGCAGGACGAGCGCGTGGCCGAGGAGCAGGAACGCACCCAGCGCCACGAAATGCTGGTCGAGGCGATGACGGACCTCAACGATCGCGAAAAGCACATCCTGGCCGAACGGCGTCTGGCTGAAGAGCCCAAGACGCTGGAGGAACTGAGCCAGGTCTATGGCGTATCGCGCGAACGCGTCCGCCAGATCGAGGTACGCGCCTTTGAAAAGTTGCAAAAGGCGATGATGCGTATTGCCGGTGACAAGCTCAGCCACATGGCGCGCTTCGCCGCCGCCTGACGCCAGATACAGGCTAACCGGAAAGGCTTCGAAGCGATTCGGAGCCTTTTTCTGTTGTTCCGTTCCATCGGATCGCAACTGGCGTCTTGTTGGCCCCTTGCACGTCGGTCATATGGCGGTGATCCGGCTGACGCGCGAAGGGGATGTAGCTTGATGTCGACTGCATTGGCCCGGCGTCTGGCGACCGGCAAAATCCATTATGGCTGGGTCGTCCTTGCCACCACCTTCCTCACCATGCTCGTGGTCGCAGGCGCGGTCGGCGCGCCCGGCGTGTTCATCGTGCCGCTGCAACGCGAATTTGGCTGGACCGCCGCCGACATTTCCGCTGCCCTCGCCATCCGCTTCCTGCTGTTCGGCCTGATCGGCCCCTTTGCCGCTGCTTTCATGAACCGCTTTGGCGCGCGCCGGATGATGCTGATTTCGCTCGGCATCGTCACGATCGGCCTGCTGCTGTCGCTGGGCATGAGCCAGCTGTGGCAATTGGTGCTGCTATGGGGCGTGGTCATCGGGCTGGGCACTGGCCTCACCGCCATGGTGCTGGGCGCAACCGTCGCCACCCGCTGGTTTTCGGACCGGCGCGGGCTTGTCATGGGGCTGCTGTCCGCCAGCACGGCCACTGGCCAGCTGGCTTTCCTGCCGCTGCTCGCCGGAATGACAGACACTTTGGGCTGGCGCTCTGCGGTGCTGCTGGTGTGCGGTGCGATCCTGCTGGCGGCGCTGGTCGTACTGCTGCTGATGCGCGATCGCCCGTCCGATCTCGGCCTCCCGCCCTATGGCGACAGCGCTATCCAGCCGCCGCCGGTCCAGACGATCGGCTTTGGCGCGTTGCTGCTGACGCCGATCACCGTTCTGCGCGACGCGGCCAAAGTGCCGACCTTCTGGTTCCTCTTCCTCTCCTTCTATATTTGCGGTGCCAGCACCAACGGTCTGGTCCAGACCCATTTCATCGCCCTGTGCGGCGATTATGGACTGGCGGCGATCGGCGCGGCGTCGATGCTGGCGATGATGGGGCTGTTCGATTTCGGCGGCACACTGGCGTCGGGCTGGCTGTCGGACCGATTCGACAATCGCTGGCTGCTGTTCTGGTATTATGGCCTGCGCGGCGCGTCCCTGCTCTATCTGCCGTTCAGCGACTTCTCGCTCTACAGCCTGTCGCTGTTCGCCGTCTTTTACGGTCTGGACTGGGTCGCGACCGTGCCGCCCACGGTCAAGCTGACCGCCCAGCGCTTCGGGCCGGAACGCGCCAACATCGTCTTTGGCTGGATCTTTGCCGGCCATCAACTGGGTGCCGCCAGCGCGGCGATGGCGGGCGGCCTGTCGCGCACGGTCTGGCACAGCTATATGCCTGCCTTCGTTGCAGCAGGGCTGTTATGCCTCATCGGCGCGGGGCTGGTGCTGATGATCAACCGCGGTCGCCCCGCCATCTTGCAGGGCGCTTGAAACACAAGGCCGGGGCGCGTTACGCTGACGGCATGACCGCCAAAACCCCCTATCCCCGCCGCCGTTCCCGCTGGATCAGCATCCCGCTCAAACTGTTGATCGGCTTCGTCATCCTCTCGCTGCTGATGGTGACGCTCTACCGCTTCGTACCCCCGCCAGTGACGATGACGATGCTGCTCGATCCCAATGGCATCACCAAGGACTGGGTGAGCCTGGACGAGATTGACCCGGACATGGCGCGCGCGGCGATCGCGGCGGAGGACGGCAAATTCTGCGCCCATCACGGCTTCGACGTCGACGCCATCGCCAAGGCGGCAATCCATAACGCAAGCGGCGGCCGGGTACGCGGCGGATCGACGATCAGCCAGCAGACCGCGAAAAATGTGTTCCTCTGGCAAGGCGGCGGCTTCGTCCGCAAGGGGTTCGAAGCCTGGTTCACCATGTTGATCGAGGCGATCTGGGGCAAGCGGCGGATCATGGAAGTCTATCTGAACGTCGCGGAAACCGGCATCGGCACCTATGGCGTGCAGGCGGGCGCCATCCGCTATTTTCGCCATGGCGCGGACCGGTTGAGCCGGGCAGAAGCGGCGCGGTTCGCCGCCGTCCTCCCCCTCCCCAAACGCCGCGCCGCCATCGCCCCCAGCGGCTTCACCCGCCGCTACGGCAACACCATCGCCGCACGGATCGGCGTAGTACAACGCGACGGGCTGGATGCTTGCCTCAAATGAAAAGGGCGGGGATTGCGCCCCGCCCTTTCGCTTTTGTCGATGATCTTTGGGATCAGAAGCTGACGTGCAGCGAACCCGATACCGCCCGCGGCGAACCGATCTGGACGAAACCGGGGCTACCATATGCACCTGTCGCCAGCGTGATCGACTGGTTCAAGCCACCGCCGAAACCACCGACATAGAATTTGTCGAACAGGTTGCTGACGTTAAGCTGGAAATACGTATCCGGCACCCCGAAGCGGGCGAGCGAAACACGGGCGTCCAGATCGACCAGCGTATAGGACGGAGCTGCCGCGCTGTAGATTTCGACCGGGGCCGCTGTCGTGCCGCGATAGGTCGGCAGGTTGGTGTCGTAAACATAACGACGCCCGGTACGCTTGGCTTGGATGCCGAGCGTGACGCCTTCATAATTCACTTCGCCGCGCGCGCCGATCGTATAAACCGGCGCACCGCTTTCACGCTTGCCTGCGGTCGGTGCGAACACAGGCGTGGTTACGCCAGCGACGGTGACAGTCCCGATCTGGATATCATCCTGAATCTTCGATTTGAGGTACGAACCAAACACATAGAGGCTGACATTTTCGATCGGCTGATAGGACACGCTGCCGTCGAAACCGTACTTTTCGACCTTGCCGAGGTTGCGATAGACACTGACGTTCAGTTCAGGGTCAAAGGCCGAGGCCAGACGGTTCTTGTAGCTGGTGTACCAGAAGCTACCTTGCGCCTGGAACTTGCCCGTCGTGTAGCGCGCACCAAGGTCGAAGCTGTCCGTCGTTTCGGGCGCAGGCTGGGCTGCAGCATTATCCTGCGCAAAGAAGAAGGCGTTATAGAGCGAATCGGTGCCGGGAACACTCAACCCCTTCGAATAGTTTGCGAACACGCTAGCGGCCTGCGTGATTTTGAAGTTCAGCCCAACGTTGGGAAGCACCTTGTCATATTTGAACTTGCGTGTTTGTGGTGCAGCCCAAGTCGGCCGCAGCGTTCCAGTGTTTGTGGGGATAACACCGTTGGTCCCAAAACATTCTACGAAGCCGGATGCACTGCTGGTGTAGCAATTGTTCTGAAGTTTGCGCGTAAAGAACGGGGCGCGCACGCCAAGATTGACGGTCAGCATTTCATCCATGAACTTGCCGACATATTCACCCGACACCTGATGCAGGATGGCGTAGGACAGGCGATCACGCTTTTGCAGGATAGCGCCGTTGACGTCAGCCTGCGGATTGTCGACCGCAAACACGTCGATCGTCTCGCCATTGGATCCAAGCAGGCCAACTTCACCAGTCTGACGGTGACGGCCATGGTCGAACGTGTAGGCGACACGAACGCGGTGGTTGTCGTTAATGTCGTAGCGCAGCGAGCTGATGACAGCATAACGATCCGTGGTCGTCTGGCTCGGAGACAGCACGTTGACCTGATCCAGAATATCACCGTCGCCGTTCAGATCGCGGCCAAAATAGGGCGCGCCACCGAAAAAGCCCACAACATTCTGTGTACCGCTGCCAGCGTCAAGATCGAAGAAACCTTCACGCGCGGTGCTGGTGCCGCCACCATTCGCCTTCACATATTGATAGCTCGGATCAACCGTCAGCGTCAGGCTATCGGTCAAAGCAAAGCGCGAATTGATGCGGATATTACCGGTGTTCGACGGGTTGAAGCGATAATCGAACAATGTGCCGCAGGTGCCAGCAGCCTGCGCACCGGGACCACCGGCGGGAAGGGTACAGGCCGGGATCGTGTAGAAGCGCTCATCCTTCGTGATCGGGTAGCGATTGCTGGAGTTCGGCCCCGCGACGCGACCCTGGTCAGTGTCGACGCGCAGCGGCAGAGAACCGAAGAAGTTGTTGCGGTTGGCGTTCCAATGGCCTGCAACGGAGATGAAGTCGCCATTGCTGCCGATCGGCTGATAGATTTTGGCGTTATACTGCTGCTTATCGATCTGGCCGAAATTATTGAACACATTGTCATTGCGCGTGGTCGAGGCGGAGAACCACGCCTTCGTGCCGAAGGGCGTAAACACCCCGGTTTCGACCAGGCCGAACAGGCGGAAAAAGTCATAATCGCCGGCAGCGCCGACCATCGTCACCTTGAAATCGTCCGAACCCTGAATCGAGCGATAGTTGACCGTGCCGCCCGAAGCAGCCGCCGTGGGGCTGTCTACGTCGGTCGAACCCAAGTTGACGTTGATTTCCTCGATCAATTCGGGGTCAAGCTGCTGGTTGGAATAGATGGCATAGTTGCCGGTGTCGTTCAGCGGCATACCGTCGAAGGTCAGCGAAACGCGATCCGGGCCAAAGCCGCGAATGTTGAGCTGGCCACCGGCCGAACCATAGGGATCGTTATTCTGGAAGCTGACCCCAGGAATGAGGTTGATCGCGTTGAGGATGGTGTTGCCCGAACCCTGCTTGGCGATCAGTTCCTGCGTTATGACACCCTTAGCCTTGGTCGTGTCGGGCAGAACAACGCCGCCTACGCCCTTGCCAACCTTGGCACCGGTGACAATGATCGTGTCTTCAAAATCGATCGAACCCGTCGACTGGGCGAAGGCTGCGGAAGGAGCGGCTACGGCGATCATCGCGGCGCTGCACATCAGAAACTGTTTCATGTGACCCTTTGTCCCTTGTTCAGGAGCGGCGCTGACACGCCATACTGTTATGCTCTTGCAAGCCGGAGCCGCCTGTGACGGCCTCTGGCGACGCCCCTGTGATGCTATGGCTGCACTTTTGTTACAATGTGCAACATGCTCTGTCACAGGTGCGAACAGATGAGCAGGATGGCGCGCGGATCACGGCGCCAGATCCACACAAGTTATTGTTTTAATTATATTTTATAGGGGTTTCTGCCCGCTATTTGACGGTGGTGCAATTTTGCAACGCAGCAGGAATATTTGTGTCAGCGCGGAACCCGCCCAACAAAAAGGGGCCGACTGTCACCCGTCAGCCCCTTTTTTATCTCCGGCCTAGCCTTGCGATCAGGCGGCGTCTTCGGCTCGCTTGCTGTTTTCGCTGAACACGCGAATCGGCTCCTTCTTGCCCGCGACGACATCCTTGTCGACCACCACTTCGCCCACGCCCTGCATGGACGGCAGGTCGAACATGGTGTCGAGCAGGATCGCTTCGAGGATGGAGCGAAGCCCGCGCGCGCCGGTCTTGCGTTCGATCGCCTTCTTGGCGATCGCGACCAGCGCTTCATCGGTGAAGCTGAGGTCGACATTCTCCATCTCGAACAGCTTGCCATATTGCTTGACCAGCGCGTTCTTGGGCTCGCCCAAAATCTTGACCAGCGCTGACACGTCCAGATCCTCCAGCGTCGCGATGACCGGCAGACGACCGACAAATTCGGGGATCAGCCCGAATTTCAGCAAATCTTCCGGTTCGCTCTGCCGCAGCAGCTCGCCCGTCTTGCGCTCTTCGGGTGCAGCGACATAGGCGCCAAAGCCGATCGACTTGGCCTCCAGACGATCACCGATGATCTTTTCCAGACCAGCGAACGCGCCGCCACAGATGAACAGGATGTTGGTCGTGTCGACCTGCAAAAACTCCTGCTGCGGATGCTTACGCCCGCCCTGCGGCGGGACGGAAGCGGTGGTGCCTTCCATCAGCTTCAGCAACGCCTGCTGCACGCCCTCGCCCGACACGTCGCGGGTGATGGAAGGGTTTTCCGCCTTGCGGCTGATCTTGTCGATCTCGTCGATATAGACGATGCCGCGCTGCGCCTTCTCGACATTATAGTCCGACGCCTGAAGCAGCTTGAGGATGATGTTTTCCACATCCTCGCCGACATAGCCCGCTTCGGTCAGCGTCGTCGCATCGGCCATGGTGAAGGGCACGTCGAACGTCTTGGCCAGCGTCTGCGCCAGCAGCGTCTTGCCGCATCCGGTCGGGCCGACCAGCAGGATGTTGGACTTGGCCAGCTCGACCTCGCCCGGCTTGCTGCCATGGTTCAGCCGCTTGTAATGGTTATGGACCGCGACCGACAGTACGCGCTTCGCCCGGTTCTGGCCGATCACATAATCGTCCAGCACATCGCAGATTTCCTGCGGGGTCGGCACGCCGCCATCCTTCTTGCCGACGAGACCGCCCTTGGTCTCCTCGCGGATGATGTCGTTGCACAGCTCGACGCACTCATCGCAGATGAACACGGTCGGCCCAGCGATCAGCTTGCGCACTTCATGCTGCGACTTGCCGCAGAAGGAGCAATAGAGCGTGCTCTTGGAATCGGAGCCGGTAAGCTTAGTCATTCGCCAATCTTTCTTCCCTGCCGGTTCAACAATCACCAAAACCGCATTCCGGCGCGGGTAATTTGGTCCATAGTCATCCTAGACCGTGGCGCGCCGGTTTCACAAGGGGTGAAAGTAGCGCGCCCCGGTAAAGATGGGCTTTAAGTCTCGCTCGCTTCGGGCAGCGCGGGCCGGCTGGTGAACACTTCATCGACCAGACCGAAGGCCTTGGCCTCGTCCGCCTCCAGGAAGGTGTCGCGGTCCATCGCCCGCTCGATCTCTTCCAGCGACCTGCCGGTATATTGGACATACAGGTCGTTCAGGCGACGGCGGATACGCAGGATTTCCTTGGCCTGGATCTCGATGTCGCTGGCCATGCCCTGCGCGCCGCCCGATGGCTGGTGGACCATGATGCGGGCATTGCCCAGCGCGATCCGCTTGCCCGGTTCACCGGCCGCCAGCAGGAAGCTGCCCATCGACGCCGCCTGGCCGATGCACACGGTGCCGACCTGGGGCCGGATATATTTCATCGTGTCGTGGATCGCCATGCCCGCCGTCACCACGCCGCCGGGCGAGTTGATGTACATCCAGATGTCCTTCTTCGGATTTTCCGATTCGAGGAACAGCAACTGGGCGACGATCAGCGAGGCCATATGATCCTCGACCTGGCCGGTCACGAAGATGATCCGCTCACGCAACAGGCGCGAAAAAATGTCGAAGCTGCGCTCGCCACGGTTCGACTGCTCGATAACGATAGGAACCAGCGCGGCCATGGGATCATGCATGATGTTGGTCATTGTGCTCTTTCAGTCAGGTGCTTTTGCCCACCCCTACATCGGCACAAACGGCAAATGGTTCAAGGGGGGCGTGCAGGAAGGAAGCCGGTTCAGTCGCGCCGGGCGAAGTCGGACGGCGCGCGAAAACCAAGATAGGACAGCCGCCGTACCTCCCGCCGCCCGCGCACCACCGTGTCGAGGATAAGCCCGCACATGCCCGAAAGGGTGGCAAGGATCATCAGGCCGGTGACCAGGATGGCGGTCGGGAAACGCGGCACCAGGCCGGTATGCATATAGGTCACGATCAGCGGCGCGGCCAGCCCCAGCCCCAGCGCGACAAGGAACGCGGCGATCACGCCGAAGAACAGGATCGGCCGCTCGATGCGATAGAGGGTGAAGATGGTGCGCAGGATGCGAAAGCCGTCGCGATAGGTGGAAAGCTTGCTGACCGATCCTTCGGGCCGCGCGCCATAGGCGGTGACGACTTCGGCGACCGGCATGGCGAGTTCGAGCGCATGGACGCTGATCTCGGTCTCGATCTCGAACCCGGCCGACAGCACCGGAAAGCTTTTGACGAAGCGGCGGGAAAAGACGCGATAGCCCGACAATATGTCGGTAAAACTGCGCCCGAACAATTGTTTGAGCAGGCTGGTCAGCGCCCAGTTGCCCAGGCGATGGCCGGGGCGATAGGCCTCTTCCGCCTCCGACTTGCGGCAACCGACCACCATGTCGAGATTATCGTCGAGCATGGCGGCGACCATCGCGGGGGCGGCCGCGGCCTCATAGGTCGCGTCGCCATCGGCCATGATATAGATGTCGGCATCGACGTCGGCGAACATGCGGCGCACGACATGACCCTTGCCCTGCTGGGTCACGCGGCGGACGATCGCGCCCGCACCGCGCGCCAGTTCGGGGCTGCCGTCGCTGCTGTTATTGTCGAACACATAGATGTCGGCATGGGGCAATGCGCGGCGGAAATCCTGCACCGTCTGCACGATCGCGCCGGCTTCATTATAACAGGGCAGGATGACCGCGATGCGCGGGACTGCCAGCGCGCTGTCGCTGGTCATGGCGGGATATTCCTTCATCGGCCTTCGCATCCTGCTGCCTTCCGTGCCCGATGGCATGGACCGACAGGGTTAATATTTCCTCTGCCATGGCGCGTGCGAAATGAAAAGCGCCCGTGCCTCCTGTCGGAAGCCGGGCGCTTGTCCATCACTTTTCAGCCGGGCTTATTCAGCCTTGGCAGCGGCCTTCTTGGGAGCAGCCTTCTTCTTGGGCTTTTCCTCGGCAGCGGCCTCTGCGGCCGGCGCGTCCGCTTCCGCCGCGGCAGGGGCTGCCTTCTTGGCGGCGGCCTTCTTCGGCTTGGCCGGGGCTTCCTCGGCTACCGCTTCGGCTTCGGCGGCCGGTTCGGCAGCGGCCTTCTTCGACGCGGCCTTCTTCGCCTTGGGCTTTTCGTCATGGTCATGGCCGCAATCTTGGCCATGGACGTGGGGCTTGATGTCGCCATCTTCGGCTTCGATCGCCGCTTCCAGCTCTTCCTTGGTCACGGCGCGGTCGGTGACTTCGGCCTTGTCGAACAGGAAGTCGACGACCTTGTCCTCATAAAGCGGCGCGCGCAGCTGGGCTGCGGCCATCGGGTCCTGACGGACATATTGCACGAAACGCTCGCGGTCCTGCGGGCCGTACTGCTGCGCGGCCTGCATGATCAGGCGGTTCATTTCCTGGTCGCTGACGGTCACGCCATTGGCCTGGCCGATTTCCGAGAGGAGCAGGCCCAGGCGAACGCGGCGCACGGCGATGGCGCGATAATCGTCCTTCTCGGCTTCCATTTCGGCGATCGCGGCGGCCGGATCTTCCTCATGGCTCGCTTCATGCTGAAGCTGCTGCCAGATCTGCTCGAACTCGGCCTCGACCATGCTCGGCGGCACGTCGAAGTCATGGGCCGACGCCAGCTGGTCCAGCAGCTTGCGCTTCATATGGGTGCGGGTCAGGCCATTATGTTCCTGCTCGATCTGGCCCTTGAGCAGATCCTTGAGCTGGTCCAGCCCTTCCAGGCCCAGCGACTTGGCGAAATCATCGTCCAGCTTGGGCTTGTCGCCGTCCAGGATCGACTTCACCTTGATGTCGAAGGTCGCCAGCTTGCCGGCCAGATGCGCCGCGCCATAATCTTCGGGGAAGGTCACTTCGATGACCTTTTCCTCGCCCTTCTTCACGCCGCCCAGCTGTTCCTCGAAACCGGGGATGAACTGGCCAGAGCCGAGCTTGAGCTTGATGTCCTCGGCCGCGCCGCCTTCAAAGGCTTCGCCGTCGACCTTGCCCAGAAAGTCGATGACCAGCGTGTCGCCGTCCTGCGCGACATGATCGTCGCCCTTTTCTTCCAGCGCACCCTGCTGCGTGGCGATGCGGCCAGCGGCCTCATCGACCTGCGCGTCGGCGACTTCGACGGTCAGCCGTTCCAGCTTGATGCCTTCGATGCTGGGCGCCGCGATGTCGGGCAGCACTTCGAGCGCGACCTTGATTTCCGCGTCCTTGCCGAACTCGAACCCTTCGTCCAGCTCGACCGAAGGCTGCATCGCGGGACGCAGCTTCTGGTCGGCGATCAACTTCTGGATGCTTTCCTGAATGCTGTTGTTGAGCGCGTCGCGCTGGAGCGCTTCGCCATGCATTTTCTTGACGAGATTGGCGGGCACCTTGCCGGGGCGGAAGCCGGGCATCCGCACCTGCGGGGCCATGGCTTTCACTTCCTTGTCCACTCGCGCGTCGATATCCTTCGACGTGATGGTGACAGTGTAGGCGCGCTTAAGGCCTTCGTTCAACGTCTCGACAGTCTGCATCTCTTCTCTCAAACGCTTTCTTCAGCTGAATTTCGGTGGCGCTGCCGCAGGTGGCATACTGGTGCGGGCGAAGGGACTCGAACCCCCACATCTTGCGATACCAGAACCTAAATCTGGCGCGTCTACCAATTTCGCCACGCCCGCATCGGTCGCCGGTCGGCGCGGCATAGAGAAAAGCGTGGGCAAGGGCAAGGGATAGTGAGTCGGGTCGCGGAACCGGGGCGACGACCCATGCGTACCCTCTCCGCCCCCTTAACAGAGAGAAGCAGATATGGCCACCCAGCCCGACCCCACACCCAACCCCGATGGCGTGCCCCCGCCGGACATTATCGACCCGCAGTCGCCACCCGAAACCCCCGCCCCTGCGACTCCGCAGGAATTGCCGGTCACGGAGCCGGACGAGATCGTGCCGGTCGGCCCCGATTATGATCAGCCAGACAGCGCGCCAGCCGAAGTGCCGCCGGATTGAGCGCAATTTTCGGCCGATAGGCCAACATATCCACAATTTTTATGTCACTTTGCGGAACCTTTTTGGTTGATCGTTAAAATATGATGGCCCCGCCGCTGGACAGACCCCTGCAAGCATGATTGAATTGTTACAAATAGAAATGACGGAGAGGCGCGGCTGACAAAATAGGGGGTCGACGTGCATAGGGTTCGCGCAAAACTGGATTGGTTCAAAACCGTCATCCTGCCACAGGAAGCAGCATTGCGCGGTCGTTTGCGACGCATTTTGCCCTCCACCCATGAACTGGACGACATGGTCGCCGAAGTCATGACCCGCGCCTATGCGACGGAAAATTGGGAAAATGTGACGACAGGCCGCGCCTATCTCTTCACCATCGCCCGCAACCTCGTCATCGACACCGCCCGCCGTAACAAGGTGGTCAGCTTCGAAACCATGGCCGACCTGGAACTGCTGGGCGGCGAAAATACGATCGAGGCGCAATTGAACGCCCGCGAAGCGCTGCGTCAGGTGCAGGTTATCGTCGAGTCGCTGCCTGCCCAGTGCCGTCGCGTGTTCATTCTTCGCCGCATCCACGAAAAATCCATGCTGGAAATAGCGGAGGAGATGTCCCTATCCGTTTCTACTGTTGAAAAACATCTGGCCAAAGCCATCGCGATAGTTATGCGGGCCTGGGCAGAACGTGAGGAAACGGATTTCGAACGTGCAGGGGTCGGAGCCAGGATCAAGCTGCGGGACCAGGGCCGCGATCGAAGCGGAAGCAGCGCGCCTGCTGGCCAGGCTTAACAGCGATCCCAGCCCACAGGACGAAGCCGAAATTTGCGCATGGGTAGAGGCTGACCCCAGCCACGCCGTTGCGTTCGCCCGTGCCGAAGCAGCATGGGAAGCGGCCGAGCGACTGAAAAGCGCCGCCGCCGAAGTCACCCTGCCCCCGCTGGCGCAGATCGTCAGCGAAGAACAGCAGCGCCGCCTGTCGCGCAACGTCATGGTCGCCGCCGCCGTCGCGGTCATGCTCTTCATCGTCGCCGCCATCGTCACTGTCCGCACATTCAGCGGGGTGGAGCGTTTCCAGACAGGCATCGGCCAGATCCGGGACATCGCGCTGGAAGATGGATCGACCCTGCACCTCAACAGCGACAGCGAAGCCGAAGTCCGCTTCACCGATAATGGCCGCAAAGTGCGTATCCTCAAGGGCGAAGCCTCGTTCGACGTCGCCCGTGACGCCGAACGCCCGTTCGACGTCGAAGCACGATCGGCGGTCATCCGCGCGGTTGGCACCGCCTTCAACGTGCGGATGCGTCCCTCGATCGTCGAACTCACCGTCACCCATGGCACCGTCACCGTCCATTCGGGCGATAATGTGCAAAAGCGCGTCAGCGCAGGCAGCGGCGCAGTGATCCAGCCGCGCACCATCGCGCTCACCCGGCTGGACCCCAAGCTGGTTGGCCAGCGCACGGCCTGGCGCGAACAGATGGTCGAACTGGACGGTGAAACCATCGAGCAGGCGGCAGGCGAGTTCAACCGCTACCGCACCGCGCCGATCCTGATTGGCGATACGCGGGTGTCGGCGCTGCGAATCGGCGGCCGCTTCCGCATCAGCGACAGCCGCGAATTCCTCTCTGCCCTGCAACTGAGCCTCCCCATCCGCGCGGTCACGGGCGAGGATGGCTCGGTCATGCTGCTCTATCGCGACGAAGAGCCGGCAATGGCGGACAATGGGGTCGGCTTGTGACGCGCAGGGCGGACCAATATTAAATCCGTTCGCCCTGAGCGAAGTCGAAGGGCTCGGCTGAGCCGCAGGCGAAGCCCCTTCGCTCCGCTCAGGATAAGGCTTCGACTTCGCTCAGCCCGAACGGATATATTTCTAACCCTTTGCCCTACCCCAACAACTCCCGCACCATCTCCGGCACCAGCACGCTCGCCGGTCCCAGCCGACTTTCCTCGAAATAATAGCTGCCCGCTGACGGATCGAGATTGAGTTCCAGCGTTCGCGCGCCGACATGGCGGGCGGTCTGGACGAAACCTGCCGCCGGATAGACCGCGCCGGACGTGCCGATCGACACGAACAGATCCGCGCGCCGCAGCGCATCGTCGATCGCGTCCATCTCATAGGGCATTTCGCCAAAGAACACGATGTCGGGCCGCAGCCTGGGCTTGCCGCAGCCATCGCATACCGATCCGGGCGGCAGCGATCCGCTCCACGCCACCGCCTTCCCGCACGCCGCGCACAACGCCGATCGCAGCGCGCCATGCATATGGATCAGCCGCTTCGCCCCCGCCCGCTCATGCAGGTCATCGACATTCTGCGTGACGATCAGCAATTCGCCCGGCCATGCCCTGTCGAGCGCCGCCAGCGCCTCATGCGCGGCATTGGGCGCCACCTCGTCCAGCTTCGCGCGCCGCTCGTCATAAAAGCGATGCACCAGCGCGGGATTGCGCGCGATCGCTTCGGGCGTGCAGACATCCTCGACGCGATGCCCTTCCCACAATCCGTCCGGCCCGCGAAAGGTGGCAAGCCCGCTTTCGGCGGAAATCCCCGCGCCGGTGAGGATAACGATATTGCGTATGTCCGGGTTCATGTCGCCCAGCCTAGCCAATGCCCCGCCGCAACGCCATGGTCCTGCTTATCGAAGTCTTTACCCCGTCCGCGCTAGACCCCGACGCATTATTAAAGCCGGAACATGCCCCATGCGTTTTGCCCAGACCCTGCCCCTGATCGCCGTCAGCGCGCTGCCGCAGCCTGCCTTAGCGCAGGTCGCCGTCGCCGATAGTGGCGATACCGGCTGGATGATCCTTTGCGCGCTGCTGGTGCTGCTGGCCGCATTGCCGGGGCTGATGCTGCGCCATGCGGGGCTGGTCAATGTGCGCAATGCTCTGTCGGTGATGACGCAGGGCGCGGCCGTGATTGCGATCGTGTCGCTGGTCTGGGGAATCGCGGGCTATTCCATCGCCTATGCGCCGGGCAGCGCATGGCTGGGCGGCGGCGCGAACCTGCTGCTCGCCAATCTGGGGCAATTGCGCGACGGGATGACCGTACCTGAATCCGCCTTCGTCCTGTTCCAGATGGCGCTGGCCCTGCTGGCCGCCAGTCTGCTGATCGGTGCGGTTGCGGAACGGGTGCGGCTGGGCTGGCTGATCTGCTTCGCGCCGCTCTGGCTGTTGCTGGTCTATGCGCCGACCGTCCACGCAGTGTGGGGCGGCGGCTGGCTGGCCGACCTCGGCGTGCTGGATTTTGCAGGCGGGCTGGTCGTGCATGGCGTCGCGGGCTTTTCCGCGCTGACGCTGGCCCTGATCGCCGGGCGGCGGCGCGAAGCCTCCGATCCCGGCCATTCGCCCGTACTCGGTCTGGCGGGCGGCGCATTGCTGTGGGTCGGCCTGTCGGGCGTGGTCGGCGGCTGGTCGCTGGGCGCGACCGATGACGCCGCGACCGCCATCCTGAACTTTCATTTTTCTGCCTGCGCCGCCGCGCTGCTCTGGGCCTTGCTCGACCGATTGCTGGGCGCGCGCACCAGCGCCACCGGCATCCTGTCCGGCGCGTTGGCGGGCATCGCCGCCATTTCCGCCAGCGCCGCGCTGGTGGGCACAGGCGGCGCGATGATGATCGGCGTGATCGCAGCGATGGTCTGCCGCATCGGCGACGGGCTGGCGGCGCGCTGGATCGACGATCCGGCGGGCATATTCGTCATCCACGGACTGGGCGGCCTCACCGGCGTCCTGCTGCTCCCCATCTTCGTCCTGCCGCTGCTCGGCGGGGTCGGCTATGAAGTGCCGGTCAGCCTGAGCGCCGCGCTGCTCAGCCAGCTTGCCGGTCTTGCCATCGTCGCGCTCTGGGCGATGATCGGCACCGCCATCGCCGCGCTGATCGTGTCGATGGTCATCCCCATGCGCGTGGGCGCGCAGGAAGAAGCCGATGGCCTCGACGCCAGCCAGCATGGCCAGCAGGGCTGGGATTTCCGCTAAACGCCATGACCGTCGCCGTCGCCATTTTCGCCCATCAGGAAGAAAAGCGCATCGCCACCTGCCTTGGCTCGCTGCCGCTCGACCGGACGGATACGCTGTTCCATGTGCTTGTCAACGGCACCACCGACGCCACCGTGGCGCGGGCGCGGGAAGCGGCGGGCGGGCGGGCGAACGTCATCGTTCATGACATTGTCGCAGGCGGTAAGTCACGGACCTGGAACCATCTGGTCCATGACCTGCTGAACGGTAGCGAGCAGGCCGTCGTCTTTCTGGATGGCGACGCGGAGATACAGAGCGGGTCGATCGACGCGCTGGTGGCGGACCTTGCCGCCCACCCCCATGCCAATGCCGCCGCCGGTATGCCGGTCAATGGCCGGATGGCGCAAACCTATCGCCGCAATCTGCGTGCCGACGGCGGGCTGTTTGGCGATCTCTACGCGCTGTCGGGGCGCTTCGTCGGCGCGATCCGCATGCGCGGCCTGCGCCTGCCCGACGATCTGATCGGCGACGACGGGCTGGTCGCGGCCTGGGCGCATACCGATCTGCAAAAGGATAGCGGCTGGGACGTTACCCGTGTGATCGCCTGCGACGGCGCGGGCTTTGCCTGCGAACAGGTCAGCCTGACCCGTCCGTCCACCTGGACGATGCAGTATAAGAGGCTGATTAACTATTCGGTCCGCTTCTTCCAGAACCGGATCGTGTCGGACATCATGACGCGGCAGGGACCGGACGGCCTGCCCCCGCGCCTTTCCAGCCTCTACCCCGACTGGCTCCCCCGCTTCCGCCCGCGCGGCGGCATCAGCGCCTGGTTCGACCGCAAGGCATTGGCCCGGATGCGGGACGCGCTCTAAGCCCCGCCGTCCGGCTGGCTGGCAAGGGGTCTAGCGGTCCTTGCCCGCCAGTTCCTTGTTCACGAACAGCGCCAGGCCGGTGACGACCGCACCCGACAGCAGATAGGCGCCGGACGCCGCCAGCCCGAACTCGGCGGAAATTGCCAGCGCGACCAGCGGGGCAAAGCCCGCCCCCACCAGCCAGGCAAGATCCGACGTCAGCGCCGACCCGGTATAGCGGGTCGCGGTACGGAAATTGGAGGCGACCACCCCCGACGACTGGCCAAAGCTGAGGCCAAGCAGGATGAAGCCCAGCACCATGAAGGCGACCTCGCCCAGATCGCCGCCATTCAGCAGCAGCGGCGCGGCGACCGCGAAAAAGCCGATGCCGACAGCCGAAAAGCCCAGCAACCGACGCCGACCGATCATGTCGGCAACGAAGCCAGAGACGATGATCGCCAGCACGCCGACAAACGCGCCGATCACCTCGATCACCAGAAAGCGCTCCAGCGGCTGGTCGGTGTAGAGCGCGATCCACGACAGCGGAAACACGGTGACCATGTGGAACAGCGCGAAACTGGCCAGCGGGGCAAAAGCGCCGATGACGATGTTGCGCCCTTCGCTGCGCACCGTCGGGATGACCAGCGATGGCTGAAGCTCGCGCTTTTCATACAGGCGCGAAAACTCCTCCGTCACCACGATCCGCAACCGCGCGAACAAAGCCACCACATTGATCGCGAACGCGACGAAGAAAGGATAGCGCCAGCCCCAATCGAGGAAATCGGCACGCGACAAGGTCGACAGGAAGAAGGCGAACAGGCCCGCCGTCACCATCAGCGCCAGCGGCGCGCCCAGTTGCGGCATCATGGCATACCAGCCGCGCTTGCTCTGCGGCGCGTTGAGCGAAAGCAAGGATGCAAGGCCGTCCCAGGTGCCGCCCAGCGCGACCCCCTGCCCCGCGCGGAACAGCGCCAGCAGAACGGCCGACCAATGGCCGATCGTCGCATAGCCGGGCAGGAACGCAATAGCCGCGGTCGACCCGCCAAGCAGGAACAGCGCGATGGTCAGCTTCACCCCGCGGCCATAGGCGCGGTCGATCGCCATGAAGATGACCGACCCGATCGGCCTGCTCACAAAGGCGAGCGCAAAGATGGCGAAGGACCAGAGCGTGCCTTGCAGCGGCGACAGATAGGGGAACACATGGGCGGGAAAGACGATGCAGGACGCGATGGCATAAACGAAAAAGTCGAAAAATTCCGACGTCCGCCCGATGATGACGCCAATGGCGATCTCGGTCGGCGCGATTTTCTTGTCGCCATGCGCATGAAGATTGCGCACGTCATGCTCCGCCTGCGTCTTGTTCGGCGTTGTCGTCGCGGATGTCATGGCGTGAAAAGGGCCTTCATGCTGCGGGAACGATTGTTCGCCCTACTTCGTTGCATGGCGAATCATCGGCTTGTCAAATAGACCCATGCCCTATTTCGCAACCGCACAGGGATAGGACAAAAGGTCCAATGTCGCCCCGGTAACTTCCTGACTAGACGGAGGCCATGATCGCTCGACCGCCCGCCAAAAGCCGCGCAATTCTGCGCCGATTCGCGCCCGTTCTGCTGCTGCCGCTGGGGGCGTGCAACTGGGTGGTCATGGCTCCGTCGGGCGACGTTGCAATGCAGCAACGCGACCTCATACTCATCGCCACCGCGCTGATGCTGCTGATCGTGGTGCCAGTCATGGGCACGATCGCCTGGTTCGCCTGGAAATATCGCGCAAAGGCGCAGGCCGCCGATTATGACCCCGACTGGGACCATTCGACCAGCCTGGAATTGCTGATCTGGTCCGCGCCGCTGCTGATCATCATCGCGCTGGGTGCGGTCACCTGGACCAGCACCCATCTGCTCGACCCCTATCGCCCGGTCGAACGGCTCGACCCGCAGCGCAAGATCGATCCGGCGGCAAAGCGCCTGCAGGTCGAAGTCGTCGCGCTCGATTGGAAATGGCTGTTCATCTATCCGGAACTGGGGATCGCCACAGTCAATGAACTGGCAGCGCCGATCGACCAGCCGATCGAATTCAAGATCACGTCCGCATCGATCATGAACAGCTTTTTCGTGCCCGCACTCGCCGGGCAGATCTATGCCATGCCGGCAATGCAGACCAGCCTGCACGCGGTCGTCAACCGGCCCGGCACCTTCGACGGCTTTTCCGCCAACTATTCGGGCGCTGGCTTTTCCAACATGCGCTTCAAATTCCACGCCATGGACCAGCGCGGCTTTGACCAATGGGTCGCCCGCGTGAAGGCCAGCGGCCAGAGGCTGGACCGCGCCACCTATGTGAAGCTGGAACAGCCCAGCGAAAAGGTGAAGCCGATCTATTTCGCCAGCGTCGAACCCCGCCTATTCCACGCCGCGCTCAATATGTGCGTGCAACCGGGCAAGCGCTGCATGGACCAGATCATGATGACCGACGCCCAGGGCGGGGCGGGCAAGGAATCGGCCCGCGACACGGCTGGCCTGCGCCATGACGGCACCATCGACGTGGGCGGCTATCACCCGGTCGAACCCGGCAAGAAGGGGGAGATCGCCCAACCCGCAGGCATGACGCCCGCCGCGGAACGCACCCCCGCCGAGCGCGGCAACCAAGCGCCGGGACAGCAGGATCATGAGGGGCATGATGGGCTTTAGAAAACCCACATCCGTTCGTGTCGAGCCTAGTCGAGACACATCATGCACTGTGCCAGCGTTTCTCGACTTCGCTCGAAACGAACGGATGTTGTTGGCGGATGAACGCAGTTTACCACTCTCCCCCTTCCCCCTTTCAAGGCCCTAACGTCCATGTCCCCGCATCCCGCCTCCGAAAATAGCGGCATCTGGAAGCTGATCTTCGGTCGGCTCGACTGGAGTTCGCTCCCGCTGCATGAGCCGATCGTCGTCGGTACCTTCGTGATGGTCGCGCTGGGCGGCGCGGTGGTGCTGGGCCTCATCACCAAATATCGGCTGTGGGGCATGTTGTGGCGCGACTGGTTCACCACCGTGGACCATAAGCGCATCGGCATCATGTACATGGTCCTGGGGTTGATCATGTTCCTGCGCGGCTTTGCCGACGCGATCATGATGCGGCTTCAGCAGGCGATGGCCTTCAACGGCTCCGAAGGCTATCTGAATTCCCATCATTACGACCAGATTTTCACGGCGCACGGCGTCATCATGATCTTCTTCGTCGCGATGCCGATGATCACGGGGATCATGAACTATATCGTCCCGCTCCAGATCGGCGCGCGCGACGTCAGCTTCCCTTTCCTCAACAATTTCAGCTTCTGGATGACGACGGCGGGCGCCATCATCGTCATGATGTCGCTGTTCGTGGGCGAATTCGCCCGCACCGGCTGGCTCGCCTATCCGCCCTTGTCGGGCATCGCCTATTCGCCGGGCGTGGGCGTCGACTATTATATCTGGGGCTTGCAGATCGCGGGCATCGGTACGCTGCTATCGGGCGTCAACCTGATCGCCACCATCGTCAAGATGCGCGCGCCGGGCATGACGATGATGAAGCTGCCCATCTTCACCTGGACGTCGCTCTGCGCCAATATCCTGATCGTCGCCGCCTTCCCGGTGCTGACCGCCGTGCTGGCGCTGCTCAGCCTCGACCGTTATGTCGGCACCGCCTTCTTCACCAACGACATGGGCGGCAACCCCATGATGTATGTGAACCTGATCTGGATCTGGGGCCATCCGGAAGTCTATATCCTCATCCTGCCGCTGTTCGGCGTGTTCAGCGAAGTCACCTCCACCTTCTCTTCCAAGCGCTTGTTCGGCTACAGCTCGATGGTCTACGCCACGATCGTCATCGCGCTGCTCAGCTATCTCGTCTGGCTGCACCATTTCTTCACCATGGGTTCGGGCGCCAGCGTCAACAGCTTCTTCGGCATCACGACGATGGTGATTTCCATCCCCACCGGGGCCAAGCTCTTCAACTGGCTGTTCACCATGTATCGCGGGCGCATCCGCTACGAACTGCCGATGATGTGGACGGTCGCCTTCATGCTGACCTTCACCGTGGGCGGCATGACCGGCGTGCTGCTCGCCGTTCCGCCGGCGGATTTCGTGCTGCACAATTCGCTGTTCCTGATCGCCCATTTCCACAATGTCATCATCGGCGGCGTCCTGTTCGGCCTGTTCGCGGCGATCAACTATTGGTGGCCAAAGGCATTCGGTTTCCGGCTGGAAACGACATGGGGCAAGCGCAGCTTCTGGCTGTGGGTCGTGGGCTTCTGGGTCGCCTTCATGCCGCTCTATGTGCTGGGCCTGATGGGCGTCACCCGCCGGATGCGCGTGTTCGATGATCCCAGCCTGCAAATCTGGTTCCAGATCGCGGCGCTGGGCGCGGTGATGATCGCGGGGGGCATCGCCTGCATGCTCATCCAGTTCGCCGTCAGCATCAAGAATCGCGACCAGTTGCGCGACACGACCGGCGATCCATGGGACGGCCGCACGCTCGAATGGGCGACCAGTTCGCCCCCGCCCGACTATAATTTCGCCTTCACCCCGGTCATCCATGATGGCGATGCCTGGGCGGACATGAAGAAGCGCGGCTATGAGCGTCCGCTGACCGGCTATGCCCCCATCCACATGCCGTCCAACACCGGCACCGGCATCATCATTGCGGGCCTGTCGGTCGCCTTCTCGGTCGGGATGATCTGGTACATGTGGTGGCTGGCGGGCCTGTCCTTCGTCGCCATACTGGCGGTCGCGATCGGGCATACGTTCAACTACAAGCGCGACTTCACCATCCCCAAGGACGTGGTCGAGCGTACCGAGGGCGAGCGCAGCGCGCTGCTCGCAACACAGGGCTAAGCATCATGGCCACACGATCCGCAATCGACCCCGCCTTCCTCGATAATGACGGCAATCCGCTCTTTCATCTGGGCGAAGATCCGCATCATCCCGAAGGGTCCAGCACGGCGCTGGGCTTCTGGATCTACCTGATGAGCGATTGCCTCATCTTCGCCTGCCTGTTCGCCATCTATGCCGTGCTGGGCGGCAATTATGCGGCGGGGCCGGGACCGCGCGACCTGTTCGACCTCAATCTCGTCGCGCTCAACACCGCGATGCTGCTCTTCTCGTCCATCACCTATGGCTTTGCCATGCTGGCGATGGAGAAGGACAAGGTCGGCGCGACGCAGGCCTGGCTCGCCATCACCGGCCTGTTCGGCCTGGCGTTCCTGAGCATCGAACTCTACGAATTTGCCCATCTCATCCATGAAGGCGCGACCCCGCAACGGTCGGGCTTCCTGTCCGCCTTCTTCGCGCTGGTCGGCACCCATGGCCTGCACGTCACCTTCGGCATCATCTGGCTGGTGACGCTGATGGTGCAGGTCGGCCAAAAGGGGCTGATCGCCGCCAACCAGCGCCGCCTGATGTGCCTGTCGATGTTCTGGCATTTCCTCGACGTCATCTGGATCGGCGTCTTCACCTTCGTCTATCTCATGGGGATGCTGCGATGAGCGCGCACGATCACGGCCACGATCACGACCATGGGTCTGGCAGTCACGGCACCATGGGCAGCTACATGATCGGCTTTGGCCTGTCGGTGCTGCTGACGGCCATTCCCTTCTGGCTGGTCATGAACCAGACCTTCGCCAATCCGCAAGTCACCGCCTTCGTCATCATGGGCTTTGCCATGGTGCAGATCATCGTCCACATGATCTACTTCCTGCACATGAACACCCGGTCGGAAGGCGGCTGGTCGATGATGGCGCTGCTCTTCACGCTGGTGCTGGTGGTTATCACCCTGTCCGGCTCGATGTGGGTCATGTATCATCTCAACAACAATATGATGCCCCATATGGAGCATGATATGAGCCAGATGCCGTGACATCGCACAGCCAGGGCCGGGCGGGTTTCCCCGTCGGCCTGACGCTGATCGCCGCCTTGCTGTTTGCGGGGCTGTGTGCATTGGGCGTGTGGCAGGTGGAGCGGCTGGCGTGGAAGCGTGACCTGATCGCCCGCGTCGACGCGCGCATCCACGCCGCGCCTGTCGCCGCGCCGGGGAGCGCCACCGGGGCCGACGAATATCGCCGCGTGCGCGCCACCGGCACCTTCCTGCACGACCGGGTAACGCTGGTGCAGGCTTCCACCGTGCGCGGCCCCGGCTTTTGGGTGCTGACCCCGCTGCGCCGCCCCGATGGCTCGATCCTCCTGGTCAATCGCGGTTTCGTGCCGCACGACGCCCGCACCCGCTACGCCCGCCCGGCAGGGACGGTCCGCATCACCGGCCTGCTGCGCCTGACCGAGCCGGGCGGCGGTTTCCTGCGGTCGAACGATCCCGCCGCCGACCGCTGGTATTCGCGCGATGTCGCCGCCATCGCCGCCGCGCGCGCCCTGCCCGCAACCGCCGATTATTTCATCGACGCCGACGCCGGGACACAGCCCGATGCCCTGCCCGTCGGCGGCCTCACCGTCATCCGCTTCCCCAATAATCATCTTGTCTATGCGCTGACATGGTTCAGTCTGGCCGCCATGGTCGCGGGCGCCTATATCCTCCTCATGCGTCAAAGCCGCCGTCCATGACCCTGCGCCTGCCGATCGCCGCCCGCTGGCTGCCCAGCCAGTGGCCAGCCGACGCTGCCGGGCGCAAGAATATGGCGCTGCTGGTGCAGTTGCGCTGGATCGCGCTGGCGGGTCAGGTCGCTACCATCCTGATCGTCCATTACGGCATGGGCATCCGCCTGCCGATGGTGCCGATGATGGTCGTCCCCTGCATCGCGGCTGGCGTGAACCTGGCCAGCCTCGCCATATTGCGGCGGCGCACCGACATCACCCATGCCGAACTGTTCCTGGCGCTGCTGTTCGACGTCCTCTCGCTCACCGCCCAACTCTATATGAGCGGCGGCGCGACCAATCCCTTCATCTCGCTCTATTTGCTCCAGGTCGCGCTGGGTGCGGTGCTGCTCCATCGCTGGAGCGTGTGGGGCATCGTCGCGATCTCCGTGCTGTGCGCCGCCGGTCTCGCCTTCTTCTACCGCCCGCTGGACCTCAGTGACGCGCTGGAGGGCCGCCTGTTCGATCTGCACATCATCGGCACCTGGGTCTGCTTCACCATGATCGCGGTGCTGCTGGTGCTGTTCATGACCCGCGTGACCCGCAACCTGGCCGCGCGCGAGGCCTATCTGGCGCAATTGCGGCAACAGGCGGCGGAGGAAGAGCATATCGTCCGCATGGGCCTGCTGGCGTCGGGCGCGGCGCATGAACTGGGCACCCCCCTCTCCTCGCTCGCGGTCGTGCTGGGCGACTGGCGGCACATGCCCGAAATCACCACCCACCCCGCTCTAGTCGAGGAAGTGGAGGAAATGCAGGCCGCCGTCACCCGGTGCAAGGCGATCCTGTCGGGCATATTGCTGTCGGCGGGCGAAGCGCGCGGCGAAGCGCCGCAGGTCACTAATGTCCGCGCCTTCATCGACGGCATGGCGCAGGGCTGGCGCGCCGCCAATCCGGGGATGCCGCTGCGCTGCGATTTCGGCCCGCACGATTATCCGCGCATCGTTGCCGATCCCGTCATCCGGCAGGCGATCACCAATCTGCTCGACAATGCGCGGGAGGCGGGCGCAACCTATATCGACCTGCTGGTCGGGCGCGAAAGCCAGTGGCTCAACATTGCCGTGCGCGACAATGGACCGGGGTTCGACGCGGACATGCTGGCCGATTTCGGCAAGCCCTATCGCTCCAGCAAGGGGCGGCAGGGCGGCGGGCTTGGCCTGTTCCTGGTCGTCAATGTCGTGCGAAAGCTTGGCGGCTGCGTCAGCGCCAGCAATGGCGCGGATGGCGGCGCGCTGATATTGCTGCGCCTGCCGCTCGGCACGCTCGCGATCGGGGAGGATAGCGATGACCGATAACCGCCTGCTCATGATCGTCGAGGATGACGACGCCTTCGCCAAGACGCTCAAACGCTCGTTCGAGCGGCGCGGCTATACCGTGCTGATCGCCGACAGCCAGGAAATGGTCGTGCAATTACTGGCGGATCATGATCCGGGCTATGCCGTCGTCGACCTCAAACTGGGCGGGCAATCCGGGCTGGTCTGCGTCCAGGCGCTCCATGCCCATGATCCCGACATGCTCATCGTCGTGCTGACCGGCTTTGCCAGCATCGCCACCGCGGTAGAGGCGATCAAGCTGGGCGCCACCAACTATCTCGCCAAACCGTCCAACAGCGACGACATCGAAGCCGCCTTCGCCCGGTCCGGCGGCGACACCGCCATCCCGCTCGCCCCCCGCCCGACGTCGATCAAGACGCTGGAGTGGGAACATATCCATGAAGCGCTCAAGGACAGCGAGTTCAATATTTCCGAAGCCGCCCGCCGCCTGGGCATGCACCGCCGCACCCTGGCCCGCAAACTCGCCAAGCGCCAGATCGGCTGACGCCCAATCGGTTGACGGCGCATTTCCCCCGTGGCAATGGGCGGTCGAACGCGGGTGTAGCTCAATGGTAGAGCAGCAGCTTCCCAAGCTGACGACGGGGGTTCGATTCCCCTCACCCGCTCCAATCCCACCATCGCGAAATGCCGTGGCCTCGCTTGTGTGGGCGTTTTAGCGCCGGTGCATCATCGCCCCCCTCAATAAGGCGCATCGCCATCGCGCGCCGGGATTGCGCCTCGCCGGCCGATATTCCAGCCCGCCAGCCTATGCCCCGCCAGCGCCGCGTCCACGGGCGTCGCGCCTGCCAGCCGCGCATGGAGATAGCCGCCGTTGAAAGCATCGCCAGCGCCGCTGGAATCGATTACCGGCACCATCTGCGGGACCGGCACGACAACGCCATCGACCAGGCAGCCATCACCGCCCAGCTTCACCACCACCTCACGCCCCTGCCCCGCGCCCCAGCGGGCGGCGGCGTCCTGCGCGTCGTCGGCTGCGCCCATCTCCACCTCGTCCGCCAGCGTCGGCAACCCCATGTCGCTGACCGCAATCGCCCGATCGCGCCAGTGGCAGGCGGTTGCGGCATCGCTCCACAGCCGCGCGCGATAATTGCCGTCGAACGCCACCTTGCCGCCCCCGGCCCGCACCCTGGCGCACAGGTCCAGCAACGCCTCCCGCCCTTCGTCGGGCAGGATGGCGAGCGTGATGAGCGAGAAATAGAGCAGGTCGGACTGCGCCGCCTGCGCCACCATGTCCGCGCTGCCGGGCAGATCGAACATCCGCCGCGCGGCCGCCTCCCCCCGCCAATAATGGAAACTGCGCTCGCCGCTCGCGTCCGTTTCGATCGCGTACAGGCCCGGCAACCGGTCGGCTGCGCGCAGCACCAGCGCGGTGTCGACCCCTTCGGCCTCCCATGCCGCGCACAGCTCCGCGCTCATGGGGTCCGTGCCCATGGCGCTCGCCAGCCGCACCCTCTCGCCCGACCGGGCGAGATGGATCGCGGTGTTGATGACGTCGCCGCCATAGCCCAGCGTCCAGCCGTCGCCCGTCCCCCGGCTCAGTTCCAGCATCGCTTCCCCGATGACAGTGACGCTCGCCCCTGCTACGCTGACCATATTCCATCCCGTTCCATCTGACGCCGGTTTCGTGCGGAGCGGCTGCGCGCAAGTCAAGCCATCAACGGTAAACGGCTTGTTTGCGGTAACAGGGAACTTTCACGCGATACGGGCGTTTTGCCTGTGGCAAGGACGCTCTTGATCCATTCGACGTCCGCCTTCGGGGAATTGATGATTAGTGCTGTGCCTGGACGTCCTGACAACTGCTTTGAACTATTGGTCCAGAGTGTTACCGATTACGCCATCTACATGCTCGATCCCACTGGCGTCATCGTCAGCTGGAACGCAGGTGCGCGCCGGTTCAAGGGCTATGAAGCGGACGAGATTATCGGCCAGCATTTTTCCCGCTTCTACACGGCGGAGGATCAGGCGAGCGGCGTGCCTGCCCTTGCCCTCTACACCGCTGAACATGATGGCCGTTTCGAAGCGGAAGGCTGGCGCGTGCGCAAGGGCGACACCCGCTTCTGGGCCAGCGTCGTGATAGATCCGATCCGCGATCCCAGCGGACAATTGCTGGGCTTTGCCAAAATCACCCGCGACATGACCGAACAACGCTCCGCGCGCGAAGCGTTGCGCCACAGCGAGGAACGCTTCCGCCTGCTGGTCGACAGCGTCACCGATTATGCGATCTACATGCTCGATCCCGTCGGCACGGTGACGAGCTGGAACCGCGGCGCGGAACGGTGCAAGGGCTATAGCGCCGACGAGATTGTCGGCCAGAATTTCTCACGTTTCTATAGCGAGGAGGACCGCATCGCCGGCCTCCCCTCCCGCGCGCTGCACACCGCCGAACAGGAGGGCCGGTTCGAAGCGGAAGGCTGGCGCATCCGCAAGGACGGCACCCGTTTCTGGGCCAATGTCGTGATCGATCCGATCCGCGACCCGCTGGGCCAATTGCACGGCTTTGCCAAGGTCACCCGCGATCTGACCGAACGACGCGAAGCGCAGCGCGCGCTGGACGAAGCGCGCGACGCCATTGTCCAGACGCAGAAGATGGACGCGATCGGCAAGCTGACCGGCGGGGTCGCGCATGATTTCAACAATCTGCTGGCGGTGATCGTCGGCAGCCTGGATCTGGCGCGGCAGCGCATGGCGAGCGGCGCGGACATCAGCCGCTATCTCGACAATGCCATGGCCGCGGCCGAACGCGGCGCGACGTTGACCCAGCGGATGCTGGCCTTCGCGCGCAAGCAGGAACTCAAGCTGCAATGCGTCGACTGCATCGCTCTGGTGCGCGACATGGCGGACCTGCTCCAGACGACGCTGGGGTCGGGCATCACCATCGAAACCCGCTTCCCGCTCGCCATGGTCCCCGCCCATGCTGATCCGACGCAACTGGAACTGGCTCTCCTCAACCTGGCGGTCAATGCGCGCGATGCCATGCCGGGCGGCGGCCTGATCATTGTCGAGGCGGCGGAAATCGCGGTCGATGCCGGCGAACGGCCCGATCTTGCGGCCGGTGCCTATATCCGCCTTGCCGTCACCGACGCGGGCGAAGGCATGGACGAAGCGACGCTGCAACGCGCGCGCGAACCCTTTTTCACGACCAAGGGCGTGGGCAAGGGCACCGGGCTTGGCCTGTCGATGGTTCATGGTTTTGCCCAGCAATGCGGCGGATCGCTGACCCTGTCGAGCGAGGTCGGGGTGGGCACTACCGTCGCCCTGTTGCTGCCCGTCGCCAGCGCCGATACGGCCGAACCCGCGCCCGCGCGCTTTCAGATGGCCGACGACATCGACACGCCGATGGTCATATTGGCGGTCGATGATGATGATCTGGTACTGATGAACACGGCGGGGATGCTGGAAGATCTGGGCCATACCGTGTTTCAGGCCAGCAACGCGGTGGATGCGCTGCGCCTGCTGGAACAGGGCGCGATCGACCTTGTCGTGACGGACCATGCCATGCCGGGCATGACCGGCGCGCAACTGGCCGACGCGATCGAGGCCTGCTTCCCCGGCCTGCCGGTCATCATCATCACCGGCTTTGCCGAATTGCCCCCGCACGCCAGCGCCCGGCCCCGGCTGGACAAGCCGTTCAAACAGGCCGATCTCGCCCGCATCGTGAAGGCCAGTCGCCCTTCGCGCGCCAGCGATCCGCTGCTCGACGCTACGGTCAGGCCGCACGGCGGCTGACACTTTTGGCGGATAGGGGCTTGCAAGGGC
>NZ_BARE01000037.1 GCF_000367345.1 Sphingobium xenophagum NBRC 107872
CTTAGTGCCGGAGCTGATGTCGAGCCCTCGCGCGCTCCATCAACCCCGTGTGCCGGATAGCCGATATTTGCCACTATTGCCCCTGATCCGCTGATTGACCGGCAGGCGCGCGGCAAATTCGACGAGGTGATGGTCGAGCAATGGCTCGCGTGCTTCCAGGCTGACGGCCATGCTCATCCGGTCGGTCTTGGTCAATATGTCGCCGGGCAGCCAGATGCGGATGTCGGCATATTGGGCGCGGTCGAGCGGATCGCGCGCAGGGGCATCGGCCATTGCCTTGATGTAGCGGTCCTCCGCACGATAGGCGCCCAAACGGCTTTTCATGTCCTGATCGTAGAGCCGGTGGCGCAGCGCATGCGGCGTGACCCCGACCGAAGCGGCATAGGCAGCCCCGCCCTCCCCCGCCAGTTCAAGGAAGGTCGATTTGGCCCGCAGCGCGCGCGGCGCCCAGTCCGCCTTGGGATAATATTTGCCGAGCGCGCCGAACAGGGGCTGACGGACTGAGGCCGGGATGAGGCCGCGTATCCGCTCCCCCTGCATCTGGAAGCGATGGCGGCGATAGCCCGCGAATGCTTCGTCCGCGCCATCGCCCGACAGCGCCACTGTGACCTGTTCCCGCGCCAGTTCGCACACGCGAAAGGTCGGCAAGGCGGAGGCGTCGGCAAAGGGTTCGTCGAAATGGAAGGCAAGCCGGTCGATCAGGCCATAGTCGTCTGGCGACACGATACGGGTGCGATGGTCGGTCGCAAAGCGGCGGGCTATGCGATCGGCAAAGGCGGTTTCGTCGAGCGAGGCGACATCGAAGCCGATGGTGCAGGTCTTGACCGCCTGGGACGAAGCTTCCGCCATCAGCGCGACCACGCTGCTACTGTCCACCCCGCCCGACAGGAAGGCGCCCAACGGCACGTCCGCGACCATGCGGGACCGGACGGCCTGCCGCATCAGGGCGACCAGTTCTTCCTCCAGTTCCTGCGGTTTCGCCTTGGTCCGATCGGCGAAGCTGACGTCCCAATAGCGTTGGGGCTGGGGCAAAGGGCGACCGCGCACCAGCCGCAGCGTTTCGCCTGCGCCCAGTTTGCGCACGCCAGCGACCATGCAGGCGTCGTCGGGGACATAGCCATAGGCCATATAATCCTCGACCGCGCTCAAATCCGGCGCGCGGCGCAGCAACGGATGGGCAAGCAGGCTTTTCAGTTCCGATCCGAAGATCAGGCTGCCGTCGGACAGCAGGGCATAATGGAGCGGTTTGACCCCCAGCCGGTCGCGTACCAGCCAGAGCGATTGCGCCCGCGCATCGAACAGGGCGAAGGCGAACATGCCGTTGAAGCGGTGGACGCAGTCCTCGCCCCATTGGCGATAGCCGTGGAGGATGACTTCGGTGTCGCTATGGGTGCGGAAGATGTGGCCCTTGGCCTCCAGTTCCGCGCGGACTTCGCCGAAATTGTAGATTTCACCGTTGAATATGACAGCGAGGCTTTCATCCTCAGTCAGCATGGGCTGCGCACCGGACTCCAGGTCGATGATCGACAGGCGCAGATGGCCGAGGCCCACGCCGGGCGCGGTCCAGATGCCGCTGCCGTCCGGCCCGCGATGCGGCATCGCGTCGAGCATGGCGCGCACTCGCGCGGGATCGACCGGCTTGGCCGTTTCGAGATGAAAGATACCTGCTATGCCGCACATGGTGACCGCCCTAGCGCAAGCCCATCGCGCGGTCAGCCAAAAGCTTCACGTCACCCATATCGCCCAGGAAGGCATTGATGGCGGCGTCGGCGGACTGGCCTTCGCCCTCTTGCGCGGAAATGAGGATGGCGACGGCGCGCTGGTCCTGTCCCAACAGGCGCGCTTTCATCGTTTCGATCTTGACCGCAGGGCGGCTGCCCGTGGGGTTTCCTGCCCCCACGACATAGAAGCTTACGACATGGCGGACCACAGGGCCGGGCGCGGTGATCTGTTCGCCACGCGCATTGGCGGGCGCGCGGGCGGGCGAGGACCAGACCCATTGGCTGTCCGGGTCCGCCGCGCCCTGACCAAAGCCGACCAGTTCGCGGCCTTCATCCTGCCGGGCATAGGCAATGATGGTGAGATCGACGACCTGCCCCTTGCCATTGCGATAATGGCCAGTGACGCGATGATCCGCACCGTCGAAGCGGGGTGTCCAGGGATAGCTTTGGGCAGAAGCGGTGCGGGTCCAGCCATCGACCAGCGGCAGATCGATCCGCGAAGGCAGCGGATCGGCGGTGGCGGCGGTGGCGGCGAGCCAGAGCGGCGCAGCGATAATCAGCACCAGGGCGATGCCGGCCACTGTGCCAGCCGACGTCCGATGCCGCACCGCCCCCTGCAACTGCGCCGGATCGAACCATGGATCGCCCGGCTTGCGATCGAAAAAGGGCCAGGCGGTGGCCATCACGACGATCATGATGATCGCGAAGAATATCCAGCCATAGACCACATGGTCGAAACCGACCGCCGCGTCCACGCTGGTCAGATGGGCGACGAGGATGGTGGCGAAGGCGCGCACGCCATTGGCCAGCACCGACAGGCCCAGCGCGCCGGTCATGAAGATGATGCGGCGCGGCCATGTGCGGAAACAGACATTGCACACCAGTACGCCATAGGCCGTCATCGCGATCAGGAATTTTGCCCCGGAGCAGGCCTCGGCCACCTCGAAATAGCCTGTCGGCGTCGTGATGAAGATGCCCTCCATATGGGCGGGCACCCCCGACAGGTCGAGGAAGAACATGGCAAGGCGGGCCGTCACCAGCTGAAGCGGCGGAACGATCTCCTCACCAAAGGGGACCATGAAGAAGGCATAGAAGAGCGGGAAGATGAGCGCGCGCGCGACCGCCGGGCCGAGCAGCGCGATCGTCACGCCCTGCAACATCATGACAAGCGCGCCATGGCGAACCATCGCCACGCCAGCCGCCGCGCCAACCAGCCAGGCCAGCGCTCCCAGCGCCAGCCAGACCAGCCCCGGCGGCCATGCCACCGGCTCCAGTTGGCGCAGGCCGGGCAGACGTTGCTGCACCAGCCAGGCGACGAGCAAAGGGATGAAAAGGCAATGGCCGAAGGTGGAGGCCGTCCACCAGATGGTGACCATCGACCAGAGATCGGCATGGAACAGCGCCAATATGGCAGAGGCAACGATGCCCAGCGCGGTCAGATGGCCGCGCCACCCGGTCCGGTCGATCAGCGGCACCCGGCCAAGCGAAAGCGCCCGAACGCTCATGCCGCCTGCGACCCCGCGTCGTGGCCGAACAGCAGATCGGGCAATCCGGCAAGTGTTGCCGACCAGCGGTAGCGCGCCTCCATCCGGGCGCGGCCAGCCAGAGCGATCCGGGCGGCGCGGGCGGGGTCGGCGAGCAGGGCAATGACCTTCGCGGCCTCTTCAGCCGGGTTGGCGGCAACCAAAAATTCGGTGTCGTCGGCTGCGTCGATCCCCTCCGCAGCCTGTGGCGAGGCCACGACGGGCCGGGCCATCGCCATGGCTTCCAGCACCTTGTTCTGGATGCCGCGCGCAATCCGCAGCGGGGCGACGACAATATCCGCCGCCGCCAGCCAGCCGCGCACATCGGGCACGCCGCCGGTGACGATGACGCCGGGCCGATCAGCCAGCGATTCGACCGCTTTGGTCGGGTTACGCCCGACAATGGCAAAGCGCGCCTGCGGGTGGACGGTCCGGATGGCAGGCAAGGTCTGTCGCGCGAAACTTTCCACCGCCTCGATATTGGGGCGATAATCCATCTGCCCTGTGAAGACGAGCAGCGGGCCAGCGCCATGGTCAATGGCGGGAAAGGCGGCGGCGGGATCGAAATAATCGAGCGCCACGCCATTTTCGAGTGCGACGATACGTTCCGGTCCCAGCCCTGACGCAGTGCGGAACAGCGCGGCTTCGGCTTCGCTGACGAAGGAGCAGGCGTCGGCGCGAGCGGCTATGGCGCGTTCGAAATCGAGCAGCACCCGCCCCTCGCGCCGGTTGATCCAGGCCATGGGGCCAGCGCCTTCCGCGCCATAGGCGGCATATTTGGCCGAATCGAAATCCACGAAATCCATCAGAAAACGGACATCGGGAGCAAGTTGGGGCACGAAATGCGCCATTTGCGCCGAATAGGCGACCACCGCCGTGATCGGCCGCTGCGCCAATGTCTGTGCCACCCATTGATGCAGGCCGGGATGGTCGAACAGGGACACAAGCAGCGACTGGCCTTTGGCCAGACCGGTCAGCCCGGCAACGACTTTCGACCGGTCGCGCCGCAACAGGCACTGGCTGGCGGCCAGCTGCGCCAGATCGCCCGCATAGTCCATGTCGCGATCGTCATCGCCAAAGCAGCCGACATGGACCGGCGCAATCTGGGCCAGACGTTGAAGCAAATGATAGGAACGGATCTTGTCGCCGCGATCCGGCGGGAACGGGATACGGTGACACAGGAACAATATGTCGCCGGTCATCCCAGCCCCCGCGCGATGTGCGGGCCGATCAAGGTCGCGATCGCTTCGGGCAGCTTCTTCCAAAGCTCCACCTTGCGCCGATATTGCGGCGAGAGCGGATTGACATCGCGCGTCTCCTTGCCGGGCGCCGTGCGCAGATAATAGCCGAGCGGTTCACCGGCAAAGCCCCAGGTCTTTTTCCAGGCCGCCGGGCCAGTGCCGACCTTTGACCGGCCGAAATCAAATGTCGTCAGTCCACGTTCGCGCGATTGCCGCATCAGCAGGAAATAGAGGACTTCGTTGGAGCGCGTCGCCCGTGCGCCCTCCGCCGCGCCATGCCAATAGGGCATGCAGGCGCCGTGATGATAGAGGCTGATGACCGCCGACAGCGGCTTGCCGTCCTTCGACACGATCGCGATGTCGGCATCCTTCCCCATATGGTCGAGCATGGCGTCGAACAGCCCACGGGGAAATACCGGCGTGCCCAGATTATGCACGCTGTGCGCATAGAGGCGGTAATGAATGTCGCGAAGCCTTTTGTCCCGGCCACATTCAAAGGTCAGGTCGTTGCCCAGTCCTTTGCGGATTTCAGCGCGATGACGCTTGGGCACGGCCTTCAACTCCGCTTCGTCATCGGCGGCCAGCGGTCGGGAGAAGCCCAGATAGGCGTCGGCCTTTTCCTGCCACACCGCGCCGTCGGGCGCTTCGCCCCCACGCAGTTCCAGCGTGGAACAGCCCAGTTGTTCCGCCAGCGTCCAGGCCGCGTCGGCGAGCGCGGAGCCAGCCCTGCGATGCGTGGTCAGTAGTCCGCCATCGACCGCAAAGCCACTGCCGACCAGCGCACGGCCAAACAGGGCGGAACGGATATAGGTGAGCGGCAGCACGCCGACAATGTCGCCGCCCGCCCGGCGCGCCACCAGCATCTTCGCTTTCTGGCCCGTTCCGGCCTCTACGCCCATGATCCAGGCGGGGCGTTGAAAGGGCGTCGAATCGGGATGCGCACAGACCCATGCGTCCAGTTCGGCGACGCAGGCTGCATCCGTGAGACGCGCCTGCTCGACGATGACTGTCAGTCCGCTCATCATATTCATCGACGTTATTCCTATTGTCGCCCCGCCAACGATCTACGCGTGGAGGCTGAACATTTCGTATCCGTTTCAACCCAGTCCGCGCGAAATGAACGGGCCGATGAAATTGGCGATCGGTAGCGGCAATTTTTTCCAGAGCGCGACGCGGCGCTGATACTGGGCGCTGCCCGGATCGATGTCACGCTGCACGCCGTCCGCCGACCAGGCGTGATAGATGAGGGGCAAGGGATCAAAGCCGAAACTTTTTTTCCACGCCGCCTGTCCGCTGCCCGCTTTCGACCGGCCGAAGTCGAACAGCGTCATGCCGCGCGCACGGCCATGGGCCATCAGGCGATAATACATGAGTTCATTGGAGCGCAGCCGCCGTGCATCGGCAAGGCCACCGCCCCAATAGGGCATGACCCGCCCCTGATGGTAAAGCGTCAGCACCGCGGAAACGGGTCGGTCGCCTTCCCGGACGATCAGAATATCGGCATCCGCGCCAAACTGGTCCAGCACGGCGCGGAACAGGCGTCGCGGGAAAACCGGCGTGCCAAGGTTGCGGACGCTCGTGGCGTAAATATGATAATGGTCCCGCAAATGGCGCGCATCGCGACCGATCTCTACGCTGAGCGCCGGATTGGCAAGCGCCTTGCGCAGTTCCGCGCGATGCTTGCGCGGGACGGCGAGGAGTTCCGCATCATCGTCCACGGCCAGCGGACGCACGAAGCCGACATGCGCTCCATCCAGCCTTTGCCAATTGTCGCCGGGCGCGGGACCGCCGCGCAGTTCCAGCGACAGGCCGCCGCGTTCGCCCGCAAGCCCCTCCGCCGCCGCCGCCAGCACGGCAATGGCGCGATCATCATCCGCCAATATGCCGCCACCGACTGCAAACGCCGTGGACACGAGCGCAGCGCCGAACAGGCGGCTGCGCACATGATGCAGAGGCAGGATGCCCCTGATCCGGCCCGACGGCCCGACCGCTGCCAGGAGGAGTGCGCGATTGCCGGTCGCCTGCTCGATCGCGTGCAGCCAGGCGGGACGATGGAAAGGCAATCCGTCGGCATGCGCGAGCACGAAGACATCGACTGCGCGCGCCTGCGCCGGATCATTCAGGTCCATCAGGATGACGGCCAGGTCAGCGCCATTACCCAGCATCATGGCGCGAGCGCCGCCTGCGCGTCAGCCAGCGCATCCACCCGTGTCCAGGCGAAATCGCGGGTCAGGCGGCGCAGCTTGGCCGCCATGACCGACAGGTTGGTATAATGGCGCAGCCGTGAGCGCAGCGGCGCGTCGGTGCGGCGCGGCTGGCCGGGATCGATTTCCCATGGATGGAAATAGATGATCGCGGGTCGCCCGGCTTGCTCATTGACCTGCCGGATCGCCCAGCGGGAAAATTGATAGGGCAGCAGCCGGAAAAAGCCCCCGCCCCCCGCCGCCAGCGTCCGCTTGCCAAGCTTCGCGGTCGTCACCGGCAGCTCGACCAGATCGGACCCGGTCACCGGCTTCCATGCAAAGCGCGGCGAATCGGGCCAGCCATAATGATCGTGCCGGATCGGCGCGACGCTGGAGGAGTAGCGATAGCCCTCCTCCGCCAATATGGTATGCGCCCATGGCGTGCGCGGGTCGATGGAGAAGCTGGGCGCGCGATAGCCGGTGACCGCCTGCCCGCTGGCATCCTCCAAGATGGCGCGCGATTTGCGCAGGTCGGCGCGGAACTGATCGGGCGTGAAGGTGAACACCCGCGCATGATCATAGCCGTGGCTGGCAACCTCATGCCCCGCGTCGGCAATGCGGCGCATCAGCGCGGGATAACGTTCGGCGACCCAGCCAAGCGTGAAGAAGGTGCCGGTCACACCCGCTTGCGCGAACAGGTCCAGCACCGCATCGGTATTGCGCTCGACACGGTGCGTCAGGCCGTCCCAGTCGGCGCGCCGGATCGTGCGCTCGAACGCGCCGACCTGAAACCAGTCCTCGACATCGACGGACAGGGCGTTCTGTATCATATGGCGCACCTTGGCCGGGCTGCCCGCACGGGGCAAGCCATGTGTCAGGCAGCAGCGCTGTCGCGCGGCGCCGCCATTCGTTCTTCCCGCTCGACCCAATCGACCAGCAGGGTCAGCACCCGGCGCAGTGCCGTGTCCTGTTCCTCGGCGCGAAATTCCAGCGATTGCAACCGCTCCTCGATCAGGGTGAAGCAATCCTTGAGCGCTTCGGGATCGACTGTCTGTGCCGGCGTGAAAGGCACATGCGCCTGCACTGCCCGCAGCGAGGAAATTTCCGCGCGCAGCGCTTCAATCTCGGCCAGCATGTCGTGGCGCAGGGCGTCGACCTGATCCGCGTCGATCGTGGCGACAGGTTGCGGCTCGATCTGTCCGGGCGGTGACTGTTCGAAGGTCGACGATTCCGCCATCTCTGGCTCCTCCTCCGCTTCCTGCGCGTCCCAAGCTTCGACCGGCTCCTCGACAGCATCGAATGCCGTGTAGAGGGGTTCGTCCATCGCAGCGTCCGGGGATGCCTCTGCCACCGGCGACTCATCGACCTGCGGCGCGGCAAAGGGTGCCGCGAAAGGCGCAGGCGCGGTAGCTTCCACCTCTTCCTGCTCGACGACAGTCTCGTTGTCGGCCTCATCTGCGATCTCAGCGGCGGGTGCCTCCTCGACCTCCGCAACGCTATCGAGCGGCGACGGCGCGACCGGTTCGGGTGCGACATCCACGTCCAGCCCCATATCGGCCACGACAGCCTGCACCACATCCGCGTCAATCTCACGCAACTGGTCGATCGCGCCCATCAGCAGCACGCGGCTGACCAAAGCATTCAGGCGGCGCGGTACGCCACCCGTCGCAGCGTAGAGCGCGTCGAAGGCGGCGGGGGTGAATGTCGGGTTGCCCACCCATCCCGCGACCGTCAGGCGATGGATGATGTAAGGCTCGACCTCCTTGGCCATCATCGGTTCGAGATGATGGGTGGCAATGACGCGCTGGCGCAATTGTTCAAGCTGGGGCGATTTGAGCAGGTCGCGAAATTCGGGCTGGCCCAGCAGGAAAATCTGGAGCAGCGACTGTCCGCCAAGCTGAAAATTGGACAGCATCCGCAATTCCTCGATCGCGGACACAGGCAGGTTCTGCGCCTCGTCCACGATCAGAAGCGTGCGCCGTCCGGCGCGCGCCTGGCCATGGAGGAAGGCTTCGACCTTTTGCAGCGTCACGGCCTTGGACATGCCATCGGTCGCCAGACCGAAGCTCTGCGCGGCGAGGCGCAGCATGTCGTCGCCGCCCACCTGGGTCGACACGATCTTGACCGCGGTCAGCCGCGCGGGGTCGATCGTCTGCATCAGATGGCCGACCAGCGTCGTCTTGCCCGCGCCGATGTCGCCGGTAATGACGATGAAGCCTTCGCCCTGCGCCAAGCCATAGCCCAGATAGGACAAGGCCTTGCGATGGGTGGCGCTTTCAAAATAATAATGCGGGTCCGGCGTCAGCTGGAACGGGCGGCTCTGCAATCCATAATATTGATCGTACATCAAAATTCTCCAACCGACCCGTTAGAAACTGTAACGCAGGCCGACCTGCCCCATCGCGCTGATCACCGTGTCGAGATCATCCGCCTTCACGCCATCCACACCGACCGATGCCGACGCCGAAAGACGACGGGTCAAACCCTTGTAATAGCTGGTGAACCCGCCATAGTTGAGAACGTCTGGGCGCGCGTCGCTGGCGTCGAAATAATTGACGTAAACAACGGTATCGATGCTGTCGCGATCGCCCAACATATAGGTCATCGACGCATTGCCGTACCAGTTCTGGTCCTTCGACCCGCGCACCAGGACAGTCTGTCCCTGCGGCGTGACGAACTTGCGCTGCGAATAACCGGCACCCACGCCCCAGCCCCACTGGCCGCGACGCAGCGAATATTGCGCCGAAACGCCGCGATAGCGGAAATTGGCGTCGGTGATGCCCGACAGCGCATCATTGAAACATTGCCCGCCGCCGGTGGTGGAGAAGGCGCAACCGGTAATGTCGCCGGTGAAGGGATTGCGCGCCACGTCGAAGCTGCTGCCCGACAGCGCGGCGGCATTGGCGGTGATCAGACGACCGAAGCTGTCGATGCCGTCGAACAGGATCACGGCAAAGCTGCTGTTCGCGCCCTGCCAGGTAAAGCTGCCCTGATAGGTCATGCCGCCATAGCGCTGACCGACCTGCGCCTGAAGCGACGTGCGACGGCTGGGCCGCCACAACACGCCCGCGTCCCAGATAATATCGTCAAATTCATAGACCAGCGCGCGCGGCGAGCTTTTGTCAGTGACATAGCGGCCGTTGCGGATGACGGGCACGCCCGCTGAGTCCAGCAGCGGCGAACGCTGGCTGATTTCGATCTGCTCATAGCCAAGACCACCGATCAGCGCGACGGTGCGCGATACCGGCAGCGTGGCGTCGACGCGGCCCCATTTGTCCTCGAACCGCTGATCGAGCTGGCTGGCATCTTCACGGTCATAACCTGCGCTGGCGGTCAGGCCGACGGGCAGCAAGGTGCCGGGGCCAAAGCCCACCGATCCCATCAGATTATGCGTCCAGCTGTCCGCGAAAGATCCGCTGACAGGAGCGTTGGAAAGGTTGGAGTCCAGATCGTCCTCGACCCGCGCATAGCCGAGCCGATAGGAAGCGTTGACGGTGATGTCGCCGATCTGCGTCGTGTAGGCCGGGCCGATATAACCGGCATAGACCTGACTGGTGTAGCTGTCGTTGAGCGTCGATGCGCCCGACAGTCCATCCGTCCGCACCCGCGATGCCAGCCCACCGGTGTGGATGGACAGGCCGCGCGCGACATTGACGGTCGCGTTGGCGATGCCGCTCAGCACATCCTGGTCACCGATCTGGTTGCTCCAGCTGAAGCTGTGATTATATTGCAGATCGACGGCGGCTTCGACCCGGCGGGTCTGGACCTGCGCCGTCACGCCTGCGGTGACATTGGTGTAGGTCAGCACGTCGCCATCGCCCTTGAGCGGCGCCATCACCACCTGATCAACGCCCAGATAGGGCGTGACATTAACGCGCCGGTCCGCGCTGGTCGTCTGGGCGAGCGCAGGGGCACTCCCCGCGGCCAGCACGGCGAGCGATGCGCCGCTGATCCACTGACGGACAGTCATGACGAACTCTTCCCCTTGGCATAATAGCTGCCGAACCGGCGACCGCCGCCGTTGAAGCGGACCGCGTTGAGCAGAAGCTGAACCTGTGCGCCGCCCTTGAGCATCCCGGCAGCATCGCGCAGCGCGCTTTCCGATGTGCTGTCGGCGCGCACGACCAGCAGCGCGATCGCGACATGGCTGGCCAGCACGGCGGCGGGCGATGCCGCCAGCAACGGCGGCGAATCAAAAATGATGATGCGTTCGGGCCGTCCTTCGGTCAGCCGTGACAGCAATTGTTCGGTGCGCGCGGACGCAAGATATTCCGTGTCGGCATTGCTGCGCTGCCCGGCAGGCAGCACTGACAGCGACGGCAGGTCCGTGCGGATGATGATATCCTCTATCGCGATCATCGGATCGGCGAGCGCGTCCATCAGGCCGGGGCCGCTTTCCAGACCCAGCGTTTCGGGGATGCCGGGCTTGCCGAAATCCGCATCCACCAGCAGGATTTCGCGATCCTTCTCCGCCGCCAGGCTAAGCGCCAGATTGATGGCGCAGAATGTCTTGCCATCGCCGCTATGGGCCGAACAGATGAGGATGCGATTGCCGCGCTCCTGCCCCTGCAACTGGGCGAGCAGGTCGCGCTTGAGCAGGCGGAACTCCTCGCTCATCGCGGTGACTACGCCGTCGGGGCGCAGGAAACCGGCCTCCTCCAGCTTGATGCGATCGATCGGCTGGACCGGGCCGGTCCAGGGCAGGGCGCGAAAGGCCGACGGTGAAGGCGACACAGGGTCGGCCATGACCGGCGCTGGTGGCAGGTCCGCCGGAACGTCGACGGCCGGGGCGGCACGACCGCGCAGGGCAGCCGAGAAATCGTAAATCTCCGTCGCCCGCTCGATCAGCGATCCGCCCTTGATGGAGCTATGCTGGTTCATGGTTCCTGGCTCCTTCACGCCATACCGCGCTGGACGAATTCGACGACGATCAGCAGCAGGCAGACAGCGGCCAGACCACCGCTGGCGCCTGCGAACCATTTCATCCGCTGCTTGTCGATGGCGACCTGCGCGGCGCTGATCGTCTGGCTGATGGAGCCTGCGACCGGCAGGCCGATCGCCCGCTCCAGCCGCGCGGCGGTGGGGAATGTGCCCTTGAGCTGCCCCATGGCGAAAGCCACGCCGACGCCCGCACCGATCCCCAGGACCAGCACAGCCAGCAACAGCAGCGGCCGGTTGGGCGCAGCAGGCGCGGTCGGCATGCTGGGCGGGTTGATGACGCGGAACTGGACGGAGCCGGTCTCGGTCTTGACCTCGCCACGCAGACGGATCTCCTCCCGATCGGCCAGCAGCTTGTCATATTGGGTTTTCAGAACCTCATAGTCGCGGTCCAGCTTTTCCTGCTCCGACGCGATGCCCGGTTCATCGACCTGCTTGGCCATCATCGTGTTGAGATCGGCCTGTAGCTGCGCCTTGCGGGTCGAAAGCGCCTGCACCGTGGCGGCGCGTTCGGCCTGCATCGACTTGATCGACAGATAGGCAGGATTGGGGGTGCCGCCGCCGCCCGAACCGGCGCCGCCGCCGGACTTGCGCAGGGCGTCCACTTCACGCTGGGCAGCGATCACGTCAGGGTGTTGCGCGGTCCAGCCGCGCGCGCGCATTGCGGCCAGATTGGCCTGCGCCTGACCCAGCGCCGAAGGGCCGCCCGAAGGGCCGACGCCCGGCAGGCTTTGCGGCGTACCCGCCAGCTGACCGTTCATGGCACTGAGCGCGCTTTGCGCCTGAACCAGTTGCGAATCGATCGTGTTGATTTCCTGCCGCGCGGCATCCATCCGCTGGCTGATCGAGCCAGCACCGGGCAAGAGGCCGACATAGCGTTGCGCAAATTCAACGCGGCGCTGGTCGGCGGCTTCCAGCTGCTTGCCCCGCGCCGCGATCTGCTGATCCAAGAAGGCAAGGCTCTGCTTGGTTTCATTGCGGTCGCCGGAGAGATTTTCCTCCTGGAAAATATCGATCAGCTTCTGCACGATCTGCTGCGAAATCCGCGCATTCGCGCCGTCCGACAGGCTGCTGTCCGCGGAAATCGCGCTGATGTCGATCATGCTGGGGTCAGCCTGCGCCATCACCGTGATATTCTCGCGCAGCTTCGTGATCTTGGCAGCGATGTCGCGGGGGCCGGACACGCTCTGCGACAGGTCAGTGTTGCGCACGACCTTTTCCAGATTTTCCGCGCTGGCCAGCGTATTGCGGACCCGGTCGAGATCCTGCTGCGACTGGACCTGGGTGATGCCCACCTTGTCCTCCAGCAGCGACTGGGTGTTTACATAGACCCGCGCCTTCGACTGGTAGCTGTTGGGGATCAGGGCGACGCCTAGCCAGCCCAGCATACATACGCCCCAGGCCACGCCGAGCGCGATCCAGCGTCGGCTCCAGACTCCGTGGAGCAGCAGAAGCAATTCTTCGTAGAGACCGGCCATGATCAGAACATGCTTTCAGGGATGATGATGACGTCGCCGGGCGCGAGCATGACGTTCGCCTTCGTGTCGCCCTTTTTCAGCAGGTCGTTGATGCGGACCTGATATTCCTGCTGCTTGCCGGTATTCTTGTTGAAGCGGACCAGCCGCGCGCGGTTGCCCGCTGCAAATTCCGACAGGCCGCCGACCGAGATCATCGCATCGAGCAGCGTCATATTGGCGCGATAGGGGATGGAGGCGGGCTTTTCCGTCGCGCCCACGATCCGCACCTGCTGGCTGAACGTTCCGCTGAAATTGTTGACGATCACGGAAACCAGAGGGTTTTCGATATATTGGGTCAGCGCCAGCTTGATGTCGTCGGCCAGCATTTTGGGCGTCTTGCCCACCGCCGGCATGTCGGTGATCAGCGGCGTGGTGATGCGGCCATCCGGGCGCACCTGAACCTTTGCCCCCAGTTCGGGGTTGCGCCACACGAAGATGGTGAGATCATCGAGCGGGCCGATGACATATTCCTCGCCCGGCCCTTCGCGGGTCGACACGAAAGAGGCTGGCGGCAATTGCGGTCCGCTGGCACCACCCGCAGCGCAGCCCGACAGGACAAGCGCGGGCAGCGATGCACCGATCAGGAGCCTGGAAACCGACACGAAACGCATAATCTCACCTCTTTGTGCGGCCATGCGCGACCAGCCGCCAAAGAGGGCAAGGCGGGCCGGTCAGCACAGGGCTTCCGAGCTCTTCTTGCCGGGAAAGGGTAAAGATACCGTTAGGAGTTAAGTCACCAACAACTCAGCCAAGTAAAACTTCGCGAGGACTTGGGTGACCAAGAAATGCTGCCGGACTGGCCGATGCGCCATAGGCCCCGGCAAGGAAAATGGCGATCAGGTCGCCTTCCTGCACTGGTGGCAGCGCAATCCTGTCGCCCAGCCGGTCAATGGGCGTGCAGAGGCAGCCAACGACCGTCACGGGATCGGCGGCTGGCGGCGCGCCGAAATGGTTGGCGAGCGCGATCGGATAGTTGCGGCGAACCACCGTGCCGAAATTGCCGCTGGCCGCAAGTTGATGATGCAGCCCGCCATCGACGATAACGAAGGTTTCGCCCTGGCTGATCTTCACATCGATCACGCGGGTCAGATAGACACCCGCCTCCCCGACCAGCCAGCGGCCCAGTTCGATCGCAAAGGCGCTGCCCTTGAGAATATCCGGCAGCGATTCGAACGCTGTGTCGAGCGCAACGCCAATCGGGCGGATGTCGAGCGGCACGTCGCCGGGGAAATAGGCAAGGCCAAAGCCGCCGCCCAGATTGACCAGCGGCGGCGTGACGCCCACCGCTTCGGACAGGCGGGCGGCCAGCGCGATCGTCGCCGCCTGCGTCTCGATGATCGCCATAGCATCGAGATTCTGGCTACCGGCAAAGATGTGCCAGCCGCGCCAGTCCGCACCGCCATCGATCATCGCGCGGGCGAGCGCGGCGGCGCGATCGGCATCGACGCCAAAGGGTTTGGCCCCGCCACCCATCCGCATCCCTGATCCTTTGAGATCAAAGTCCGGGTTCACCCGCACGGCGACGCGCGGGGTCTTGCCTATCCGCTGGCCGATGGCGAGCGCGCGCCGCCCCTCCCCTTCGGATTCAAGGTTCAGCGTGACCCCGGCAAAGATCGCCGCTTCCAGTTCGTCATTGCGCTTGCCCGGCCCGGCAAAGCTGATCCGTGCCGGGTCCATGCCCGCCGCCAGAGCCATCTCCAGTTCACCGCCCGACGCAATGTCGAAGCCGTCCACCTGCTCCGCCATCGCCGTCAGCAGCGGCGCATAGGGGTTTGCCTTGATCGCATAATGGAGGTGAAGCGCCTGTGGCATGGCTTCGCGGAAACGGCGGATCTGCGCCCGGACAATGTCCATGTCATAGGCAAAGAGCGGCGTATCGCCCACTTCGTCGACCAGACTCGCCGCGCCATAGCCGCCGATCAGCAGCATCCCCTCTTCGCCCGCAAACCAAGCCGGGATCGGTCCCATCGGTTTCAAATGCCATACTCCCGCGCCAGCGCGACTCGATCAATCTTGCCGTTGGGATTGCGGGGAAATGCCGTCAGCACAAGGATTTCGCGCGGTTGCATGAAATTGGGCAGTTCCGCCTTGATGTGCGTGGAGACCGCCGGGGCAACGTCCGGGTCGGCGGAGCGGATCAGCAATTTGACCGCCTGCCCCAGCCGTTCATCCTTCACCCCCAGCGCCACCGCTTCGGCGACGCCCGGCACGGCCACCGCTGCCTCCTCTATCTCGGTCGGGCTGATCCGGTTGCCCGCCGACTTGATCATCGCATCGTCGCGCCCGACGAAATAGAGCAGGCCATCGGCATCGCGCCGCACCGTGTCGCCGGACCAGACCGCCATGCCGCCATAGCGGGACGCGGATGGCGCAGGCTTGAAGCGCTCGGCGGTACGGGCTGCGTCGCGCCAATAACCCTGGGCGACGAGGGGGCCGCAATGGACCAGTTCGCCCGGTTCGTCATCGTCAGTGATGCTGCCATCGGGGCGGACCACCAATATCTCGGCAAAGGGGATCGCCGACCCCATCGAGTCGGGGTGGCTCTGAACCAGGGCGGGCGGCAGATAGGTGGAGCGGAAAGCTTCGGTCAGGCCGTACATGGGATAAAGATCGGCCTTGGGAAACAGCGCGCGCAGCCGGGACACCAAAGGTCGGGTCAGCGCGCCGCCACTGTTGGTCAGCCGTTTGAGCTTGGCCGCTACCTCCGGCGGCCAATCCAGTTCGGTCAGCTGCACCCAGAGCGGCGGTACGCCAGCCAGCGTCGTGATGTCGCGCCGGTCGACCAGCTTCATGACGTCACGGGCCGTCAGATAGTCGAGCGGATAGACGCAGCCGCCGGCAAACCAGGTTGAGAGCAGTTGATTCTGGCCATAATCGAAGCTGAACGGCAGGACGCAGGCTGTGCGGTCCTGCGGCGTCAGACCCAGATAGTCGGCGACCGCGACCGCGCCCAGCCAGAGATTGGCGTGGCTGAGCATCACCCCCTTGGGCCGCCCGGTCGATCCGCTTGTGTAGAGGATGGCGGCGAGATCGTCCGGGGCTGCGGTCGAGGGTGCAAGCGCGGTACCACCACTCATGGCGCAGGCGGCGTCATCCTCCCGATGCAACTGGCACCCCTGCGGCACATCGCCCGGGGCCAGCGTCGCGAGTCGCGCCGTCGTGCCGATCAGCAGCGCCGCGCCGCTATCGGCCAGAATATGCGCCACCTGCGCATGTTTGAGCAGCGGATTGACCGGGACATGGACAAGACCCGCACGCGGCGCGGCGAGCGGCATCAGCGCCGCCACCGGCCCCTTGGCGATCCAGCTCGCCACCCGTGCGCCCGGCTCCAGTCCAAACCCCGCCAGCCAGCCTGCAAGCCGCCCCAGCGTTTCTTCCAGTTCGGCAAAATTATAGCTGCCCGACCGCCCGTCCAGCGCCGCCCGGTCCCGATCGCCGCGCAGCAGCAGGTGGTCGATCGGCAGGATCGTCATGGTCTGGTCTGTCTGGCGCATGCTTAACTCCATTTCCAGACTTTGCCCCTAAGCCTCACCTTCACGCATGCGGAGATAGTCGGTTGCCGACGACAAGGGAATATCACAGCCTCGCGCAAGTGCGGGACGCGCTGCAAGGCCGTCTCGATCGCGACGCCGTGCCCGGCCTGTTTGGCCGGTTCGACTGGTTCGATCTGCTGCATCGTCATTGTCTGGCCGATGTTCCGGTTCGGGTGGTCATGTCAGAGGATAATGGCGCGCAAGCCTGGCTGTTCCTGCTGGAACATGAAAGCCGTCGTCTGTCTGCGCTGGCCAACTGGTATAGTTTCGACTGGTCGCCGCTGTTCACGGGCAAGCCCGATGCGGCGCAGCGGGCACACCTGCTCGACACGCTGAGCCGCCACCTGTTGCGCAGCGCCAGCCAGATAGACCTCTATCCGGTCGAATCGAGCGTCGAACTGCTGGCCAGCCTGCGCCGGACCGGATGGTTTGCGCTGTCGCGGCCAATGGGCGGGCGGCATATTCTGGCGGTCGCCGGGCGGGATTTCGCGACCTATTGGGCCAGCCGCCCCGGTCGGCTGCGCACGCTGGTCAGGCGCCGGGCGCGGGCCAACCGCTATGACCTGTCGATCAGCGACCGGCTGACCGACGATCTGTGGCGCGATTATGTCGATGTGCACGGGCGCAGCTGGAAGGAGGCGGAACCCGGTCTGAATTTCCTGCGCGCGCTGGTCGAGCAGGAAAGTGATGCCGGGACGTTGCGGCTGGGCTTTGCGCGGGAGGCCGAGGGGAACAGGGGCCGCGCAGTCGCCACCCAATTATGGACGGTGGAAAATGGCGTCGCGCTCATCCACAAACTGTCCCATGATCGCGCTCATGACGCGGGATCGCCCGGCACGCTGCTGAGCCATGCCATGTTTGCCCAAGCGATCGATGGCGATCGGGTCGCGACGATCGACTATGGCACGGGCGATAATCCCTACAAGAGCGACTGGATGGAGGAGCGAGTACCGCTCCACCGCATCGACGCCTTCAACCCGCGCCATGCGTCCAACTGGCTGCCTGCGGCCCGAACAGCCATTTCCGCGCTTGTCGGATAGAGCGGGAATGACTAGGACGACGCCCATCATGCGGGCGCAATCTCCTCAGCCGGTCGACCGGACCGATGACATCGAGCTTCTGACGCGGGCGCTGTTGCGCGACGTGCTGGGCCTTTCGCAGGATCAGGTCGACGGGTTCGCGGCTGACACGCCCTTGTTCGGCGCGCTGCCGGAGCTGGATTCGATGGCGGTTGCTGGCTTGCTGACCGAGATGGAAGATCGTTTCGACATATTGATCGAGGATGACGACATCGACGGCGACACGTTCGAGACGTTCGGGTCGCTGGTCGCCTTTGCGCGGAGCAAGGTGGCGCAGTAATATCCGTTCGCCCTGAGCGAAGTCGAAGGGTCCGCCTGAACGTAGTGATGGCACTTCGCTCCGCTCAGTGGAAGGCTTCGACTTGGCTCAGCCCGAACGGCAAGTAGTCACGCCTCGACCATCGCCTCGAAATCCGCCTCGGCCAGGAATTTTTCCACGTCCAGCGCCGCCATGCAGCCCATGCCCGCCGCGGTCACCGCCTGGCGATAGATTTTGTCGGTCACGTCGCCTGCCGCGAACACACCGGGGATCGAGGTGCGGGTGGTGCCCTTTTCGACCAGCAAATAGCCCTCATCCATCGGCAGCTTGCCGGTGAAGAGTTCGGTTGCGGGATGATGGCCGATCGCGACGAAGCCGCCGTCGGTCGGCTCATGCGACTTTTCGCCGGTTACCGTGTCGATAAGGTCCACGCCGACCAGCCCTTCAGGCGTGCCGCCGCCGACGAATTTATCGACCGCCTTGTTCCACAGCACCTTGATATTCGGATGGGCGTGGAGCCGTTCCTGCAAGATCTTTTCGGCGCGCAGCGTGTCGCGGCGATGGATCAGGGTAACGTCATGGCTGTGGTTGGTGAGGTACAGCGCTTCCTCGACCGCGGTATTACCGCCGCCGATGACCACGACTTTCTTGCCGCGATAGAAAAAGCCGTCGCAAGTGGCGCAGGCGCTGACGCCCTTGCCCTGCAAATGCTCTTCCCCTTCTACGCCCAGCCATTTGGCCTGCGCGCCGGTGCAGATGACCAGCGTATCGGCGACATAGACGACGCCGCCGTCCCCGGTCAGGCGAAAGGGCCGCTGCGACAGGTCAACATCGACAATCTGGTCATACATCATCTGCGCGCCGACATGCTCGGCCTGCGCCTGCATCTGCTCCATCAGCCACGGCCCCTGGATCACATCCTTGAAACCGGGGTAATTTTCGACGTCGGTGGTGATGGTGAGCTGCCCGCCCGGCTGCATCCCCTGCACCACGATCGGCGCCAGACCCGCACGCGCGCCATAAATGGCGGCGGACAGGCCAGCAGGGCCGGAACCGAGGATGAGCATACGGGTCGAATGGGTGGCGGTCATATCAGGCTTTCAACTGCGATTCGTGTTGATGGGAGAGATAGGCCGTGACGGCGCGCAGGCAAGCGAAGGATTTGCTTGGGCGGTGCGAAGCGGGAGTGTGGGTAGCGCAAGGGATGATCCATCCGCCGCCGTCGATCGGCGCAACCTTGTGGCGAAAACGGGGCTGCTTCGCCTCCCCCTCCGGCCCTGCTCAATCCAAGACGTTGGGCAAATCCTCGAAACCCTTGCGCAGCGCAGCGCTCCAGCCCTGGGAGATCATGGCGAATTCTTCATTGTCGGCTTCGATGCGGGTGCGGACGCGGAAGTCGAACCTGTCGGTCGGGATGACCGTCAGGTCGAGCGGCATGCCGACGGACAGGTTGGAGCGCAGGGTTGAATCCATCGACACCAGCACCGCCTTCGTCGCGTCCTCCAGCGTCGTGTCGCGCGTGATGATGCGGTCCAGAATCGGCTTGCCATATTTATGCTCGCCGATCTGGAAGAAAGGCGTGTCCTCGGTCGCTTCGATGAAATTGCCCGCGCTGTAGACGAGGTAGAGCCGCGGCTTGCCGCCCCGGCGCTGGCCCGCGATCATGATAGAGGCGCTGGCGCCCGAACCACCCATTTCGATGCTTTCGCGGTATCGCGTCTGCATCGCGCGCATCGCATCGCCCACGATCTGCGCGACGCGGTGCATGGTGCTGCAATTGAGGATGGTTTCGATGTCGGGGTCGAGCTTGGCGTCCTTGATCGCCTTGCTGAGCGTGGCCTTCACCCCCTGCGTGATCGACAGGTTACCTGAACAAAGCAGGGTGATCGCCCGTTCGCCCTCAACCAGATAGGTGAAGCTCTTACGAAAGCGGGCGATATTGTCCATGCCCGCATTGGTGCGGGTGTCGGACAGCATGACCAGCCCCTGGTCAACCCGCACCGCCACACAATAGGTCATTCGTCCCCGTCCCCGAAAGCTGAATCAAAGCTGCGCGTTGGACGGCGGGATAGACTGCTGCTGTTGCCGCTGCAACTGCCGTTCCTCGACGCCATCAACCGCCTGCGCGATACGGACGTCCGCGTCAATCGAGATATCGCCCGCAACCGTGATCGTGCCCCGGATCGGCGCGGCCTCATCCGCGTCCAGTCCGCTGGCGACGCGCAGATAGCGTTCGGTCACGCAGACGCGGTTGGACGGATCGAAGCCGACCCACCCCAGTTCGGGAACCAGCGCCTCCGCCCAGCCATGGGTTTCATGCAATTCGCTGCCGTCGCCTGCCAGCAGATAGCCCGACACATAGCGCGCCGGGATGCCGAGCGAACGCGCCCCGGCGATGAAAATCTGGGCATGGTCCTGACACACCCCTGCCCCCAGCGCAAAGGCCTGCGCGGCGGTGGTGGCCGATGTCGTGACGCCCGCGCGATAGCCTACCGAGTCGATGACGGCGGCGGACAGCGCGTGCAGCCGGGCGAGCGGGCCGTCGCCTTCTGGCGTGGCGCGGGCCATGGCGGCGATACCGTCCGACGCGCGGGTGAGCGGCGTTTCGCGCAGGAAATAGCGCGGATTGACCCGGCTGACGGGAGCTCCGACGACGCCATGAGTCTCGCGGGTTTCGACCAGCCCTTCGGCGACGATGACGGCATTGTCCTGCCGATCATGGCGAATCCAGATGGTTTCCATCTCACCATAGCTGTTGGGGCGAAAATCCGTCAGCACATCGCCATTCACGCTGACCTGCCAATCCAGCACGGTCTGCGCCGGGGTATCGACCGGCATCAGCTTCAGCCGCATCGCCACGCGTCCGGCCGATGCGTCATAGCGATAGACGGTCTGGTGGCGGACAAGCAATTTCATGAAAGGCCCCCCTTCCCCCTTCTAGCCGAAATGATAGGCTTGGGCGATTTCCATGCCCAGTTGGTTGGTCATTTGCAGCCCGTGCTGCACCGTTTCATGCAGGCCGAAGCGGAAGATTTCCCCACTGTCGAGCTGTTCGAGCGCGCTCACCATCTGCTGCACCGTCTCATGGCAGGGGTTGCGCGTGCCGTGCCACCCTTCCAGCCGGTGCAGGCGATAGGCCAGCTGGTCGTAGCAATAGGCGACACTGCGCGGAAACATGCGGTTGAGCATCAGGAAATCGGTGATCTGCCAGGGCGTGTAAGTGCCGCCATAGACATGATGATAGGCACGGCTGCCCGACAGTGCATGCAGCACCGATGTCCATTGATAATGGTCGCGATTGCCGCCGATGACTTCGGTTTCCGGCAGCAGGACATAATATTTGACGTCAAGCAGCCGCAGCGTCATCTGCGCCCGTTCCAGCGCGGAGCCGCAGCGCAGGAAATCATGGCCTTCATTGCGCAACTGGCCCGAATGAGTGGCGCCGCGAAAGGTCATGACGCGGGTCTTGACCCAGTCGATAAGGGCCGGAAGTTGCTGCCGCGCTTCGGACACATCATAGCTGTCGAGCTTGCGCCAGCCGTCGTTGAGCGCTTCCCACATATCCTGCGTCAGCATGGTGCGCGCCGATTTGGCGTTGGACCGGGCTTTGAGCAGGCAGGAGCGGATCGAACTGGGATTGTCGAGGTCCAGCATCAGGAAGGAGACGACATCGCTTTCCGTCACCTGCACCCCTTCGGGAAACTGGTGGCCGCTGCCAGTCGCGCGCACGACGGAACGCCATTCGTCGCGATGATGCGCGCCGGGCAATATCGCCATGCGCTGCCCCATGGTCAGCAGCCGGGCGGTGGCTTCGGCCCGCTCCATATAGCGCGCCATCCAGTAGAGATTTTCGGCGGTCCGGCTCAGCATGTGGGATACCCCCTTCCCCATTCGCCCTGAGCCTGTCGAAGCCTGTCCTGAGCTTCGCCGAAGGCGGCTGTTCTTTCTTGAAGAGACGTGCAGGGCTTCGACAAGCTCAGCCCGAACGGATGTAGGTGTGTGTGGCGAGCCATCATCAATCCTGCATGACCCATGTGTCCTTCACGCCGCCGCCCTGGCTGGAATTGACGACCAGCGACCCTTCGGTCAGCGCAACGCGGGTCAGGCCGCCCGGCACCAGCCGCAATTGCTTGCCGACCAGGCAATAGGGACGGAAATCGGCGTGGCGACCCACGACGCTGGCGGGGCCGAGCGTGGGGACGGTGGACAGGTCCAGCGTCGGTTGCGCAATGAACTTGCCCGGATCGGCGCGGATGCGCGCGGCATAGGCCTCCACTTCGTCCTTCGACGATTTCGGCCCGATCAACATGCCGTAGCCGCCCGATCCATGGACTTCCTTGGCCACCAGATCGTGCAGATTTTCCAGCACATAGGCGCATTCGTCCGGCTTGCTGCATTGCCAGGTCTGGATATTGTCCAGGATTGGCGCCTCGCCCAGATAGAAGCGGATCATTTCGGGCACGTAGATATAGACCGCCTTGTCATCGGCGATGCCCGATCCGGGTGCCGAAGCCAGCGTCACGCCGCCATTGCGATAGACGTTGAAAATGCCCGGGACGCCGAGCAGACTGTCCGGGCGGAACACCAGCGGATCGAGATATTCGTCATCGATACGGCGATAGATGACGTCGACGGCCTTCGGTCCCAGCGTGGTTTTCATCCACACCCGGCCTTCATCTACGAACAGGTCCGCCGGTTCGACCAGTTCGACGCCCATCAGGTCGGCGAGGAAACTATGCTCATAATAGGCGCTGTTAAGCGATCCAGGCGTCAGCACGACGACGACCGGATCGCCGGTGCAGGCGGGTGGCGCGACTTCTTTCAGGCTCTTCAACAGCTCGGCGGGATAGTCGTCGACCGGCGCGACAATTCCCTGCGCGAACAGTTCAGGGAACATGCGCGTCATGATGTCGCGATTTTCGAGCATGTAGGACACGCCCGACGGGGTGCGGCAATTATCCTCCAGCACTTCAAAACTGCCCGGCCCGGTGCGAACGATGTCGATGCCCACAATATGGCTATAGACTTTGCCGGGGGGCGAAAAATCGGCCATTTCGGCCAGATAGGCGCTGTTCTGGTAGATGATGTCGGCGGGCATGATGCCGGCCTTCACAATCTCACCGCGATGATAGACGTCGTGCAGGAAGGCGTTGAGCGCACGGGCGCGCTGGCGAATGCCCTTGTCCAGCACACGCCATTCCTGCGCGGTGAAGATGCGCGGCAGCAGGTCGAAGGGGATCAGTCGTTCAGGATCGCCCCCCTCCCCATAGACGGCGAAGGTGATGCCGATGCGGCGGAAGATCGCCTCTGCCTCGTCCAGTCGACGATTAAGCCCGGAAATGCCCGTTCGCTCCACCCATTTCTGCACTTCAGCGTAGCAGGGGCGTATCGAACCATCAGGCTCAAACATTTCATGGAAGGGCAAGTTGTCGATCCTCCCTCAGCCAATATGGCTGGTTGTGCGTTGCAACATTAGGACGTGGCGCAAAAAAGATTGCAACAGAAAAATCGCGCAGACGCCCGCCATTACGCTATTCCCGCCTGCAAACGGCATGGGAATGATGATGCAGGGCAGAAAAACAGGGCTGGTCGCGGCGGCATTGATGCTGGCGTCCTGCGCTTCGGGCATACGCGAACAGATATACAAGGCCGACGCCACGCCCATCAGCGTCGCCCAATGGACCAAGGCGCCGCCCCAGCCTTTGCCGGTACGGACCGAGGACGGGCTGTCACTGACCGGCTATTATTGGCCGGGTGATCCAGGCGATCATGACGTCATCCTCTTCTTCCACGGGCGCGGATCGAACCAGGGGGTCGCCGCGCGCTATGCCGAACATCTGACCGGGCATGGCGATCATGTCATCGTCGTGTCCTATCGCGGCTTTGGCGGCAATCCGGGCAGCCCGACACAGGCAGGACTGGTGGCGGACGGCCGCGCCTTCGTCACGCGGGCGCGGCAACTTGTCGGAACGGACGCCCATGTCTTTCTGGTCGGCCATTCGCTGGGCGGCGCGGTGGCGCTGCATGTCGGGGCGACAGCGTCGGTAACCGGTGTGGTCACCCTGTCGACCTTCGACAAGCTGGCGGAATCGGCACCCGGCGCAGTCGGCCTGCTGCTGCCAGACAAATGGAACAATCTGGATGCCGCGACCAAGATCCACGCTCCGCTGGTGATGATGCTGGGCACTGCCGACGACCGGGTGGAATTGAGCCAGGCCGACGCGCTGTTCGATGCCGCGGGGACTCCCGCTACCTTGCTGACCATGCCGGGCGCGGGCCATAATCCCGACATGAGCCAGCTTGGTCCGCTGGTGAACGAAGCCGTCGGCGCGATCGATTCGGGCACGATCGCGGCTTATCCCGCGGCCCTGCCGCCAGGCTGGAGCGTACGTCGCAAATAAGTTGCGTTCTACCTGCATTACCCCCGTTGACCGACCCGCCCCTGCTGCGTATAGCGCCGCCTCACCGCAGGGCCACACGCCCCGCGCGGCCCCATGGGGCGGAGTAGCTCAGCTGGTTAGAGCAGCGGAATCATAATCCGCGTGTCGGGGGTTCAAGTCCCTCCTCCGCTACCATTTTCCAGACATTTATCCGTCGTGAGCGCCCAATGCAGCGTCGCTGCGTCGATCGCCGCTGGATTGGCGCGGTTGCCGGGAGGACGGGCCGGTCAAGCCGGGTGACGGATCGGGTGAATCGGGTTGCGCGGAAGGCCGCGGATCGTTGCGTGATTTGCTATTTGCCGTCGCCTGCCCTACATGAGCGATGCTACAGTCGCAAATCGACGGTCTTCGGCGCTTTGCGGCACCTACTTCCTTCTTTCCCTGCCCCTTAGCAACCCGGCGCGTCCACACGGGGTTCGCCGCACAGAAAGAAGGAATACCACATGAGCAGCATCACTGGCGTCGTCAAATTCTTCAACGCCGACAAGGGCTATGGCTTCATCGCCCCCGACAATGGCGGCGCAGACGCATTCGTTCACATCAGCGCCGTCGAGCGCGCTGGCCTGGCTACCCTGCGTGAAAAGGACCGCGTGTCCTATGACCTGGAGCAGGACAAGCGCGGCAAGATGGCTGCGGTGAACATCGCCCACGCTGAATAATTCAGACGGCCCGGATCGGGCGCGGGGGTCTTCCTTCGCGCCCGGCCCATTCATCCTTTGACATCAAGGAGAGCCAAATGGCCGTTACCGACTATCATAGCCTCGCCGCGCAAGCCCGCTCCGATGCCGACGCCGCGACGCTCAGCAATGTCCGCGATCGCTGCCTTCGCGCCGAAGCCGCCTGGCTGGCCATGGCCAAACGTCAGGATCTGACCGACACGGCCCGCGCCCGCCGGGAAGCCGCCGCTGCCGACGCCCGCGCCGAACGGCTGTCCGACGAGGCCGAGTAACTTTTCCGCTCTCTTTGTTGTCCGCACCGCCGGAACCCATGGCGTCGCCGCCCGTTGATCGGCCGACATCTTGGACACCAACAAAGGAGCCACTCCATGATCCGCACCCTGATTTTCGGCGCTATCGCCGGCTATGTCGGCAAGAAGCTGTATGACGACGGCAAGCTTGACCAGTTCCGCGACGATCTCGTCGCCCGCTACAATCAAGCCAAGGCCGACCTGTCCGACCAGCGCGTCGCCGACAGCAAGCCGGTGACGCAGGTGAACCACAACACCAGTCCGCTGGTGTCGTGATGCACAAACCCCTCCTGGCCATAGCCATGGTCGCGATGCTGCCGCTGGGCGCATGCGTATCGGATGGTGGCGGAAACCGTGGCTATGGTTATGACCGCCCCGGCGATCGCCGCGGCCCGCCCCGTTACCAGCGCCGTCCGATCCGCGATGACGAACAAATCTACCGTGATCGCGATGGCCGCTATTATTGCAAACGGGACGACGGCACGACCGGCACGATAGTCGGCGCGATTGCCGGCGGCGTGTTGGGCAATGTCATCGCTCCGGGCGGTTCAAAAACGCTCGGCACGATCCTTGGCGGCGGCGCAGGCGCCCTTGCCGGACGGGCCATCGATCGGAACGATGTAAGCTGCGAGTAACATCAAAAAGGGCGCGGGATTTTCCACCCGCGCCCTTTTTTTCATTGGCGTTTGCCTGATTACAGCTTGCCGGTCAGTTCCGGCACCACCTTGAAGAGATCACCGACCAGGCCGATGTCGGCCACCTGGAAGATCGGCGCATCTTCATCCTTGTTGATCGCGATGATGGTCTTGCTGTCCTTCATGCCGGCCAGATGCTGGATCGCGCCGGAAATGCCGACCGCGACATAGACTTCCGGGGCGACGATCTTGCCGGTCTGCCCGACCTGATAGTCGTTGGGCACATAGCCTGCATCGACCGCCGCGCGCGACGCGCCGACAGCCGCGCCCAGCTTGTCCGCCAGCGGGAAGATAACTTCCTCGAACGTCGGCCCATCCTTGAGCGCGCGGCCACCCGACACGATGATCTTGGCGCTGGTCAGTTCAGGACGCTCCAGCTTGGCGATTTCCGCACCCACGAAGGACGACATGCCCTTGTCGCCGGTCGAGCTCACGGCTTCCACCGTTGCCGATCCACCGTCCCGCGACGCCTTGTCGAACGCCGTGCCGCGCACGGTTATCACCTTCTTGGCGTCCTTCGACTTGACCGTCGCGATCGCGTTGCCCGCATAGATTGGCCGGGTGAACGTGTCTTCGCTCTCGACCGACAATATGTCGCTGATCTGCATGACGTCGAGCAGAGCGGCGACGCGCGGCGCGATATTCTTGCCATTGCTGGTGGCGGGCGCAACGAAGGCATCATGATGCCCCATCAGTTCCACGATCAGCGGTGCGACATTTTCGGGGAGTGCATGGCCAAAGGCCGCGTCATCAGCGACATGAACCTTGCCAACGCCCGCAATCTTCGCGGCCTCTTCCGCGACCGCGCTGACGCCTTCGCCAGCGACCAGCAAATGCACTTCGCCCAGCTTTGCCGCTGCCGTGACGGCGGAAAGCGTGGCATCCTTGACGGCACCGCCGTCATGTTCGACCCAAACGAGCGTTTTCATGCGGCAACTCCCATAGCCTTGAGCTTGGCAACCAGTTCATCGACATCGGCGACCTTGACGCCCGCGGTGCGCTTGGGCGGTTCGACGACCTTGAGCGTTTCCAGCCGTGCGCCGATGTCAACGCCATAATCGGCAGGTGTTTTCTGCGCGAGGGGCTTGCTCTTCGCCTTCATGATGTTGGGCAGCGAGGCATAGCGCGGCTCGTTCAGACGCAGGTCGGTGGTGACGATCGCGGGGGTGGACAGCTTGACCGTCTCCAGCCCGCCATCGACTTCGCGGGTTACCGACACGCTGTCGCCTTCAACCTCTACCTTCGATGCAAAAGTGCCCTGCGGCAGGTTCAGCAGCGCCGCCAGCATCTGGCCGGTCTGGTTGCTGTCATCGTCGATCGCCTGCTTGCCCAGGATGATCAGGCCAGCGCCTTCCTCTTCCTGCACCTTGGCGAGCAGCTTGGCCACGCCCAGCGGCTCGACCTCGTCATCGGTCTGGATCAGGATCGCCCGGTCGGCGCCCATGGCGAGCGACGTGCGCAGCGTTTCCTGCGCCTTGGCAACGCCGATCGACACCGCGATCACCTCGGTCGCCACGCCCTTTTCCTTGAGACGGATGGCTTCTTCGACCGCGATCTCGTCAAACGGGTTCATGCTCATCTTGACGTTCGCCAGATCAACACCCGTCCCGTCCGCCTTGACGCGCGGTTTTACGTTATAATCGATCACCCGCTTCACGGGGACAAGGATCTTCATTTCAACATCCTCCATTATAAATGCCAACACGGGCGCGGGCAGCCCGAAACCGGACTACCCGCACCCAAATGGTGTCAGTTCAGGTGAAAAGCGGCCTCAGGCTGCCTTCCTCACTTCTGCGACGATCTTGCGTGCTGCGTCGCCCAGATCGTCCGCCGGGACGATGGCCAGGCCCGAAGCCGCGAGAATGTCCTTGCCCTGCTGCACATTGGTGCCTTCCAGGCGAACCACCAGCGGGACCGACAGGTCAACTTCCTTGGCTGCGGCCACGATACCATCGGCGATGATGTCGCACTTCATGATGCCGCCGAAAATGTTGACCAGGATACCCTTGACCGCAGGGTCCTTCAGAATGATCTTGAACGCTGCGGTCACCTTTTCCTTCGAAGCGCCGCCGCCGACGTCCAGGAAGTTGGCGGGGAACTCGCCGTTCAGCTTGATGATGTCCATCGTCGCCATGGCCAGGCCAGCGCCGTTGACCATGCAGCCGATATTGCCGTCCAGCTTGATATAGGCGAGGTCATATTCGGATGCTTCGACTTCGGCCGCATCTTCCTCGGTCAGGTCGCGCAGTTCGGCGATGTCCTTGTGGCGGAACATGGCGTTGCCATCGAAACCGACCTTGGCGTCCAGCACCAGCAGGTTGCCCTGCTTGGTCAGCGCCAACGGATTGACTTCGATCTGCTCGGCATCGGTGTCCAGGAAGGCGGCATAGAGCGAGCCTGCGACCTTGGACGCCTGCTTGGCCAGATCACCGGTCAGGCCCAGCGCGGCAGCCACCGAACGGCCATGATGCGGCATGAAGCCGGTCGCCGGATCGACGGAGAAGCTATGGATCTTTTCAGGGGTCGAATGGGCGACTTCCTCAATATCCATGCCGCCTTCGGTCGATACGACGAACGCGATCCTGCTGCTGGCGCGATCGACCAGCAGGGCAAGGTAGAATTCCTTGTCGATGTCGGCGCCGTCGGTGATGTAGAGGCGGTTGACCTGCTTGCCCGCGTCGCCGGTCTGGATCGTCACCAGCGTGTTGCCCAGCATGTCGGCCGAGTGCGCCTTGACCTCATCCAGATTGAAGGCGAGGCGAACGCCGCCCTTGGCTTCGGCGGGCAGTTCCTTGAACTTGCCCTTGCCGCGGCCACCGGCATGGATCTGCGACTTTACGACATAAAGCGGTCCGGGCAGCTTCTTGGCGGCCTCGACAGCTTCCTCGACCGAGAAAGCGGCATAACCGGCGGCGATCGGCGCGCCATATTTCGCGAGCAGTTCCTTCGCCTGATATTCATGAATATTCATGGAGCGTGCCGTCCTTTTCCATCGAACCGTGATGGCGACGGCTAAAGCACAGACAGGATTGCAGGGCCAGAGTGATTTCGCAAAACGACTTTGCAAAATTGCAAAACCTTTGCGAAGCGTCAGCGCGGATTATTGCAAAATAACGCCTAGAGAGCGCAGTTGATCGCTGCCTTGCTGGTGACCAGAAAAATCTCCGGATCCTCCAGCGCGCGCACCTTATAGAGGAACCGATCCACGCTCATTTCGCCCATGTGAGACTTGCGGAGCGATGCGAGCGACTGGAGCCGGCGCAACTGCGCCAGGCTGAGCCGGTCGACCATGCGTTCGGCCATGCAACCCGCCATCCGGGGCGACAATCCGGCTTCCACCAGCCCGGCCCGCAGACGTGATTCGGGCGAAACAGTGGCGCAGGACGCCAGCAGGGATGCGGTGAGAGCGCAGGCAAGCGCGCGAAAAGCGATGGCTGTCATGCGCGCTTCATGGCAACTAGCGCCTGAACGCAGCATAAATACACGCCGCGCGGCGTGCCAAGGAATAGAGCATGATGGACAGATTTTTCGCCGCCCTGTCGCACCGGGTCGCCAGCTGGGCCGGACAACCATTGGCCTTCATTCTGGCAAGCGCCGTCGTGCTGGTCTGGGTCGCCACGGGTCCGATCTTCAATTATTCCGACACATGGCAACTGGTCATCAATACCGGCACCACCATCGTCACATTCCTGATGGTGTTCCTGATCCAGAATGCGCAAAATCGGGACGGATCAGCAATCCAGGCGAAGCTGGACGAATTGATCCGCGCCGTGGACAATGCGCGCAACGATTTTATCGGCATCGAACATCTGACCGAAGCCGAATTGCAGCGGATCAAGGCCGTGCTGGAAAAGGAATGTGGCGACGACGCGACTCATCATCTCGCGATCGAGCGATTGCTGGAGCGTCGCTGACGTCCGCACCATCAATGGGCGCGGACGATCAGCCTTTCATTTTCCTGCCGATAGGCATCGACCTGTTCGATGTAGCGCTGCGCCATATCTTCATAGGCGGTGCGCCCTTCGCGTGACGGGCTGGCCTGCGCCTTGATCAGCGACATCTGCTGACGGTGCAGCAGATAATTGATGTCCGTCTCCATACTCATATTCGCCCTCCTCCGGTATCGCGACTAGAAGAATTGGTCGATTATTGGCGGCATGGCGCGACGCGCGCAGCCATGCCGCGGATACGTGTATAGCATAGGAATATCGCCTTGGCGAACCGACCTAGCGCAGCGATGGCGCAGCCCAACGCAACAGGGCATAGCCACCAAGAGCCGAGGCGATCGACCCCATCAAGATGCCGCCCTTGGCCTCTTCGACCAGCAGCGCCGATCCGGGGAAGGCAAGCGCGCCGATAAACAGGCTCATGGTAAAGCCAATCCCGCACAGCATCGCCATGCCATAGATTTGCGCCCAGTTCGCGCCGTTCGGCCGTTCCGCTATGCCCAGTCGCGCCGCGGCCCAGACGCTGCCAAATATGCCGAGCTGCTTGCCCAGAAACAGGCCCAGCGCCACGCCCATCGGCAAGGGGTCCAGCAGTGCGCTAAACACCTGCGCGTTCAACACCAGCCCGGCATTGGCAAAGCCGAACAGCGGTACGATCAGATAGGCGCTCCAGGGATGCACGCCATGTTCCAGCTTGTGCAGCGGGCTGTCCTCCGCGTCGGGCGCGCCCGGCGTGCAGCGGATCGGGACCGTCATGGCCGCCAGGACGCCAGCGACCGTCGCATGAACGCCCGACAGCAGCATCAAATACCACAACAGCACGAACCCGATAAGATAGGGGATCAGCGACTTCACCCCTGCCCGGTTCAACCCGAACATCACGACCAGCACCGCAGCCGCCCCGGCAAGCGCGGCCATATCGAGACCCTGCGTATAGATCAGGGCGATGATCGCCACCGCGCCCATATCATCAACGATCGCCACCGCCGTCAGGAACAGCTTGAGAGAGGCGGGCGCGCGATTACCCAGCAGCGCCAGCACGCCGATCGCAAAGGCAATGTCGGTCGCGGCAGGGATCGCCCAGCCATTGGCCAGTTCCGGCTGTCCACCTGTTACCAAGAGATAGACGAGCGCTGGCACGACCATGCCCGCAACGGCGGCGATGATCGGCAGCCGCCGCCGCTCCCATGTCGACAGCCCGCCATCCAGAAACTCCCGCTTGATCTCCAGTCCGACGAGCAGGAAGAAAATCGCCATCAGCCCATCGTTGATCCACAGATGAACGGTCATTGGCCCCAGCTTCGGAGTCAGTTCCGGTCCAAGCTGCGCATGAATCAGGTCGTGATAGAGATGACCCCCGCCGCCCGGCAGATTGGCCAGAACCATGGCCAGCGTCGCCGCGATCATCAGCAACACAGCGCTGCCCGCCTGACTGGCAAGGAATTCGCGTAATACTGATGGGCGTGGCTTTGTCATTCTTTCGATCTTCCTGTTTTTTTTGCCTCCCTTTTGCGCAATTTGCGCAAAAGACTTGGAAGCGGCTGACACCAATGCCATCCTCTCCCCTGTCGAGGCATGGGGGTCAAGGCTTTGGGGGACATTTTGGTCGCTGGCCTTGCGCTCCTTCATCATGAAATCCTGCTATTTGCCGCCGTTGGACTGGCCATCGGCGGTTTGGACGATTTTCTGATCGACCTGCTGTTTCTGGCGCGCAAGGCATGGCGCGATCTATTCATATATGGTCGCCATGACCGTATGACGACGGCAACCCTGCCACCATCGCCCAATCCCGGCCGGATCGCGATATTCGTTCCCGCCTGGCGCGAAGCGGACGTGATCGGACCGATGCTGCGCCATGCGTTGGGGCGCTGGGGCGATGCGGATTATCGCATTTTCGTCGGCGCCTATCCCAACGACCCCGCGACGATCGACGCCATCGCCGCCGTTGCGCAGGGCGATCCGCGCATCCTGCTGGGCATCACCCCCCATCCCGGTCCCACGACCAAGGCCGATTGCCTCAATCTTCTATGGCAGGCGATGCTGGACGAAGAGACGCGCGAAGGATTCCGTTACAAGGCGATAGTGCTCCACGATGCAGAGGATGTCGTCCATGCCGATGAGATTCGTCTGTTCGACGTGATGATCGACAGGTTCCAACTGGTGCAATTGCCCGTGCTGCCGCTGCCGGGCCAAGGCAACTGGCTCTCCCGCGCCATCGCCAATCATTATTGCGACGAGTTCGCAGAAAGCCATGGGAAATATCTGACCATACGCGAAGCGCTGGGCGCGTCCGTGCCATCCGCCGGGGTCGCCTGCGCGTTCGAGCGGGACACCCTCGCAGCGCTCGCCCGCGATCCAGGCCATGGTCCGTTCGATCCGTCTTCGCTGACGGAGGATTATGAAGCCGGCTTGCGGATTCGCGACAATGGCGGGCGCGGCATATTCGTCCGGATGCGCGACGCAGACGGCGAACTGGTTGCGACCCGCGAATATTTTCCGGACACGATCGACAGCGCCGTCAGACAGAAAGCCCGCTGGATCGTGGGCATTTCTCTGGCGGGATGGGACCGGATGGGTTGGCGCGGCGGCCCGTTCGAATGGTGGATGCGCCTGCGCGATCGGCGCGCGGCCCTGTCCGCCTTTGTCCTGTTCGCCGCCTATCTGACGATTGCTCTATGGGGGATGCTCTGGCTCATCAGCCTCGTCCTGCCAATCCCGCCGCGGCCGCTGTCCCCCATGATCGTGGCCCTCCTGTGGATCAATGTCGGGCTGATGAGTTGGCGCGGCCTGATGCGCGTGCTGTTCGTGGGGCAGGCTTATGGCTGGCGTCACGGCCTTGGCGCAGTGCCGCGCACCTTCATCGCCAATCTCATCGCCATACTCGCAGCACGGCGCGCCATCTTCCAATATGTGCGGTCCTTGCTGGGCCGTCCGCTTGCCTGGGACAAGACCCAGCACCGCTTTCCCGACATGCAGTCCGATCCATGATCGCAACCGCCAGTGGCCGTCCACTCCGTTTCTTTGGGTTCTTGACGGTCGGCTGGATCGCGATCCGGCTGTGGAGCCAGCCGGAACCACCCCTGCCATTGATAGCCCACCAGAAATTCGCGGCATCGGCAACCACGCGCCCGCCAGCGTCGCAACCCACAAGGTCGGGGAATAATGCCTCGGAAATGACCATGCCTTCACCGCACAAGACCTGGACAGTCCAGATGGCGTCCCTTGTGCCCCCGCCGGCCGTCGCGGTCATGACGAATGCCCGCCTCCACCCGGTCCTGGCCAAGGGTCCAGCCCCGACCCACGCCCGCGTCCAAGACGCCATGCCGGTCGACCTGCTGAATTTCATCGCCTTTTCCATGGCCTTTGCCAACCGCCACTATGCGACCGACCCCGGTGCCAATTATGCTGCCCCCTCCCCTGCGCCGCTGTTGCGCTCGGCGTCGACACGGCCGGATCGCTGGCATGGCAGCGCATGGATGCTGTGGCGGGACAATGGCACGTCACCGACCGATGCCGCCCTTGGTCGGCTGGGCGCGTCGCAGGCTGGCCTGCGCGTCGATTATGACCTGACCCCTTCCGCCCCGATCCGCACCGTCGCCTATGCCCGCGCGACCAGTGCGCTCCAGCGCCCGGCAGCCCCGGAAGCGGCAATCGGCTTTTCGATCCAGCCCGCGCGCACCGTCCCTGTCAGCCTGGCCGTCGAACGCCGGATCGCGCTGGACAAGCGGGCGCGCAACGCGATGGCGATCATGGCGGTGGGCGGCTTTGGCCCCACACGGGTCGGCGGCGGGCTGGAGGCGGAAGCCTATGCGCAGGCAGGCATGGTCGGGCTGAACCAGCGCGACGCTTTCATCGACGGCAAACTCTCCCTGCTTGCCCCGATTGACACGAAAAAGCTGCGAATCGGTGCGGCCCTGTCCGGCGGAGCGCAGCCGGGCGTCGAGCGGATCGACATTGGCCCGGAAATGCAGATCCGATTGCCATTGCCCAACATCCCCGCCCACATCGCGGTCGAATGGCGGGAACGCATTGCCGGTCGCGCCGCGCCCTCCTCCGGCCTTGCCATCACCCTGGCTGCGGATTTTTGACGCTGGGCGCATCGCGCGCTTTCACTCGACACATTTTGCCACTACCCCGGTCGGGCCATGGATCTTTACCTGCCCATCGCCAATCTTTCGGTGAACGCGCTGGTCATTGTTGGCCTGGGCGGGATCGTGGGTCTGCTGTCGGGCATGTTCGGCGTCGGCGGCGGCTTTCTGACGACGCCGCTGCTCATCTTTTACGGCATCCCCCCCACCGTCGCCGCCGCATCCGCCGCGTCGCAGGTGACCGGGGCCAGCGTGTCTGGTGTTTTCACCCATATATCGCGCGGCACGGTCGATTTTCGCATGGGCGGCGTCCTGATCGCCGGCGGCGTGGTCGGCGCCGGGCTTGGCGTGCTGATCTTTCGCCTGCTGCAATATCTGGGGCAGATCGATACGGTCATCGGCATCCTCTATGTGCTGATGCTGGGCGGCATCGGCCTGTTGATGGCCAAGGAATCGATTCAGGCGCTGATCGCGCTCAAGACCGGCAGGCGTCCGCAGGCGCGCAAGCGGCGGCACCACCCGCTCGTCGCTGCGCTGCCGATGCGCTGGCGCTTCTATCGCTCCGGACTCTATATCTCGCCACTCGCCCCGTTGCTGCTGGGGATGGCGACCGGCATCCTGACGATGCTGCTGGGCGTGGGCGGCGGTTTCATTCTTGTCCCAGCCATGCTCTATCTGCTGGGCATGACGACCCAGTCCGTGGTGGGCACATCGCTGTTCCAGATCCTGTTCGTCACCATGGCGACGACGATGATGCACGCAATGACGACCAAGGCCGTCGATCTGGTGCTGGCGATGCTGCTGCTGATCGGCAGCGTCACGGGCGCGCAGGTCGGCACGCGGCTGTCGATGACGATCCGGCCCGAATATCTGCGCGTGTTGCTGGCGCTGATCGTGTTGCTGGTCGCTGCGCGCATGGCGCTGGGGCTGGGCTGGCGGCCCGATGAAATCTTCACGATTGAGTTGAACTGATGCGGCGGCGTGACCTTTGGCGGCTGGCGCCGGTCCTGTTGCTGGGCGCCGCCGCTGCGCCGCAACTGGTGCCGGATGTGTCGCAGCGCGACATCGAGATCCAGTATAGTTTCACCGGCGCTGACCTGCTGCTGTTCGGCGCGATCGTCTATCCCGATGGCAACCGCCCGGAAAAGCCCGCCGATATCGTCGTGGTGCTAAAAGGGCCGGAACAGTCGATCACCATGCGCGAAAAGCAGAAGGTGGCCGGCATCTGGGTCAATGCCGATCGCGCCAGCTTCCGGTCAGCGCCCAGTTTCTACGCGATGGCATCGTCCCGCCCGATCGACCGCATCGTCGACGAACGCACCGCCGCGATATATGAACTGGGCGTCGACAAGCTGCAATTGTCGCCATCTTCGCTCAACGATAGCGCGGAACTCAGCCGGTTCCAGGAAGGACTGGTCGATCTGCGCGAACGGTCCGGCCTGTTCGTCGAACGGCCCGGCACGGTCGAAATCAGTGACGGCGTGCTGTACCGGGCGCGCCTGCCGCTATCGGCGCGTGTGATCGTGGGCGATTATACTGCTGAGACTTTTCTGGTGCAGGACGGGCGCGTGGTCGCCGCCGCCGTCCGCGACATTACCGTGCGCAAATCCGGCTTTGAACAGTTCATGGCCGTTGCGGCGGAGAAATGGTCCTTCCTTTACGGACTGACCGCCATTGCGCTGGCAGTCGGCATGGGCTGGGCCGCGGGCGCCATCGCCCGGCGCGTCTGACGGCGCTGGCCATCGCCTCTCATCCTTTGGCATGATCCAATTGCGCGGGCGCCTTTTGTCAGACTAGAAGCCGATCAGGGGGAGCAAAAACATGACCGACGACGCGCAGCACCGGGACGATCCTTTCACGGCGCTTCAACTGCGCGATCATCCCCTGCGCGCGCCCCTGTCGCAGGAAATGCATGTGCGTACCATGCCCCGGCTGTCCGCCCCGGCCCGCCTGCTGCAATTCGTCCTGCTGGTGGATGAGGACGAAGCGCGCGAGAGCAGCGGGGCGCTGGCCGCGCTCCTCGCGGCCCATGGCGTCACCGCCGATACTGGCGACCGCTTCCTGACCTGCCGCCTTGGCATGCTCGAATTTTCCTGCGAACGTCACACCGAATTCATGACGTACAGCTTCATCGCGGACGGCGATGGCGACCCTTTCGACCTGACGCCCTTTGCCGCGACGGCACAGTGGATCGCTGGCCTGCCGGGGCGGATCATCCGATCGACCCAGATCGCGCTGGTCAGGACGCCCCCATCCGACGCCATGATCGCCAGCCATTTTGCGACCGACGACCTCATCATTTCCGACGTGGCGCAGGGCCGCGCCCGCATCTGGAGCGACTTTCGCCTGCACGCCAATGGCTTTGGTCGCCTGTTGATCCGCGACAATGGGCTGGCCGGTGCGGAACCATCGCAGTTGATTCAACGGCTTCAGGAGCTGGGCAATTATCGCAAGATGGCGCTGCTGGGCCTGCCCGAAGCGCAGCGGGCGACGCCGGTCGTCACCGCGCTGGAGCAGCGGCTGACCAATATCACGGCGCGCGTTGCGGAAAAGGACGCGGACGCCGACAGCGTGCTGGCGCAACTGTCCGCGCTCAGCGCCGAACTGGCGCAGATCGTCGCCCACACCCGTTATCGCATGAGCGCGACGCACGCCTATGCCGAACTCTGCTTCGACCGCATCCGGCGGCTCGATATGGCGACGGTGCGCGGGTTCCGATCGCTCGACGATTTTACTGAACGGCGGCTGCTCCCGGCGATGCGTACCTGCGACGCCTTCACCCGGCGGCTGGAGGATCTGTCGCAACGCACCGCCTGGACCAGCGCCATGCTTCGTACGCGCGTGGACACCGCGCTGGCGCGGCGCAATCGCGATTTGCTGGCGTCGATGGACCGGCGCACCGGCCTGCAACTGCGCTTGCAGCATACGGTCGAGGGACTGTCGGTCGTCGCGATCAGCTATTATGCGCTGGGCCTGTGGCATCATCTTGAAGCAGCGCTGGAACGCCAGGGCGCGCATCTGCCCGGCTGGATCGACATCGCGTTGCTGCCGGCCACATTGGTCACGGTATGGCTGGGCGTCCGGCAGATCAGGAAGGTGAAGCGTCCGCCCGCGCGTGGCGAGGCTGCACCGCACTGACAGCGCTCGATCATCCGGCGATGATCTCCGCAAACATGGCTGGATCGACATTGCTGCCCGACATGACGACAACGCTCGCACCATCGCATGGCGGTGCGAAGCCTGCGAGCATCGCTGCCAGCGCGACCGCGCCACCCGGTTCGACCACCAGCTTGAGCGTCGAAAAGGCAAAGCGCATCGCATCGCGCACCTGATCGTCGCTGACGGTCAGGCCAGCGGTCACCAGCGCCCGCATGATCGGCAGGGTCAATGCGCCGGGGCTGGGCGAGAGCAAGGCATCGCAAATGGAACGCGCACCGGGCCCGACCTGTTCGCGCACGCCGCTGATCAGCGACCGGGCGGTATCGTCAAAATCGCTCGGCTCGACGCTGTAGATGGCGGTGGCAGGCGACTGCGCCTTCACGGCGGTCGCGATCCCGGCGGTCAGCCCACCACCGCCGCAACACACCAATATCTGGCCGACCGACGCGCCCGCCGCATCCGCCTGCGCCAATATTTCCAGTCCGGCTGTCCCCTGCCCTGCGATGATATGGGGATCATCGAAGGACGGCACGATCGTCGCGCCCCGATCATTCGCCAATTGGGTCGCTATCGCTTCGCGGCTCTCGCGATGGCGGTCATAGGTCACGACGTCTGCGCCCAGCGCGCGGGTGTTGGCCAGCTTGATCGCGGGTGCGTCCACGGGCATCACGATGGTCGCTGGGATGCCCAGCAGGCGCGCAGCAGCGGCCACGCCCTGGGCATGATTGCCCGATGACCAGGCAACGACGCCAGCGGCACGTTCTACCGCATTCAGCCGGGCCAGCCGGTTATAGGCTCCGCGAAATTTGAACGATCCGGTATGCTGTGCACCCTCAAACTTCAGGAGAACCCGGCGGCCAGCCAATGCGTTGAGTGCCGCATTTTCAAGCAAGGGCGTGACGATGGCGGCGGGCGCGATGATGCGGGCGGCATCGGCGACGTCATGGGCGGTGATGGCGAAAGGTGCGTTGGACATGGACTGATCCCCCTATTGCTGCCGATCTAGTGCGGCAGGGCCGAGCGGAGAAGGGCCATTGCCGCCAGACTGGAGCCGGGGACCAACGGGAAAAGCCGGACTTCGCTGCTGCGCGAAATCCGGCTTTTCGGGAATATTGGTGGAGCCTAGCGGGATCGAACCGCTGACCTCGTCATTGCGAACGACGCGCTCTCCCAGCTGAGCTAAGGCCCCGATGTGCGCGGCTATAGGCGAGGGAAATCGGGCTGGCAACGGTCTTTTGCGCAAAATATTGGCCATGGTCCGCCCGGTCATCACTCAGGCCGTCGCCTTCCTGAGCAGCGCCATGCGCAGGCATTGGCAGGTGATTTCGTCGCGCTGATTGATCAGGCGATGGGTGAAAGTGACGATTCCCGCGTCTGGGCGGGACCGGCTTTCCTTCAGGTCCGTGACTTCGGATTCGCAGCGCATGGTGTCGCCGATGAACACTGGCTTTGGCATGACCAGCTTGTCATAGCCCAGGTTCGCGACCAGCGTGCCGAGCGTCGTATCGCCCACCGACAGGCCGATCATCAGCGCGAAGGTGAAGGTGCCGTTGACGAGAATCTGGCCAAATTCCGAGGCTTTGGCGGCTTCCGCGTCGAGGTGGAGCGGCTGGGGATTATGGGTCATCGTCGTGAAGAGGAGATTGTCCGTCTCCGTCACGGTGCGGCGGATGTCGTGGGCGATCCTGTCGCCGATGGTCCACTGGTCGAAATAGCGTCCGGCCATTTTTGCCCCCTTTTTGGGTCTAACTTTTCGATCTTCGCCCGTATGAGTGATGGGATTTAATCGAAAGTTTAGCGATTACAGTTGGTTATAGCAGATGGAAGTTCGGTAGGACATACGGCCCGGGAGGGCGTGATGCGCGCCCTACCCCTCCGCCTTCTCGATCTTTGCCAGCAGCACGCCTTCGCTCACCTGTCCGCCTTCGCTGGCGTTGAGTTCGGCCACCGTGCCGTCGAACGGGGCGATGAGGCTGTGTTCCATCTTCATGGCTTCCAGCGTCAGCAGTTTCTGGCCCTTGACCACTGCGTCACCCGCCGAAACCGACACGGAAATGATGCGGCCCGGCATGGGGGAGAGGATCGCGCCGTCGGAGGCGCTGCCGCCAGCGCCGCCGCTCGCGCGCCACGGGGCCAGTCGCCAGACCTGACCGGCCTGAGCGATCAGGACATCCTCGTGAACGGGATCGCCCTCCCCACCGCGCGGGTCGAAACCTATGGTCACCATTTCACCGTCCAGCAGAAAAGGTGCCTCTGCCCGCACCGGCGCGTTGAGACGGAAGCCCGCCAACATGCCGCCCTGTGTCAACGCGGCGGCAGCATCGGCCAATGCGTCGGCATCAGGATGATGGGGTGGCATCAGCGCATCGCCTTCGCGCGCGATCAGCCCGGTATCGAGCCGCGCGGCAATGAAATCGGGATGGTACAGCGCCTTGACCAGGAAACCGGCATTGGTCTTGAGCGGCCAGATCGCCGTATCGTCCAGCGCAGCGGCCAAGGCTTCGCGGGCGTCATTGCGGCTGGAGCCATGGGCGATGACCTTCGCGATCATCGGATCGTAAAAGGGCGAAATCTCCGCCCCCTGCTCTACGCCGGTATCAATGCGGCAACCTTCACCTATCTCGAACGTGTCGAGGCGACCGATGGAGGGCAGGAAGCCCTTGATCGGATCCTCCGCATAAAGCCGCGCTTCCATGGCGTGGCCGTTGATGCTGAGCTGGTCCTGCGCCAGCGGCAGCGGTTCGCCCGATGCGACGCGCAATTGCCATTCGACCAGATCGACGCCGGTGATCTCCTCGGTCACGGGATGTTCGACCTGAAGCCGGGTGTTCATTTCCATGAACCAGATGCGGTCGGCGCGCAGTCCTTCCGATCCGTCGGCGATGAATTCGATCGTGCCTGCGCCGACATAGTCGACCGCCTTGGCGGCGCGGACGGCGGCGGAGCAGATGGCCTCGCGGGTGGCGGCGTCCATGCCGGGTGCAGGCGCTTCCTCGATCACCTTCTGATGGCGGCGCTGGAGCGAGCAGTCGCGTTCGAACAGGTGGACGACATTGCCATGCGTGTCGCCAAACACCTGCACCTCGATATGGCGCGGGTTGGTAACCCATTTTTCGAGCAGGACATGGTCGTTGCCGAAGCTGGACGCGGCCTCGCGCTGGCAGGAGGCGAGCGCGTCGGCGAAATCGGCGGGACTGTCTACCTTGCGCATCCCCTTGCCACCGCCGCCCGCGACTGCCTTTATGAGGACGGGGTAGCCGATGGCGTCGGCCTGCGCGGCCAGATGAGCGGGCGACTGATCCGCGCCCAGATAGCCGGGCGTGGTGGGGACGCCGGCGTCTTGCATCAATTGCTTGGCCGCGTCCTTGAGGCCCATGGCAGTGATGGAGGACGGGTTGGGGCCGACCCAGATCAGCCCCGCGTCGATGACAGCCTGCGCAAATTCGGCATTTTCGGACAGGAAGCCGTAGCCGGGGTGGATCGCCTGCGCCCCGGTTTGCAGGGCGGCGGCGATGATCCGGTCACCCAGCAAATAGGATTCGCGCACCGGGGCCGGGCCGATATGGACGGCTTCATCGGCGGAGCGGACGTGGAGGGCTTGCGCGTCGGCGTCGGAGTAAACGGCGACCGTGCGGATACCCATCGCGCGCGCGGTGCGGATGATACGACAGGCGATTTCGCCGCGATTGGCGATGAGGAGGGATTGGATCATGGCAGGCGTCCTTCTACCTCCCCGAAACGGGGAGGGGGACCAGCCGAAGGCTGGTGGAGGGGTTGGCGCTCACGGCAGGCGGAGACAATGGCGATGACGACCATGTCGACCGATTGCAGCACTTCTCTCGCGGGAATGCGAATTGTGTCGAACCCGCGCGCGCGCATATGAGCATCGCGGACGGAGTCGCTTTCCGGTTGATCGCCGCGATTATGAACTTCGCCGTCGATTTCGATGGCAAGCCGTGCAGACAGGCAGGCGAAATCCAGACTGTATGGGCCTATCGGGTGTTGGCGGCGGAATTTGAAGCCGCCGGGCCGCTGGCGCAACGCGCGCCACAATATCACCTCAGGCAGATTGCCGGAGCGTCGTTCGCGCCTTGCCATCCTGATCGTCGCGGAGGTGGTGTTGAATGCCCCTCCACCACCCTTCGGGCGGTCCCCCTCCCCGTTCCGGGGAGGTATGGCGTTGTCCTGCCCCACCCCCATCACATCCGGAACACGCCGAATTGCGCCCTCTCAGCCACCGGCGCGTTCAGCGTTGCGGCGAAGGCCAGGCCCAGTACGTCGCGGGTTTGCGCGGGGTCGATAATGCCATCGTCCCACAGCCGCGCGGTGGCGTAGTAGGGATTGCCTTCCTCTTCATATTTCTGGCGGACCGGCGCCTTGAAGGCTTCGGCTTCCTCCGGCGACCATTTGCCTGCGTCGCGGTGGACGGTGGCGAGGACGGATGCGGCCTGTTCGCCGCCCATCACGCTGATGCGGGCATTGGGCCAGGTGAAAAGGAAACGGGGCTGATAGGCCCGGCCGCACATGCCGTAATTGCCCGCGCCAAAACTGCCGCCGATGAGGACGGTGATTTTGGGCACCTGCGCGGTAGCGACGGCGGTGACAAGTTTCGCGCCATGCTTGGCGATCCCCTCCGCCTCATATTTGCCGCCGACCATGAAGCCGGAAATATTCTGGAGGAAGAGCAAGGGGATGCGCCGCTGGCAGGCGAGTTCGATGAAATGCGCGCCCTTTTGCGCGCTTTCGCTGAACAGGACGCCGTTATTGGCGAGGATGGCGACGGGCATGCCCCAGATATGGGCGAAACCACAGACGAGCGTGGTGCCATAGAGCGGCTTGAATTCATGAAATTCGGAGGCGTCGACGATGCGGGCGATGACTTCGCGTACATCATAAGGCGCGCGAACATCATCGGGAATGATGCCGTAAAGATCGCTCGCGTCATATTTGGGCGGGCGGGGTTCGCGCAGATTGAGGTCCGGCTTGCGGTCGGGTTGCAGGGTCGAAACAATGTCGCGGACGATGGTGAGCGCATGATCGTCATTGTCGGCAACATGATCGACCAAGCCCGATTTGCGACCATGCAGGTCACCACCACCCAGATCTTCCGCCGAAATGACTTCGCCGGTCGCCGCCTGCACCAGCGGCGGTCCAGCCAGGAAGATCGTGCCCTGGTTGCGGACGATGACGGTTTCGTCGGACATGGCGGGAACATAGGCGCCGCCCGCCGTACAACTGCCCATGACGCAGGCGATCTGGGGAATGCCCTGCGCCGACAGGTTGGCCTGATTATAGAAGATGCGGCCGAAATGGTCGCGATCGGGAAACACCTCCGCCTGATTGGGCAGGTTCGCGCCGCCGCTGTCGACCAGATAGATGCAGGGCAGCCGGTTTTCGAGCGCGATTTCCTGCGCACGCAGATGCTTCTTCACGGTGACGGGATAATAGGTGCCGCCCTTGACCGTCGCGTCGTTGCACCCGATCATGACCTGCCGACCGGCGACACGGCCAATGCCTGCGATCAGGCCCGCGCCGGGGACATCATCGCCATAGAGACCGTTGGCGGCCAGTTGGCCGATTTCCAGAAAAGGCGAGCCGGGATCGAGCAGCCGCTCGACGCGGTCGCGGGGCAAAAGCTTGCCGCGCGCTGTGTGCTTGTCGCGGGCGCTGGCGGAGCCGCCCGCGGCTGCGGCGGCGACTTTGGCCCGCAATTCCTCGGCCAGTGCGCGATTGTGCGCGGCGTTGTTGCGAAAGGCTTCGCTGTCGGGGAACAATTTGGTGTCGAGGACCGGCGCGCTCATGCCCTTGCGCTCCCGCGCCCGGTGGTGGCAGTGCGGTGCCCCCTGCCCTGTTCGAGGCCGTTCATGCCCACCATCGCTCTCCTTGTCATTTCAAACCTCTTCATGACCGTCGCCTGGTATTGGCACCTGAAAGGCGGAATGACCAAGCCGCTCGTTGTGGTCATCCTGATCAGCTGGGGCATCGCGCTGGTCGAATATTGTTTTGCGGTCCCTGCCAATCGCATCGGATTTGCCCATGGCTGGTCCGCAGGGCAGCTCAAGATCGCGCAGGAGGCGATCGCGCTGCTGATCTTCGGCGGGTTCATGGTGACGGTGCTGGGCGAACCGCTGCACTGGCGCCATTTCGCCGCGTTTGCCTGCATCATGGCGGGGGTCGCGTTCCTGTTCGTGGGCAAGAACTGATCCGTCAAACCAACCTTCGCTCGAAACGAACGGACGAGGGTGTCACAGCATGACCCGACCATATTCTATGCCCCGACCAGCTCTCGCCCGATCAGCATGCGGCGGATTTCATTGGTGCCTGCGCCAATGTCGAGCAGCTTGGCATCGCGCATGAAGCGTTCGACCGGCCAGTCCTTGGTATAGCCCGCGCCGCCCAGCGCCTGCACCGCTTCAAGCGCGACCTTCACCGCATTTTCGCTGGCCAGCAGGATCGCGCCCGCCGCGTCGTAGCGGGTGGTGCGGCCTGCGTCGCACGCTTTGGCGACGGCATAGACATAGGCGCGGGCGCTATTGAGGGCGACATACATGTCGGCGATCTTGGCCTGCATCAGCTGGAACGCGCCGATCGGCTTGCCGAACTGCTGGCGTTCGCGGACATAGGGCAGCACGACGTCGAGGCAGGCCTGCATGACGCCAAGCTGGATGCCCGCAAGCACGGTGCGTTCATAGTCCAGCCCCGACATCAGCACGCCAGCCCCGCCGTTGAGCGGGCCCATGATATTCTCTTCGGGCACTTCACAATCATCGAACACCAGTTCGGCGGTGGGCGATCCGCGCATGCCGACCTTGTCGATCTTTTGCCCGATCGAAAAGCCGGGCACGGATTTTTCGATGAGGAAGGTGGTGATCCCCTTCGTGCCGTCCCCGGTGCGGGCATAGACGACCAGCGTGTCGGCTTCGGCCGCGTTGGTGATCCAATATTTGGTGCCGTTCAAGACGTAGCGGTCGCCCTTTTTGTCGGCGCGCAGCTTCATTGCCATGACGTCAGAACCGGCCCCCGCTTCCGACATGGCGAGCGAACCGACATGCTCGCCCGAAATAAGCTTGGGGAGGTAGCGCGCCTTCTGTTCCGCATTGCCCCAGCGGCGGATCTGGTTGACGCAGAGGTTGGAGTGCGCGCCATAGCTCAGCCCTATGGACGCGGACGCGCGGGCAACTTCCTCCTGCGCGACGACATGCTCCAGATAGCCCAGGCCCAGGCCGCCATCGGCCTCTTCCACCGTAATGCCGTGCAGGCCCAGTTCGCCCATTTCCGGCCACAGCGCGCGCGGGAACCAGTCCTCCGCATCGATCCGGGCGGCCAGAGGGGCGATGCGGTCATTGGCGAAGCGGCGGCTGCTGTCGCGGATCATGTCCGCAGTCTCACCCAGGGCGAAATCGAAATCGGTCATTGGCGTCTCTCCATTACCCCTATCCTAGCGCCAGCGTGCCCAAGAGAAAAATTGAAAGGACGGTGCTTAGTGTATAGTTTCTGTCTATGATCGAACGCTATCTGCTGCGCTATTTCCTGGCCGTGGTCGACCAGGGCAATTTTTCCCGCGCGGCGGCGCATTGCCATGTGTCGCAGCCGACCCTGTCCGTGGGCATCGCGAAGCTGGAACAGACGGTCGATGCGCCGCTGTTCCTGCGCAGCAACCAGCGGGTCGAACTGACCGAGGCAGGCGCGCGGCTACTGGGCCATGCACGGCGGATCGAGCGGGAATTCAACCTGGCCGAGCAGGCGGGCGCGCGATCGACGCAGGGTGCGCCGCTGCGGATCGGCCTGTTGACCAGCATTCCCGGCGCCCTGGTGGCACAGGCCGTGGCCGCTTGCAGCCCCGGCGACGCGCAGGCGCTGGAACTGGTGCCGGGCACGGAGCGCGAACTGTTGGCGCGGCTGGATGCGGAGCGGATCGACGTTGCGCTGACGATGGTGCGCGACGGGGCGGATCGCTATGCCGCGCGACCGATCATGCAGGAAGGCTATGGGCTGGCCCTGCCCTCCAGCCACGATCTGGCCGGTCGGGCGCGTGTCGCGGCGGAGGAACTGGCAGGCGAGGTGATGATCGTGCGGCGACATTGCGAGGCGCTTTCGGCCACCAGCCGCTATTTCGTCGATCGCGGCGTGCGTCCGCATTTCGCCTTTCGCGCGACCAACGACGAGCGCGTGATGCAGATAGTTGCGGCGGGCCTGGGCGTGACAGTTATGCCAATGGCCTATAGCTGGCCGGGCATGGTGCGCGCTGCGCTGGCCGATTTTGGCGCACGACGCACGATCGGCCTGTTGTTCAGCGCGCGCGCACAGGGGTTAAGCCAAGCGATGCCGCCCATCCTGACGGCGCTGGAAGCAATTGTTGCCGATAAGCCACATTCCCCAAAAGACAGGTAATGGGGCCGATTGTATGACAATATCAACCATGCTAATTGTATTCCTGGGACACAAATCAACGATGTCCGGTTCCAGGGAGAGACGCTTTGAAGGCATCCATCAATGCACGCGCGATGTGCGCTTTGTTCGCATCGGTTTCCAGCATCGGGCTGATGCCCGTAGCGCAGGCACAGACCGACGGCATGGACATCATCGTCACCGCGCAAAAGCGCAGCCAGTCCTTGCAGGATGTCAGCCTGGCCGTGTCCGCGGTCAGCGGCGATGCACTCGCCAATGCCGGGGTGAACAATCTGCAGGACATCCAGCAGCTGGTGCCATCCGTCACCTTTGGCAATGATTTCAACCAGGCCAAGGTGTTCATTCGCGGCGTGGGGGCCAATACGTCCACCACCGGGTCCAGCACCGGCGTCGCGCTGCATGTCGATGGCGCCTATGTCGCGCGGGCAGAAGCGCAACTGACATCCTTGTTCGATCTGGAGCGGGTGGAAGTGCTGCGCGGCCCGCAGGGCAGCCTGTATGGGCGCAACGCGGTCGGCGGCTCGATCAACCTCATCACGGCCAAGCCGACCGCCGATTTCACCGGCTATGCCCGGATCGGCTATGGCAATTATAGCGCGATGATTGCCGAAGCCGCGGTCGGCGGCCCGATCATCGACGCGATTCGCTTCCGCCTGGCAGGCAAGGTCGAGGCGCGGGACGGCTTTGGCGGAAATCCGTTCAAGGGCGGCAGCGATGTCGATGACCTGTTCCGCTATATGGTCCGCGGGCAGATCCAGTTGATCGCGTCGGACAAGGTCGATTTCCTGCTGTCGGGCGAATATTTCCGTCAGAACGACAATAGCGGCGCAGTGCATTATCGCGGCCCCGCCTTTCCCGGTGTCCCCCGGCTGGCCCCGACGGGTACGGGCGGCTTTGCAAGCAAACCGCGCGATCTGGGCAGCGACGAGCCGCCCTCGGTCGACACCAAAAGCTATTCAGTCACCGGCACGCTCAATATTGAGCTGAGCGATGCGTTGAGCATTGGCAACATCACCAATTATCGCGATTTCAAAACGCAACTGATCCAGGATCTCGACGGGTCGGCGCTGGTCGCCACCCTGCCCAACTCGACGTCGATCCAGACCCGCACCATCGACGCGCAGCAGTTCAGCAACGAATTGCAATTCAAATATGACAGCGCCATCGTGAAGGGCGTGGTCGGCCTTTATTATTTTCACGAACGGCAGCGCCCGCGCGATCAGGTGGGCCTGAGTTCGACCAACGATCTGGCGTCCAACATCACCGTGCTGGCGACGCGGCCGACCTTTGTCGACAATGTCGCAGCGCCCGTAGGTTCCGTGACGCTGGCCGAAGCGCTGGCCATGTGCAACTTCCCGGCCGGCACGTCGCCCAACCGCGTCTGCCTGAAATCCAGCCTTGGCACCCGCGCCTATGCCGCTTTCGGGCAGCTGAATTTCGACATGGGGGAGGCATTTGGGCTGAACGGCGTGTCGCTGAAGCTGGGTGGCCGCTACAGCCATGAAAAGGTCGACAGCGCCAACCCGTCGATCATCCTGACCGCCAATGGCAACCCCGCCGTGGCGCAGGTGCGCAAGACGACGGTTAAAGGCACCTATCGCGAAAAGACGTTCAAGGACTTCACCCCGGAAATCGGCCTGCAATGGCAGCCCAATCGCGACCTGCTGCTCTATTACACCTATTCCGAAGGCTTCAAGGCCGGGTCGGGCGAAAATGCGGCGGGCAGCACCACGATCGTGCGCCCGGAAAAGATGAAGAACCACGAACTGGGGATAAAGGCGGAACTGCTCGACCGGCGCTTGCAGATCAATCTGGCCGCCTATCATTACAAGCTGGACGATTTGCAGATCAACAAAACGATCGGCGGCGGACCTGCCGGCTTTACCACCATCTTCGAAAATGCCGCCAAGACGTCGGCGACCGGCGTGGAAGCCGACATGATGGCCCGTCCGGTGGATGGCGTGCGCCTGCGCGGTTCCCTGTCCTACACCGACAGCAAATATGACGATTTCATCACGGTCGACCCGCTCAACCCCGTCAACGTCGCCCAGGCGGGGCAGCCCGCCTATAACCCCGTCACCAATCCCGATCCGACCGCCTTTGGCGCGCCGTGCGGCCCCGGCGCGCTCAACGCCAATGCGCCCTGCAACATCCAGCTGGCCGGCAATCCCACGCGCAATTCGCCCACATGGGCCTATAGCGCCGGGATAGAGGTCGACTTGCCGATCCTGACCGAAACCGGGACGATGACGCTGAGCGGCGACATGTCGGGCAAGAGCAATGTCTATTTCACCGAGTTCAAGCGACTGGTGGAGGGCACACGCGCCTATACGATGTTCGACGCCTCATTGCGCTGGATCGACCGGACCGAAACGGTGACGGCATCGCTGTGGATCAAGAATATCAACAACACGCTGCGCGAAAGCAGCACCTTTGCGATCTCCACCGGCCGCATCATCGGCGTCACCTACCTGCCGCCGCGCACCTATGGCATGACGCTGGGCTACAAATTCTGACGACGCCCCAACCCGCGCCGGTGCAAGATGCTCCGGCGCGGGTGAGCGTATGAAGCGGAAATTTCGGGAAAATCGGCAGTCGGGGCCGGAAAATGGTGCGCTTACAGGACTCATATAATTGTGCTATCAATTTGAATCAAGAAGCTAATATTCACTGAGCAAAGCTACAGGCCCCCACACAAACCCCCAAAAAAAAATTTCGGCGAAAACGGCGCGAATTCGGGTCCTGTCGGGTCATTTTTGCAGTTATTCGTACACCAGTGGAGTTAGCCCACTTTCGCCGATTTCAACCCATTCCCGCCCTTCAGAGCCCAAATTTCGTGACCCCAGTGCAGACGTTCCGCTTTTGTGATTGAGGATCGAAAATTTCGGGCCGACGGAGCGAGCACCATATTCGATGAGCGATCGGATGAAGAGGTTCAGCAGGTTCATCATTCCAGTATCTCGACGGCAGATGGCCCGAAGCCACGACGGAAAAGGGTGCAAGAGCAGACAAGTGAGTGGATGGATCCTAGTCTCACGATCAGCAACACGGCGAAATCGATTCCGCGCTCACCGTGGACGAGTTCCATCATTGCCCCGGCGTCTTGACGGCTCGGCGTGACGTCGAACGTGGGATGGGAATGCCACTCGCCCAGATAGTTGAAGCGGTCATACGCGTTCCCTGTCCGCTGGAAGAACGCATCGAGCGCCTCCGCATGCGCGCCGGGGCTACGGACGAAATGGGCACTTCCGCCGGTCTCAGCGTCAATGGATGTCTCAACGATCCGGAAATGCCCGGGTTCGATTTGCTCGCCCATGAGGACACCGCCAATCTCACGCGGGCCAGCCAACTGGAGCGCGCTACGCAGCGTTGCCACGACATCTTCGGCGATCTCAACCCGCATCGGCGGCTGCGGGATCAAGGTCGGCAAGGAACTCTTCGAGCGCCTTAGCGGCGTCGGCATCCTTCACCGTCCCCCAGGCATCGGCTTCGCCTAGGTCTATCGGGCGCACATCGAATGGTGCGGAGAAGAGCCATTTTTCACGAAGGCCGATCAGATAGGCGGGGTACGGAAAGATGGTTGCATCTGGCCGGGCAAGCAGGTCGACGGCAAAGGTCAGCGAAATATCCTCTGGCGATCGGCCCTCCTTCACCAACCGGGTGAAGGTCTCCCACCGGGTCACCTCATCGGGATCGAGCCGGGCGATATTCTCGATGAGCGAGGCTTCCAGCGCCGCCGCGTCATCCCCCGCCTCCATGATCGCGCAGGGCAGCGGCTCGACGCTTCCTTCCTCCTGCGCCACGATCATCGCGGCATGGTAGCGCCGTTTGCCCGCGACAATCTCGTAGGTGGTGGGTGATCCATTCTGTCGCACGATCAGCGGCACCAGCACGCCCCGCGCCCGAACGGACGGCAGGATATTGTTCAGGTCCGGCGCCCTCTTCACGCCCCGCATGTTCGCAGGCGAGATCGAGAGGCAGGCAATGTCGATATGCTTGAGTTCCATGACTTTTACTCCTCTTGCACACACCGGACCCCGAAAAAGCGGGGTGGGCGGCAAGAGCGCACCGGCAGGCCCGGACAAGCGGCGGGCTGCATCCGGTAGGACCGCAACGAAGTGAAGGAGCTGCGCCGCAGGCCGGCTTGCCGCCCGCCACGACGGGCCTAGAGGGAAGCGACGCCCACACCGCTTGGCCGGGACCGGCCCACGCCATCGCGCCTAGCGATGTCCACCGGCGGTCCGCCAGGATCGCGCGTCAGCGATCGGCACCCGGCAGGGCCGAGACAAGGAAAGTGGGCT